>NZ_AZDT01000068.1 GCF_001434785.1 Levilactobacillus namurensis DSM 19117 | reverse complement strand
TCAAACTCTCATCTTAAAGATGATAAGCTCGAATAGCTCATCGATTGTTGTTACATCTTTAAAGCGAATTGACTTCGCAAATATTGTTTTGGGTTTGAATCTAAAATTCAAACCGCCCTACACATATTTGGTTTGTCGAAACAATGTTCAGTTTTCAAAGGTCTACCAAGTTATCAGAAGCAATTGCTCCGTGACAACTTTTAAAGTATATCATGTCGGTTAAAACCTGTCAACAACTTTTTAAATTTAATTTTGAATGTTTATTCAAAATCTCGTTTATTAAGTTTCTTATCAAGGTCGCCCTGACAACATAAATCATTGTATCAGTTGACGTTTACAGCGTCAAGCACAAATTTCAAATTTGTATGAACATTCAGAAACTTGTTATTTATGCAATTGGCTGTCCTTGCGACAACAGATAATATTATATCAATCATTGCCAATTCGGTCAAGCATTTTTTCAATAAAAAAGCAGACATCCTTAATTCGATGTCTGCTGATTATCTAAACGTTGCTGTGCCTCGGCCTTCCATCCCTCTAATCGATCCGCAATAGGCTTAAACCCAATGCTTACATGATGGTTGGTCCAGTAGTGACGGTGCCGATGCTCATCCACCGGCGTCTCCAAATCTAACCGCTCCAAACATCGGAGTGATAAGCTAATCTTCCCCGTAAACTCATCAATGTCTAAAATGACCACGTTAACTTCCTGGTTAACCTTTAAGTAATCATGGATATCCTTAACATAACCACAGTGACATTCCGAGATATGGATGAGTCCCTGACGATGGCCACCTAAGCTTACAAAGGCTCCATAGGGCTGAATCCCCGTAATTCGTCCGGAAACCCGTTGGCCAATTCTAAAAGCCATTTCGTTTCCTCCTTATATAGGCGACTATCGGGTTATTCCGTGACCGTCACCTTATCCATCGTTACTGGCGTGGTTGGCTGGTCGCTTGCATCCCGGTCAACTTTAGCAATCGCATCTACAACGTCCATGCCCTTAATGACTTGGCCAAAGACCGTGTGCCGAAAATCTAACCATGGCGTCCCACCATTCTGGTAGGCCTTCACGATTTCTTCTGGGAAGCCCGCATCCTTCATCTGGTTCTGCATCTGTTCAGTCATATCCGTGTCCTGTACAATAAAGAACTGACTTCCATTAGTATTAGGACCCGCATTGGCCATGGATAACGCACCTCTTAAATTATATAGCTCTGGTGAGAACTCATCCTCAAACGGATGCCCCCAGATACTTTCGCCACCCATACCGGTCCCGGTTGGGTCACCACCCTGAATCATAAAGTTAGGAATGACCCGGTGGAACGTTAAGCCATCATAGTAGCCGGCCTTTGCATGCGTTACAAAGTTTTCAACCGTCTTTGGGGCTTGTTCCGGAAACAGTTGCAGTTGAATGGAACCCATTGACGTTTCAAGCGTCACTTGGGGGCCCTTGGCGTTTGCTAAATCAATTTGTGGAAACTTTGTCATAATTATCCTCCATATCCTTGTCAAAAACATCTGTATCCATTATCACCGCCAGCCGCCAAAAAAGCAACCGAACACTTCAGTGCTATACTAGAGGCATTGTTCCAAAACCGTTAGGAGGAATTTCAATGTCTCAAGCTAGTGCCCACCTTAAAGCGCGAACGATTGCCCTACTCTCAGAACGTGGGGTCTCCATCGAAGCCATCGCCAACCTAGTCATGTTCCTACAAAAAGACTATCTTGCCGGCCTCACTCTGGCCCAAGCACGCGCAAGTGTCTTGACTGTCCTTCAAAAGCGTGAAGTGCAAAACGCCATTCTGACCGGTATCCAACTCGACTTAGCCGCAGAACACCACACCTTACTAGAACCCCTACAGACCATTGTCGAAGAAGACGAAGGATTGTACGGTCTAGATGAGACCATGGCATTGTCCATCGTCAACCTCTATGGCTCCATCGGCTTTACCAACTATGGCTACATTGATCGCCTGAAACCGGGAATTCTCAAGCTCCTCAACGCTCACCAACCCGGAATCATCCATACTTTTTTAGATGACCTCGTTGGTGCTGTAGCCGCGGCCGCAGCGGCCCGCTTAGCTCACGACACACCCCAGTCCGACTCAGAATGTTCATAAATTTCCTTAAGTTTGGCCATACCAGCTGACGTTTGGGTCAAAAGTCATTACAATGTAGGCAGTACAAATTACTAAGGAGACTGTAATGGGCTATTTAATCGATTTTGTTTTACACATCGACGATCACCTCGTTAACATCGTCAATACCTTTGGCGGCTCAACCTACCTCATTCTTTTTGCCATTATCTTTATTGAGACCGGCGCTGTGATTCTCCCGTTTTTGCCTGGAGATTCCCTACTTTTCGCTGCAGCAGCCTTAGCTGCGAATCCAGCCTATGGCTTAAACATCTGGCTGTTCATCGCCCTCTTCTTACTAGCGGCGATCGGCGGCGATTCCCTAAACTTCTATCTAGGGCACCGGGTGGGCGCGGCACTTTCGAATCATTCTTGGTTTGGTCGTCTCATTAACAAGGACAAACTTGCCCAGTCGGAACGTTTCTTTAAAAAGCACGGTCCCCTCGCAATTTTCCTAGGCCGGTTCATGCCGATCATCCGGACTTTCGTCCCCTTCACAGCTGCCGGCTCCCAATTTCCGTACCACCGTTTTCTAAAATACAACGTCAGTGCGGCTGTCACCTGGATCATCATCTGCTGTGGGGGCGGTTACTTCTTCGGTAACATCCCCTTCGTCAAAGAACACTTCTCCGCTGTCGTTTTGGGAATTATCGTGATTTCCTTGATTCCTGCACTAGTCGGCTGGCTCAAAGGCCGCCACAGTACACCGCAAGCACCTAAACCACACTCCCAAAACGTTCCCGAAGACAACTAACTATTCACCAACTCAAAAAGTCTGTCATCCCCTAGAGGTGACAGACTTTTTTTATGCCCGTTGAATAGCTCGGTGGGCCCACCAGTATAGCCCCGCTAGTCCCGCTTCAAAGAGAACAAAGGCTAAGACGAAGCAATGCAAGAAGAAGGTATCCGGAAGAGCCGTAATCACCGGATCTAACCGGGGATCAAACAGCCAGTCATTATTCCGGAATAGGAGCTGGTGAAACGCAATAAAGAACCCGTTAAAGTTGACCGCCATACAGCCCGCTAAAACCAGCGGAATTACCGCAACGATCTGCGTCAACCGCAATAATCGCCACTGTTCAGCGCGACTGCGCAACTGCCGAAGGTACCAGATGGCTGGGCCCAAGCTGACTAGCAGAACGCCATGGTCGACCAGAAATAGCCGCTTAACATCCTCAAAGTGAACCATCCCCGTAAATGAAGTCGGGAAATCCGTCATTTGCAGATTCGTGACCCATGGCAACTCCAAATAGGCCAACAATTGCCCGTAATTGTGCATTAACCTTGCCGGTGATAATCCCACCGTCCGTGAAATATGCAGCCACTGGATATCTAGCCGGTATAACCAGGTGGCGTTGATGGTCAGCGTGATGCTTAAGCTGAGTAACGCTAACAGCAATGCACCACTGCCTAACCACCGTTCCCACCTAGACACGAGGCCCCCGGGTAAGGTCCCAGTCATCTAGTGAGGCAACCGTATAGGTCGGCTGAATCGCTTGTTGGGCCACTTGCTCTGGCGTTGAAACCCCCGTATACACTAATAACGTATCCGTGCCAGCATGGATCCCTGCCAGAATATCCGTCTGGTAATTATCGCCAACCATGAGGGCTTGTTCTGCCGAGACACCTAGCTGAGCCAACGAGTTACGTAGAATAATCGGCTCCGGCTTTCCCACAAAGATGGGATCCGTCTGGGTCGCATAGCGTACCAAGTCCACCAAAGCACCCGCACCTGGCATGAGGCCCCGTGCTTTGGGAATATTCGAATCAGAATTGGTTCCGATAAACGTCGAGCCACGCTTAATCGCTAAGATGGCCTTGGCAAATTTCTCGTAAGTGACATCACTATCCAAGCCAACAACCACGTATTGCGGCCGTTCCTCATCTACCGTGAAGCCCTTTGCAGCCAGCGCTTGGCGCAACCCAATCTCACCGACGACGTACACCGTCCGTTTACCCGTCTCACCAGCTAAGCCATCTAAATAATCAGCCGTTGCCAACCCCGCCGTGTAGACGTTATCCACCGTCACGTGAATATCATGGTTATCCGCCAGGTTACGGACCACGTCGACTGGTAGCTTAGTCGTATTATTCGTCACGAACTTAAAAGGAATCCGTGCAGCCTGTAACCGTTCGACGAACCGTTTGGCCGCAGGGTAGCGTTGTGTCCCCGCGTAGACGGTCCCGTCCAAATCGATCATGTATGCCTGATAGTCTTTCACGCGTTGTCCCTCCTAATCTTCCTTCTTCTTTCGAATGGTAAAGTGTCGCCGTCCCTGGCCACCAGAAGCCACTGCGACAGTTTTCGTCTTCTTAGTCGTGGCTTGGGTTGTTGAGCGTTGGCCCTCCGTGAACGGATGATTACTATTTCGATGCCGCGAATGACGGGAACGCCGCCGATGACCATTGCCTGTATGGCCGTCCTTGGCAGAACCAGCCGCAGCACCCTTGGTTGCGTTGGCCGTCGTCTGATTCCCTTTGCGCGCCGCCTTATTCTCACCATTTCCATTATGATTATTGTTATTGCGCCGTCGCGAGCGATTTCGCCGCGGCTTTTGAATGGGTTTTACATCCAAATTGTGCAGGATAAAGTAAGCACACCCAAAATTACACGATTCATAAAGGTAATCTTGAACCGCATCAATCTGATTTTGCTTCGCCCCCGCGCGGTCTTCCGCATAGAAGCCCTTTAACCGCAGTTGCTCGAAGCCCCAATCACCGACTAAATAGTCATATTTACTTAAAATCGTGCTATAGCGCTGAGCAAATTCCTCAAGGTTGAATCCATCGTGCTCATTCGCTACGATTTCATAACCATGCCCGTTGATCTGTAGGTGGGTCTCGTCAACCCGAACCACTTCCGCACTAGGCTCGCGCTTTTCCCGTTGCTCAGCAACTAAGGCCTCTAAATCTTTACGATCCACTGATTTCATCCTTTCTAGACCCGGTTACCGGATAGTGCTTGCTCAGATATTGGGCAAAGACCTCCCGCAACAAGTCGTGATATAAAATTTCATTATGCCCGGCAATCGTGATCGTTGGAAAGAACGGGATGAACCGGTAATGATCCACAACAGCGAGCTGATACGTCTTTAACGGTGACACGGGCTCTCCCCGCCAAGTCACCGCATGGGTCTGCGCATTGTACCCGATTCCCAGATAGTTCAATTCACCAAACACCTTACCGCGAAAGCCCATACCCCGTTGCGGAAAATGCCGGAGAAATAACCGGGCCATCTCGAATTCCTGAACTAACCGCCATAGGTTATATCCATCTAACGTCACCCGCATCACGTGCATACTGTGGGGCAACAAGTCATGCAAATCCCGCTGGGTCACCAAGCCTTGAGGAAGATCCGTCAAGAATAGGCCGGCATTCAACACGGCTGCCTGGGTCCCCGCATACTCCGCAATGGCGTGCAACCCTTCGCGGACCAGTTGTGGATGTCCCGTCCAATTGGTCTCAAGTGCCGTGGGCAACGTTGCCACCCGCTGTTTGGCCAGCATGGACCGGCCCAGGTCGCTCAACTCCCTCACTTCGTCCGCGTCTTCCGCCTCAACGGGCAGATCAGCCGTAGCCACCACACCAGCCGTGGCCGTGGTTATCCGGTGGTGCACATCTAAGTCCAACTCAATCTTACCCACGTACTGTCCGTACTTTCCGGCAGCCGCCAGTAAGCTGTGCTGATCCTGCTCTCCGTGGGGGAGTAAATGATGCGTGTGGCTCCCAATGATGACGTCAACTTGTGGGAAACGTTTGGCCAACTGTCGGTCGACCGTTATCCCTAAGTGGGACAACAAGACACAGACATCCGCCTGGTCCCGATAGGTCTTTAACAAGTGGTCCAAAGCCTGACTTGCCGCAATCGGCCACCATCCTGCCAGTGGGTACGTTAGTTGATAGGGGGCCGTCAAGCCCAGCACCAGGATACGCGTTCCAGCAGAGGTGGTCCAAAATTGATGGTCGACCGCCCACGTTGGTGTCTGTCGCGTATCTAAAGTCTTCAAGTTTCCTAAAACAACGGGAAAGTTGGCGTGGTCATACAAGTGATCTAACTGGGGGCGCATAAAACCTAACCCCTCATTATTCCCAATCGTCACGGCATCGTAACCCACCTGATTCATTAACTGAACGTTTTTCTGTCCCGCAGTGGCCTCGGAAATGGGATGAGCCCGGTCGACGTGATCTCCCAAGTCAACGGTGTACACGCTGGCCCCCGCCGCTTCAGCTGACGCCCGGGTAGTGGCTAAATAGCGCCGAATCCGCGGCCAATTCTCAAAATGTGAATGCAAATCATTGGTGTGTAAAATGGTCACTCGTTCCATGCGGCGCCCCCCTCATCATACTGAATTTAATCCTACGGCATCCCCTGAATTCGGTCAAGCTATTGTTTAGCCTTGAACTCAGCGGCTTTCCCCGTCACCATCTGTTCAATCTCAGCCGTAGAAAACGGCGTGCCAAACGGGAGTGGCGCATCTAAGTACCGTTGTTCCGGCGTGTCCACCCCAACATTGATATTCTCCTTGACCGGCACCGCATAATGGTGGATATGTCCGTGCAGATTAATAATCTGCTTGACGATTCCCAACATCATCGGGTAATGGGTCATATAGTACTGACGGTGATCGTACTTAATCAGCACGCCCACGTCATGAAAAGCGTACTTCGGCCGACCATGGTCAATCGGATTATTCGCGGCTAAGTACTTAAACAGGGCCCGACTATCGTGATTACCCTTGATGAGTTCCAAATGGCCGTTAAGCTGAGACAGTACCTCCCCCACCGCCTGATTCGACTGACTCGCCGGGTGCGTAAAGTACAGCGCAATATCGCCTAAATGGTAGACCGTATCGGTTGGGGCGACCCGTGCATTCCAGTGATCAATAATCGTCTGATTCATAGCCTCGACGGACGGAAAGGGCCGCGGGGCAAATTCGTTGTTCCCCAAAAGGTCTTTATGAAAAAAGTGTGTATCTGACGTAAAATATTGCATCCTGTAGCCTCCTAAATGACGTCCAACGGTTCCTTATGCGTTGGCCGTGGAAATTGTTCATCCAACGCCGCTAACTCTTCCGGACGTAGCTCTAGAGACAAAGCGGCTAAATTCTGCCGCATATGGGCCACCGAACTGGTCTGGGGAATCGCTAAAACTTGCGGGTCCCGAATGACCCACGCCAAAAGCAATTGATAGACACTCACCTGATGGCGCTGAGCCAGCTTTCGCACCACCGGATTCGTCGTGAGGTGTTGTCCCCAAGAATCCCCTTGAGCAACCGGAGAATACGCAATTAGCGGTACCTGATGTTCCCGTTGCCAGGGAAGCACGGCATAGTCGATTCCTCGGCTTCCCAGGTGGTACAAGTCCTCATTTGCCTGAACGTGGGGGCCACCTGGCAACTGCCAGAGTTCTTCCAAATCATCACGATCAAAGTTAGACACGCCCCACGCCTTGATCTTCCCGGTGCTCTGCAGGCGTTCTAACTCCGCCACCGTTTCTGCCAGAGGGACGGTTCCCCGCCAGTGGTACAGATAAAGGTCTAAGTAGTCCGTTCCCAAGCGTTGTAGACTGGCTTCTAAACTCGCAGCCATTCGCTCACGCGAGGCATTTTCCGGGAGGACCTTAGAAATCAAAAAGAGTTGTTGGCGGTCCAACGGCCGAATCGCCGCCCCCACCAATCGCTCCGAGCGACCGGAGCCGTACATCTCGGCAGTATCGATGACCCGCGCGCCAGCCTGAACGCCAGCCCGAATCGCCGCAATCTCTTGGTCCCGTAATTCTGGACGATCACCCATATGCCAAGTTCCAATACCGATTGCTGGAACCGTCCGCCCAGCTAGTGATAACGTCTTCATGCTATGATCCCTCCATTTTACTCGTTACATTTATCGTAGCACTTTCCCCCACTTTCCGCCGGATACATGCCGGAAAAAGTCGCCACGTTAAAACGTGGGCCCCCGGACAATTTCTGTCCAGTGACCCACGTTTTTTAGCAGTTCTAACGTGTTGAATTATCAGACTCTACGTCAGTGTGCGTCTGGGACGACACGTGTTCGGCAACCACAGCACTGGTCTTCTCACGGTCCCGTAGTCGTTTACCTAACCACAACGCCATCAGCCATACTGCAGACCCGATCAACGCAATCAGCGTATCTGTCCGGAACAAGAGGACGATGGCGACTCCCGCCAAGAAGATCAAGACCAAGTAGTCCGTGAAGGGGAACCATGGCATCGCAAAGCCGTGGCCCGGTTGCTTGGTCGCCTGTAAATGCTTCCGATACTTCAGGTGAGCCACCACGATTGCACCCCAAATGAACAGGAAGCAGGTCGTCGCAACACTGGCAACAAAGGCAAAAACGTGTCCCGGAATCAACAGGTTCAAGAAGACCGAAACGGCAATGATAACCGTAGAGAATCGTAATGCGTGTACAGGTACCTGCGCCTTAGACAGGGTGCCCATCCGCTTAGCAAACCGTCCCTTCCCCCGATACGTCAGAGAAAAGAGCATCCGCCCCGTTGTGAATAACGAACTGTTGCAGGCCGAAGCCGCCGCCGTTAACACCACGAAGTTAATGATTGAAGCCGCCGCTTGAACCCCGGCATTCTTGAAGACCTGGACAAACGGACTGCTGGTCGGCGAAATCGATTGCCATGGGTAGATGCACATCAAGGCCAATAGTGAACCCAAGTAGAAGAGAATAATCCGCATAGGAATTTCGTTGACGGCCTTAGGGATGACTTTCTTAGGATCCGCCGTTTCGGAAGCCGTCATCCCCACCATTTCAATACCGACGAAGCTAAAGAGCACCATCTGGAAGGATAAGAAGAATCCTTTCCAACCGTTAGCAAAGAAGCCGCCTTGCGCTAAGTTGCTGACACTGGCGTGACCAACCGGCGTTGGAAACTGCACGCTGACCATGTAGACCCCAGCGAGGATCAACGCCACAATGGCAACAATCTTGATGATGGCAAACCAAAATTCCGTTTCGCCAAACGCACTAACGGTCACGGAATTCAAAAGCAACAGAATCCCCAGGAGTACCAAGCCGGTAACCCATTGCGGCAACTGTGGGAACCAATACTGCATGTACTGCCCAGCCGCCGTAATCTCGGCCATCGCAATCGTGATCCAACAGACCCAATATGTCCATCCAGCCACAAAGCTCATATTCGACCCCAAGTAGCGCTGAATAAAATCAATGTACGAATGCACGTTTAAATCCGACAGCAGGAGTTCCCCCAACGCCCGCATCAGTAAGAAACACATAATTCCCGTAATTAAGTAAGCAAGTAGAATCGATGACCCAGCTAAGTGGATACCTTGACCAGATCCTAAGAATAGCCCGGTTCCAATCGTGCCCCCCAACGCAATCAACTGAACGTGACGGCTTTTGAGTTCACGAGAAAAGTTTTGGTTTGAAGTTGATTGAGTGTTTTTCATTTTACTTCCCCCTTGTTGAAGTATATTATACACGCTCAAGGGCACAATACCAGAGACGACGCTGGTTAGTTCAGTAGCTTTAGCGGGGCTGAGCCCCACCATAATCGCATTCGTTTCACTTTATATTTGTTTTCATGAATTTTATTCATCTTAATGTGAATTAAAGACCCCCACCGGTCATCATCCAATGGAGGTCTTCATTTAGTCAAGCTTAAGCTTGCTTACGTAACCGTTCGATATCCCGAACAATCATTAATTCTTCGTTCGTTGGGATCAACAGGGTCTTAATCTTCGAACCCGCCTTACTCAAGTCTCGTTCGACACCCCGGATGTTGTTCTTTTCAGGATCAACCCCGATGCCAAAGTAACCTAACTTATCCGCAACTTCTTGACGAATCATGATATCGTTCTCACCAACACCGGCCGTGTAAACAATGGCATCTGCGCCACCTAATTCAGCCAGGTAGGCACCAACGTACCGCACGATCCGGTTGATGAACATGTCCCGCGCCAACTTGGCCCGGTGATTCTTATCCTGAACCTTTTCCAGGTCCCGCATATCAGCAGACACGCCAGAAACACCCAGGAGACCAGACTTCTTGTTCAAGATGTTGATCATATCACTTGGCTTTTCAATGTTTAACTTTTCCATCAAGTAAGCCACTAATGACGCATCAATATCCCCAGAACGGGTCGCCATTTCAATCCCAGCCAGTGGCGTGAAGCCCATGGACGTATCGAAGGACTTACCGTTCTTGATGGCCGTAATTGAGCCCCCAGCACCCAAGTGCATGGTGATCAACTTCAAGTCTTCCAGCGGCTTGCCTAACATGGCAGCGGCCCGGCTTGCCACGTAACGATGACTAGTTCCGTGTGCCCCGTACTTCCGGGCACCGAACTTCTGGTAGTACTCGTAAGGGATTCCGTACATGTAGTTAACTTCTGGCATGGACTGGTGGAAGGACGTATCGAAGACGGCCACACTTAAGACGTTTGGCAAAATCTTCTTGAACGCCCGGATGCCCATCGCAGCGGCTGGGTTATGCAGTGGCGCATATTCCGCTAAGTCTTCAATCTTCTTCAAGACATCGTCATCAATAATAGCGGAGTCCTTGAACTCTTCACCACCGGCAACGACCCGGTGACCCACACCCGTGATTTCGTCAAAGTTCGTAATGATCTTCAATTCCGTCAATTGGTCTAACATCAATTGAATGGCTTCTTTATGGTCATTCACATCTTGACGCGTTTCATACTTTTGACCGTCACCATATTTAACTTCAACTAAGGAGTTCCCTAACCCGATCCGGTCAATGGCCCCTTCAGCGATAACGGACTCTTCTGGCATTTGGAACAGTTTGAACTTCAACGTCGAACTACCGGCGTTAATTGCAATAGATTTTCCCATGTGGTCTTTTCTCCTTTTACGCGTGATCGGTCAGTAAGTTCTGTTCTTCCCACTGGACGATTTCTGCGATAAACTTTTGAAACGCTGATTGATCTTTAAATGATGGAAATTCACCCAGCATGACTTGTTCGACCTGCTGTGCTCCCGCCCCTGGTTTCTGGAGAATCAGGATGGCTTTCTGAGCATTCGCATTGGCAAACAATTCACGCGGGAGGTTCAACAACCCTTGTAGGTAAGCGTTCGTTGGCAACCATTTCAAGAGTCCCTTGGCCTCCGCAGTCTGGAACAACTGCGACGGAACCAAGAAGACCCCGATACCACCTGGCGTTAGTTGCCGCACGGCCTGCTCCAACAAGAGATGGTGGACGAACGAATGGCCCTCAGCTGCATGGGTCTGATACGTCGCGGCGTTGGCGTCAACGGGGTAATACCCAATTGGCAAGTCCGCCACAATCAAATCGCTGGCCGGAACCAATAAAGGCTCCAGAGCATCCTGATGGACGTATTCGATCGGTAACCGTTGTAGATCACTAGACAACTGGGCAATCGACAACATGGTGTCATCGTTATCGACCCCATACGCCTCAATCTTACCAGCAACAACTGCCTTCAACTGGGAAACTACTGCCGTCAGCAAGTTCCCCGTCCCAACCGTCAGGTCCAACAGAGTCAGATGCTGCTTATTGTGTTCCAACCGGGTCACCAGATACCCCATAATATACGCAATCGTATCAGGGGTTAATTGATGATTGGCTTGAATCTCGTCGACTCGAATTGCCTTCAACATGACCAGTTGAATCGCTCGTCGAACCGTCTCAGCATCATAACTCTGCCAAGGCGCTTGCTGGTAAAGCGCCGTTAATGCAGTAACCGTCGCCTGATCAGGACGCCCATCTTCAACTTGAACCTCACCGTTAAGCAAATTATCGCCCGTCTCGATAAAGGCATCTAGATAAGATGTACTAAGCGCTTTCTGTAAAGTCGTTGTGGACTGATCCAGAACTTTAAAGAGCGCTTCTGTCTGTTCTTGTGACAGGACGCTTCGCCTCCTTGTGAAAATTCCATAACACAATGTATCCGTTGTCTATATTACCGATTTTTTAAGCACTATTCAAGCATGTTTGTGAACGTCCCGGCTGGTCACGGTCGGAGTCTCCCTTAGTCGTTGCGCCAACTCTTCGCGATAATGTCGTGTCTCACGCCGATAGACGCGAATCAACCGCTCCGTTGTCTGGTGCCGAGCACTTTGTCCCATCAACATTAAACTCATGATGACCGTCATCATGGCCAAAAAGGCGAGCGCCCAAACGGTCACAAATCCCCGCTTGGTGCCCGCAAGTCCAGCAGTGCGGTTTGCCATTTAGCTCGTCTCCCCCGTTTCACTCGTAAAATCACCGTTCCCGTAGTCGCTACGGGTCGCCATTCCAGTGCCGTCACGTCAGTTAGAATTGGCAAGTGCCCCCGCCCCAGCTGATCGCTAATTCCTAGGATTCCTCGCTCATTTACCGTTAACCAAACGACTTTTTCTGCGTCAAAGTGATCTTTTAATAAAATCCCCTGGTCCTTTAGCCCCACGTATTCATAGCGCTCCGGACGCTCTAACGCCTGAATCATGACGTAGGGGGCCGTCGTATCCACTCCTGATGGTCGGCTTAAGTACCGCCCCCAGCCCGTCGTCAAACCCAAGAGTAACGCAACGACCCCCAGACTAAGAAGTGCTTCGACTAACGTAAACCCCTGCCGCTGACTCATGGTGCCTGCACAACCTGAAGAAGGGCCTGGTCCCGCGTCTGCCGAGCCACCCGCAGTCGCTGCTCATCACGGACGGCCCAGTGTCGCGTCATCACTACAGTTTGTTGCGTCATCGCCAAGGTTCCCGCCACTAAGCTTAACGCCAACAGAGTATCCGGCAATAACCAGCCCTGCCGCTCAGCGCTCCCCCAGCGTACGCACCCACGGCGTCGTCGTTTCCGTAACTTCAAATACTCGTCCCCCTAACTGAATCGCTTGATGCCACCAACGTTGGGTTTCCCGGCTCCGCCAGATCACCGTTCGCGCACGGACATAGCCGGAGGGGTAAAAGAGGAAGCTATCCCCCTGCCCCGCTTCCAATCGCAAGCTTCCCGGTAGTGGTAAGCGCTGAATGATCCGTTCGTTCGGTGGATAGGTCCACAACTGGAGCTGTCGCTGGTCACTGACCACCTTAATCTGCACCTGACGATGCTTACGCATAGCCGTCTGCCGACTACTCTGCCAGAAGCGCTGGAACGCTGGCCAAAAGGCCCGTTCGGCGTAAACGGCCTGCGTCACCCGGGCTGGACGAGCAAGCAGCGTCAGCATCCCTGCAACGACTATCAACACCAAGACCATCTCATACACCGTAAACCCCGACCGACGCCTAACCACCCGTCACCTCATTCCCCGTGATCTTCAAATGCTCCTGTTGGGCCTGGGCCACCTGCTGGCGGGTCAAATACCCCGTTTTCAACAGCTGATCGTAGGTGATTGTCTCGCTCGTTGGATGGTCATCCAAATAGGCCGTCACCTGCCCTTGGACCACCGTCTGCATCGCCCGCTGATGGATTCCCTGCGCCCGGTGCCGTTGTCCGTTCAAATTGGGCAAAATAATCAGAATCAACAATGAAATAATAAACAAGACAATCGTCATCTCAACTAGCGTAAATCCTCGACGTTCTTTCACGGATAGACCTCCTGTAAATTATGGTAGAGCGGTAACAATAACGTTAAGTAAGCCGTGACCACTAGCCCCGCCACAACCGTCAACAAGATCGGCTGAACCCAGGCTAAGGCCCGTTCTGTCAGACGGACCAGTTCTCGGTACTGAAGTTGGCTGTAAGCCGTCAATTCTCGCGCTAGCACGCTCGTAGAACTCCCCTTTTCGAGAAACATTCCTAATTGGGGTGGTAAATAGCGCTGGGCCTTAAGCCAATCCACCGGTCCTTGACCTTGATTTAGCCGCTGTGTCAACTGATCGGCCATCTGATGAAGCAACGCTTGTGGCGGGAGGTCTTGCAGCACGTGCAACATCTGCTGGACGCTCAAGCCGCCCTGGACCAATCGGCTAAGTGTCTCCGTCAAATAATAGCCATAGTAGGCCTGCACCAATGTCCCCACGACCGGCCAACGGACTAAGAAGGTCACCCGCTGAATTGCCGTTGCGCGCCGCCAACCGGTCCACCCCAACCAAGCGACCACCACGCTCCCCAACAGGCCTAAGATGCCCAATCCGCGTAACGACCAAGTCACACGGCCTGGGAGCTGCGGGGCCAAACTGGTCTGTAATTGGGGCAAGACTCCCCACTGCAGGGTCCCGAAGAGTAGCCCCATTCCCACCAGCAAGCCAACTGGGTAAGCCAAAAGCTGCCGTAATTGCCGCCGTTGCGTGGCCAATAATCGTAAGACAGTAGCCGCGTGCTGCAATGCCGGACGTAACGCCCCATGGGTCGCCGTTAGCTCTAATTGAAGCCACACATGGGCCACTAAATAAGGCTCCAAACAGGTCACTAACGATTGTCCTGCCGCCAACCCCGTTGCAATTTGTGCTAAGCTAGCCGCCATTTGTGGCTGTGTGGCTTGTAAGAACCCCACCGCCTGTTTTAATGAAAACCCACTGGCTAACTGATCAGCCAGCAGCTGACAGATTCGAGCTTGTTGCGTTAAAGACCAGTTACCCGTTGGCGTAGCGCTGCGCCGTAGCCACCGTAATGGTCCGCGTTGTAACCGCGTTTTCCAAGGCATCGTGCCATCCTTTCTGCATCCCTATCGATGCTTGCCAGAGGTCGTCCGCCGCGGCCACGTCAAATAAGACGGCGGGGTCCTGATCAACACGGGGAATCAATCGTTGATAACAGGCCAGCGTCAAAGTCTGACGTAACTGCTGACGATCGACCCCTAATTCTAGGAGTCGCGTGACCGTTCCCCCTGCCGAACGTGCGTGAACCGTACTCAGGACTAGGTGGCCGCTTAGTGCCGCCCGGACCGCAGCCTGGGCTGTTTCGGTGTCACGAATCTCGCCAATGATAAAGACGTCGGGGCGGTGCCGTAACCCCACCTTAAGCAACTCTACGTAATCCATCCCCGCGGTAGGATTCACCTGGAGTTGTAGAAACTGCGGCTCCTTAATCTCGACGGGGTCTTCAATGGTCAACACCATGGCCGTAGTGGTCATCTGCTGGGCTAGGGTGTACATTGTCGTGGTCTTTCCCGACCCCGTCGGCCCCGCGAACAGGCATAGTCCTCGTTGGGTCGTCAGGTCCTGTAGTCTAAGGACCTGCTCGGGGACCAGATACGCCATTGCCAAGTGCTGATACGGATAAATCACCCGGATGACCAACGACTCCTGACCGGCATAATCCCCGACCGTTGAGAACCGTAAATCAACTGGTGGCGTGGTCCGTTGCCAAGTTAACGCCCCGGATTGCGGTCGCCGCCGCTCACTGACCGCCATATCCGCGTGAAACTTGAAATAAGTCAGCAATTGATTTCCCGTCGCCAGTGGCACCGTTCGCCACCTACGCAATCCTTCGGTCGTTCGTAGCCGAATGACCATCGCCTGTCCGGCCGGTACCAGGTAAATATCACTTGCCCGTTGCGTCACCGCCGCCGTCAATAACTCCGTGACCAATGCTTGCAACATGGTTCGTTCCCCCTTTTAGTCGCTTACGTGTGAACTCCGTAAATGGTCTGATCTTTTTCGAAAAACTTTGCAAAATATCCAATAAAACCACAAAGCGACCGCCCTTCACCTGACAGTTACCAGGTAAAAGGCGGTCGCCTTAAATTTACACGATCACCATAACGGCATGTGTGCCAAAAGTCAGTCCAGTCCCCACGTCACCAGATCACTTAATCATAAAACCGTGTCACGTCACTGTAGTAGGCCGTCACGATACTTCGCCGGGTCTCCGACAGGACTAACCGCAAAAGCGCCTTAATGGGGCGTCCATTCAATTCCGCAGAAAAAACGTGGGTGCCTTGCAAGATATAGCGGACATCCGTATAAGTATCATGGGGCGTCTTGGTCACCCCAATAATGTTGTACTGACTATCATTGAGGATGCGACTTAGCTCATCGCTATCGATCGTCCGGTGTTCCGTTGCAAGCTGCTTCTTGAGATAGTCGGTAAACACCAGGTCTTCACCGCACAACCGGATGACGTGCGCGATAGTCGCCAGCTGGTCAGCGATGGGCATTCGGTTATAGTAAATTCGTTGCGCTTGATCTTTATGTGCTGAATTCATCACAAAATCGTCCCTTGTGTTAACGACTCTATCAATCAGTTAGTCGTTAAACCTAAATAGTAGATTATTAGTATAGCAGATTAATGGTTTCCACTAAACTCATAGTGAACCATTTTCGTTTTTTACGCAAGTGCTGACGCTCTTAAATTCCGATACCACCCTAGCAGCTCACACCGTAAAGGGCCCCTTGCCACCGAGACCAACAACTAAAAATCCCCTACGTCAACGGTTACCCGTCAATGTAGGGGATTTTAAAACAACGACTACTCAATCAACTTCGTTTATTCAACGCCTTCTGGTAAGACGGCCGCTTCGTAAACGTCAGAAACGTCATCGTTGGCGTTTAATTCATCAATTAAGCCTTGGTATTGGCTGACCTTATCTTCGGGAACTTCCGTCGTAGTTTGTGGGAACATCCGCACTTCAGCCGTATCGAGCTTGTAGCCCTTGGCTTGCAATGCGTCCCGGACAGCAGTTTCTGAAGAAGGATCCGTCCAAATCGTAAATTCGTCATCGGTCGTATCCATGTCATCAGCGCCGGCATCAAGTGCATCCATCAACATCGTGTCTTCATCCGTGTCCAGGCCATCGCGCAAAATCACGATGTACCCTTTACGATCGAACATGTAGGAAACGGAACCGTTTGCGCCAAGAGAACCGCCGTGGTGCGTAAAGGCGGAACGAATAGCGGCAGCCGTCCGGTTCTTATTATCCGTCAAGGCAGCAACCATGATGGCAGTCCCAGCTGGGCCGTAACCTTCATAGGTAATTTCTTCGAACTTGGCACCGCCAACACCGGAAGCCTTGTCAAGCGCACGCTTGATGTTTTCCTTAGGCATGTTAGCAGCCCGGGCCTTATCCATTTCCAAACGAAGTTGAGGGTTACCGTCGGGATCAACACCACCTGCTTTTGCAGCTTGGTACAAATCACGTGAGATCTTTTGGAAAATTTTTCCACGTTTTGCATCCTGGGCATTTTTCCGACCCTGGATGTTATGCCATTTAGAATGTCCTGACATCGTAACTCCTCTTTTCTAAGTTTTTATATATCCATATAAAACAGACATTGTTAAGTTTAGCACCGGCCTTGTTTTTTTTCAATCATATCTTATCAGGCGTTTCTGAATCCGCTTTCAATGAATATTCACTGGCAAAATCCTGTATAAAAGGCATTTTATGGCTAAAAAATGGATATTTTATGTATAAAACGTATTTTTTCCAATTAGTTATTGCATAAATACGCATTGATAGCTATACTAAGTACCATCATTTCAAAACAAGGAGCCCGTGCCATGAAGAAAAAAGTCATTATTTTCATTACCCTGATTCTCGCCATTACCTTAGGATGGGCTACCCGCCCAACTACGGCCCACGCTGCCGATGATTCTCTGGTCCGCGTCCAAAAGAAAGGGACGCTGGTCATGGGGACCTCGCCCGACTATCCCCCCTACGAATTCCAAGCCACAGTTCATGGCAAGAGCAAAATCGTCGGGATGGACGTTGCCGTTGGTGAAAAAATCGCCAAGGGCCTAGGCGTTAAACTTAAAGTCAAATCCATGTCCTTCGATTCACTGTTAGTCGCTTTACAAACTGGTAAGGTCGACATGGTCATCTCGGGGATGAACCCCACACCTGCTCGGAAAAAGAACGTGGACTTCACCCATCTTTACTATCAAGGTGGGTATAGTATCGTAGTTAACAAGAGCGAAAAAGGGCTCTACCACGACAAAGATTCTTTTAAAGGCAAGACCATTGGTGCCCAAACTGGGTCGACCATGTACAACGAATCCAAGAAACAAACCACTGATACTAAGGTCAAAGGAATGACCTCCGTTTCCGACCTAATCTTAGCCCTCCAGAGTCACAAGATTGCTGGGGTCGCCATGGAAAAGCCTTCTGCTCAGGCCTACGTTGCCAACAACAAGCAATTGGCCATGATTCCTAGTCATTTCGACTTGAGTGCTTCAGACACCAGCGCCGCCGTCGCCTTCAAGAAAGGTTCGACCGCTCTAGTGGCTGCCGCCAACAAATCCGTCGATCAGATTCGTAAGCAGGACCTGGTCAACCAAGACTACTTACCAGCCGCTGGGAAATACTTAAAGACCAACACTGTGAACACTAGCATGTGGCACTATTGGAAAGCTTTCTTAACGGGGATTGAATACACGCTGATCATCACCGTGTGCTCCGTCTTCTTCGGATTCATCCTGGGTGTGATTCTCTCCCTCGCACGGATGCTCCATGGTGGCGTCGTCAAAACGTTGATTCGTTGGTTAGCAACGGCCTACGTCGAGTTCATTCGGGGAACGCCAATGATGGTCCAAGTGATGTTCGTCTACTTTGGCTTAGGCCTGATCGTGAACCTTCCCGCCCTGACGTCTGGGATCATCGCTATTTCCTTAAACTCCGGTGCCTACGTAGCTGAATATATCCGGGGCGGTATCAATTCCGTGGATGATGGTCAAACCGAAGCCGCTCGAAGCCTAGGGATGACCAGTGGTGCTACCATGCGCTTCGTCATCTTGCCTCAAGCCCTCAAGAATATCTGGCCGTCACTGGGGAACGAATTTATTACCTTGATTAAAGACAGTTCTATCGTCTCCATCATCGGGGTATCCGAACTTATCTTCCAAAGCAACATCGTCCGGTCAGATACCTACCGAGGCGTCGCCCCAATCGCGGTCATCATGGTGCTATACTTTATCATGACGTTTACCGCCTCACGGATCTTGAACCACTTCGAAAGGAGCATGCAACATGACTAAACCAGTAATTGAGGTTCAAAACCT
The DNA here is from genome assembly GCF_001434785.1 of Levilactobacillus namurensis DSM 19117. Classification (GTDB taxonomy): domain Bacteria; phylum Bacillota; class Bacilli; order Lactobacillales; family Lactobacillaceae; genus Levilactobacillus; species Levilactobacillus namurensis. The sequence continues at coordinate 26,582 of NZ_AZDT01000068.1, read as the reverse complement.
CGCGAAAGATTTCGGTAAAAACAGTGTTTTAAAAGACATTACGGAACAGGTCGACGCCGGCCAAGTAATCGTGGTCATCGGCCCCTCCGGAAGTGGGAAGAGTACTTTTCTCCGGTGCTTGAACCTGCTAGAAACGCCCACCAGCGGCCACGTGGCCTTCAACGGTGAAGACCTCACTACTTTGGATACTAAGCGGGTCAACGCCCTGCGGGAACAAATGGGCATGGTCTTCCAAGGCTTCAACCTTTTCCCCAACATGAGTGTCCTCGAAAACATCAAGTTAGCACCAATGAAAGTAAAGGGCATCAGTGACGCCGAAGCAACTAAGCAGGCACACGAATTGCTCCAACAGGTTAACCTTGACGATCACGCAGACGCCTTCCCCGCCAGCCTGTCTGGTGGTCAAGCCCAACGGGTCGCCATCGCTCGAGCGTTGGCAATGAACCCTAAGGTGATGCTCTTCGACGAACCGACCTCCGCGCTAGATCCCGAAATGGTCGGCGAAGTCTTAAGCGTCATGCAACAATTGGCCAATCAAGGGATGACCATGGTGGTGGTCACCCACGAAATGGGCTTTGCGAAGTCCGTAGCCGACCGTATCTGGTTCATGGCTGACGGCTATATTCAAGAAAACAGCACGCCCGCCGAGTTCTTCGCGCATCCCCAAACGGAACGGGCCAAGGACTTCCTCTCAAAGATTCTAATGTAAGACCGTCAAAAAGGCGTTCAGAGCTGGGATATTTCCCAGTTCTGAACGCCTTTTGCTGTCCTATTACTGTCTACTTTAATCTTGGTGCCGCCGTACTCGGCGATGCCCAGCTAACCCTAAGCTTCCTAACAGGAGTCCCAGCACCGCTGCCCAACCGGTCTTCTGCTCACCAGTTTGGGGTAACGTAGTTGCTTGGTATTCCGGCGTGGCCGCTGGCGTTGTTGTCGACGCAGTTTGAGTCGTCGACCGTTGCATCGAAGTCGCCTGATTGGCCAGTGTGGTCACCTTAGCCGGCTGAGCGCCCTGTTGTGGCTGCTGATTTAACGTAACTTGACTTCCAGTAGCCGGAGCCGTTGGCTTAACATCAGGCCGTCCTGATTGTTCACCATCAGGCGTATCGGTAGCCCCGTTACCGGGACCCGTCACGCTAGTGTCCCCATTACCACCATCAATTGGCTGTTCAGGATCAACGACGTTACTGCCATCGCCAGGATTGCCTGGGTCAGGTTCTTCAGGATTACCGCCATCGCCGGGATTACCTGGGTCAGGTTCCTCAGGATTGCCACCGTCACCAGGGTTACCCGGGTCGGGTTCCTCAGGATTGCCGCCATCACCAGGATTGCCCGGGTCGGGTTCCTCAGGCGTCTCTCCACCCGTAGATGCCGCTAATACATGCAACCAGACCTTGATCTGTTGATCCCCTACGCTTAGGGTGACGGCATAGTCACCAGCCGTTGCCAAGTCCGCTTGCGTCAAGTCCACCGCAATCGGGGTCAGTGCCGCCCCAGTCTTATCGGTAGCCGTCGCTTGAAAGTCCTCGGCTGTCGGCGTTGCGTCACCCACGTGCATGGTGTAATCCTGCCCAGTCAGGGGCGTCGTTAAGTTCGCCAAAACATGCAAGTTCACCACTAATTTCTGACCATCCGCCGTACTCAGCTCGACCTGATAGGTCTGTGGCGACGTTAAATCGACATGCGCCAAATCCACCATCACGTCCGTAGGTTGGCCTTCCGCATCCGTCGCAGTGGCGCCAAAGTCAGTGCTGGTTGGGGTCGGATCGCCCACGTACATGGTGTAATCCTTCCCGGTCAACGTCTGCTGGTTGGGCCGAATCGTTAGGGTACCATCCGTGACCAGTACCTGATAATTGGTGTTCTGCCCCAAGTCGACCGTCAAACGATAAGTTCCTGGCGTCTCACCCGGTTCCCGAACGACCGTATAATGAAGCGCCACACCATCGGCCGGCATCCCGGTAACGGTCGTCTCAAAGGTCGGATCATCCTGCCCCGCTATCTTATCAGCCGAATTCACGGTCACCTGGACCGTCGCCGGCGTCACCGCAAACGTAGCCTCACTAGGATCAAATTGCCAATCATACATATCCGCTTGTTGCAGGGCATTTAGATGGGCAATTCCCGCCGCCGACAACGTGACCGTCACGGGTGAATCTCCCACGTTAGTCACGGTTGGGGCATTCAAATCTCCCGCCTGCAGTTGATACCGGCTGCCATCTGGAAGGTCAACGTAGTATTGCGTAGCGTCAGGCGTCCAAGCCGTCCCGTTATAAACGACCTGCTGATTGCCTTCCAGCGTTAAGGTGGCCAACCGTTTCAGCACGGTGACCGTAGCGGTTTCGACTTCGGAACCATACCGGTACGTAACCGTATACTTTCCGGCTTTACTGGTATCCACGTTCGACTCAACGGTCAACTTGTCTAACGGAATCGAAGTACCACTATCCGTTTCAGCGCTCACGAAGTTATCCGCTGGTGTCCAGGGCGTTCCCACGAAGATCGTCGAATCGGCTACCTTAATGTTTGGGTCATCCAAAACGACCGTATAGTGTCCTTGATACACCGCCACGCCATTGACTGGTAACGTCCAATCAAAATTAAATCGCTTGGTTCCTTCCGTGACCACAAAACCACCGTTCACCAGACTCACGGTTCCCGTCTCACTAGAGAGATTGGTAATCACCAGATTCTGCTCCGTTTGGCCGCCCATATTCACGGTAAAGAGGTCGTTCAAGTGAATCCCGTTAGAATCCGTAAAATGCGTCACGGTCTGTTCATCCGCTAGCATGGTGGTCACGCTAGGACTGGTCAACTGCGTGATTCGATTATAGGAAAGCGCGTCCTGTCCTAGTACCGTTTCATCCCCCAAAATCGTTGCGGCGGTCAACTCGTTTCCAAAGAAGGCCCGGTCCCCCACCGTCTGTACCGACTTCGGAATCGTCAACGTCTTATTCAAATGGTTGTAACTAAAGGCACTTTCACCAATCGTGAGTAAGCCCTCGTTTAACGTCAAATCGGTTAACTGACTCCCTGCAAAGGCAAAGTCGCCAATCGTCGTCACCGATGACGGCAACGTCAAGGCCTGATGAAGGCCCGTATATTCAAAGGCGCCCGTTCCAATGGTCTTCAACTGGGTCGCCCGGCTAAAATCGGCCGTGGTGAGCTGATCATCGTAAGTGAACGCTTGGTCGCCAATGCTGGTCAGGCCAGCGCCAAACGTTACCTGTGTTAATCCGATATCTGATAAGAAAGCATTCTTCCCAATCGTCGTCAACGAATCCGGAAAGACCACTTCTGCCAAGGCACCGTCATAGATAAAGGCACCCTCCCCAATACTGAGCAGTTGACTGTTCGGCGCAAACGTCAGGCTCGCCAATCCATGATTGGCCGCAAAAGCGTTCACCCCGATTGTCTGGATGTTAGCCGGGATAACCACGCTAGTCAGTTGGTCGTTTTCAAAAACGTGGTCCCCGATACTGGTCAGTTGCGTGGCGTGACTAAGATCGACGCTCTGCAAGCCCCCACTAGAAAAGGCCGCACTGCCCAGCGATGTCAACTGCGCCGGCAAGGTCACACTGGTCAACGGCACGTAGGTAAAGGCTTCTTGACCAATCGTGGTGACACTGTCCGGTAAGGTCAGCGTCGTTAGCTTGGTGGATACGAATGCTTGGTACCCAATCTTCTGTAACGTCGTCGCCGCTGAGAAATCAACAGCTTCTAGGCTATCTAGATAAGCAAACGCCGAATCTTCAATGGTCGTGAGGCCCTGATTAAAGGTCACGCTAGTCAGCCCATTGACCAGATTCGTGCTTTGGGCAAAGGCCGCCCGGCCAATCGTCGTCACCTGATAAGTCTTCCCATTGACCGTATAAGTTGGTGGAATCGAAATGGCACCACTTAAATTTTTAGTAGCGCCCGTAACCGTGGCCGTTCCCGTCGCATCATCGACTTGCCAGTTAAACCAGCTACTATCGCTATACGTTGCTGACGCTGGTGCCGCCGCTTTTTGGGCGTTAGCTTTCACCGAAGACGTCGAACTCGAATTTTCCGGTGCTGGCGCTGCGTCCTGGACCACCGCATCGGCGTCTTCTACGGTCTCCGTATCGGCTTCTGGCAGGGTCGTTCCAGTTTCATCCCCCTGGTTCTGCACAGTTTTCTGGGAGGCCGCATCGTCCGACTCGGAGTCGGCCGTGGTATCCGTCGGCATCGTTGCGGTGTTCGCATCTTCCGGTTCAGAGTCAGTCGTGGCATTGGCTGGCTTCGTTGCAGTGTTTGGATCTTCCGTCGTCGAGGCCGCTGACGATTGATCACGCGTCGAATTCTGTGATGTGGTCGTATCCTGAGTTACCACGTCCGCAGTCTGCTTGGTGGTGTCTTCGGTCTGTTCCGTGGTATCCACAGACGATGCATCGTCCGAATGACTCGTCAAAGTCGTCGTGGAAGTTGCCGTGGTTGTGGCTTGTCCAACCTGCGACGTCGACTCATCCGCTGACGACTTCGTATCCGCGTTCGCCGTAATACCCGAGCTCACGCTTAATGTCGCCAAAGTCATGGCTGCGACCAGCCAATAACGCGTTTCTGGTTTTCGAAATGTGTGTGTACTGTACATGTGTGTCGTCCCCCTCGAAAAATCTCCCTCGAGATTTTTCAACATCTCAATTATTTCTTATGCTCTTATCATATCCGATAATTCAATTAATGCAACTAATAAATGCAAGTGTATACATGTTATTGCTAAAAATCGCATGCTGGTTGGGTTTCTAACCGCACTAATTCCGTTTACAGTTTAAAATATCGACATCGTTAGGCCACGTCAAGCCAGGACTTTTCAGTGTCAACTTTAATCTACCAATCGACTAAAAAAGGCTTCCAAACGACCGCAGTCATTTGAAAACCCGTTTTAAATCAAGCTATTTTCTATCCAGCATCAGAACAAACCGGCTACTTGAGAACTGCAAAGCCCCCGGTCCAGCCAATCTGTTCTTGAGCCGCTAAGGTCATCTGTAAGAAGCCGAAGCTTTCTAATTCCCGCGCCCGCTTCAATTTGCCGGCATCCACAAAAGCAACGCCGCTATCCGTTAAAGCTTCTCGTAATTGGGCCTTGGCGTCCGCAGAATCCGAAGCAGCCATGACCGTCGTCTGTTGGCCCGCTACCTGGCGACTCTTTAGTGTGGCCGCAAAGGTGGTATTGAAGGCCTTGACGACGTGAGACTCTGGCAGTAATTTCGCAATCTGCGCGGCAGCTGAACTATCTGCCGGTACCACTAGCTCATCCCAAGTATCAAAGTTTAACGGATTGGTAATATCAATGACCGTCTTACCCGCAAACTTCGCTTGATTGGCCTTCGCAATCACCAGTGCTGCCGAGTAAGGCACCGCTAAGACAATCAGCTCGCCCAAGTTCTCTACCGGATCACTTTGGTCAATAAAGGTTACCTGATTGCCGCCTTGCTGAAAAACGTCACCAATTGCTTGTCCCATGTTTCCTTTACCAAAAATCGTCACTGCTGTCATGATACAGACCCCCTATATTTTTGTATGTTTTTTAAGTACAGTTTTAGAATACCGTTTCAAAAGTCACTTGTCAATTCAAGCGCTTAAAAAATATTTCCGTGGACTGATAGCTGACGAACGATAAAAACTGTTATAGAATAGAACACAATTAAAGTGAAAGGATGTGTTACCATGGCCAATACTCAGTTCAGCGACACCATCCACGTTTTGACCTATATCGCTTATTTTCAGGGACAAAAAATGACCAGCCCAGAAATCGCCAGTAGTCTCGAAACCTCCCCTAGTCTGATTCGTAAGATCATGGCAACTCTCAAAAAAAATAACTTACTCGCACCCACTCATGGGCCGACTCAGCTCGCACTTGCCCGTGACCCCGCCGAGATTACATTACAGGACATCTACCACACCCTCCCTGGAACGCCACTCTTGCTAAACGTCGACCAACACACTTCACAAAAGTGTCCAGTCGGGGTGGCAATGCCCCAGACGTTAGATCACTATTACCACGAGATTCAAGCCGCCGCCGAAGCACAAATGGCCAAAATCACGTTGCAAGACATCCTAAACGACGTTAACCTTCATCAGGCCACCACGCCACACTAAGCGTCCCCTCTCAAGTCAATCTCGTCTAAAAAACAGGTTTCCCAACGTCACACACTGGGAAACCTGTTTGGTTTAAATCGTATTCAATTAGCCCTTACGAGCGCCGAAAGGTCCGGTGTCCCAGCAAGACCAGGAATCCTAAGACCACCTCAGCGGCGCCCGCAAAAAGAATCACGCCTAGGCCACTCTGTGCCACCGCAGTGCAAAGACTCGCGACAGGCCCCGAAAGTGCCGCCGTCACCATAGGAAGTCCGACGAACCAGCCCAGGCCACTTAAGATCACGGTCAAGCCGCCCCCTAATGCTAGTCCCGGCCCCAGACTGGCTAAGAAATGGTGAACCCCCGCCGCGTAAATAACGGTCACGATACTCAACAGCACCACGGCAATCATGACCAGCCAATTCAACCGCATCGCCCATTGAACTCGGGTCGCCGCCGTCTGCATCGCGGTAGTCGTAAACGCTCGGGTCGCCAGTTTCTGGGCCCGCTGCGTTAGCTTTCGAGTCAACGCTGTACTAGCGGTGACGCCCACACTACTGGCCTGGCTCTGAATCGCACTCGCTAACGCCGTATCATCGACGGTCGCCGTTGACTGACCATACAACTGGGCAATTCCTTGAGCCAGATACGGCTGAATCAACGTGGCGGACACGGGATCCCCGCTAATGCCTAGATCCGTTAACTCGTTATTCACACGATTCATGACCTTCTCACCCGTACTAGACCGGGACACCACTCCCGCCGTATAAGAGGCATTAAAGACGGTCAGCTTAAGTCCCACCGTTAACGTGAGTAAAGCCATCAGTAATGCGACCCACCGCGCTAAGGCAGGCCGGCGGCGATAAGGCTGTGACGCTTGTGGCTGAGGCGTTGGCGCCTCTCGCGTTGAATGATAACGTTCCATTCGACTATTGGCACTCACCAAAAGCCACCTCCATCCCTACTTTAAGTTTCTACCATTGTAGCACACACGTTCCCCGAAAAGATTAAGGCGCGCTTAAATTCAGCAAAAAAGCCGAGACGACCGTCTCGGCTTTCAGACGTCTTCCAATTTTCATGAAATTGAAAAGACTACTTGGTTGAGCTCCGTTTCATCAACCCGTAAGGTAGAATGACGGTATTTTCATCAACCGCTTCATTATTCATTAATTTAGTCAGCAACCGCATCGCCACGGCACCAATATCATACAACGGCTGGGTGATGGAACTCATCTTAGGCCGGACTAATTCCGTTAACTTAGTATCGTTACTGGTGATCACTTCGAATTCACCAGGAACGTCCACGTTAGCGTCCGTCAAGCCGTTCATCACCCCAGCGGCCAACTCATCATCGCCCACGAAAGCTGCCGTCGCACCGGCAGCCATTAAGGCTGGTTCTAAGGCTTGGCCGGCCTTGTAAGTGTAATCCGTCTCAAAGATCAGCTTATCATCATAGGATAAGCCCGCATCCTTCAAGGCCTTCTTGTAACCCTTTAACCGGTAATCATGGTTAATGGCTTCATCCATCGGTCCTGAAACAAAGGCAATTTTTTGATTTCCGTGATCGATCAAGTTCTTAACAGCTTCCGCAACCGCAGCAACATAATCGATGTTGACGCTAGGCTGAGACTTTTCGGCATCCACGGAACCCGCCAAAACGATTGGCGCCTTTGAGCGTTTGAATTCGTCCCGTAATTCTGGCGTCACTTGGTTCCCCATGAAAATGATGCCATCGACTTGCTTAGCCATCAAGGTATTCAAGACCTGGACTTCTTTTCCTCCATTTTCATCGGAGTTCGTCAGGATGATGTTGTACTTGTACATCATAGCAATATCATCGATTCCCCGTGCCAACGAAGCAAAATATTCGTTGGTGACATCGGGAATAATAACCCCCACCGTCGTGGTCTTCTTGCTAGCCAAGCCCCGTGCAACGGCATTTGGCCGGTAGTCTAAGCGGTCAATGACCTCAAGTACCTTCTTACGCGTTGCTGGCTTAACGTTTGGATTCCCGTTAACCACCCGTGAAACGGTAGCCATAGAGACCGCTGCTTCGCGCGCCACATCGTAAATTGTTACTGTTTGTTTTTCCATTTGCGATAGCCCTTTCTTCAGTGATTTAAGTTGTTTTCATTCGTTTTCATTCGTTTTCATGCGACCTGAACTAGTATACAGAACCTGTGTTTCATGCGCAAGTGTGAAAACGCTTTCACATCAAAGAATACCCTATTTCCAAGGAATTTTCAAGCCTTGAGTCCGACTATGCTATAATATGTCTATCATTTGAAGGGGTGATTTTATGTCAAAACTCGAACAGATTCAACAATGGACGGCGGAACACCACGCAGATCTCACCTATCTGAGCAACCCTAAAACCATTCAATACTTGACTGGCTTTGGAAGCGACCCGATTGAACGGGTGCTCGCGTTGGTCATCTTCCCCGACCAAGATCCATTTATCTTCGCACCAGCCTTAGAGGTGGAAGTCATCAAGTCCACCGGTTGGCAATTCCCAGTCATTGGGTACCTGGACCACGAAGACCCTTGGGCCATGATTGGCGACCAGATCAAGCAGCGTCACGTGAACCCCGGCCGGATTGCCTTGGAAAAGGGGCAGCTACCCGTTGCCCGGATGGAAGCCCTCGCGGCTCAGTTCACCAATCCCCAATTCGACCTCGACATCACCAGTTTCATTGACCACATGCGGCTCATCAAAACTCCCGCTGAAATCAAGAAGTTGGAAATTGCTGGGAAGTGGGACGACTTCGCGTTTGAACACGGTTTTGCTGCCGTGAAAGCGGGCAAGACGGAACAATCCGCCGTTGCCGAGTTACAGTACGCGCTGATGCAAGAAGGCATTATGGAAATGTCTTTTGGAAGCTTAGTTCAAGCCGGTGCCCACGCTGCTGAACCCCACGGGGCAACCAACGACACCAAGTTCGCCAACAACGAACTGGTACTGTTCGACCTCGGAACGGTCTACGACGGCTACATCAGTGATGCGTCCCGGACGGTGGCTCTGGGAACCCCTACGGCTAAAGAAAAGGAAATCTATGCCGTCTGTCTAGAAGCCCAATTGACCGCTCAAGCAGCGGTTAAGCCCGGTATGACTGCCGCTGAATTGGACAAGATTGCCCGGGACATCATTACCAAGGCCGGCTACGGCGAATACTTCATTCACCGTCTGGGTCACGGCATGGGGATGAGCGACCATGAATTCCCATCCATCATGGCCGGTAACGACTTAGTCTTGGAGCCAGGCATGTGCTTCTCCATTGAACCAGGGATCTACATCCCCGGTGTCGCTGGCGTACGGATCGAAGACTGCGTCCACGTCACGGAGGACGGTTCTTTACCATTCACGCACACCTCTAAAGAATTAACCTACGTCGGCTAATTACCCACGTCAACGTAAAAGGACTTGAGACCGCGGTCTCAAGTCCTTTTTGAATGGCTGCCGAATCAAAAAACGTCTCGCAGAAGATGCTACTTCTGCGAGACGCGCTACCAACACTGGTATGATTATTCAGCTTGGTCCGTCGTTGACGTGGTTGAATCAGTTGAATCAGTTGAATCAGCTTGATCGGTATCGTCATCAGTCGCTTGGGCATGCTGCTCAACGGTCTTATTGAGCTCGGCTACATCGTCACTGCTCAAGACGATATCATCTTCCGGCGCATCATCGGTGACCGTTTCATCGGTCGAGACATCATCCGTCTTCGCTGCCTGACGGTCATTTAAACCCTCTTTAAAGTCATCTAAGGCGTCAGCGGCGTAAAAGGCATAATCCACTGCCCGGTCCTTTAAGGCGTTGCCCTTATCCCGAACAGTGTCCTTCAAGGCTTCCCGTTGTTCCAAATCTAAAGCGTGGTACGCCGCAAACGCTGCGCCACCCAATACTAAACCTGCTAATAATTTGTGTTTTGCCATGATGCTGACTTCCCTTCTATGACTTAATCTTGTGTGTTCTGCTTCCGACTATGGTTGCGATAAAGGTCGAACGCGGTCTTCCCGACCCGTGCGGCCAGCGAAGTCTTTGCCGTATCACTCACGCGATCAGTTAACTTACGGGTCGCTGAATTCAGATCGGAGACACTTTCACCCAAGTCAGCCGCCGCCTGAAAGACTGGGTCAATCGTAGCGACCTTCTGGTTAACGTCTTCGAGCAATTCATTGGCGTTCGCCATGATGTTCTCCGCCTGATGACTAATGGTATCCACATCATTCGTCATCGTCTTCATTGAGCGATTCAACTCACCCAACGTTTTATTCAACTTCATTAAGAACATGCCAATGAAGAGCACTAAAATCAGCACAGCAATTGCTGCAATGAGGCCCGCTACTTGTCCACCGGTCATGACAACCCCTCCTTGTATTCGGTTACTTACCACTAGAATAGCATTCTCACCGGTCCCGCGCAATTAAAACCCCGCCCGTCCCAAGATTTTCCCGGTAGCGGTGGGCGCCGTCCTTAAAATCTGCTAAACTAGGAGAAGTTCTGCGAATTTAACGCTATTGATTGGCGCTAATCTTCAGTTTATTTTACTTCAAAGGAGGCTCGTCTCTTGACGCCGCAACTATTAGTCACCACGACGGCCACAACGTCCAAGTGGTTTCAAAACTATGTCCGTTCTTTTAACTGGGAATCCTTTTTCCACCTGATCACGACCCGCTTTTTGAACTTGATTGCCCTAACGGTATTGTTCTTCTTGATCAACCTGATTGGAAAAGCCATTCTCAGTCGTAGCTTTAAACGTTACCTCGCGAAGCGCGATCAGACCAGTAACCGGCTGCAGACCATCAGCATGCTGACCCTGAACCTCTTCCACTACACGGTCCTATTCTTCTGGATCTACGCGTTACTGTCAACGCTGGGCGTTCCCGTAGGTACGTTAGTCGCTGGGGCCGGAATCTTCAGTTTGGCACTAGGGCTTGGGGCCCAAGGCTTTGTGAGCGACCTGGTCACCGGAATCTCCATCCTCATCGAACAACAATTCGACGTCGGTGATGCCGTGAAGATCGGCACGATTGAGGGGACCGTCACCGCCTTAGGCTTACGGACCACTCAGGTCACCGGCGTTGACGGGACCGTCAACTACATTCCCAATCGCAATATCACCATCATCGCGAACCGTTCGCGTAATAATATGCGAGCCTTAGTCAACATTCCGATTGCCGCAACGACCCCCGTTGAGCAGCTAACGCCCATTATCGAGAAAGTCAACGCGCAACTCGTTCCCCAACATCCCCACATCATCGACGACCCCCTGCTCACCGGGGTCGTGACACTGCCTTCCGGGGAGTTGGTCTACCAGGTGGTTCTGCTCACGAAAAACGGTGCGCAGTTCAACCTCCAAGCAACGTTTCTGACGGCCTACCTGCGCGCAATTCGGCAAGCAGGAATCACCCTTCCCACCCACACCGTGACCACGTCATCAAACGCCTAAATTCAAAGAACCTTCCCCGGACACCCTAGTCCCTGGGAAGGTTCTTTTTTAGTTCGCCGGCGTATCAATCATCTTAGGGGTGACCGTATATTGGCGATTTAAATTATGTGCTAAGTAATTTACGCGCTTAAGAATCTCGCGACGCGTAATAATTCCCTGGAAAATCATCTGGTCATCCACCAGTGGCAAAAAGGGTTCGTCCACTAAAAGGTTCAAAATCTTCTCTAATTTCGTGGGATCATCCACCCAATGGGTCACCGGTCGCATCACATCACTCACCAGGATTTGATTCAGATTCTCTACGGCGGCTCCTGGAACCCGTAACAGATTGTCGGTCACGTCAGATAACGCCAACAGGCCTTGAAGATGGTCATCCGGGGCGAGAACCGGAATTCGCGTATACCCAACCTTTGAGAGCACCATTAACGCGTGCTCTAGCGTATTGGTCGCCGTCACATTGGCCACGACCTCCGCGGGAATCACGTAACTCTTAGGGTCTTGGCGGAGAAGCTGCTCGACCGCAGCATCAATCATTGACTACTCATCCTTTCTGGGGGCGCTCAAACGTAAATTGCAAGCGGGTCACGGGACGGCAATCTCGGGTGTAATACTGCACGTGCCAAGCTTCCGGCGTCACCGTCACCAGCGCACAAGTCCCGCCCAACGACCGAAATTCGCCTCTAGGCTGACTAATGCTCCCCGGATTCAGGAACAACCGGCCATCCAATTCTTCCACAGCTAATTCATGGGTGTGTCCAAAGAAGACGGCTTGGGCCTGCACCGCCTCGGCGTGTAGCTTAAGCTTCGTCAGATCCCAATGAACCGCATCCCGGTGCCCATGGGTCAATAAGACCCGACACCCATCGACCGTTGGCGTTTGCACCAGCGGAAAGGCCTCATCAATGTCCATATTTCCACGGACCGCATAAGTCTGTGGCTTTTGGAACCAGGCATCCTGCAACTGCATTTCTGAATCTCCGCAATGGAACGTCACGTCCGGCCGTAGCCGTTTGGTCAGTTCCGGTAAAATATCCGTATCGCCATGATTATCGCTCACAATCAACCAACGTGCCATGTGTTATGCCTCCCACCATTCGTCAAACTCTGCTAACATCGCTGCGGTCGCCCGGGCGCGGTGACTGATCTGGTTCTTCCGCGCTAATGGCATCTCCGCAAAGGTCTGTCCCTCAGCCGGAACGTAGAATAAGGGATCGTAACCGAAGCCGTCCGCCCCCCGTTCCGCTGTCAGGATTTCACCTTTGATCTCACCGGTCGTGACTAATTCGCGACCGTTCGGTTTGACCAGGACCAACGACGTGTGGAAGCTCGCGGTCCGCTGGGGAGCGGGAACCCCCTGTAACTTTTTAAGAAGCTTCGCCTTATTCTTGGCGTCATCGTGATCGCCTGCATACCTTGCTGAGTAGATACCCGGCTCACCATTCAAGGCGTCGACCATCAACCCCGAGTCATCCGCCAAGACGGGTAACCGCGTCGCCTGGGCAACCGTCGTCGCTTTCAGTTTGGCATTTTCAGTAAATGTCTGCCCGGTTTCCTGAATGGCTGGTAGCGCGGTGAAGTCTGCCAAGGTCTTGACCGTTAAGCCTTTAGGCTCAAAAATCGCGCGGAATTCACGGGCCTTTCCGGCATTCGTTGTTGCAATCACAATCGTTTCATCTTTCATTTAATTGACCTCCGTTATTTGCGGTGCGAGCTGCTCCAGCGTAGCGACCCTCACTGTCTGGGCGTGGACGGGTTCTTGGGCCAACCATTGATTCGCTAAGAAATCGAAGTGGTCCACTGCCGCTGTCGTGTAATACCGGCCAACTGGATGTACCCGCCCTTGATCATTGGTCAGTCCCTTATCCGCCAACAAGGTGGCAACCAGCCGGGCCGTAGCCGTCCCCGGATCAACCAAGGTGACTTGGGGTCCCATCACGGACTGAATCAACGGCCGTAAGAGCGGAAAATGGGTGCATCCCAGAATCAGGGTATCCAAGTTCTGCGCCACTAAGGGAGCCAATTTCTGGGCCACCACTTGCTGCGCGTGCGCCGAAGTCAGGTCGTTGGCCTCGACCAGCGTCACGAATTCCGGACAGGCTAAACTAATGACCGTGTTTTGAGAATCTTGCGCGACAATTTCTTGATGGTACTGGTCACTTTTGACCGTTCCTGCCGTGGCGATGACGCCAATCCGGTGATTTCGGGTCGTCTGAACAGCCGCTTGCGCTCCCGGGGCAATGACCCCCACGATGGGAATGGCAACTTCAGCTTGTAATGGTTTCAATGCCGCCGCAGTGGCCGTATTACAAGCAATGACCATTAACTTGATTTGGGCCTGTTGCTCAAGAAAAGCTTCAATTTGGCGGGTGAACTGCAAAACCTCCGCCGCTGACCGGGGACCATAGGGTAGCCGACCCTGGTCCCCTAAATAAACCGTTTCCTCGGTTGGCAACAACCGTTGAATTTCCTTAAGAACCGTTAAACCGCCAACCCCTGAATCCATTAACCCAATCGGATGATTTCTCATGAGGCTACGCTCCTTCGTTTTTTGCTTGAATCTATATTATCACCCATTTATGAACCGGTTTCAAGTTTGCGGGTTCACCACCCGCAATTCCCCCTAAGAATCTGTTAAATTCATGACGAGCGCCGTGTAACGGACTTTATGGGTTATAATAATACTGAGGTAACAACCGATTGAAATCTATTAAAGGAGCTTACTATCGTGAAGAACTTATACCAAACCGTCATGAGCGACGCGGCGGGCGCGCCCTACTTGCCACAACTACTATTTCGAGACGCCCTCTTACCTGAATTACTCGGAGATGACAAGGGGGCCATTGGGTATTGGGCAGGTAAATCCCTAGCGCGTAAGTTTCCCTTAGCCAATCCCAAAGACGCCACCACGTTCTTCCGTCAAGCCGGCTTCGGCACCTTGGCATTGATCAAGCAAAGCGGCCAGATGACCCGGTGGCAACTCAGCGGGGAACCCGTCGCACTGCGCAAACAACTGACCGCCACCCCCGACTTTACGTTAGAGGCTGGCTTCTTAGCTGAAATGATGGCCCAACAACTCGGAATTGCAACGGAAGCCGAACTGGTCGACAGTCCCCGCAAGTTACGGAACCAAGCCGTCACTTTCGACGTCTACACGGATCCGGACGACGTGATTCCCGATTACGATGCCCCGACACCGTTGACCATTCTCGGGGAGCCGGATGCGCCGGACACTGACCCGGACTCAGCTGAATAATGATTTCTCCATCAGACCACAAAAGGGTTCAGGACGCATCCGTCCTGAACTCTTTTGTTATCGACCCTTACGCTTCCACGTATTGGTCCAAAATCTTCTTCAATTGGTCCTTAGAGTGGTACCCCACGATGGAGTCGACCACTTCGCCGTCTTTCTTGACCAAGAGCGTTGGAATACTCATGATACCGAAGTTTTGCGGCGTGTTCGGGTTGGCATCAACGTCCATCTTGTTGAACGTCACCTGATCACCCATTTCTTCAGACAATTGTTCAACAACTGGTGATTGCATCCGGCAAGGACCACACCAAGTTGCCCAAAAGTCAGTTAAGGTCACACCCGTAGCTGTGTCCTGTTCGAATGTCTTATCAGTGGTTTCCGTAACCATTTTGCTGCCTCCCTTTCAAATTCCCAAGTTAACTTCATGAGACAAAATTCCGTTCACCAATTAGTCTACCAGACTACGCTGAAAAAACAACTAGATTGCTCACAATTGAGTTGCCACTTACTTGAAGCGTACAATCGTTGACCCGTCACCACCCGCATTGGCTGGTGAGAATCCAAAGCTCTTAATGCGTTTGTTGCCCTTCAGATAATTCGTGACACCTTGGCGTAACGCACCGGTCCCTTTCCCGTGAATAATTGTAACGGACGGATAGCCGGCTAACAATGCCGAATCAATGTAGCGGTCCACTTCGGCCATAGCTTCTTCGTAACGGTGGCCCCGGAGATCCAGAGTCGGTGACATACCGCTTGACCCCGTACGCCGAACCGTTGCTTTAGGCTGCTTACGGGACTTGGCCGGGTCGGCCCCCTTTTCAAGGTCACTAGTCGCAATCTTCATCTTCAAGATGCCCAGTTGAACCTCCCAATGGTCGTCGTCCAACTGCTGCATCAAGACACCCTGTTGCCCGTAAGACTTAACTAAGACGTTATCACCCTTCTTGAAGGCGTGCTTGGCCTTTTCTCGTCGCAAAACCCGGTTCTTCTTCAACCCGGTGTCCTGCTGTAAGGCGTTCAAGGCTCCCTGAGCGGCAATTAGTTCGTCTTCCTTGACCACACTCTGGCCAGCCGCTAGCTGCTTCTTGCGAATATCCGCAATAATCTGGTTAGCCCGTTTACGTGACTCATCCACTAAACGGTTAGCCTCACGTTTAGCATCCAGCATCAACTGATCCTTCTGATGCTCATACTGGTCAAAGCGCTTTTGTAAGTCCTGGTGAAGTTCCGTTGCTTCTTGGAGTTGCGTCTGCAAGCTATCTGCATCCGCATCCACCCGGCGTTTCTGTTCCGTTAGGTCCGCAATCATGGCGTTTAAGTCTTGGCTATCCTGGTCCGTCAAGCTCCGGGCCGCCGCAACCACTTGCTCCGGCATCCCGAGCCGTGCCGCAATGTCAAAGGCGTTACTGCGTCCGGGAATCCCGATCAGTAACCGGTACGTTGGTTGCAGCGTCTGAGCGTCAAACTCCATACTAGCGTTGATGGTCTCCGGCCGATTGTACCCGTATGCTTTTAATTCTGGGTAGTGGGTCGAAACCATCACGTAACTGCCGAGGGTCCCCAGGTCATCTAAGATGGCAATCGCTAACGCGGCCCCTTCCTGCGGATCCGTTCCGGCCCCCAGTTCATCAATGACCACCAGGCTATGCTCATCGGCGTGGGCCAAGATGCTGACGATGTTTTCCATATGACCGGAGAACGTACTCAGACTCTGCTCAATGGATTGTTCATCCCCGATATCCGCGAAGATATCGTCGAAGACACCAATCGTACTGTGCTCATTAGCGGGAATAAACAAGCCGGATTGCCCCATCAATTGTAGGAGCGCCAAAGTCTTCAGCGTGATGGTCTTCCCACCCGTGTTTGGCCCCGTGACCACGATGGTCTTGTAGTCTTGCCCCATCGTAATATCGTTGGCGACCACCTTTTTGGGGTCAATCAACGGATGGCGGGCTTGCCGCAGGTTAATCTGGTCATCCGCTGATAACTGCGGCTCCGTGGCCTTCATCTGGTGGGCGTACTTCGCCTTAGCATTCACGAAGTCTAGGTGACCCAAGATCTGTGCGTTCCGCAAGATCTCATGTTGGTACGGATCCAGTAACGCCGTTAACTCTGCCAAGATGCGCTGTTCTTCGTGACGTTCCGCCATTTGATTCTGCCGCAACTGGTTATTTAACCCCACCACTGCCTGCGGTTCGATAAACAGAGTCTGACCACTGGCACTTTGGTCATGGACGATTCCGCCAAAGTGTTGCTTATACTCCGAGCGCACCGGTAAAACGTACCGGTCGTCACGAATCGTCACGATCGTTTCACTAAGGTACTTGGCATCCTTTCCCCGTGTGTACTGATCCATGGTCTGCCGAATAGCGGCCGCCGTTTGCGTAATGTGTTGACGAATCTGTCGCAACTCTGGCGACGCGTCATCGGTCAGGTGCCCATCGCCCTCCAGCGAAGTCCGTAGCCGTCGTGTGACGTCCGGAATCGTGACCAGCTCATGAACTTCATCGTTAAGCTGGCGCAACGTGACTTCCTTGTCTGCGAGTTGATCGAAGAAGCGAACCACGGAACTGGTGGTCCAGAGAACCCGACTGATCTGGGCCAACTCCAAGCCGTTCAAAACCGCCTCCAGCGCCAACCGTTTCAGGTGCGGGCGAATATCATCTAGTTTAGGTAACGGGATACCGCTTTCTAGTCGGTAGATGTCAGCCCCGTCTTGGGTCTCATCTAACCACCGTTGCAGACGGTCACGGTCGGCCGTTGGGTGCAACTTAGCCAGCTCGTGCTGACCCGCTGCAGAGACCAGATAGCCGCGAATCGCCTGCTTAATGCGGTCATATTCCATAATATTAAGCGTTTTTTGATTCATTTTGACTCCTCTCTCGCATCCTTAATGCTCAACCAGCCACCAGTGGAGGACCCGCTTAGACAACAGCGGCGTCTGCTTCACAATCCACTGCGCCACGGGAGACGCTTGGTAACTGTGTTGAAAGCTGGTACTGGGTAACAAGATCAATAAATTTAAAATTAAAAAAATTAAGACATACCGAATGACCAAATTGATGAGGCCACCCGCTAAGGAATTTACCTGGTGAATGACTGGTAACCAAGTCACTCGGTTCAACCCATAGGCTAACCGGCGAATCACAAAGTAGCCTACGGTCAGGATTGCCGAGAATGCGAGCCCGTTCAAAAAGAAACTGCTGCTCTGACTCACGGCTACGGGACTGACGGTCGCGTTGAGTGGAAGACCCCCCACAAACTGTCCCAATCCACTGGCTAACGGCCGAGCACCGACCCGGGCCACCAGCCACACCGCCAGGTACCCTAGCGACAGCAGGACCTGTAGGACCAGTCCCCGCCGATACCCCCGGTGAAACCCTAACCACAGGACCAGGAGAATGCCCAAGCTGAGAACCACCCTAATCCCCCGTTTCCGAGTTGGCTGAATCCGTGGCGGAAGGCGTGGCCGGCTCATCAGTCGTATCTGCTGGAGCTGTTTGCGCATCTAACCGCGCTTGTAACTTCAACTGGTCCGAAATCGCGTTGAACGCCATTAAAACCGCGGCATCCTCTTTCGTCACACTAGCTGGCAACTGGTTCTTCAATTGATCATACTGTTCATTCAACACCTGGGTGACCGCCCGCATGTGGGCGTCCGTTGCCTTCCCCACAATCGTGTACGTCTTCCCCGCAATTTTTGCTTTAAACCGGTGTGTTTGTTCTGCCATTTGGTTATTCCTCCTGTTTTCCACAACGTCTTATTTTACCATTAATCCGCCATCAGCAGTAGCCAGCCGACCGAACCTGACGGCAAACAAAAAGGGCGGAAATCCGCCCTTTTGGTGTCACTTACTTTTGCTTGCCCGCGTTCGGATCAACCGTTCCGTCTGATAAGAACGTATTCAAAACAGATTCGATCATGTCCCATTCTTCATCGGACTCGATTAATTGTAAATCGCCCCCGGATGGGTTAGCCGGATCATCATCGGCTGGTAAAGCATAAGCTTGGATGTCAACTTCTTCATCATCACGCTTACCAGAAGGGTAAATCAAAATGTAGGACTTACCAAAATCGTCGGATTCAAACGTAAATAACACATCGTATAACTCTTCGTTACCATTTTCGTCTACTAACGTAATTTGTTCTTGGTCTTCGTTCATGGGAAACCTCACTTTTCTCGGGTTAACTTACCGTGCCGATCTAAATAGTTCTGCAGGATTAACCCAGCTGCTAATTTATCAATGACCCGCTTGCGTTTCCGCCGTGACGTGTCAGCTTGTTCCACTAACATACGCTCCGCCTCAACCGTTGTCAACCGTTCATCTTCAAAGTCCACAGGTAAATGGAAGCGATCCGTCAACATTTGGCCGTACCGCTGAGAAGCGGCGACCCGCGGGCCCAACGTATTGTTCATGTTCTTGGGGAGGCCGACCACAAAACCGCCGACCTCATGCTCAGTGACCAATTCGGCCACCCGGTCTAACCCAAATACTTCTGTGTCTTCATCAATGGGGATAATCTCTACCCCCTGAGCCGTCCAACCCAGGGCGTCGCTGATGGCGACCCCAACGGTCCGTGAGCCAACGTCTAATCCCATTAACTTCATGAAGGTTTCACCGGTCCATTCTGATTCAGATAGAAGCGTACGAGCTCTTCAATGATCTCGTCACGCTCGTGCTTGCGAATTAAATTCCGCGCATCATTGATTCGCGGGATGTACGCAGGATCGCCTGATAGTAGGTACCCGACAATCTGATTAATTGGGTTATATCCCTTTTCTTCTAGTGCCTGATAGACCGTTACCAGCGTATCGTGCACATCCTTTGGTTGGTTGGCACCAAAGTCAAAATACATCGTTTTGTCTAATGAACTCACTATATAACACCCCCGCACTTCCTCACTTAGTGTCAATTTTACTCGATTGACTAGCAAACTACAACGACCGACCCCCGATGTAATGTTTTCGTAATACAACAACTTGCCATCGCCCAATACTCAGCATCGGTCTTGAAATACCGTTTAATTTCCCCAGTTCTATGATACCACCCGACCGGTTGATTCGGGACGATAACGCTGGGGAAAATGGCCAAGGGGCTTCCACAACAAGCAAAAGAACCTGAGACCATCTCCGTCCCAGGTTCTTCAGTTCTTTACAGCTTGTGTTGGATCCTTTCGGTCACTAAGCTTGGGTCGTCAACCAATCCGCTGCTGCGGCCATGGCATCCGGCAACCCTGCTGGGTTCTTTCCCCCGGCCTGAGCCAGGTTTGGCCGACCGCCACCACCACCGTTGATCTTCGGTGCAATGGCTTTGATCAAGTCGCCCGCCTTGACCTGCTTTTGCTTATCGGCACTGACGGCCACCAGCAAGTTCGCCTTGCCGTTGACTTCAGCTCCCAAGACCAAGACGTCGGATAAGGCCTTTTCACGCCAAGTATCGGCTAAAGCCCGCAATTGGTCCATCTTCGAAACCTGGACGGTCCCGCTGATCAAGCGATACTGACCCGCTTGGATGACCTTTTCGAAGACCGCACCAGCTTGTTCGCCGGCCAACTTGCCTTCCAACGTAGCTTGCTTCTGTTGCAATTCCTTGACCTGGGCTTGTAAGGCTTGGACCTTACCCGCCACGTCACTAAGTTGCGTGACCTTTAAGTCGTTCGCAACTGACCGCAAGACGTTGTCGTGGTCGTTCAAATACTTGTAAGCGGCCCCGGAAGTCACGGCTTCGATCCGCCGGACACCTGCACCGACCCCGGATTCCGAGGTAATCTTGAACAGCCCGATTTCGTTGGTGTTCTTAACGTGGTTCCCACCACAGAATTCGGTCACGAAATCACCTGCGCTCACGACCCGGACAGTCTTCCCGTACTTCTCGCTAAATAGGGCAATCGCACCCATCTTCTTGGCGCTTTCAATATCGGTAACCACCGTCGTAACAGGAAGTTCTGCGAAGATCTGCTGGTTCACAATGGCTTCAGCCTTGGCTAAGTCAGCAGGGTCAACTTGACCGAAGTGGGTGAAGTCAAACCGCAAGTAGTCCCCTTCAACCAAGGAACCGGCTTGCTGCGTGTGTTCCCCGAAGACGTTCCGCAAGGCCTTATCCAGCAAGTGGGTCGCCGTATGGTTCTTTTCCACCTTGCTGTGGAAGACTTGGTCGACCTTCAGGGCATACTTGGTGCCCTTCTTCAAAGGTGCCACCACGTCTAAGGTGTGCAGGTTTTGTCCGTTAGGGGCGTGTTGAACGTCCGTAACGTGGGCGACTACGTGGCCGTCTAGGTCGTAGATGTCCCCTTTATCGGCCACTTGACCACCCATTTCAGCGTAGAATGGCGTGGTATCAAACATCGCCTCGGCCGTCCCGCTAACGGCTTCGTCCGCCAACTGATCATCAACGACCAGTTCCGTCAACGTACTTTGGGTCTCTAATTGGGTATAGCCAACGTACTCGCTTGGCGTCTTAACGTTGATCAACAAGTCGTGTTGTAAGCCCATAGCCTTTTGCTTACCCCGAGCATTCCGGGCACGGTCCTTTTGCTTTTGCATCTCAGCCTTGAACCCAGCTTGGTCGACAGAGATGCCCTGGTCGATAGCGTATTCCTGCGTCAATTCAACCGGGAACCCATAGGTGTCGTAAAGCTTGAAGGCGTCCGCCCCAGCAATCTCCTGACCACCATTTTGCTTCAAGTCCGCAATCAAGCCGTTCAACAGGTCCAGCCCACCGTTCAAGGTCTCACCGAACCGGTCTTCTTCCGACCGAACGACCTTGGCAATGTAGTCCTTTTGTTGTAAGACTTCTGGGTAATAGGATTGCATGATTTCGCCTACGATTGGGACTAATTGGTCCAAGAAGGCGCCCTGAATCCCCAGCTTCTGGCCGTTGACAACGGCCCGCCGGATCAACCGCCGGATGACGTAGCCGCGACCTTCGTTACCAGGCAAAGCACCGTCACCAATGGCAAAGGTAATGGCCCGGGCGTGGTCCGCAATCACCTTAAAGGAAATGTCGTCTTCTGCATCAGCGCCGTACTTCTTCCCCGCGCTGAGTGCTTCCGTCTTGTGAATAATCGGTAAGAAGAGGTCGGTCTCAAAGTTCGTCTTGGCGTTCTGGAAGATCGAAACGACCCGTTCTAAGCCCATCCCCGTATCAATGTTCTTCCGGGGAAGTGGCTTGTAGCTGCCGTCAGGTTCGTGGTTAAATTGTGAAAATACGATGTTCCAGACTTCCAGGTACCGTTCATTCTCGCCACCCGGGTAATTCTCGGGATCATCCTCTGCGAGGTTGTTAAAGCTTTCTCCCCGGTCGTAGAAGATTTCGGAATCGGGACCCGAAGGCCCTTCACCAATGTCCCAGAAGTTATCCTCAACGGGGATAATGTGATCTGGGGCTACACCGGCCTTTTCCCAGAATTCCTGGGCATCGGTATCCTTAGGGTAGACCGTCATGTACAACTTGTCAGGATCCCAACCGAACCAGTCTGGGGACGTCAGAAGTTCCCACGCCCAAGTAATGGCTTCTTTCTTAAAGTAATCCCCCACTGAGAAGTTCCCCAGCATTTCGAACAACGTATGGTGCCGCGCTGTCCGACCAACGTTTTCAATATCGTTGGTCCGGATACTCTTCTGGGAACTGGTCAACCGTGGATTCTCTGGAACGACTTGCCCACTAAAGTACTTCTTCATGGTCGCAACCCCGGAGTTGATCCACAGTAACGATGGATCATCCTTAGGGACTAGTGACGCACTTGGTTCGATGGTGTGCCCTTTGCTCTGAAAAAAGTCGAGGTACATCTGTCGAATTTGACTACTGCTTAACTCTTTCATCTCTTAAAACCTCCAAAAAAAGATAAAAAACACCGTTGCCCGTAAAGACGCCGAAACGCGGTACCACTTTACTTGCAACGATGTTTGATCGTTAACCTCTTGAACTCATAACGCTGAGTCGCGATAAATCGAGGGAGCGCCAACTAACGGCCGAATCGTTTTTCACAGCACCCAAAACGTTTCTGAAAATCGGCGGTTAGCGGTATATCCTCTGTTGATATTTAATTGTCCACTTGAAATTATAGGTGGCCCCAGAATGCTTGTCAATCATTGTTTATTGGTAACGGTCCGAATTACGCTTACGCCGTTTCCGTTCGGCACGAGCCGCGGCCCGTTGCTCGATTCGCCGTTCTTGGTCCTTCTTCGCGTGAATGGCCTGTTTGATCTGATGCTTGTACCCTGGCTTAATCTTCTTTTTCTTCTTCTTGACCATCCCAATCAGCGTCGGGTCCAAATGTTGCGTGGACTTCCGCCGCTTGGTCCGGCGATTCCGGTCGTAAGAATCAACGATTTCACCATCGCGAATTCGCTTAGGTTGGAAATGAATGCCCAAGGCTTCAATCTCGGAGACCAACTTTTCTTCTCCGGGCGAGTACAGCGTGATGGCCGTCCCCGGCATCCCCTGACGTCCTGTCCGGCCAACCCGGTGAATAAAGAACTCTAGGTCTTCCGGAATATCGTCGTTAATGACGTGGGAGACACCTTCGATATCAATTCCCCGTGCCGCTAAGTCCGTTGCTACGACGTATTGGAACTGCAAGTTCTTCACTTCACGCATGACCCGCTTCCGCTCCCGCGGCTTGATGCCCCCATGAATCATGGCGACCTTTAACCCTTGGGATTGCAGGTAATGGTGCAATTCTTCGACTCGCGTCTTGGTGTTCGCGAAGATTAGGACCAGGTAGGGTTCTCCCATCGTGATCAGTTGGTAGATCAGCCGGTTACGGTCCTGACCCTTGGTTGAAATCAACCAGTTATCGATAGTATCGCTGATAATCGCTGACGCGGGAATCTCTTCGATCACGGGATGGTTCAGGTACTTCCGCAAGAACGGGTTCAGCTTTTGCGGAATCGTTGCGGAAAAGACCATCATTTGCAGGTGCTTAGGCATCCGACTAGCAATCTTGTCAATCTGGTCCAAGAACCCTAGATCCAGCGTCATATCGGCTTCATCCACGACGAATTGCCGCGTGGTGTGCACGTTCAACGCGTCCGATTGAATCAGGTCCATGACCCGGCCAGGCGTCCCAATCACCAATTGGGGTTGGTTATGGGTCAGCTTGGTAATCTGCCGCTTCTTATCCGTTCCCCCGACGTAGTTTCCAATGCGAATCTCAAAGGGCGCTTCCGCGGCCAGTTGTTCCGCTGCCGAATGGATCTGATAAGCCAACTCCCGGCTAGGCGTGGTGATCACCGCCTGTACCTGGTCATCGCTGGTCAGTTGGTTAAAGATGGGTAAGAGGAACGTGTGGGTCTTCCCGCTCCCCGTCTGGGACTGACCCACCACGTCTTTGCCAGAAGCAATGATGGGGATCAGCTTTTCTTGGACGGCCGTAGGGTGTTGGAACCCAATCTTATCCAAGGCCTTCATCAGGTAGTCTTGGAGGTGAAACTGTGTAAAATCTGCGGTCATTCTATTCTCCTTTATCTTGTGCAACCAAGGCGTCTAATTCCTGAACGACTTGGTCAATCTCTGCTTGGTCGTGTGCGGTCGCGCCGCTGGCCAAAGCATGCCCGCCACCGCCGTGCGCCTTAGCCAAGCCGTTAATGGACGGTCCCTTGGAACGTAGGCGAATCCGGTACGTGTGGTCCTTAGCTTCAACGAAGAAGGCCCAGGCCTTGACCGTGGTGATCTTACCTGGTAAAGGCACGACCGCCGACGTTGAATCGGTCTCCCCTAACTCAAAGGGTTCCAGATCAGCATCGCTCAACTTCAGGTAGGCCGCTCCACTAGGCAGAATCGTTAAGTGCTGGTAGACGTACGCGGACAACCGGGCCATGGCAGGTGAAATCTCGTCTTCGGCCTGATTGACATCACTGGCCGAAAACCCGGTGGTCATCAATTTACCGGCCACTTCTAAGGTGTGCGCCGAGGTGGCCGGGTACATGAAGCGACCCGTATCGCCCACAATGCCGGCATAGAATAGCCGCGCAGCTTCGACCGGTAACGTTAATTCATCAGCGTTGGCCGCGTAAAAGTCATATAGCAGTTCTGACGTGCTAGACGCCTGGTCGCGGACCCACTGCAGGTCCCCAAAAGCATCGTCGTTGGGGTGGTGATCGATCTTAACTACGGCCTTCCCCGTTCGCCACCGGTCATCGTCCACCCGAGGTTGGTTGGCCGTATCGACCACGATGACTAAGGCTTCACGGTAATCCGCGTCGGTCACGTCCGTGTCGGCTTGCCCCAGCCAATCAAAACCCGGGTAATGTTTCCCCACGGCCTTTACTGTCTTATCGGGAAAACTAGCCCGTAAGATGGTCCGTAGTCCCAACTGTGCCCCAATACAATCTGGGTCTGGATGCTGGTGTCGGTGAATAATAATTGTTTGATAGTGTTTGATTTGTTCTAAAATGGCAGCTTCAATCGCCATGTTCTTCACCCATTTTCTTTCCGATTTAGTGGCGAACTCCGCCACAATACTGCGTTTCAGTATACAAGTTTTAGCGGGTAATTTCAAAAGAAACTCACTGATCACCCCAAAGTGGCAGGCTGACGTTCTCGAACGTCTGTGACGCCAGCCCCGTGATTGTAATGCCCAGTAAGCGAATCTGCTCGTCTGGTGTCGCCACGCTCTGGTAAAGTTCCCAGGCCAACTCATAATAAGTCGTGGCGTCGTTCGCGATAAAGTCGTCTCGCGTTACCCGCTTGGTCACTGTGGTAAAGTCACTGGTCCGTAACTTCAAAACCAAGGTCTTCCCGTGGCGCTGTTTCTGTGCGACCGCTTGGGCTACCCGTTCGGCCAGAAACGTTAACTGGTTCTCCACTTCTCCCGCCGTGGTCAGTGGTGGCCCGTACGTGCGCTCTTTGCCGATTGACTTGCGTTCCCGCAGATAGGCGACCGGACGCTCATCGATTCCCCGTACCCGCTGGTAGAGCACGTAGCCAAATTTTCCAAAGTCATGGATCAACGCCAGCTGACTGCGCTGATACAGGTCGGCGCCCGTTTGGATGCCTAAATCATACATCTTGGGCACCGTCTTCTTCCCCACTCCCCGGAACCGTTTGATCGGTAACGCCATCAGAAAGTCATGGGCATCTTCCGGCAAGATCACGCTGACGCCCACCGGTTTACGGTAATCTGAAGCTTCCTTAGCTAAAAATTTGTTGTATGAGATGCCCGTGGAACAAGTCAGGTGCGTCTGGTCGTAAATTTCCGCTTGAATCTCGTGAGCAACCTGGACGGCTGAGCGGAGATGGTGCTTATTTTCAGTCACATCCAGATAGGCCTCATCGAAGGCCACGGGTTCGATCTTATCCGTATATTCGTGAAAGATCCGGTGAATCTGTGCGGAGACCTCGCGGTAAAGGGGAAAATTGGGCGTCTGAAAGATGGCTTCCGGACACAACTTTAGGGCTTCATTGGCGCTCATGGCCGAATGGATACCATGCCGGCGCGCAGCATAATTAGCCGTTGCTACCACCCCACGTCCTCCCGTTTTGCGGGGATCCTTGGCAATCACTAAGGGGTGGTGCTTGAACTGCGGATGGTCCCGCTCCTCAATGGACGCATAAAAGGCATCCATGTCCACGTGAATAATCTTACGCTGGGTGTACTTCGCTTCCGGTTGCGGCATTCCGCCCCACTCCTTTCCCGTCATGTCTGCTCTCAACGATGATTCCAAGGTCTTCCCTGTAAATTAACCTTATTATATTCGAACGAACGTTCCCTCGCAATCTTTCCCAACAAAAAAAATACTAAGCTTAGAGGCATAGAAGTTACCCGACGGGGTGCTCCTATG
>NZ_AZDT01000067.1:34908-40481 GCF_001434785.1 Levilactobacillus namurensis DSM 19117 | reverse complement strand
TCTCATCATAAAACATTGATTTAACAACATTCTTATTGACAAGACGTAGAAAAACGCGGCTTGTTTTGATTTTTTCGGGGATCATCCGTTTTACCAAGCCACAACTGCAGACTATGATGCATTGGTTCCGGCTAATAAGCGAGTTGCTAAGGGAAAGGGGCAGGTGGCGGTTAAGCAACTTAATCGCCGAATTTCGGAAAGTGGTCATACCCCATCAACCTTTGCCCCTAAGACGGGTGAATTTAAGAATGAAATTGATTTAGATGAATTCGTGCGATGGATTATCATGTACCAGAATTATACTGGTGTAACGGATAAGACCAAGGTTGAAAACGAAGAGAAGTTTTCCAACCCCGCAGGATGGGTTTATCGGCTTAATCCGGTCTATGTACAAGGAAAGACGTTATTTGAAACGTTAATGCTGAATTTAGTGTTAGTTAATCAGGACCAGGAAAATCCAGCCATTCAGCGACCGGTATGGGAATTTGAGTCGGTTTTAGACTATGTTGCCTACCGTAAGCGACAAGCGTTACCGGATGATCTTGCTGGCTTGTACACAGCTTGGTCACGTATTTTACATATTGAGTGGGCAGACAAACGACATCCTATCATCTTTAGTGCTGGGATTCCGATGTTTTCGGCGGAAGGTGCGCGCTTAGAACCGATGACGACTTGGCGTTTTGATAAAAAAGAATCGCTCTTTCGACCAGCAGTTAAGAGCTTACGATCCTTAAGTGTTGCGATGTGGCGAAACTTTGGACAGTATGTGAAGACTAATCAGGATGAAACGACACGTCAGGAACCAGGACTGGTTGGATGGTTGCGAAAACTTAAGGAAGATGGTTTAATTCCTGATAATCAAATCCTGACGTTAGCGTCAGTCGCCTTAGTTAGTGATGGTAATGCAACCTCGCAATCGCCTGCTGCTGAATTTGCAGATGATTTGCAATTGCAAGCCAATACGTTGTTTGATGATTCGGAGATGGCGGAACGGTGGCCGGTGCGGATTGAAGATACGGTGACCATGACGCAAAAAGTTGGTCAAGATTTTTATCATTTTGCTGCTGATATTGGGGAAATTCGGAATTTAGTTGATACACGATCATATGCTAGTCGTTTGAGTGCAAAATTCTATGCTAGTTTAAACGTTCCTTTTAAGCAGTGGTTAGCTCAGCTGAGTGGTCGAGATGATCGAGACGAAAAGATTAATGAGTGGAAACGACAACTGCAAGAGTTATTACGGGCGGCCGTGCAGGAGATTGTGCGCACTAGTTCTTCGCGAGATGTCATTGGCATCAAGGATGCTAAAGGGCGGCCGATGAACATCTTTACTGTTCGCAGCCGTTTAAGCTACCAAGTCCGTCAGGATTTAGACCTTAAGAAGGAGTGATTAAAAGTGATGCAAGCAAATGATATTAGTTTTGTAACGAATAAGATTATTCGAAAGCTTAACCGGGATGAACATCCCAATAAAGCAGCGTTAGCGAGTATTCGTGGAGCAGCAACGTTAACCAGTCCACGTGCCCAAGGAATTTGGCCCATCTTGTTAGCTAATCTTGATAAAGAAATGCTAAGTTCTGATGGTTACCCAACCTATGCTGAGGTAGCGATATATGCAGCAGTTCGGTTCTATGCCATTCATCAGCAGGGACAGGAGCAACTAGTTTATGAACCAACTAGCCGAGATGAACCGACTGAATTCTTTATGCGACTGGCCAAAATGCGTCAGGATGAAAGAATACATGATGCTTTGGATCGCCGGGTACGGATTCTTTTAGCAACGACTAACGTTAATAGCATGATTAATTCGCTATCTCACTTAGTTAGTATCGTAAAGTCCCACCATCGAGATTGGTCAATTGATTATGCGCGGTTGGCAAAAGACTTATATATCGCTCAATTTGGCAATCGACAAGCTAATCAAGTCCATCTACGGTGGGGGCAACAATATTACCGGAATCTACAAACGATTAAAAATTCTGAAGGGAAGCAAAACTAATGACTACTCAAAACTTATACTTAGATATTAACGTCTTACAAACGGTACCATCATCTAACCTAAATCGTGATGATACGGGTGCCCCTAAGACTGCCTTATATGGTGGGGTTAGTCGTGCTCGGGTATCGTCACAGAGCTGGAAGCATGCCGTACGCGCAGACTTTCGAGCAACTAATACTTCTGTAGGGACCCGAACTAAGGAAGCGGCTAAGCTATTGGCGTCTAACTTGAAGAAATTAGATTCGTCACTAGATGATAAGACGGTCACTGCTAAGGTAGCGGCAACGTTTAAAGCGGCCGGCATTAAACTTGATAAGAATCAAGAAACTGGTGCGTTGTTGTTGGTTAGTCATGGTCAATTGGCAAAATTGGCTCAGTATGTTCTAGCTAATGATGATTTGGATAAGAAGGAAGTTAAAAAGGTTTTGAAGGGTGACCAATCGCTTGATTTAGCATTATTCGGGCGAATGGTTGCGGACAATCCAGAGCTAAATGTAGACGCCGCTTGTCAAGTGGCTCACGCAATTTCGACCCATGAAGTGGTGCCTGAATATGATTACTTTACGGCATTGGATGATGAACAACCTGAAGATACAACGGGAGCAGCGATGTTAGGGACGATTGAATTTAATTCTTCCACTTTATACCGGTATGCCAATGTGAATCTGAACGAGTTAATCTATAATTTAAATACTCAAGATGCCATCCAGGGTGTAGCAGCTTTCTTGAAGAGCTTTGTTCTGTCCATGCCGACTGGCAAGCAAAATACGTTTGCTAATAAGACGGTGCCTAACTATGTGATGGTGACGTTACGATCTGATACACCGGTTAATTTGGTATCAGCATTTGAAAAGCCGGTAACTTCTAAGGATGGATACGTTGATGAATCGATTCAGCGTTTGGAATCTGAATTTACAAAGACGCAGAGTTACGTAGAACAGCCATTGGCAAACTTCGAGTTGGGTAAAGCGACATCAGAAGTCGCTACGGCGACGACGACCTTATCGGACTTAATTAGTCAAGTCACGGCAGTGGTAGAAAAGGCGGTCCAGAATGATGAAGACTCTAACGATTAGGCTAACTGCACCGCTTCAATCTTATGGAGATGAAGCAACCTTTGAGAGACGGACTACGGGAGATTATCCCTCTAAAAGTGCAATGATTGGAATGATTGCTGCGGCTTTGGGCTATCGGCGTGATGATGTACGAATTAAAGAGTTGAATGATTTAAGCTTTGCAGTTCGTGTTGATCAGGTTGGACAACCGTTAACTGATTTTCAGACTGTCGAGTGGAAACAAGGGGTCCGTAAGTTGACGCATCGTGATTACTTGCAGGATGCTGTTTTTGTGGCAGCGATTGGGAGCTCAGATAGCGCTCAAATTAATCGGATTCATGCAGCATTGACTCATCCACGTTTTCAGATTTTCTTGGGTCGACGGGCAAACGTTCCGGCCGGAGTATTAAAGGTTCATGAATTTATAGATACTACACCGGTTGAGGCTTTGAGGACTTTAAAATGGCAGGCCTCAGATTGGTATCAGAAAAGACAAAGTCAAGCTAAGACGATTCCGTTAGATATTGTTGCGGATGCAAATCTATTGGAACAATTTTCGAATACTATGGTAAAAGACCAAGCGGTATCATTTGATCAGCGTAATCGTCGCTTCGGATTTCGACCTGTAGTGACAACTCAAGTAACGGTTACCAATCCGTATTTTCAGGCAACCACCCATGATCCAATCGGTATGCTAGAGAGGAGGAACTAATGATGTACCTTTCGAGAGTAGAAATTGATGACGCTAATCGGCAAAAGATTAAAGATTTAACACACTTGGGAGCCTATCATAACTGGGTTGAACAAAGTTTCCCTCAAGAGCTTAATGCTCATGAACGGCAGCGTCATCTTTGGCGAATCGATGTTTTAGGTGGACACCGATATTTGCTGTTAGCGAGTCATAATCGTCCAGATGGAACGCTGTTGGGGACGTATGGTGTACCTGGCACAGTGATTGTTAAATCGTATGACGCCTTTTTGGCTAGTATTCGGTCAGGGCAACTCATGCAATTTCGATTAACAGCTAATCCGGTTCATACGATCACACGTCCAGGTCATAAGCAGGGACGTGTTGTTCCCCATGTTACGATCGCTCAACAACGCCAGTGGTTGATTGATCGGGCTGAAAGCGCCGGATTTGAGTTAGTTCAACAAGTTGTGACGGATGATCCGGATGCGTCAGTTACCCGAGCTTTTGATATTGTAAGTCGTGATTGGCCGATACTTCATCGACGAATGGGCCGAGGTGTGCGGTTAAGTCGGGTAACTTTTGAAGGCCTCTTGCGGGTTAAGAATCTTACGGTATTTAAACAGACATTGACACAAGGAATTGGTCGCGAAAAAGCCTTTGGCATGGGGCTAATGACAATTATTCCTCAGGACTAGATAATGGTTAAGCCTAAAATGGGAGCGCAAAAACCTAAGCTTCCCGAGTTGGGGCGTGTCCGAGACCGTATGACGTTTCTTTACTTAGAGCATGCCAAATTGAAACGTCAAGATAGTGCGATCCAGGTCGTTGACCAACGGGGAATCGTATTTGTCCCGGTAGCATTAGTTAGTTGTCTCTTGTTGGGTCCGGGAGTTGATGTGACTCATCGAGCAATGGAATTGATTGGTGATTCTGGTACTGCGGTCGTTTGGGTTGGCGAACAAGGGGTGCGACAATATGCGCATGGACGGGCTTTAAATCACTCGTCTCGGCTGTTGGAGGCTCAAGCTAAGTTAGTTTCAAACCAACGTTCACGAATCATGGTTGCCAGGAAGATGTATCAAATGCGCTTTCCAGGTCAGGATGTTTCGGGGCTAACGATGCAGCAGTTGCGAGGCAAGGAAGGTGCACGAGTCAGGGACGTTTACCGAGAACAATCGGTAGAGACCCAGGTTGCTTGGACACGGCGAGTCTATGATCCCAATAATTTTGAAGCGGGAACACCGATTAATCAAGCGTTAACGGCGGCTCATCAAGCATTATATGGATTGAGTTATAGTGTTATCGTAGCTTTAGGCGCTTCTCCGGGATTGGGCTTTGTACATACCGGTCATGACTTAGCTTTCGTATATGATTTTGCGGATCTATATAAGGCGCAGACGTCGATTCCGGTCGCCTTTCAGGTGACGGCTAAGCATCCGGATGGGCAGAATATCTCCTCTATTACGCGCCATGCAATGCGGGATGTCTTTAAGGATGGCAAACTGTTATCACAAATGGTTACGGACCTAAAGAATTTACTAGGCGTCACGGATGTTGAACTGGAAACAGACATGGTTCATCTCTGGGATGATCGACTGGGCCTACAAAAAAATGGGGGTTCAGTACCATGAGTTGGAGGATGATATCCGATGATTGTTATCACCTTAACTAAGGTTCCGCCGGCATTGCGAGGGGATTTAACGAAGTGGTATCAAGAAGTTCAAACCGGCGTCTATGTTGGTAATGTAAGTGCCCGTATTCGCGACCTTTTGTGGGATCGTGTCCAAAAAACAATTGGTCAGGGTGAAGCCACGATGGTCTATAGTAT
>NZ_AZDT01000067.1:0-34856 GCF_001434785.1 Levilactobacillus namurensis DSM 19117 | reverse complement strand
CGTGGATTTTGATGGCTTGCCGTTGATGATGCATTTGACACAGAGCTCTGCACCACCTAAATTAGGTTTTAGTAAGGCTGCTAAGTTTCGCCGGGCAAAGGTCATGACACATCGGCGATTAAAGCAAAAGGCGACTGCCTCCGTGCAGCCCACAAATGATTTGCAGTTTGCGGTCTTAGATTTAGAGACTACGGGCTTGGATAGTAC
Source organism: Levilactobacillus namurensis DSM 19117 (assembly GCF_001434785.1). Classification (GTDB taxonomy): domain Bacteria; phylum Bacillota; class Bacilli; order Lactobacillales; family Lactobacillaceae; genus Levilactobacillus; species Levilactobacillus namurensis. The sequence goes on along the minus strand of NZ_AZDT01000067.1, from coordinate 34,649 downwards.
TAAGGATGCCATTATTTCTATTGGAGCAGTTAAACGAGTTGGTAAAGAGACTGAAAGATTTAGCTGTTTGGTACAAACAGATTGCCCAATCTCTGAATCCATTACTGCTTTAACGGACATTACGAGTGATCAATTGGAGAGCCAGGGTATTTCTTTGGCGACTGCGTTAACAAAGTTACGTCTGTTCCTACAGAATGTACCGGTAATTGGATATCACGTAACCTTTGATGAGCACTTCTTAAGTACCGGCTGTCGTCAAACTGCCCAACCGCAATTTTCGAATCAGTTTCGAGATTTGATGCCCATTGTCAAAGATGTGCAGTCCTTTTTGGATAATTACAAGTTGGCGACAGTACTGGCTGCCTATCAAATTACGAATGCTCATCCGCACCATGCTTTATCTGACGCTGAAGCGACACTCGAATTAGCTGATAAGTTGATGGAGAATGGTAGCTTTAAGCTTTAGATAGTCATGTTAATTGATGGTATTAAGGTGTCGCTTAGAATAACAAGTTAAATGAAAATACAGTTTCTACGTTTCAAGAACGCCGGTATATCAGTATTTTCTAAGTGTATTCCCCACATGTGTGGGGGTGATTCCCAATCGCTGGCTGGGACCATTGGGGCCATTGGGTATTCCCCACATGTGTGGGGGTGATTCCCGTAGATTCACCCGTGAAGGTCGTTACAGCGAGTATTCCCCACATGTGTGGGGGTGATTCCTGCCAATTGGGGTCTTTAACATTGCCTTAATGGTATTCCCCACATGTGTGGGGGTGATTCCATCGTTGACGGGCGCGTACAGGGCCTTGGTGCGTATTCCCCACATGTGTGGGGGTGATTCTATCGTCCCCGGCCTTAAATGAAGAGTTATTGGGTATTCCCCACATGTGTGGGGGTGATTCTCGTAAAACCGCGATACGTCCACGTTATAAGCCGTATTCCCCACATGTGTGGGGGTGATTCTATATGTATCGTAAGTCATATCTCGATCGGTAGGTATTCCCCACATGTGTGGGGGTGATTCCTGAATCAGCTTATCAACGTGCGCAAATGCCGTGTATTCCCCACATGTGTGGGGGTGATTCCAATTAATGACCATTCCGTGTAATAATTTTCCTGTATTCCCCACATGTGTGGGGGTGATTCTAAACAAGCACGGTTTAGATGGTCCCATGTTGAGTATTCCCCACATGTGTGGAGGTGATTCTCGAGCGGCTAAGGAAGCGACAGAGCCCGTCCCGTATTCCCCACATGTGTGGGGGTGATTCTGACAATACATAATCATCATAAGGGTTTAATCCGTATTCCCCACATGTGTGGGGGTGATTCTGTTCGGGAAAATAAGGCTTGACAGAGTTAAGGGTATTCCCCACATGTGTGGGGGTGATTCCATTAGAATATCTTTTTCGGATAAAATCTCATAAGTATTCCCCACATGTGTGGGGGTGATTCCGCAATGACTAAGCGTGTGTTCCCCGTGCCAACGTATTCCCCACATGTGTGGGGGTGATTCTGATGCCGAAAGGCTTAGCCAGTACTGGGACGCGTATTCCCCACATGTGTGGGGGTGATTCTAAGCTATAAACCTTTCACGGGTACACGCATTAGTATTCCCCACATGTGTGGGGGTGATTCCTTGGTGGCAACGCCAACGGCTGACGGTGCAACGTATTCCCCACAAGTGTGGGGGTGATTCCTACGTGAAGTTGATCGAGGACGCGCTGACGGGGTATTCCCCACATGTGTGGGGGTAAACTCATCAAAATTGATTCACCACAAACAAATGCAGTACAATAGCCATAACACAAACCAAGGAGGGGCTGTCTATCACAACCGTTGAGGACATCAAAACTGCGATTCGGAATGATCCGGAGAACGCGGTGTACACCGAACAGGGGTGGGACCCGTTATTTCATGTGTTACCGAGTGCTACGATTTTAGTCATTAGTCAGGCACCGGGACGAATTGCTCAGCAGGCCAAGACCTATTTCAATGACGCGAGCGGAGACCGGCTGCGGGACTGGATGGGCGTGACACGCGACCAATTCTATCAGAGTGACCGGATTGCGGTGATGCCACTGGACTTTTACTATCCGGGCAAAGGCAAAAGCGGGGACCTGCCCCCGCGGAAGGGGTTTGCTGAAAAGTGGCATGACCCGTTGCTAGCTATGATGCCCCAGGTCCAGTTGACCCTATTGGTGGGCCAATATGCGATTAAAGCCTACTTAGGTAATAAGCGGTATAAGACCTTGACGGAGACCGTTCGGCACTATCCTGACTATCTGCCGGACTACTTTCCCTTGGTCCACCCATCGCCACTAAACTATGGCTGGCAAAAGAAGAATCCGTGGTTTCAGACGGACGTGGTTCCCGAGTTGCAAAAGCGGGTACAGATTGCGTTATCTTAAACCGGTTAAAGGGGCCAATTCATCTGCGAATTGGTCCTTTTTTGGCACAAAAAATGGCCTCACGAGGAGGCCATTGAAATGGGCTTAGAAAAAGAGATAGTAGATCCCGCTGAGCCCAATGAACCGGTAAATCCATTGTTTCAACCGGTCGGGGTTGATCCGGGTCAACAGGTGCGACGCAATGATGGTGCCAATGCTGGCAGCCACCATGCCCACCAGAATGTAGGGGATATCCTGAACACCTAAGATACCGTTGGTCACCCGGATGGTGGTGATGTAGAAGGTGTCAATTAAGAAGAACCCCTGAATGTTCCCGATGTATTCGGGCATCGAGTGCGATAGCGACAGAAAATATAGTGCCATTAGCGGGCCACCGATACCGAAGAGCCCGTTGAAGAATCCAGAGATCACCATGAAGCCGATGGCGACGTACCAGGGGTAGCGCCGGTCACCGGCTGACTTGGCGAACATGAAGTACAGGCTTAACGCAACCAGGAGACCGCCCAGTAGCATTCGCAGCAGATGAGTATCCAGCACGTGCCCTAAGTGAACCGACCAGGTCGCAACACTAGCGTAAATGATGAATGGAAGAATCAGTTGTTTGAGGTGAACATGGTGTCGGTATTGAATGGTCAAGCCCAGTACGCTGGTAAACATAATCAAGCCACCAATTCCGGCGGCCTGGGCAATGGGCAGAATTAGGGGAAAGAAGATCATCATGATGATGACGGCGCCGAAGCCGGTTAGCCCCTGAACCAAGCCCGCGAGGAGTGCTGGTAACACGATAAGTAACCAAGTCACAAGTAAATCCTCCTTTTTTAAAATCGTTGATGGTGTTCGGTGCGTATCGAAATTTTTGAGGTCCGGCCGAACCCGATAATCCCCATTATACGCTAACTTCTAGGGGAGGACGCACTGACTTCGTGGCTGAGTAGCAAACAGTTGAGTGTCCAAAACGCCGGCGGACGATTACAATGAAGGGGAATCCAACAATATTAAATTGAGAAGGAATGTACAATGCCAAAACAAGCTGAAAGTTTGGATCATCTGCCAACGACCATGCGCGCTTGGCAGGTCACAACTCCTGGCCCCGTGGATGGGGACCGAGCGCCGTTAGCGTTAGTTACTAAGCCCGTTCCCCGGCCAAAACGGGGCGAGACCTTAGTTCGGGTCTTAACTTGCGGGGTGTGCCATACGGATCTGCACGTTACCGAAGGCGATTTACCCGTCCATCACGCACACGTGACGCCGGGACACGAGATCATCGGGGAAGTCGTCGCCAACGGTCCGGAGACGCGGCGTTTTGCCCTAGGCACCCGTATCGGAATTCCCTGGTTACGGTGGACTTGCGGCGTCTGTCGTTTTTGCCGTTCTGGTCGGGAGAATCTCTGTCCGCATTCTCAGTACACGGGTTGGGACCATGACGGCGGTTATGCCGAGTACGTTACGGTGCCCGAGGGGTTCGCCTATCAGGTGCCGGAGCGCTTTGACTCAATCACCGCTGCACCATTATTATGCGCGGGGATTATCGGTTACCGCGCGTTTGAACGCGCTAACGTTCCTGCGGGCGGTCGGCTAGGGCTTTATGGCTTTGGTGGTTCGGCCCACATTACGGCCCAGATTGCCCTTGACCAGGGGATTGAGGTCCACGTCTTTACCCGTGGTCAGGACGCCCAAGCCTTCGCGTTAAAACTCGGCGCAACTTCTGCCAATGGCGCTTACGATGTGGCACCAGTTAAGTTAGACGCCGCGATTATGTTTGCACCGGCGGGGGCCATGGTTCCCAACGCCCTCGCGAACCTGGTTAAGGGGGGCACCCTGGCTCTAGCGGGGATCCACTTGAGTGATGTGCCTAGCTTAAATTATCAGCAGCACCTATTCCACGAAAAGACGTTGACTAGTGTGGAGAGTAACACCCGTAAGGACGGCGAAACGTTTTTGACTTTAGCTGATCGGTTGGCGCTTCGCCCAGCGACTTCACCGTATGCCTTTACCAAGGCCGATGAAGCCCTGCGGTTTGTAAAGCGCGGCGATATTGAGGGCGCCTGTGTTCTGAGGATTGGCCAGGATTAATGGGTAATTGAGAAGACGAGTAGTCACCTAAAACGTTCCTGATAGCTAACGCCGTTAGTGATTGGGAACGGTTTAGGTTGGACCAGTCATTGGCGGTGATGATTTCAAGGCCATTTGAGGGAACAGAAAAGCTGGCTCTCGTGGCTTGTATGCTTTGTATGCCAGACGTGGCGCTCAGGGAAGGTGAAAGCGGATGCATCAAATATGCTAGGGCTTCCAGTCGAAACGGCCCCTAAAAATAATCGCAATTAGCGGTTGAAGAGTCCCCCTAACTGTCTCTATAATAGATAAGTATTGGTAAAAATAGATTTTAGTGTGGCATAGGGAGAAGAGAATGGATAAAAATAGTCAATCAAATACCCCGCGGGAGTTTCATCTTTCACAGCGTCATCACATGGCGATTCCTTGGAAGAACATGGTCAAGGACGATGACGTCCCCGCCAGAGAAGCCAGTCTTCAAGAGCGGGCTTCTTTGGTTGGTCGTATCGGGATTACCATGCTATCGTGTGGTACCGGAGCTTGGCGGGTACGGGACGCCATGGACCGGGTCGCCCGCAGCCTCAATCTGACCTGTTCCGCCGATATTGGGTTGATCTCGTTGTCGTATACGTGTTTCAACGATGAGCAGAGCTACACCCAGGTGCTGTCCCTCCCCAGTACGGGGGTCAACACGGATAAGCTGAATATTTTAGAGGAACTGGTCAAGAACTTTCAAAACGACTTTTCGTTTTTAACGGTACCGGAGATTCACACCATGATCGATAAGATTCAAACCCGGCCCAAGCAATATGCGCCCGCAGCCCTGGGGTTCGCCGCAGCCTTAGCCTGTACCGGCTTTATTTTTTTGCTAGGCGGTGGGCTTCCTGAGATGCTCTGCACGTTCATTGGCGCGGGCTTAGGAAACTATGTCCGTGCGTTAATGGGCAAGCACGCGACGACCACGATTGCCAGTACGGCGATCAGCGTCGCGGTCGCTGGGATGATGTATATGCTGAGTTTTCGGGTACTGGAAGCGTCCTTTGGCGTCTCCGTGCAGCACGAGGCCGGATACATTGGGGCCATGTTGTTCGTGATTCCGGGTTTCCCCTTCATTACCAGTATGCTGGATATTTCTAAACAAGACATGCGATCGGGACTAGAACGCCTGTCCTACGCCATCATGATCACCACGGTGGCAACGTTGGTGGGGTGGCTAGTCGCCAGTGGGTTTAACTTTCGACCGGCGGACTTTTTGCCTTTAGGCCTATCGCCTTTGGCACTGTTGCTGCTACGGTTACCCGCCAGCTTTTGTGGGGTCTACGGCTTCTCCATGATGTTCAACAGCTCCCAAAAGATGGCCATCACGGCTGGATGTATCGGTGCCGTAGCGAACACGTTGCGCCTAGAATTGGTCCAGCTGACCACCATGCCACCAGCTGCGGCAGCCTTCTTTGGGGCTCTCACGGCGGGGCTGATTGCCTCGTTGGTCAACCGGTATAATGGTTATCCGCGGATTACGCTGACCGTACCAGCCATTGTGATCATGGTACCGGGATTGTACATTTACCGGGCCATCTACAACATTGGGAGCAACCAGATCGGGGTCGGGTCCTTGTGGCTGACCAAAGCCGTCCTGATCATCATGTTCTTACCCGTGGGCCTGTTTGTGGCGCGGGCGCTGCTGGATAAGGAATGGCGGCACTTTGATTAGAGTCAGCAATTAACCGTAAGTAAAAACGTCTCGGTTTCTCCTTTGAGGGGGGCCGAGGCGTTTTGATTTGAAGCGATTGGGCACAGCTCAGTGGCGGGGCGAGCGGGTCTGACCGAAGGCAAAGTAAAGCCAAGGGCCAATCGGTTGAGCGAAAGCTAAAAGTCCCCAGAGCAGTTTGTTCCCGTGCCGCACACTGTCTGCCTTGATGAGATCGGCTAAGACCACCGTCGTCGCGGTCAATTCAAAGGCCACAAACGGCAGTAAGCGTTGCCGCGCGCGGGGCGAAAGGGATTGTTTTTGCGGATGACACCCAGTTTTAAACATCGAGAAGACCTCCTTAGATGGCTTAATCTTAGTATACACGGGTCTAACTGATAGCGCTAACATCATTAGCGATTAAAGTAGCCCTACGACCGGTTGGCCCGGTCGTGGGGCTACTTGGTAACTTTTCTTAGGAAGGGTCCTCATCGAGCGAGAGGTTGCGCGCAGGTGCTTGTCGGCGGGTCCAGCGTTTGGCTAGTTCTAAGACCAATGTTGGGATAAACATGGCGGGCAGGACTATGAGCCACGCTTCGATGGGCAGTGTGATGAGGCCAAAGAGACGTTGGGTCACTGGAACCGTCGCCACCAGCAAGACGACCGCGATGGCAATCAGCATCGCCCCGTTTAAGACTGGGTTGCGCTTTAGACTGGCCATCGTCAGGGGTTGCCGGTCCTTGATAGCGTAGATGTCGATCATGGAACCAATCGCGAGGACCAAGAAGAGCATGGTCATCCCCATGGTTGCCTGATTATTCGTGAGGCCAAAGCGGCCGATGGCGTAGATACCTAACGATAAGACCGTAAACGTCGCCGCCCGTAGTGCTAAACGGCCACCCATTCCACGGGCCAGTAAGCTTTCGCTATTGGCAACCGGGGGTTGTTCCATGGCAGCCTGTTCGCCAGGTTCCCGGCTGATGTAGAAGCCCGGAATTCCGTCGGCTAGGACGTTGATCAACAGTAACTGTTCCGCTAAGAGTGGGGCGCCCCAACCCATTACGACGGCGCCGACCATCAGGAAGATCTGGGCGAAGTTCACGCCGACCAGGAACTCGACTGCCTTTAGGATGTTTTGGTAGACGGTCCGACCTTCGCGGACCGCTGCCATGATGGTCGCAAAATTATCGTCCGTTAAAATCATGTCGGCGGCACCCTTAGAGACTTCCGTCCCCGTAATACCCATGGCGATTCCCACGTCAGCTGCTTTTAGTGCGGGGGCGTCGTTGACCCCGTCTCCCGTCATGGCGACGGTCTTACCGGTTGCTTGCCAGGCCTGGACGATACGAATCTTATCTGCGGGAGATACGCGTGCGTAGACGGCGATGTCTTGAATCTGCTGTGTCAGTTCAGCGTCCGTCATCTGCCGTAGCTCATCACCCGATAGCACCCGCTGCCCGGGAGTAAGAATTCCAATCTCTTGGGCGATTGCGGCGGCCGTCACCATGTGATCACCCGTGATCATCACGGGCTTGATGCCCGCTTGTTTGGCTTCTCGAATGGCGGGAATGACCTCTGGCCGTGGCGGGTCGATGATTCCCACTAATCCCGCGAAGGTAAGGTCTTGCGTCAAGTCATCCCAGTTAGGGTCACTAAGGTCAACGGTGGCGGGAACCACTCGGTAGCCGACGGATAGGACCCGTAAGGCTTGCTGGCCGAACTCGTCGTGGACTTGTTGCGCGGCTTGGCGAGCCGTGGGCGTCCAACGAATGGGGAGCCGGTCGAAGGCCCCCTTGACGATGATCAGCTGCTGGCCATCTGTTAGGCGGTGAATCGTCGCCATGGTTTTTTTAGTTGAGTCGAAGGGGTCCTCAGCGAGGCGGGGAGCGGCAGCCTCGAACTGCTGGCGACTCTGCCCGTGCTGGGCTAACCAGCGAACGATGGCCAGTTCCGTGGGGTCACCGTGGGTTTCTTCTTGTCCTGCGACCTGTTGAATTTCGGCGTTCGTGGCCAATCCCAGGTAGCGCATCAGGTCTTTGCCGGCTTGGGTCAGGTGATCAGCTACCTGGCTTTGGGGACTGTTCGGCGTCCAGTAACGGGTAATGGTCATCTTGTTTTGCGTTAACGTCCCCGTCTTATCGGACGCAATCACGTCGACACCGCCGATGGTTTCGACCGCGTTGACCCGGCGCATGATGGCGTTACGGTTTGCCATACGTTTGACTCCGTGGGCCAGGCTGATGGTCACGATGATTGGCAGGGTTTCTGGTACGGCGGCGACCGCTAATGAGATTCCGATCATGAGGCTGTCAGCCAACCCCTGATTTTGCATCCAGACACTGAGGGCAAAAATGGCGATGCCCCCTAGGATGGCGAAGCTGGTTAGCCATCCGGATAGGCGGTTCAGGCGGCCTTGAAGCGGCGTTGCGCGCTTCTTGGTCTGGTTCAGCAGGCCCGCGATTTGGCCTAATTCGGTCGCCATGCCAGTGGTCACGACCTGAACGATGGCCGTTCCGGCCGTGACCGCAGTTCCTGAAAAGACTTCTTGTTCGGGCGCGACGGCCGTCAGCGTTTGAACGTGGTTCTTGCTGACGGGGACGCTTTCTCCCGTTAAGATGGCTTCGTCGACGGTGAGGTTCGTGCTTTCGAGAACGATTCCGTCGGCGGGAACCTGGTCACCGGCTTTTAATAAAATGAGGTCGCCTGGGACCACGTTGACCGCGGCCAGGGTTTGTGCAACGTTGTCCCGGCGCACCGTCGTGGTCGGCAGGCTTAGCGACTGGAGAGCGGCCAAGGCCTTTTCGGCGGAGGCTTCCTGGTAGAGGCCGATGAGGACGTTAATGACCAGGATGGCGCCAATCACGATGGGCTTGGTCCATCCACCGTTAAGGGCTAAGGCCATGTAGCTCGCCAGGGCGACGGCGAAGAGTAATACCAATGAGGAAACGTCGTTGAGGTGCCGGGCCACCTGACGCCATAGGGCGGGTTTCTTGGCCGCAGCCAACTGGTTCGGGCCCGTCTGGTTGAGGCGGTTTTGAGCTTGGTCCGTGGTTAGACCGTTCGGGGGAGTGAGCGTTAAGTGCGTCATCTCTTTTCTAGTCATGCGTGGTCCTCCTATAGGTTATATGTTGAATAAGGCATACTGTAAACTTACTATAATCTTATTATTACGAAAAGTTTTGTATAGATTTTGAGGGAATTGTGAAGATTCTAAGAGAATTCAGGGGATGACTCTTAAATAGCCTAAATGGTCAAATAAATCCCCTTTCTCAGGAATGGCGTGTATGATGGAGGTAAAGATAAAGGTGGTGATTCAGCATGGAAACGTTGAAAATGCTGCAAGCCCGAAAGGCGATTCGGCACTATACGGGGCAGGTCACGGATCAGCAGTTGCAAAAGATTTTGCGGGCTGGTAGTGCGGCTCCGGTGGGCTTGGGTGAATATGATAACTACCGGTTGACGGTCATTCAAGATCCCGCGATTTTAGCTAAAATGCATGGCATCTACGAGGCACCGACCGTTATTGTGATTTCGGTGCGGGAATCCGGTCCCATGGAGTATGTCTCAACGGGCGCCATCGCACAGAACTTAGAACTGGCGGCCGAGGCGCAAGGTGTGGGGGCCAACTTCAACATGGCCAGCTTACGGTCCGTACCGCGTGATCGGTTACCAGCAGGGTTTCACCCGGCTTTCGTGATGACCATGGGGCAAACCAGTGAGACCTTTAGGCCACGGTCGATTCCGGCTAACCGGATTGCGACCAATCTGGTGAAGTAACCAAAACATGTGGATTTTGCGGGGGTGACGCAGCACGTTGCCTCCGCATTTTTACGGTGAGCCGCTAATCGGTTTGCGTGTGGCGCCGGCTTTCTTTAAAATAGAAAACGTGAGAGTTAAACGGCGCCGTGAGAGACATTGGCAAACGGTGTGAAGGAGGCAATTCAATGAAACAGATTGTAACGGGCATCGTGGCGCACGTCGATGCCGGTAAGACCACGCTATCTGAGGCCTTACTCTATCAAACGGGAGCCGTACGGCGGTTAGGTCGCGTGGATAATGGGGACGCCTTCTTGGATTCCGATGCGCTGGAGAAGAAGCGGGGAATCACGATCTTTTCCCATCAAGCCGTACTTAAGACCAAGGACCTAGAGCTGACGGTCCTGGATACACCGGGACACGTCGACTTCGCGACCCAGACCGAACAGGTTTTGAGCGTCCTCGATTATGCCATTCTGGTGGTCTCGGCAACTGACGGTGTCCAGGGTTACACGCGGACGCTGTGGCGGTTATTGACCCATTATCAGGTTCCGACCTTTATCTTCGTGAATAAGATGGATGCGCCCGGAACGGACCAGGCAGCGCTTTTGGCAGACTTACAGGCTAAGTTGGCGCCAGGATGTTTGCCGTTTCCAGCTGGGGATTCAGCGCAGACGTTACCGGAAGCGTTGCAAGAAGACATTGCGATGCAAGACGAGACGGTCTTGAACGGGTTCTTAGAGACGGGGACCCTCGAAGCGTCAACGGTTCGGAATTTAATTCGGCAACGTCAAGTTTTCCCGTGTTACTTCGGTTCGGCCTTAAAGCTCCAAGGGGTGACGGAATTGTTGGCGGGGATGGCTTACTGGAGCCAACCGCAACAGTCCCAAGCCGAATTTGGCGCTAAGGTCTTTAAGATCACCCATGATGAAAAGGGGGAGCGGCTGACCTGGGTTCGGCTGACTGGAGGGCAGTTACGGCCCAAAGATGTTTTAGTTGATCAGCAGAAAGTCAACCAGTTGCGGGCTTACAACGGCACCAAGTATACGACGTTACCCGTCGCGCACGCCGGTGAGATTGCGGCGTTGACCGGCTTGACCGGAACCTACCCGGGTCAGGGATTGGGGAACCAGGGAGACGGCAGTCGACCAGAGATGCGTCCCGTACTGACTTATGCGGTCGATCCACAAGGTCAGGATATTCACCATTGTTTAGCGGTGCTGCAAGAGCTGGAAGATGAAGATCCCCAACTCCATGTGACCTGGTCAGAACAGTTACAAGAGATTCGGGTCCAGCTGATGGGGACGGTCCAATTAGAGATTTTACAGCAGCTTTTACATGACCGGTTCCAGTTGGACGTGCAGTTCGATGCGGGCGGAATCCTCTACCAGGAGACGCTGACCCGGGCTGTGGAGGGGGTCGGACACTTCGAGCCCCTGCGGCATTACGCGGAGGTCCACCTCCTGATGCGTCCGGCCCCCCGGGGGAGCGGACTAACGATTGACGCCGACTGTAGCTTAGAGGTGTTGGTCAAGAATTGGCAACACCAGGTGCTGACCAGTCTGAAAGCCAAGGAACACCTAGGTGTCTTGGTAGGCGCCCCATTAACGGACGTCCACATCACGCTGGTCACCGGTCGGGGCAGTATCGTCCATTCGGTCGGCGGTGATTTTCGGGAAGCCACTTGGCGGGCCGTGCGTCAGGGGCTGATGATGTTGCGGGATACCCAGGGCCTGCAACTGCTAGAACCCTGGTACCGGTTCCGATTAGAAGTCGGGCAAGCGCAGGTCGGCCGTGCCATGACCGATATTCAACGAATGCACGGGACCTTCGAGACGCCGGTGGAGACTGCTACGGGCACCACGGTCTTGACCGGGGTAGCCCCCGTGGCCGAGATGCAGGCGTACTCCCAGGAAGTAAACGCCTATACGCACGGCCAGGGACAGTTGGAGTGTCTGGTCGACGGTTATCGACCTTGTCATGACCAGGCTGCGGTTGTGGCCGCTACGGCGTACCAGCCGACGGCGGATCTGGCCAATACACCGGACTCGGTCTTCTGTGCCCATGGCGCTGGCTATCCGGTCGCGTGGGATCAGGTGCCGACCATGGCACACGTTCCCTATGCTTATTCGGCCGCAGATTTGGCCCGCCTGACGGCTGAGGCGACTGATTAGAGCCAGTTTTAAACGACTAGGCCTGAATTCTGATGAGTTGCCAGGTGAAACTTAAAGCTAAGTGCGTTTCAAGCCTCGCTGGCTAAGTGGGACTTGAAACGCACTTTTAATTTTGGTGGCGATTAAGTAGTTGGCATCACCAAGTAACGTGAGTTCCTTGTCTTTTACCGGGATTTTCGTGAAGATGGGGATTGTGAACATGGTGTGACCCGTCAACGGTTGCTTCTGACGTGCAGGATAACGCACCAGGAGCCGGTAAGTGATTAGGGTCAAGGGGATGGGGAGCAGAATGAGAAAATTTTTAACCAGGTTAAATTGGCTCATGGCCGTCTTATTAATGGTGGTCGCCGTCTTTGCAATTTTGGAACCCGTGGCATTTTTGGGAGATTCGGATTGGCCACAACCCTTAGTTCTGGTGGGGTTAGCGGCGGGAAGCGTCGTTATTTTGAATCGGTTACGGCGGTGGGTCACCACGTGGTCGACCACCACTTACCGGCGAGTCTTAATTGGATTAGGCATTTTGGTGGTGGTCGTTCAGGTTGTGGTCGCGTTGAGCTTCATGGATGTGGGGCGGGCTGACAGTTACTTTGTTCGCAATCAAGCGATTCGGTTGGCGCACGGCGACCTGACGTGGAACCACTACTTTTTGGTTTATCCCAACAACGTGAATGTTACGTTATTGGAAGCGGCGCTTTTAAAGGCGCTATTGCCATTAACGCACACTCCTTGGCTGATCTTGAACCTTTTACGGTTTGCCTGGGTCGATACGGGGCTACTAGCGGGCTTGTTTTTACTCAAGCGGTGGCAGCATTGGCGCCCGGGTGCCGTCTGGTTGACCTTGTTGTGGCTCTTAAGTGTTCCCGTCTATGCGTTTAGTCTAGTGGCCTATACGGATGCCCTGGTCATGCCGCTGGTACTTGATACGCTGGCATTAGTGACCTGGTCGCTGACTTATCGGGGATGGCGGCATTGGGGAATCTGCTGGGGCACGTTACTCTTAATCAGTGGTGGTGTTGCCTTAAAAAGCAACATGATCGTCTTGTGGCTGGCCACGGGGTGCCTGGTCCTCTTACTCTGGTGGCAACACCGGTTATCGGGGAAAAAAGTCCTGGGGTGGGTTGTCAGTGCGGTAGTCCTGTTAGGTCTGGTTCTGGGTGGCATGTCCGCCTGGGGTCGACAACAGGGGTACCAGAAGGACCCCAACGTGGCACTTCCCGTAACCAGCTGGATTGCGATGAGTCTCAATCCCAGTAGCGAGGGTCAGTATAAGCAGGCAGATTATTTACTGGTCGACCAAGAACCCACAGCAGCAGCGAAGCAGGCGCAAGCGACCGGGATGATCGAACAGCGGATTCGAAAACTTGGTGCTCTGGGGTTAGCGGTGCACCTGATGAAGAAGTTCCGGGTCTTCTGGGCCACGGGTGATTTTGACAGTTTTAAGCTCACCACGCAGTGGATTCGAGCTCCTTATTGGTACCAGAATCATCAACGGGAGATTCAATTCTGGTTGGTCATCGGCACGCAGTTACTGTTTCTCATGCTGATCTTTCAGACGATTTGGGTGTTGCTACGACGCCCTGTGACCGTAACGGTAAGTTTTTTGACGATTATGCTTTTAGGACTGACAGCCTTTCACGTGGTGTTCTGGGAGGTGGAGCCCCGTTACGCCGTCCCCCTTTTACCAGTCATGATGTTGCTGGGAACGCTGGGCGGGTGCCTGGCGCCGACTTGGCAATTCTCTCACGCCCAAGTTCGGCTGGGCCGCTGGATTGCGGTGGGAGTCGTGGCGTTATGTGCCCTGAGTCTAGGGCAGACCAGTGAAGATACGGTGATTCGCTCGGATACTGTGGGCCGACAAGGCAACGGGGACTACTTTACCTTACCCGTTGCCAGACTGACCCCCAAAGCGTCCCTGAGTTGGACCGTTCCCGTCACCGGGGCCAGCAATGCCTTGCAGCTACAGATTCAGCCGACGAATCTCAACCAAGAACAACGCTTACCTAACCTGCAACCCCGGTATCCGCGCGGCAAGTTACGGGTACAGGTTCAAGCTAACGGGCGACGGCTAAAGACCTGGCGTACCACGCCCACGCAGGCTATGGCTCAACCCCTAGTCTATCCCCGGACGACGGCGAAGGCCGTGACGGTCCGCCTGGTGAATACGGGAAAGACGACCGTCAAGTATGCGGTGGGGCAAGCCCAGTACAATCAGCATACTGGGGCGGTCCTAGCCACCCCAGCCCAGTATCCGCAACTCTACGTGATCAACGTCCACGGCCCTCACGCGCTAACCGGCGGCCTAGCAATCACACTATTTATGGGCGTCTTTCTGGCACTGCTGTGGTGGGCGATTTAAGTTGAACGAAAACCAGATTCAGATTGGCTCTGTAAAACACAAACAGTTTTACAGGGCCTTTTTGAATGGCAGTGGCATAGGTGAGCTGAGGATTGCCCTTAGCCTCAACCGTGGTGATGGTCATCCCCCTTACCTGGCCGTCCTCACGGCTTACAGTTGTGTAGCCATAGCGAAACATGATGCGAAGGGCCGCAGTACCTAATGATATGGTTGACGACGATTATCAACAAAAAAGGACCTCATCCCAACCAGGATAAGGTCGCAGTGATGGCTTGTATGAAGCAGACCATCACTTGTTTGTAGCCGAGATGGAAGCCAAACAAATATATGATGACGACCACCTTAATGATTCGGTATTGAAGCATTTGCCCCAGGCCAATCATACCGTGGCTAGTTGCCTTTGGTCCCGGAACGTCTTAGAAAGTGGGGGTTCAGGGTCGAATGGGTGTAGGCTTGACGGTCCAGTTCGTGTTCATCGCTGGCGATGGCAATGGCCGTGGTGGTATCGCCCACCACGTTAGCTACCGTACGAAACATTCCGGAGAACCAATCAATGCCGGCCAGTAAGGCGATACTTTCCGTGGGGAGTCCCAGTGTGGGGATGATGATGGCCAAGGCGACTAAGCCGCCGCCGGGAACGACCACCGTTCCCAAGCATGCTAACACGGACAGACTCACGATTTGAACCATTCCGGCAAACGAGATTTGGAGCTGATAGAGTTGGGTGACTAGGGTACAGACCAGAGCCAGGTACATGGCCAGACCGTTACTGTTGAGGGCCATTCCCAGGGGTAAGACCAGTTGGGTGATGCGTTGGCTGACACCTAGGCGGTCGTGGGCATCCGCCATTTCAATGGGGAGACTCACGGCGGAAGAGGTCGTGGTAAAGGCGACTAAGGCGATTCGGGTAAAGCCGTTCACGAGACCCTTCAGGGGAACCTTGGCGTACCAACTGATTACCAGCAACAGTATGGCCAAAAAAATGCCAGTGCTCAAGCCGTAAATGGCCAAGAACTTGAGTAGGGGGATCAAAGCCTTGAGCCCCGTGTCGACGGTCACTCCGACCATTAGGGCCCCGATACCGATGGGAGCTAGGTGCATGACTAACAGGACCAGGCGAACAGCCAGCTGGTTGACCTGTTTGACCAGGTTGAGGACCGCTTCGAATTGGTGATGGCGGTTGGCTTGGTTCAAGACGACGCCAAATAAAATGGCAAAGACGATGACCTGAATCACGTTACCCTGGCTGAGGGACGCAAAGATGTTTTGGGGAAAGAAGCCTAGTACCGTTTCCCTTAACTTAGCGGGGGCCTTAACGGTGGTGGGCGTGTGGGGCGTGAGGTGGAGGCCCGCTCCGGGCTTGAGCCACAGTCCCATGAGAAGTCCGATGGCGGCCGCAACGATGGTCGTGCCTAAGAACCACAGGGCAGTCTTGAGGCCCAGGCGACCCAGGGCGTTCGCGGGGAGATTGCCTAAGGCCTCGATGACGGCCCCGAAGATCAGGAGTACGACCGTCATCTGAATCAGGCGTAAGAAGATATCGCCTAGGAGCTTGAGTCCGCCCACCGCCGGGCCGAAGAGAATCCCTAAGAGGATGCCCCCAACCATACCCAGCATAATCTGAGTTGTCAGTGTAAGCTTCATGCGAGACCTCCGTAGGCTTGAGCCCGTAAACTTGCTGTCAGTAGAGTCACACCATGGGCTAGGTCCGTGGGCGACGTGAGTTCGGCGGGGGCGTGACTGATTCCGGCCACACTAGGGACGAACAGCATCGCCGTGGGGACGACTGAACTCATAATGCCACTGTCGTGTCCCGCTCCCGAAGTCAGCCGTCGGGCCCGCAAGTTGAGCTGGGCCGCTAAACGCTGATTTTGTGTGGTGAGGCGCTGGTCAAAGTGGACCGGGAGATCGTGGACCCACCGCTGAATCGTTATGGTAAGTTGCGGGGCCATCAGGGCGTGTGCGGCTTGGTGGAGTTGACGTTCAAATTCTGTGAGGACTAGGTCGCTGGGGTGCCGACAATCGACCGTAAAGCGAACCAGTCCGGGGATGACGTTGGCCGAATTGGGGACCACCTCGAAGCGTCCCACGGTAAAGGTTAGGGCATCGTCTAGAACTTGAGCGTGGTGCCGGAGGCTGGCAATGAGCGTGACGGCGGCCTGGAGTGCGTCGTGGCGGTCAGCCATGGGCGTAGTCCCCGCATGGTTGGCGCGCCCTTTGAGCGTTAGGGTGAAGCGCCGTTGACCGACCAATCCGGTAACGATGCCAACTTGTTGGTGGGCTTGCGTTAGCCGGGGACCTTGTTCGATATGCAGTTCTGTGAAGCTCGCGGGTAAGGCCGGTAAGCCAGAATGAACGCCGGGGTGGCCCTGAAGCGGCGCCACGGCAAGTTGGCGGGCTTCTTCAAAGGAGGTTCCATCGGCGTCAACCATGCGAGTCTCAACGGTCTGCCGGGCGTAGTGCTTTGATCCGGTGAAAGTCAGGGGAAAGCGACTCCCTTCTTCTTCGCTGAAGGCAATCAGGCGAAGGGTGTGTTGTGGTCGGCCTAACTGGCGGTGAAGGGCGGTGATGGCTTGAAAGCCGGCGATGATGCCATATAAGCCGTCGTAGCGTCCTCCGTTGGCCACGGTGTCCATGTGAGAGCCCGTCGCGATAGTCTGATCATCTTGACCCGGCAAGTCGAGATAAACGGTGCCAAAATCATCCACGGTAGCCCGGAGGCCGGCGGCTAATCCCCAGGTGATGAGTTGGGCTTGAGCGGCCGTCCAGGTTGGGGTGTAGACCAACCGGTTTTGGGCAGGATCCGTTGGGCAGAGGCGATTAATGGTGGCCAGTTGAGCGGCGAACGTCAAGCCAGGGGTGGTTAAAGGAATCATGCGTGACTCACGCCCGTCAACGGTGACGAGGCCACGGCACCTTTCGTGACGACGCGTCCCGGTCCCGCTAAAAAGGCTTGCCGGCCGGCTTGAACCCCTAGGCGAAAGGCTGCGGCCATGAGGGGAATGTTGGCTGCGGTGGCCATGGAAGTGTTGGCCATGATGGCAGCGGCGCCCATCTCCATGGCTTCGGCGGCTTCACTGGGACGACCAATGCCTGCGTCAATGATGACCGGGACCGAGAGTTCGTTGATCAGGATCTGAATCAATGACTTCGTGGTCAACCCTTGGTTCGTGCCAATGGGGGCGGCTAGGGGCATCACGGTAGCGGCCCCGGCATTTACCAACTGACGGGCAACGACCAGGTCAGGCAGAACGTAGGGCATTACGATGAAGCCTTCGTTGGCGAGAACTTCCGTTGCTTTCAACGTTTCGTAGTTGTCGGGCATTAAGTATTGCTTATCCGGAACGACTTCTAGCTTGATGAAGTCGCTGCCGCTGAGTTCCCGGGCAATGTGGGCTGTGCGAATGGCTTCTTCGGCCGTGGTACATCCCGAGGTGTTGGGGAGAATCGTGATGTCCTTGGGGATGTAGGACAGGATGTTATCGGCTGCCTGCGTGGTACGACGTAACGCCATGGTGATGATCTGGGCTTGGGCGTGGTGGATGGCTGAATCGATCAAGTCGTAAGAATACTTACCAGAACCTAGGATGAAACGGGACGTAAAGGTGTGGCCACCAATGGTTAATGGATCAGATGCTGTCATGGGATATTCCTCCTAAATGGTTGTTTTACCTAAAATCAAACGGGTAATCATGTTGGCTTCGTGGCCAGCGGCAATCATCACGCGCGGAGCCATGAGGCCCTTAGCGCCCGTGGACGTGCCATCGCCGGCGATGTAGAGGTTGGGACGTAGTTGCTTGGTCGTAATGGTATTGGCACTGTGGATTCCCGCCATGCCAGTCGCCATGACCAGGGGCTTGGCAGGAAATTGGGTGCCGACCGCTTCTAAGAGCATAGCTTTCTCCTGGGGGGCGTCAAAGGCCTCGCAGATGATGTCTGCCGAAGATAAGTATTTGGAAATGGTTGCGGGCGTGAGCTTTTCCTGATAGGCGTGGATGGTGATAAAGGGATTGAATTCCTGTAAGTTCTGCTTGAGGGCGGTGACCTTGGGCATGCCGACCTGACTCAGCTTGTATTGTTGGCGATTGAGATTGCTAAGTTCAATCACGTCGAAATCAACTAGGGTCAGGGTGCCGACGCCAATGCGGGCTAAGGCGATGGCAATGTTGGACCCTAATCCGCCCGCTCCCGCGATGGCGACGTGGGCCGCCGAAAGCTTGGCGGTGGATGCGGTAACGTTACGGGCTTTCATTTGGGTATAGACTTGGTCGGGTGCTTGGCCTTGAATGACGGGTGGTGTGTGCATGGGGCGCCTCCTAACGGCCGCCGCCGACGAAGGTGATAATCTCAACTTGGTCGTCGGTTTGAAGGGTGGTGGTCGCAAAGTCGGTGTGGTGGATGATTTGGCCGTTGACCTCGACGACCAGGTGTTCAATGGGTGTGTGGCGGGCGGTGAGTAACGCCAAAATGGTGGTGCCAGTTGCCGTAGCGGCTGGTTCTCCGTTAATCGTAAGCATAAAAAAATTTCCCTTTCTACGAACGTCGCGAAGAAAGGGGAATTGCGCACAAAAGGACCGTTATGACGGGAAAAATCCCGAAAACGGAAGACCCAGTGGTTCCTGAGTCACATTGGCAAGTCGCGCTTCCTTCGGTAGTTCTAACTACATCAGGTTCGATGGGTTTAATCTCAGCCAAGTGGCACCCCAGACGAACGGTTGCTGAATGAAAACGAGTTCTGAAAACTCGTTACGTTAGTTATACGCAACCTGAAAATAAATGTCAAGTCTAAACATAAAGCTGTACAAAGTTGGATGAATTCGCTACACTGAGGCGTAAATGATTTACCATTTGAAACATCATGGGAGGACAACCAAAATGCGTGTAGGAAAACGACCGTTGTACTTAGTAACTGACCGCTTGGGAATCGAAGAGGAGGCCTTTTTGTGCCGATTAGAACTGGCTTGTCAGGGAGGCGTAGACTTGGTGCAGTTGCGAGAGAAATCGCTGGATAGTCGTCATTACTTCCAACTAGCGCAACAGGTCAAAGCCATCACGGATCAGTATGA
Organism: Levilactobacillus namurensis DSM 19117; assembly: GCF_001434785.1. GTDB lineage: Bacteria > Bacillota > Bacilli > Lactobacillales > Lactobacillaceae > Levilactobacillus > Levilactobacillus namurensis. The sequence goes on along the minus strand of NZ_AZDT01000067.1, from coordinate 15,147 downwards.
GCTCCCTTTGATTATTGACGACCGTTTAGACATTGCACTGGCGGTGAACGCAGCTGGTGTGCACCTGGGCCAGCAGGATATCCCAGTCGACGTTGCGCGCCGGTTACTGGGACCGCGCAAGATTATTGGGGCGACGACTAAGACGGTCCGTCAAGCCCAACTGGCAGTGCGAGCGGGTGCGGACTACCTAGGGGTGGGGGCCATTTTTCCCACCACGACTCATGTGAAAACGGTGCATACCAGTGTGGCGACACTAGCGGCGATTCAATCGGCGGTCCCCATTCCGGTCTACGCCATCGGGGGCTTAAATTCGACCAACATGCTGGCGGTTCAGCCGGCCCAGGTGGCGGGGGTGGCCGTGGTATCGGCAATCATGAAGGCTCCTCATCCCGACTTGGCAGCCCAAGCATTACGCAAAAAAGTCCTGACCGTCGTGCGTTGAATCAGCGCGACAGGTCAGGACTTGAAGGTCAAGCGTGAAATGGGTTCCAGAAGCGGCCACCGTTGACTTTAAATAGGACGATGCCCAGGATAATCAGGGCACCGACAATCAGCAGTGCTAGATAATCATTGCGTCGGAAGCGTTGGGCCATATACCAAGTCCGGCGTTTTCCCTTACCAAAGCGGCGCAGCTCCATAGCTTGGCTGATGGTCTCAATCCGATCAAGGCTCGAGAAAATCAAGGGGAGTAGGATCTGGACCCCACCACGAGCCCGGGTCATCAGACTGGCCTTCTTGGAGATCTCAAACCCCCGGGCCTGCTGGGCCAAGCTAATGGTCCGGTAGTCACTTTGAACATCGGGGATGTAGCGTAGGGCAATGGCCACCGAGTAACTGATCCGGTAGGAGACGCCGATGCGGTTGAGGCTTGCGGCGAATTCACTAGGGTTGGTGGTCATCAGAAAGATCAATGCTAGGGGAACCATGAAGGTGTACTTCAGGAGTAAGTTGAACTCGTAGAAGAGTTGTTCAGTGGTGAGGTTGAAATAAGCGGCGTGGTGCCCCAATAAAAGGTGTTCCGTGCCGTAGATGCTAACGCCGTAATGGGGAGCGAAGACGTAAACCATCAGAAGGTTTAAGACGGAGAACCCCAGGATGACGCTTAAGACGAACGAAATTTCATGGAACTTGATTTTAGCGAAGTGAAAGAGAATCAGGGAAAGGACCATGATGCCTAAGAGGTAGCGGGTATCGTAGGTCGTCATGCCGATAATCGATAGGCCGACAAAGCAGAGCAACTTGGTGCTGCCACTAAGTCGGTTTAAGAAGGTCTGTCGGTCGGCGTACCCAATTAAGAGTTGGTGAGTCATTGTTGGCGGGCCTCCCGTTCTGCTTGAACAAATTTAGCGACAAACTCAGTGGGGTTCAGGTGGTGTTGTTCCGCTAACGTGTAAAGACTGGTCTTCGCCAGTGAAGCCTGGTCGATGATGGCTTGATTCGTTAACACGTCAGCAGGAGCGGCGTCCATGAGAATCCCCCCCTGACCTAAAACGATGGTGCGGTCGGTGTACTCCAGCATCAGGTGCATGTCGTGGGTGATGAGGATAATGGTGATGCCCTGTTCGCGGTTGAGTTGCGCTAAGAACTGCATCATGTCGGTGTAGTGCTGTAGGTCTTGTCCGGCCGTGGGCTCATCCAGAATCAGCATTGCGGGTTGGAGGACCAAGATTGCGGCGATGGTGACCCGCTTCTTTTGACCAAAGCTCAATGCCGATACGGGCCAATGCCGAAATTCGTAGAGGCCACAAATCTTTAACGTTGCCAATACCCGTTGCTCGATCGTTTGGGCATCCAATCCGCGGAGGACCAACCCGGTGGCGACTTCATCGTAGATCAAGGTCTTGGACAACATCTGATTGGGATCTTGGAGGATGTAACCAATATGGTCAGCCCGTTCTTTGACTGAGCAAGGGTCTAGGGACTGGCCATCGAAGGTCAGGTGGCCGGCTTGCGGTGTTAAGAAGCCGGTGATGAGGTTACTCAGCGTAGATTTACCGACACCGTTTTGGCCGACCAGACTAATCATATCGCCCCGGTGGATCGTCGTGGATAGATCTTTAAAAATCGGCTGGTCCGGCGCGTAACCGAAAGTCAAATGGTCGATAGTCAGGAGCGGTTGGGTGTGAGTGACTGGTGTCTTGAGGGTGACGCCGGCCGTCCAGTGTTGCAGGGTGGTCGTGAGATGCGGTGCGTCAAGTTGGGCCAAGTCATCTAGGTGTTGGCAGTCTGCTAGGGAAATACCAGCGAGTTTTAAGGCTGACAAGTAGAGTGGTTCCCGCAACCCTTGTTGGGCCATTAGGGAGTCGCGTAGGATAGTTTCGGGGCGGTCATTGGCCACGATTTGTCCGTCCTGCATGACGATCAACCGGTCAATGGGCTGCTGTAAAACGTCCTCGATGCGGTGTTCGATAATCACCACCGTCAGGTCCTGGGTCCGTGCCAACCGGTCGATTAGCGCCATCGAGGCTTTTCCGGAAGCGGGATCCAGGCTGGCGAGGGGTTCGTCGAACAGGAGAATCTTACTGTTGTCGATCAACACGCCTGCCATGGCAACTCGTTGCTTCTGACCACCTGAGAGCTCTTGGGGATGGTGGGTCAGGAGGTCTTGGAGGTTCAACGTTTGGGCCCATTGGTGGGTCGCCTGACGCATCGCGGGTTGGGCCTGCTGGTCGTTTTCTAGCGAGAAGGCCATATCTTCGACCACGGAGAGCCCTACGAATTGACTATCGGGATCTTGCAAGACGGTTCCCACGTTGAGCGAGAGATCAAAAATCGAACTTTGCTGGATGTCTTGGCCCGCAACGGTGGCATGACCGGAAATCGTCCCCGGGTACGATTGTGGAATTAACCCGTTTAGACACCGCCCCAGTGTCGACTTCCCCGAACCGGAGGGCCCCGCAATCAGGACCTTTTCACCTGGATAAATATCGAGATTGATGTGGCGCAGGGTGGGTTCCGTTTGGCTGTTATACTGAAACGAAAAATCACGAAAACTAATAATGGGTGCAGTCATAACTTATTTTTCCTTCTTTAAGCTGCCACGTTGCGTTCGAGTTCGAGCGTAAAGAACCAGCAGTAACGTCCCAATGATAGCAACGGAGATAGAGTCAATGATCCAGGTCGTGATGCCTTGGAGGTAGACCTTGCTGGCTGGTTCGTGGTAGATGATAATGTCACCGGTAGGGGCTAAGAGGACCCAGGCGATGAAGTTGACGATGATTTGGTAAATGTTGAACCAGACCAACTTGGCCTTCTTCAACGCGCCGTCAGCGACTTTGAGCCGGTTCTTGGTCAGACCGAAGGCAACGCCCACTAGGCCGTCGACGATGATCCAAGTCCACCAAGGGGAGCCGTAAGTGATAAAGTCGTTGAGGGCGTGCCCGATAAAGACGGCGAGTCCCGCGGCGACCGGACCAAAGATGGCGCCTAACAACGCAGCAAATCCAATGGCCACGTTAAACTGGGTGTTAGGGATTCCCGTTGGGATGGCAACGAATTTCATTAAAACAAAAATAATGGCAGCACCGATTCCCGTGGCGACCACGGTTCGAATTGAGTTAGATTGCTTATTGGGCATAAGACGACACACTCCTTAGATGGGTTTTAGGTGGATTCAGATGAGAAGGGGGCAACGAAAAACGCGCCCGAAAGTCATTGACTTTCAAGGACGCGTTTGCGTGGTACCACCCTGATTTTCCCGAGAACGGGACTTATCCTGATCGTAACGAATCGCTCCGACCCGGGCTCACGAATTTACCCGAGTAGCTTCTTCAAGACCATCTTCACCGGGCATCACCGTCGCTTTTCAGCCGACGCGACTCTCTGGGGGTGACGAACACCGGGTACTCATCTTGTCGCAGCTTTTCTCATCTGAATTTAACTTCCTATAGCATACGCTAAATGACTAAGGGGTACAAGCAGGAATCAGAAATGAAGTCGGTTACATTTAAAAAGCGTATAAAAGTTATTTTATTATGGAACCAAACCTAAGAACGTTCGGATTTAGATTGTGGGTAGGGGATGATTATCGGAGAAATTCCACGGGCAATAAATTATTCTCTCATTTAATTCTCATTTTAAGCTGAGCGTGCCCCCGTGAGTTGCACCGTTGAACTAGGGGATGAACGCCCAACGGGACTTGGCGATTGGCCGGTGGCCGTGTATGATAAAGGGGTATAGTTAATTGATACATAAAGGATGAGTTTTTTGAAGAAAATTGCACCAGTGTTTGTGGCTTTAGGAGCCATTAGTTTTGGGGTTCCGGCGTCCCTATTTAAGATTGCTCGCCGGGAAGGGGTGGTGAACGGACCACTCCTATTTTGGTCGTTTTTGAGTGCGGTCGTGATTCTAGGAATTGTGCACGTCGTCCGGCGCAACTGGTTACGGTACCAGCATACGAATTGGAAGCAGATTGGGTTAGTGATTGCGGCCGGGACCGGGTCAGGGTTTACCAATACCTTCTACATTCAAGCGCTCAAGCTGATTCCGGTGGCGGCCGCGGCGGTCATGTTGATGCAGGCAGTCTGGCTGTCGGTTCTGTTAGGGGCCGTGATTCAGCGCCGCTGGCCGTCACGGTTACAGGTTTTGAGCATTGTGCTGGTTCTGATTGGGACCGTCTTGGCGGCAGGGCTGTTTCCCATTACCCAGGCGTTGTCCCCATTGGGCCTGTTTTACGCTTTCTTGGCCGCGTGCGGTTATGCCTGCACCATGCAGTTTACGGCGTTACTGGGGAACAACCTGGACCCCATGACCAAGACCTGGTTGCTGTGTTTAGGGGCATTCATCTTAATCTCGATTGTCTGGATCCCGCAGATTGCGACGACGCCGGTCACGCTACCAACGATTAAGTGGGGCGTCTTGATTGCCCTGTTCTCGATGGTCTTTCCGTTGGTCGCCTATTCTCTGTTTATGCCCCAGCTAGACCTCGGCATTGGCCCCATTCTCTCGTCGCTGGAGTTACCATCGTCGATCGTAGTGGCGTTTATCCTGTTGGGAGAAACCGTTAGTGGTCAACAGATCCTAGGCGTCTTCATCATTATTGCGGCGGTGGTCCTGCCCAACGTTTGGGGGATGTGGCACCGGCAGCAGGTGCACCCGCGCAGCTAACGGGTTAGAAGATAGTTGTTAATTTATCATTACGGCCTTGTCCTAGTTGGGATGAGGCCTTTTTAATCGGTGAGGATGGTCAACCAGAAGGCATTCGTGCGTCTAATCGGAAAACGTGAGCGTTGCTAGGGACGAAGTTGGGGTTTAGGGGTACAATTAACGCAACGATGACCGTACCCTAAAAAGGAGTGAAGTTCCGATGCGTTCTTGTGCCCGTTGCTTTGTCCATGATTGTCAGACTGATACGATTTTGTTAGTTGAACGTTTCAAGGACCGCCGGCATTACTGGACGGTCCCTGGTGGGGGCATCTTAGCGGGGGAGACACCGACTAAGACGGTTCAGCGAGAACTCGATGAAGAGCTCCTCTTTCAAGTTCAAGCTGACCAGTTAGAGTTCCTGACCCGCGTGGTGCGTTTGGGGCAACCAGAGACCTACTTCGTGGCTGACGAACAGGTGACCCCTGAACTTTCGGTGCACAGTGTCGAACTGGCCCGTAGTACGGCAACGAACCGGTATCAGCCCCAATGGGTGCCCCGGCAAGACGTTCCCGCCAAGTTGCCCTACTTAGCCGACGTTGCCCGGTTAGTGGTTGAACGCGAAGCATAGATGAATGTTTGGATGAAACGTAGGCGTTAAGTGGTGTCGTGAAGAGTCTTGGCTCTTGACCGGTGGCCCTTAACGCCTTTTTAGTCTGCCTGATTCAAGAGCAACGACGACTTTTGTGTTGACAAATGTAAACGATGGCGGTATGCTACGTACTGAAGTTTACAACTGTAAACAATCGAATTAGTCATGATTAAATATTGGAGGCAGGCAGAATGCTTAAAATTAGTGTGTTAATTGTGGGGCTAGCCATCATTGGCTTTATTTTTTGGTGGTTCTTCGGCAAGCATGCCGTGGCAACGGAGACGGCGGTTGCCACGCAAACGGGCCAATCCGTGGATGTGGAAGTTAACGGGGGCTATTCTCCGGAGAAAATCGTTTTGAAGCAAGGCGTGCCGGCAACCTTGACCTTTACCCGGAAGGATGCGTCAAGTTGTTTGGACCGGGTCGTTTTCAGTGACTTCGGGATCAACCAAGAGTTACCCAAGGACCAACCGCAGACCATTCAGATCGATACTAGCCATGCTGGACAATACGAATGGGCATGTGGCATGGATATGTTCCACGGCAGTTTAGTGATTAAATAAGGAGGACGTTAACATGACGAACACAGTACAAAACAAGGCCGTCACGGTCGCCGGGGGTTACCAACCCCAAACGGTTCATTTTCAACAGGGAGTCCCCGCAACGCTGAGCTTCACGCGGACCAGTGCTCAGGGGTGTCTAGATGTGGTGCACTCAGCTGAATTGGGCTTTGAGACCGATTTGCCGTTGGATACCGTGAAGACGGTCAAGATTCCTACAGATCAAGCGGGAACGTTTACCTTTAGTTGTGGGATGGATATGTTTTCCGGAAACGTGGTGATTGACCAATGAGTATCAACAAGCGTTTCTGGATTTCGTTAGTGTTATCCTTACCCATGCTCGTGGGGATGATTCTGATGCCCTTTGGTCGCACGATTCCGGGAGGCGCCTGGACCCAATTGGGACTCACGACGATTATCATGTTAGTCGCCGCTCGGCCGTTTTGGCAGAGTGCTTGGGCGTCGTTTAAAAAGCACCACGCCAATATGGATACGCTGGTCGCCATTGGGACGTTGACGGCCTACGTCTACAGTATCTACGCCATGCTGACTGCCCAACCCGTCTTCTTTGAAAGTGCGGCGTTTGTCACGACCTTTGTCCTGTTGGGCCAGGTGTTCGAGGAGCGCATGCGTAATAATGCGTCCAACGCGGTCGAAAAATTGGTTGACTTGCAGGCCAAAGAGGCCGAGGTCTTGCGTGACGGTCACTTTGTCCGGGTTCCGCTGGCTGAAGTGGTTGCCGGAGATACGGTGCGGGTTAAGCCCGGCCAAAAGATTCCGGTGGATGGCGTGATCCTGGAAGGGACGTCGACGGTCGATGAGTCGATGGTCACGGGGGAAAGCATGCCAGTGACCAAGCACGTCGATGATGCAGTCATTGGGTCGACGATGAACAGCAACGGAACCTTTCTTTTCCGGGCCAATAAGGTGGGAGACGACACCATGCTGGCTCAGATTGTAGAATTGGTCAAAAAAGCCCAGAACAGTCATGCACCGATCCAGAAGTTGACGGATAAAGTTTCCGATATCTTCGTGCCGGTGGTTCTGAGCCTGTCCATCTTGACCTTCTTAGTGTGGTACGTCTTCTTAGGGGCCTCGGTGGCCAACGCGTTAGTCTTCGCGGTAGCGGTGGTCGTAATTGCCTGCCCTTGTGCGTTAGGCTTAGCCACCCCCACGGCCTTAATGGTCGGTACTGGTCGGGGGGCTAAAATGGGCATCTTGATCAAAAACGGTGAAGTCTTAGAAGCCGTTAACGATGTCCGGACCGTGGTCTTCGACAAGACGGGGACAATCACGGTGGGTCAACCACAAGTGACGGACATCGTTGGGGACCGTAGCCGGGTCTTACAGGTTGCGGCTAGCTTGGAAGGTGGTTCGGAGCATCCATTAGCGTCAGCCATTTTAGACCAAGCACAGACGGATCAGGTTGTGCCTCAGACCGTTGATCAATTCCAGGCCGTTGAGGGCCAGGGGGTGACCGCAACGGTGAAGCACCAGTCGGCGTTCGTAGGGAACCATAAGTTGGCTAGTCAGGCCGAAGTAACGCCAGCACTGGCCCAACAAGCTGCCCAACTGCAACGGGAAGCTAAGACGGTGGTTTATGTTGGGGTGGCTGACCAAGTGATCGGCTTGATTGCCATTCAAGACGCCCCTAAGCCCACTTCTCGTGAAGCCATTGCGGCACTAAAAGCCCGGGGCTTGAAGACCGTGATGTTAACGGGAGATAACCAACGGGTTGCGGAGGCCGTTGCGCAAGACGTCGGTATCGATCGGGTGATTGCGGACGTCTTACCCAGTGACAAGGCCGACCATGTGGCCGCCTTGCAAGCAGACGGCAAGGTTGCCTTTGTCGGAGATGGGATTAACGATGCGCCGGCTTTGACCACGGCAGACGTTGGGATTGCGATGGGTTCGGGAACGGACATCGCCATTGACGCCGGGGGGATCGTTTTAGTCAAGAACGACTTACGCGACGTTGACCGGGCTCTGGCGTTAAGCCGCAAGACGTTTAACCGGATTAAGTTGAATCTCTTCTGGGCATTCATCTATAACGTCTTGGGGATTCCGGTAGCGGCCGGCGTCTTCTTCACCTTAGGGGTGACGTTAAGTCCCGAACTTGCGGGGTTAGCGATGGCCTTTAGTTCATTATCAGTGGTCACGAGTTCTGTCTTGTTGAACCGGGCCAAGATTCAAAGCCACGTGAGCGTTGCCTAGTTAGTCCTAGATTGGTAAGCTCGTGGGGGCTTGCGACCGACGATGAACTGTGGTAACCTGTGCTTATCTAAATCAATGTTAAAAACCATAGAAAAAGACGAGTACGTTGGGTAGCCTGGTGTTAGCGAACTAAGGATAGTGGAAGCTTAGTCACCAGCCCCCAAACGAAAAAACACCTTTTCTGTTGCCATCTGAACTGTTTAAAGTAGGATGCGCCGTGGCCGACACGTTATCGTTCGGAGCGTATAGTTGTACGCATAAGACGGTTTGGCAACAAACAAATTGGGTGGTACCGCGGAAAGATCTTTCGTCCCGACTTTGGGGATGAAGGGTCTTTTTTTATGGTCTTTAACCTGGTAATAGCGAAGGGAGATTGAACACATGACAGAAGTTTTAGTGAAAGATTTATTCGGTGATCAACATTTTGCCGAAGATGATCAGATTACATTGCACGGGTGGGTACGGACGATTCGGAGCTCCAAGAAGATTGGGTTCATTGAATTAAACGACGGCTCGACGATTAAGAACGCGCAGATCGTGATGAAGGCTAACGATGTTGAGAACTACGCGGACGTTGCGAAGTTCCCCATCAGTTCGACCATTGCGGTGACGGGAACGGTCGCCTACACGCCGGATGCTAAGCAGCCGTTAGAAATTCATGCGGCAACGATTACGTTAGAGGGGGCTTCTGATAGCGATTATCCGCTGCAAAAGAAGGCTCACACCTACGAATATCTGCGGACCATTGCCCACTTACGGCCCCGGACCAACACGTTCTACGCGGTCTTCCGGATTCGGTCATTGGCAGCCTTTGCGGTGCACCAATACTTGCAAGAACACGGCTTTAACTACCTGAACACGCCGATCATTACCGGAAGCGATGCGGAAGGTGCCGGCCAGATGTTCCGGGCGACCACGTTGGATATGAACAACTTGCCGTTGACGGATGAGGGTAAGGTCGATAACTCCAAGGATTTCTTCCGCAAAGAAACGAACTTGACGGTTAGTGGTCAGTTGGAAGCGGAAGCCTTTGCACTGGCACTACGGAAGGTCTACACGTTTGGCCCAACGTTCCGGGCGGAGAACTCACATACCCAACGTCACGCTTCCGAGTTCTGGATGATCGAACCCGAAATGGCGTTTGAGGATCTGGACGACGATATCGTGACGATTGAGGCGTTGATCAAGGCCGTAGTAGGTTACGTTCTGGACCATGCCCAAGATGAATTGGCCTTCTTGAACGACAACGTGGATGACCAGTTGATTGCACGCCTAGAGAAGACCCGCGACGAAAAGTTTGCGCGGTTGACTTACACGGAAGCCATCAAGGAACTAGAGAACGCGGACGTCGACTTCGACGTTCCCGTATACTGGGGTCTGGATCTGGAAGCCGAGCACGAACGGTACTTGTGTGAACACATCTATAACAAGCCGGTCTTCTTAACGGACTACCCGAAGGAAATCAAGGCCTTCTACATGCGGGCTAACGATGATGGGAAGACGGTGGCGGCCGTTGACTTGTTGGTCCCAGAAATCGGAGAATTAGTCGGAGGGAGTCAACGTGAAGAACGGTTGGCTGTCTTGGACCAGAAGATTAAGGACAACCACATGCCAGCCGAAGAGTACGCTTGGTACGAAGATCTCCGGAAGTACGGAGAAACCAAGCACTCTGGGTTTGGGATTGGGTTTGAACGACTAGTCATGTACGTCACGGGGATGGAAAACATCCGTGACGTGATCCCTTACCCCCGGACGCCGGGTAACGCTGAATTTTAAGGTAAACGAAAAAATTCCTGGAAGATTATTCCAGGAATTTTTTTTGCTGCCGTAAATGAACTGGGTTACTTGAGGAGATCGATGAGTTCTGGGAGTGTCGTGATTTGATAAGTGGGGGTTGCGTGAGAGGTATTGGGAAGCTGGTGAAGATTGTACCAAACACTTGCTAACTGGGCGTTATTGGCGCCTTGGATGTCGGCGGATAGGGAGTCCCCGATAACGAGATAATCGGTGGTTGTCGCCTGGGGCCACCCCGCTTGGACTTGGGTAAAGAACTGGCGGTCGGGCTTGCTGACGTGCAAGTCTTCAGACAAGAAGACCTGATCGAAGTATTGGTCCAGATGAGAATCCGCTAACTGGCGGTCTTGCTTAGCACGGGTTCCGTTGGAAATTACGGCCAGTTGATGATGAGCAGCTTTTAAGCGGGCTAAAACCTCCTGGGCGTGGGGCATTAACGCGTGTTCAGCGAAGAATTGCTGTTGAAAGGCCCGTTCGTAGGTGGGACCGTCAACCGTGATGCCGTAGTGGGCAAAGTACCGTTCAAACCGGGTGTTGATGAGTGTTTCACGCGTTAATTTCTGCTGTTCGAAGTCGGCCCACATGATTTGTTGCAGGCGATGCCAGTAAGCCACCTGTTGATCATTGAAAGCAAAGTTAAAGGGTAACGCTAATTTGCGTAGGGCGTTTTGGGCGTTCGTGTCGGTGTCGAAAAGGGTCTGGTCTAAGTCGAAGAGTAGAATTGGAAAATCCATGGTACAGTCAGCTCCTGAAAAAGTTTAGTTAGGTCTAACTTTAGCACAGATAGGGGCTAACCGGGGAACAAAAAAATTAATATCAACTATTTAATACCGGGGGAAAACTTGTTACACTAAGAACGATAGTTGAATAGTCGACTTTTCAACTGTTGAATTTCTTAAGTTTTTTGGAGGCTAATGGAACAGATGCAAATCAAAATTAAACGGTATTGTGTCGGGGGGATTCTCCTGCTAATGGGGAGTTTGCTGGGGCTAATGGGTCCCCAGTTGGTGCACGCTGCTCCGACCACGCCAATGACCCCAACCCTTTACTTTCACGGTGCGCCTAGTAGCTACCGTTCGGAGCGGCATATGGTCGGCGCGGCGAAGAAAGCTGGCGTGACCAAGTCGGTCATTCGTGCGGACGTTGCGGCAAGTGGTCGGGTGACCTTAGTCGGGAAGTTTAGACCTACCTCACGAACGCCAATCGTTGAAGTAAATTTTTTGAACACGCGGAATACGAATTACGTGACCAATGGCCGTTGGGTCCGCAACGTGGTACGAAAGTTACAAGCTACCTATCATTTTAAGCAGATGAATATGGTGGGCCATTCGACGGGGAATTTGGCGATTGCGTACTATTTATTAGCCAACTCGACTAACCGACGACTACCTAAGCTGGCTAAATTTGTGTCCTTGGGTGGTCATTACGATGGGGTCCTGAATGAGGGGGACTGGCCCCACCGGATTCGGTTGACGGCGGCGGGCCGGCCCACGCCTATGGATTCAGCCTATCGGCGGTTATTAAAGCTGCGGCAACGGTATCCTAAGAAACAAACGGCGGTTTTGAACATTTACGGTGACTTGGGCAATGGGACGGATTCCGATGGACGGGTCACTAATAATTCGTCTAAATCCTTACGTTACTTACTGGCAAAACGGGCTAAGAGTTATCGCGAGCGGCAGTTTAAAGGTGCGGGGGCCCAACATAGTCGGCTACACCACAACGCCCAAGTCGACCGGGCCATGATCAAGTTTCTTTGGGATAAGTAAAGCGGTCTTCTAACCATTCACGGTTGGAAGGCTTTTTAATCGGCTTAATGAATAATTATGATAATTTATTGAATATTTAATCAAAAATAATAAGAAAATTAATCAGCACAGCCATATGCTCGACAGGTGATCATTGCAGTCAGTAAAGCGTTGCCAGCGAATTTTGAACCTGGTAAGCTAAGCGAGTACCAATTAAATAAAGATTCCTGAGGAGGATATTTATGAGTGCAACACCACATGGATTGCATAAAGCACTACTGAGTTTATTAGTTCCAATGATGGTGGTCAGCGGCACGGGGAACTTAACCACCCTAGCGCAGGCTAGTGACCGACCAGCCAACGTGGTTCGAGTCACCCATCAACAGCCAGAGGACCAGTACAGCTCTGTGTTGAGTGAGCCTAACTTTCAACACCGGGATCGGCATCACCGGCACGATATTCCCGTTCAATTTTTAGGGATTAACGACCTACACGGGGGCCTGGATACTTCAGGTAAGGCCTACATCGGGGGAAAGATTTACGAGAATACGGGAAATGTTAGTCGCTTGGCAGCCTATCTCGACCAGGCTCAGCGACAATTTCGTCACGTTCACTTGTCCCGGAACACGTTCCGCGTGCAATCGGGGGACATGGTGGGGGCTTCGCCTGCCAATTCCACTTTGTTAGCACACGAACCCACCATGCACGCTTTACGGGCCATGAAGTTTCAGATCGGAACGTTGGGTAATCACGAATTTGACCAAGGCCTACCTGAATTCAACCGGATTCTAACGGGCGGCCGTCCGGGCAAGGATGCGGATAAATTGATTCAACGTTACCCCCACCTAGCTTCTAAGATGCAAGAAGTCGTGGCTAACGTGGTTCGTAAGGATAATGGGAAGCAACCTTACGGATACCGGCCGTACACGATTCGGACGGTGCGCGCCCACGGACGTAGCGCAAAGGTCGGCTTCATCGGTATCGAAACTACGGAATTACCAACGTTGACCTATGAACGGAATTACAAGGACTACAAAGTCTTGGACGAAGCCAAGACGATTGCCAAGTATGATCGAATCTTGAACGCGAAGGGTGTTAAGGCGGTAGTGGTCTTAGCGCACCGGGGTGTCCAGAACAACAAGACTAGTGCTTGGGGGAATGGTGTTGATATTCTACAACGCGTGAATAAGCTTGACCCCCACAATAATGTTGGCCTATTTGTCGGGGCACATACGCACATGTATGGGAATGCCTTAGTAGGCAAGACCCACGTTGTTCAGGCCTTATCCAGTGCCCGGGCGTTTGATGACACTCAAGGCTACATTAATCCTAAGACGGGTAAATTTAGTGCACTAGAGACTCACGTTTACCCGGTCTTGTCGGCTAAAGCTGATCCTAAGACTAAGAGTAACCGGCGGGTTGCCCGGATTATTAAAGATGCCAATCGGCGGGTTGCCGGTAAGATCAATGCTGTGATTGGTAAGGCAGCTTCCACGGAAGCCATTAAGCAAGCTTCAACGGCTAACGGTGAATCACCCGTGGGCGAATTAGTGGTAGATGGCCAGTTATTCGAAGCTCAGAAGAACGGGCTTTAAGGAATTACAAGTTGCAGGGTTACGTTACACGTTTGCAGCTCAAGGAAAGACTAAACAAGTTGTACAGGTGACCAAAGCAGATGGACAGCCGTTAGATCCACAAGCTACCTACCGGGTAGTGATTAACGACTTCTTACACGGGAACAAGAGCTTTACCTTCCAGGGGACCAAGATTGTGGGGTCTCTAGCTTCTGATACCGAAGTATTTGTGCAATACGTGAAGGATATGCAGGCCGCGGGTAAGCCAATCGTTGCCCCTCAAGCTAACCGCAAAGTATTTGTGAAAGCAGATGCTGCGGTGCTGGGGACGACGTTGCCTAATGCGCAACCAGCAGCTTAAGCAAAATGCCGGGCCTAGGTCCGGCATTTTTTATGAATGTAATTAGTGTATTTAAAAAGAAAATTGATCAGCGTTATAAATATTTAGTGGAGGATATTATTAAAAATTATTTATTCGATTTATATCCAGATTTTCCTAAGAATTTTGATTTAGCGAACCGCAAGGACCCGGATAACTACGAAGAGGCTAAACCACTTTATGATGACTTGTGTACAGCTTTCTTTAATACGGCTAGTATTGCGAAGTTGGGGCTGAAAACGGTGATAAGCGAACCCTATCACAAACAACCGATTTTAAGCGTAGATGGGGGTCGCGACTTAATCCTATCATCGGATTATATCGGTCCTTCTGTTTACTGGGCGCAGAAAGTCGGGATGCCAGATGAAACCATTATTGAGTTTCTGAAGGTGTCGCGAACGTTAGGTGGTCACATTGTATTTCCAGCCTACCGTTCCATTACCATGAATCAGGCGCGAAGTGGTAAGAATGGTTACTATGACCGCTTTGATAAGACGTTATATGCCATGAAACAGTTGTTTAACGGTGATGAAATATCAAACCAATGGGTGCAAAAAGCATGGGAAAACTATACCAATTGGTTTGACCTTTTTAGACGTGAAGGGCATCCTTTTGAAACATTTGTCCACTTTTTTAAACTTGAGTCGTTTGTTAATGATGCCTATGAGGTGTACGATTTGACGACGTTTGATGATCATGGCAGTTATACGGACACAGTAACTGATGATCAGGCTGAGATTCCGGAAGAAGCCGCGGGATATGCCAGGTACGTTCGCGGGTCGCTCCATGCCATTGCGCTAAGAAACCAAGAACTGGGGCTTAGTTAAGTCGTCAGGGAAAGTGCCTCAAAGTGGATGATTAGATTCTGAAGCAAGCTGATTTGGTGTTGTTGGGGAAATCCAGCGACACCATTTTTAATGTTATAGACGAAGCATCGGCAGAGGCTTAGCCTAGACCGGCAGTTGATAAAATGTGTTGAAAATTGAACGAATACGTAATAAATTCTCATTTTTCACATAAAACGGTTTACGTTTTACTAGAACGGGATAAAGTTGAACGTAAAAATTTAGATTACCCCTTGAAATTACAATCCTGAATTATTCACCAGAAACTCCAAAATCCCCATCAAACACATGATTCAAGT
>NZ_AZDT01000014.1 GCF_001434785.1 Levilactobacillus namurensis DSM 19117 | reverse complement strand
AGCACTTGAATCATGTGTTTGATGGGGATTTTGGAGTTTCTGGTGAATAATTCAGGGATTGAATTGGGGATTAAGATTAAGGAATCCATCAAAAATGGATATTACCCACCATTGTTGAAGAACAAGACTTTAGGAATGATTTTTGAGCAATCCTCAACGCGGACGCGGACTTCTGCCGAAGCAGCCATGACAGAATTAGGCGGTCACGCGCAATACTTAGCACCAGGTCAAATCCAATTAGGTGGCCACGAAACTATTGAAGATACTTCCCACGTTTTAGGTCGTATCTTGGATATCATCGGTGCCCGGGTTGAGCGGCACAAGACCGTTGCTGAAGTTGGAAAGTTTGCCAAGGTTCCCGTGGTTAACTTCATGAGTGATTACAACCACCCAACGCAAGAACTTGGAGACATCATCACCATGACGGAACACCTACCTAAGGGTAAGAAGTTGAGTGATTGCAAGATTGTCTTCGTCGGTGATGCGACTCAAGTTTGTGTATCAACGATGTTTATGGCAACTAAGATGGGCATGGACTTCGTTCAATACGGCCCTAAAGGCTTCCAGATTAAGCCAGAAACGTTAGCCATTGGTCAAAAGAACGCTGAAGTTTCAGGCGGGTCTGTCACGATTACGGAAGATGCCGACGAAGCGATGAAGGATGCGGACTTTATCTACACCGATGTTTGGTACGGTTTGTACGAATCTGAATTACCAAAGGACGAACGGATGAAGATCTTCTACCCTAAGTACCAAGTTAATGCTGAATTAGTTGCGAAGGCTTCTGACCATGTGAAGTTCATGCACTGCTTACCAGCTACTCGGGGCGAAGAAGTAACGGATGAAGTCTTAGATTCCGATTACTCTATCGTTTGGGACGAAGCCGAAAACCGTAAGACGGCGATGCGGGCAATCTTCGTATACCTCTTGAACCCAGATTTGAAGTACGCTTCTGAAGACGTTGCCAAGAAGTACAACGCAGAATTTGAATTGATGCTACGGAATGCCGTTGATGAACGGAATGACCAGTAGACTTGACGATTAGAGCGGCTGTTCAGTAATGACTGAAGAGCCGTTCATGTTAGGGGGTTAGTCTCTTGGAGACGAATAAAAAGAAGTTCAGACTTTTCGATGCCGTATTGATGTCCGTCGTGGTCATCATGGTGGTCGAATCCGTGGCGCCAGCTGCGGCGATTGGACCATCGCAATTCTTCTGGTGGATTTTCTTACTGATCCTATTTTTCATCCCATACGGATTAGTATCGTCTGAACTGGGAACTGCGTATACTGGTGATGGTGGCCTGTATGATTGGGTTCGTAAGGCATTTGGTCCCCGTTGGGGTGGCCGGTTGGCCTGGCTCTACTGGATCAACTATCCGTTATGGATGGCAAGTTTAGCGGTCCTGTTCGTTCAAGTGGGTGCGCAAATCTTCCAGTTAAAGATCAACACCTTTTGGTCGATTATCATTCAGCTACTCTTTGTATGGGTTGTTGTGTTAGTTGGTAATAAGCCAGTTTCGGAAAGTAAATGGATTATGAACTTGGCAGCGTTCGCGAAAATCGTTACCATTCTCGCCTTAGGTGGTTTAGGAATCTATGTTGCCATGACAAAGGGGATTGCGAATAACTTTACCCTGCACACCATGATGCCCCAGATGAATCTGTCCGGGTTAACGAATTTATCGGTCATTATCTTTAACTTCTTAGGGTTTGAAGTTGTGGCGACGATGGCTGATGATATGGATAATCCTAAGAAACAAATCCCACAAGCCATTATCTATGGTGGTATTCTGATTGCGGTCTTCTACTTGGTTGCCGCCTTTGGAATGGGCGTTGCTATTCCAACGGATAAATTATCAGCTTCTAGCGGCTTAATTGATAGTTTTATTCTACTGATTGGTAAGCTTAATTGGTTTGTCGTCCTGATTGGAATTTTCTTCCTGTACATCTTAATTTCGGAAATGATTTCTTGGGCCTTGGGTGTGAACTACGTGGCAGATTACGCTGGTAAGGATCACACATTGCCAAGCGTCTTCGCTAAGGAAGATGCCAAAGGGATGCCTGTAGGAACGGGTTACCTGAACGGTATTATTGCATCAATCTTAGTGATTGCGGCACCGTTTATTCCTAACCAAGATATTTTCTGGGCCTTCTTCTCCTTGAATGTGGTTGCGTTGCTCTTGTCTTACACCATGCTATTCCCGGCATTCTGGAAGCTACGCAAGGACGACCCCGATACGCCACGACCTTTTAAGGTTCCTGGTGGTAAAACCATGATCAATCTGATGACCTGGGTTCCCGAAGTTCTGTTGATTCTGACGGTTATTTTCAGTATCTTCCCCATGAACTCATCTGCAGCTGAAGTTTCGGCGAAGGTTCCCGTTCTCATCGGGACGATCATTACGTTAGTGGTTGGTGAAATTGTGGTTCGGTACGCTGAAAAGCACCATTCAGAACCTGTAAAGACCACGTCAGTCCATCAAAATTAGGCACTTATTAAATCTAAAAAAATAAAAAAGGAGCAATAGTCATGAAAACTTTAGACAGTACCCCTAAACAAGACGGTTACCGGATGCCCGGTGAATTTGAACCTCACAAGGGTGTTTACATCTTATGGCCACAACGTCCCGATAATTGGCGGAACGGTGGTAAGCCAGCTCAAAAGACGTTTGTTGAAGTTGCTAAAGCAATTTCCGAATTTGAACACGTTACGGTCGGCGTCAATGATGATCAATACGCTAACGCTCGGACCATGTTGCCCGATAACGTTGAGGTCGTTGAAATGTCAAACGACGATTCTTGGATTCGTGACTGCGGTGCTACCTTTGTGGTCAATGATAAAGGTGGTATGCGTGGTGTTGACTGGACCTTTAACTCATGGGGTGGCCTGGTAGATGGGCTCTACTTCCCATGGGACAAGGACGACCGCGTTGCCCAGAAGATGACGGAAATGGAACACGTTGACCGTTACCGGTTGGATGACTTTGTCTTAGAAGGTGGCTCCATTCACGTTGATGGTGAAGGAACGCTGATTGCCACTGAGGAATGCCTGCTCTCTAAAGGCCGGAATCCACAATTATCTAAGGCTCAGATTGAAGAAGTCTTGAAGGAACATTTGAACCTAGAAAAGATTATTTGGTTGAAGAAAGGAATTTACCTCGACGAAACCAATGGTCACGTGGACAACATTGCCAACTTCGTTAAGCCAGGTGAAATTGCTTTGGCTTGGACGGATGATCAGAACGATCCACAGTACGCCATCTCTAAGGAAAACCTGGAGATTTTGGAAAATGCAACTGACGCTAAAGGACGTAAGATTAAGGTTGACAAGCTTTACCTGCCAAAGCCGATTACGATTACTAAGGAAGAAAGTGAAGGCGTTGACGCTGTTGACGGGACGTTACCACGGACCGAGGGTGAACGCTTAGCTGCCAGCTACGTCAACTACTACACGGCCAATGGTGGAATTGTCTTCCCACTATTTAACGATCCGGCTGACGAAAAAGCTAAGGAAACGTTACAAGCACTGTACCCTGACCGTAAAGTCGTCGGTGTACCAGCGCGTGAAGTCTTGTTAGGTGGCGGGAATATCCACTGCATTACCCAACAGGTACCACAAGCTTAAGCGGAAACGAAACTCCCGAGAAGATCAGGTGCAAGCCTGGTCTTTTCCTTTAGACCCATGACCCATAATCAATTATAGAATTTGGAGTGAAGAAGATGTCTCGTAAAATTGTTGTTGCTTTAGGTGGAAACGCCATTTTATCGGATGATGCTTCGGCAGCTGCGCAACAAGAAGCGTTGAAAGCGACTGCTAAGCAACTCGTCAAGTTTGTTCAACAGGGAGACCAATTGGTAGTTTCTCACGGTAATGGTCCTCAAGTAGGTAACTTATTACTGCAACAGGCGGCTGGAAGTACGCCAAAGAATCCGGCGATGCCGTTGGATACTGCCGTGGCAATGACCCAAGGCAGTATGGGGTATTGGCTGGAGAACGCGTTGGGAACAGCCTTAGCCGATGCAGGTATCCAGCAAGACGTTGCAACGGTCGTGACGCAGGTCTTGGTTGATGCAGATGATCCGGCCTTTAAGAATCCTAGCAAGCCAATTGGTCCCTTCTATACGGCCGATGAAGTGGCAGTAGAACGTCAGAATCATCCCGGGTATACTTATGTAGAAGACGCTGGTCGAGGATACCGGCGGGTCGTTGCATCACCTAAACCCACGGGGATTAAAGAGGCCAACGTCGTCAACCAGTTGGTCGCGGCTAACGTCATTCCGGTTTCTGTTGGGGGTGGTGGTGTTCCTGTCGTTCAGGAGGGACATCAGTTGGTCGGTCGTGAAGCTGTAATTGACAAGGACTTTGCGTCTGAGAAGTTAGCAGAATTAATTGGTGCCGATCTCTTAATTATTTTAACGGCGGTCGACCACGTTTTTGTTAACTTTAATCAACCAAACCAAAAGCAATTGACACACGTCACAGTCGCTGAATTAAACGACTACATGGCTGACGGTCAATTTGCGAAGGGCAGTATGTTACCTAAGATTCAAGCAGCTATCGACTTTGTGCAGAATCATCCGGCAGGAAAAGCGGTCATTACTTCGTTAGATAACGTTGATCAATTCCTAAAGACCGGTGATGGGACGATTATTAGTCGAAATTAAAAAGCGTCAGAACGGTGGCGCCAGGTAATGGAGTGAGAGAAAGTGAAACTATCAGGAACGCCCACACAAGATGGGTTTCGTTTACCGGCTGAATTCGAAGGTCAGTCGGCGAGCTATATGATTTGGCCGCAACGCCCGGACAATTGGCGCGACGGTGGAAAACCAGCGCAACGTGCGT
This sequence comes from Levilactobacillus namurensis DSM 19117, assembly GCF_001434785.1. Classification (GTDB taxonomy): domain Bacteria; phylum Bacillota; class Bacilli; order Lactobacillales; family Lactobacillaceae; genus Levilactobacillus; species Levilactobacillus namurensis. Next base: position 11,082 of record NZ_AZDT01000014.1, on the reverse strand, counting down.
TTACTCAGATTGCTGAATTGTTGGCACAAGTAGAACCGGTAACGATGTTGGTCAATCAAAATCAGTACGCCAATGCGAAGTCAATGTTGTCTGATAAAGTTCGGTTAGTCGAGATGAGTAGTAATGATGCCTGGATGAAGGACTATGGCCCCTTTTACGTGATTAATCAGCGAGGGGACTTACGAGCAGTTGATTTCCAGTTTAACGCTTGGGGTGGTCTGACCGATGGGCTTTACTTCCCGTGGGATTTAGATAATCAGATTGCCGTTAAAGTCGCGGACTTGAACCGAATGGACTATTACACAGTTGCCCAGACGGTACTCGAAGGATGTGCGATCCTAGTGGATGGTCAGGGCACGTTATTTGCGACCGAGGATGTGGTGTTATCGGAAGGCCGAAACGCTAATGGTGGTTTGACTAAGGCGGAAGCTGAGCAGTATTTCCATGATTATTTTGGGGTGACCAAGACAATCTGGCTCCCACAAGGCTACTTCATGGATGAGACTGGCGGAGACATTGATAATCTGATTAACGTTGTGGCACCGGGAGAAGTGGTCTTAACCTGGACGGATGATCCCAACGACCCTCAACGGGCGATTAGTGAAGAGGCTTATCAGGTCTTACGAACAGCGACTGATGCCCAGGGACGCCACCTGAAGATTCATAAATTACCTATCCCTCAGGTTCTCCGATTGAAACGAGAGGAAGCTAACGGGGTCGATCGGATCAACGGTGACCAGCCACGATTCTCCGGTCAGCGATTGACCGCCAGCTATGTCAACTATATTACGGCTAACCATGCGTTGCTGGTCCCAGAATTCAATGACCCTAACGACTTGCCAGCCCAGAGGTTGTTAGCAAAGTTATACCCGGGATTTCGGATTATCGGGGTACCCAGTGAGGCTGTGCACGAAGTCTTAACTGGCGGTGGCGGAATCCATACGATTGTGGATGGTGTTCCCAGCAGACAGAAATCAGGAGATGCCTCATGAACTTCTTTGAAATCGTTAATGCACATTTGAGCGACCTAACGGCAAACGAACAGAAACTTTTCGACTATGTTGTTGCCAACATGGATAAGATTAAGAATCAGAGTATCCGTGAAGTGGCTTCGGAGACCTTCGTGTCAACGGCTACGTTCTTACGATTTGTGAAGAAGATTGGCTTTTCTGGATTTAGTGAATTTGTAACGGTGGTTAAGTTTACGCTGATTAACCGCAAGGAAGACGACCAACCAACGCCGTTTACGGTTCGGCAAACGGATTACCGGGAAGAATACTTAAAGAACATCACCGAATCAGTGCGGGTGATTCAACCAGAAAAACTACATCAGGTAGTTGAAAAGTTAGCACAGCACCCAGATGTCTACTTCTTCGCTAAGGGAGTCAGTAAGCATGCTGTGGCCTATATCGATTATCTATATGCGATGGCTGGATTTAAGACCCATTATCCGCAAGACCATGACTATCGGCGGCTGGCGTTATCGCAGGTTGATGATCAGGCGTTGGTCTTTATCCTAACCTATGCTGGTGATGATGGTGAAATGCTTGATATCTTGAGCCAGTTGGTCAAGCGAAAGAAACGACCGTTGCTGGTTTCGATTACCGAGCCCGATAACAATACGATTCAGAATCTTAGTGACCTGAACTTCTATATCTTTACGGACGATGTCCAGGTCAACGGGAGCGATATTAGTTCACGTATCTCTACCATGGCGATTATGGAACTGATTCTGTACCAATATGTTGAGGACTATGGCGGACGTGATTTCCATTTCTACCACCGTGATGATGCTTAACCTATTAAAGAGACGACCCACGAAGCTTTCGTGGGTCGTCTCTTTTCGTAAGCGTTAAAGGGGATGGTGAGTGCTTCTGGCGAATAACAGGTTTGACTTGGGATGTGTAACCAGTGCGGGGGATTGGTGAGCACTTTCCGTCCATCGAACCACTAATTCACCAATGATTACAGCTAATACGATACCGATCCATAGTGGTAATTTAGCGGTGATGGCTGCTGTTGAGAAACTGGTTGGGAGGACACTGAAGATGATGGCTAGAATGAGGAGAACCTCGGGAATCCAGGTCATGAGGTTAATCATCAGACGACCGCCAGGAACTCGGAAGGGGCGTTGACGTTGACTATCGATTCGGCGCAACTTGTGAAACGCGGGGAAGAGCATGGTGTAGGAGAGGAGCAGTGCTATGATGTTGAGTGAGAAGAAGGACCAGAAAATATCAGGATTAGGAAAGAGGGGAGCCAGCAGAACGGCGCTTGAAGCTAAAAGGCCATTGAGATAACCTGCCCCAATAGGCATGCCCTTAGTGTCTTCCTTAGCGAAGACGGTGGGAAGGTCGTGATTCTTACCAGCGTAGTCGGCCACGTAGTTGATGCCGAGGGCCCAAGAGACCATCTCTGAAACTAACGTGTAGAGGAAGCATCCCCCAATGAAGACCACGAAGCCATTAAGCTTGCCCACGAGTAGAACGAAACCATCTAGGAGACCACTAGAAGCGGAGAGCTTAGCTGTTGGAATAGCAACGCCCATGCCAAAGGCGGCCAGCAGATAGAATAGGGCACTAAGGAGTCCGCCAAAAATAATAGCTTGGCGAACCTGTTTCTGGGGATTATCCATGTGACTAGCCATGGTGGTCACGACCTCAAACCCTAAGAAATTAAAGATGATGACCGAAATGTTGGAAAGACTACTAAGGCTGGCCTGAGGAAGCATGGTTTGCAGGGTAAACCGGTTAGCGACCCCTTTGGTCAGGGCCACGTAAATCCCTAATCCCCCTAGTGAAAAGATAATGAGAATTTTCGCAATCGCAGCCAAGTCCATAATCCATTTACTTTCAGAGACGGGCTGGTTACCCACTAGGACGACTGTCCAGATAAATAGAAGTTGTCCTAATAACGTGCCCCATAGTGGAAGATGCCACTGAAAGATTCGTTGGGCGACTTGCATAAAAAGAACTGCTAATCCGGCCATCCAGAAAGGATAGTTAATCCAGTAGATCCAAGCCAACCGGCCGCCCCACCGTGGGCCAAAAGCGCGCCGGACCCAGTCGTAGAGACCACCGTTGCCTGCGTAGGTGGTTCCCAACTCTGATGAAATGAGGCCGTAAGGGATGAAGAATAGCAGTAAGAGGCCCCACCAAAAGAATTGTGAAGGGCCAATGGCAGCAGCCGGAGCCACAGACTCAACCACCATGACCACGACCACGGACATTAACACAGCATCAAATAATCTGAAACTTTTTTGATTGCTTTTCACAGAACAACGCTCCTCACAGACTATGCGACATGTTCAACTAATAACTAAATTGAGTATACGCCGAGGAAGCCTCTCTGAGAAAGCGCTTTCTGTAACAAAGAATGACACTTGTTTCATTCTGCGTCTTTGGCTGTCATAGGGATTAGATAAAAGATTTTTAGTGTCGGTGTTGAGGTAATGTCACGAGGTTTTGGTTTAAATCTAACTAGAATGAACCGTAGTCACCATAAGAGATAGCTACAGAAAACTGTCAGCATTAGTGTAAGCCGTGAGGGCGGTCAGACAGGGCTCAGCCGTGAAATTTTCCTTGGTGAGCGTTTTTGGCTCGCCTAGGAAAAGGCCAAGCTTGGAGACCTGAACTTGGGGCTCCAAGTTGTGCCCACGGCGTTCCAGCCCTGTCTGGCCGCCCGGTAAGGCGCTGACAATCACCATCGTTTGGTTTTAAATGACTTAAACGCAAAAAGGCACCTTCTCCCTAAACCCACTGATTTTCTGTCAGACGAGATAGAAATCAGTGGATCGGGGAAGGTGCCTTTTAAGTGCTAAATATTAATGACCTTATTCAAAAAGTCCTGTAGCCGGGGACTCTTGGGGTGGTTGAAGAGGTCGGCGGGTTTGCCTTGTTCTTGAATCAAGCCGTCAGCCATGAAGACGACTTGGTCGGCGACCTCCTTGGCGAAGCCCATTTCGTGGGTGACCACGATCATGGTCATCCCGTCTTGGGCCAGCTGCTTCATGATGGCCAACACGTCGCCGACCATTTCGGGATCTAAGGCCGAGGTGGGTTCATCGAAGAGCATGATCTGGGGATGCATGGCCAGCGTCCGGGCAATGGCGACCCGTTGTTGTTGCCCACCGGATAGGGAAGTCGGCATCACGTCGGCTTTGTCGGCCAGACCGACTTGGGCTAAAAGCTTCCGGGCGGTCTGTTCGGCCTGTTCCGGCGTTTCTTTCTTCAACTGGACCGGCGCCAAGGTGATGTTTTGCAACACCGTTAGATGGGGGAAGAGGTTGAAGTGTTGGAAGACCATCCCGATGTTCTCGCGGACCGTGTTGATGTTGGTCTGCGGGTCGGAGAGGTCGTGGCCGTTGATGATGATTTGCCCCTTCGTCGGCGTTTCCAGGTGGGTCAGGCACCGTAAGAAGGTACTCTTCCCGGACCCGGACGGTCCAATCATACACAGGACCTCATTGTCCTGAACGTCGAGGTCGAGGCCCTTAAGAACTTCGGTCTTGCCATAACTTTTATGCAAGTCGCGTACTTGTACTTTTACCGCCATTAGTTAATCCTCCTTTGGACCCAGTTCGACAGCCAGGTCAGTAACGTGATAATAATCAGGTAAATCATGGCGATCATCAGCCAAATCTTGAACCCTTCGAAGTTCCGGGCGATAATCAGCGTCCCGGTCTGGGTCAGTTCGACGATGCCGATGACTGAAAGAATCGAGGTATCCTTTAACGTAATGATGAACTGGTTAATGAACGAAGGAATCATGATTCGAATCCCTTGGGGCATGACCACCTTGCGCATGGCCGCCCAATAAGGCAACCCCAGCGAACGGGCGGCTTCCATCTGCCCCTTATCGACGGCCTGGAACCCGCCTTTGACGAAGGCTCCGGTGTACGCCCCTTCGTTGAGCATCAGGGTAATCAATCCGGCGACGAAGGCCGGAATCTTAAACCCGTGGCCAATCAGGTCGGGGAACCCGATGTAGATGAAGAAGGCCAGCACCATGAGCGGCATGCCCCGGAAGATGTAGATGATGGTACTGGAGATGGCGGGGCCCACCTTGCCGGGCATGACACCCAAGACTCCTAGGATCAACCCTAAGATTGTGGCTAAGATGATGGCGACCACGGTCAGCTTCAGGGTCATCCAGAGCCCGTTGCCGATGGTCCCTAAGTTCTGGGTGAACAGACCGACGAAAGTCCGACTGTTGGCGGTCTCGCCGGTTAGCGTAGATTCCTTGGCGTGTAGGTAGTGGTTAATGATCTTGTCGTAGGTCCCGTCAGCCTTAATGGCTGCGAGTCCGGCGTTGAACTGCCGCAGAAGCTTGGCATTCTTGCCCTTCTTGACGGCAAAGCCGTAGTCCCCGGCGTCGTGTTGTTTGGACACGATCTTTAAGGGAATCCCGTTCTTGATCCCGTAAGACATGACCGGGTAGTCTTCGAAGCAGGCCACGGAGTTGCCGACCTTCACGTCGTTGTACATGTTGTTGGAGTCGTTAAAGTACTTGATCTTAAAACCGTATTTGGCCTGAACCGATTTCGCATAAGTGGCGCCGGCCGTCCCGGTCTTGAGGGCCACGGTCTTGCCTTTCAGGTTAGCCATGGTCTCGATGGGGCTCTTCTGGGCCACGGCCATGACCACCCCAGAGGTATAGTAGGGCTTGGAAAAGTCAAACGTGGCTTCCCGGGCGGAGGTGATGTTCATGCCGGCGATGACCCCATCGACTTGGTTGGCACTTAACTGCTGGACGGCCGCGTTGAAGCTCAGGGCTTTGAGCTGGTATGTAAAGTGTTCCTTCTTCGCGATAGCCTTCAATAAGTCAATATCGATTCCCCGGTACTGACCCCCCTTGACCTGAAATTCAAACGGGGCGAACGTGGTGTCCGTCGCAATCGTATAATCCGCATCCGCATGGGCGGTGACACTGAAACCGAACCATCCACCAAGGGTCACCAGTAACGTGACCACCATGACTTGCCATTTCCTCATGTTAAACCCTCCTAGGCAAACTCTTTCTTTAATGTCATAAAATATAACACGAGTTCGAGTCTTTGCCAAGGGTTGGACCGTCAATTTTGATTAAAATCCCGATTTAAGTTGCGTTAGTTAGCAAAATTGGATATCCATCAGTGATTGAGGGGCTTATTGATTCACTTAATGGTAGATAACCTAACATATCAAAAAAACACCGCCCCAGTCATGACTGGAACGGTGTTTTCGAACAACGTTAACCTTCGAGATCCGCAATCACCTGTTTGGCGATGACCGGATCAGTGGCATAAGGGGTGTTGACCCCGTTGATTTTCTGATAAGCGTCCTCACCCTTGCCGGCCAAGACGATCAAGTCGTGGTTGGTGGCGTGGGCGATGGCGTGGTGAATGGCGTCTTCGCGCTTGGCGATGTAGGTCGTGGTGACCTTATCGTGGTCGATACCGGCGTCAATCTGTTGCGCGATGACCCGGGGATCTTCATGACCGGGGTCATCGGTGGTCAGAATGGCGGTATCGGCGTAGGCGTTGAAGGCCTTGGCGAACCCTGCGCGCCGGTCTTCTCCCTTATCACCGGTACTCCCGGTGACCACCGTGATGTGGTGGTCGGGGAACTGGGTGTGCAGGAAGTGTAGCAGGGCATCCATGCTGCCCCAGTCATGGGCGTAGTCGATGTAGACGGTGCCGTGGTGCTGGGTCGCCAGTGATTCCATCCGACCAGGGACCAGGGTCCGGGACAGTCCCGCCTGCATATCAGCGGTTTGCGCACCGGCTAGGTGACTAGCCAGAATTGCGGCCGTGGCGTTGCCTTGGTTGAAGTCACCAGGGACGGAAACGTGGTAGTCGGCAGCTAGGCTGGCCAGTCGTTGGTCGTTGGCAGTCAGCGCAAAGGCACTGGCGGTCAACGTGGCCGCTTGGGGGTGCAACGAGACGCTGGCTGAGGCATCATCGACCCCGTAGGTGAAGATCTTGTCGGGATCGGTGGAGACCTTAGCAGCAGCGTAGACTTCAGCGAAGTGATCCATGTCCGCGTTAATGATGCACTGACGCGAATTGAGCATCAGCTGTTGCTTGCACAGCAAGTAGTTCGCGAAGTTCGGGTGTTCGTTGACCCCGATATGGTCGGGGGAGATGTTCAGGAAGATTCCCACGTCGAAAGTCAGCCCGTAGACCCGGTGAAGCAGGTAGGCCTGTGAGGCGACTTCCATGACCAGAATCTTTTGCCCGTTATCCACGGCTTGGCGCATCTCATGGAAGAGGTCGAACGATTCCGCGGTGGTCAGGTGCGCTTTGAACGTATCCTGAGGCTGGTTACCGATGATGTGGTTAATCGTCGAAAACATAGCCACTTGACCAGGAAAGGCTTCGCTCAAGATGTGGTGCGTAAAGTAAGTCGAGGTCGTCTTGCCCTTGGTTCCCGTGTACCCAATCAAGAAGAGTTGGTTTTGCGGGAAATCAAAGTACAGTTGGGCAGCCAGTGACAACGCCTTGCGGACGTCAGTCACCAGGATACCGGGTACGGAGACCTGGTAATCCTGTTCTGCCAAGTAGGCCGTTGCGCCGTTGGCAATGGCTTGTTGTAAATATTTTGGTGAGAACGTGAACCCCTTGCAGACGAAGAGCCCGTTTGCCGTCATCTGACGAGAATCGTAGTGGAGCGTGGCAAAATCGGTGTCGGGGTCTAATTCAGCGGTTGTCCCGCGGTACAAGTCGTGTTCACGGAGCAACGCAATCAGTTGGTTTACTCGCATGACAATGTCCTCTTTTCGAGTTTAGTCGATGGGCCGCATGGTTGGGAAGAGCATGACGTCCCGAATGGAAACGGAGTCGGTTAGCAGCATAGTCAACCGGTCAATCCCGATTCCCAGACCACCAGTAGGCGGCATCCCGTATTCCATAGCTTCCAGGTAATCTTCGTCAATCCCGTGAGCCTCTTCGTTCCCGGCGCTACGTTCAGCGTCTTGGGCTTCGAACCGTTGCCGTTGGTCGATCGGGTCGTTTAATTCCGTAAAGGCGTTCCCGTATTCCTTACCCACGATGTACAGTTCGAACCGGTCGGTGAACCGGGGATCCTTGGCGTTCTTCTTAGCCAGAGGTGAGATTTCGACTGGGTGACCGTAGATAAAGGTTGGTTGCGTTAAGCGACCTTGAACCTTTTCTTCGAAGAAGGCATTGATGATGTGGCCGACCGTCCAGTAACTTTCGTAGTGGATGCCGTTGTCATCTGCCAACTTCCGTGCGTCGTCCACGGACATTTCCTGCCAGAAGTCGATGCCGGTGTATTCCTTGATGGCGTCGACCATGTGCAGGCGCTTGAAAGGTTGGTCCAAGTCAATGTCGTGCTTCTTGTAGGTCAGCTTACCGGTCCCGTTAACTTGGTTCGCGGTGTAGCGGATCATGTCTTCCACTAAGTTCATCACGTCCGTGTAGTCGGTGTAGGCCGTATAAACTTCGACCATGTTGAATTCAGGGTTGTGTTGTAAGTCGGTTCCTTCGTTCCGGAAGTCCTTACCTAATTCGTAGACCTTTTCGTAACCGCCGACGATCAGCCGCTTCAAGTACAGTTCCGTGGCGATCCGCAGGTACATCGGAATGTCAAAGGCGTTGGACTTGGTGATGAATGGCCGGGCTTCGGCCCCACCAGCTGCCGTTTGCAGGACTGGCGTATCGACTTCTAAGTAACCGTGGTTGTCCAGGTATGCCCGGATGGCCTTCTTGACAGCAGCGACCTTGATGAACCGGTTAAAGCTGTCACGGTTGGCGATCAAGTCCAAGTACCGCTTCCGGTAGATGGTTTCCTTGTCGGTCAGACCATGCCACTTGTCAGGTAATGGCCGTAAAGCCTTGGACAGGAACGTTAATTCGGTGATTCGTAAGGTCAAAGCGCCCGTGTTAGTCTTGATCACGTAAGCTTTGACGCCGATGAAGTCCCCTAAGTCCAGAGACTTGAACAGGTCGTAGCTTTCTTCACCCAGTTCGTCTTGACGTGCGTAACCTTGGATAACGCCCGTCCGGTCGAGCAAGTCGATGAAGCCGGCCTTACCACTGCCCCGTTTACCGGTTACCCGGCCAGCGAGCGTGACAAAGTGCTTCTCTTCCATTAACTCTTCCTTCGTGGATTGGTCAAACTTTTCGTTGACGGACTTAGCATCGTCGGTGCGGTCGAACCGGTGACCGAATGGTGCAATGCCTTCCTCACGAAGATGGTTCATTTTATCGCGACGAACCTGCATTTGATCGTTCAAATCGGTTGGTGCGGTAGTCTTCTTTTGGTTGTTACCCATTTTATTTGTGTCCTCCTACTATGAGTTGTGATTCAACGTGTGATTGAATCCAGACCTGTTTTAAATTTAGTCGATTTTGCCCGATTTAGCAACCCCTGCGCCCTTAAAACTCGCCGGATTGTCGGTGACTTACCTAGCGACTGGAAAGTGTTTCTTCTATTATGATACGATGATGGCAAAGGGAAGGTAGAGATTAATTGATATGGTAAAAACGATTCGGAAAATGTGGCCGTTACTGGTCCTAGGGTTCTTGGTCAACACGGCATACAGCGTGATGTGGCCGTTGACCACGATTTATTTACATAATGACCTGCACCTCAACCTGGTGGTGAGCGGGTGGATCTTAGCGGCTTACTCGGGTTGCAACGTGTTGGGCGGCTACCTGGGTGGCGTGCTAGGTGACCGATGGCCGGTGAAGCGCGTTGGCCAGGTGACTTTAGCTGCATTGATTCTGGATGCGGGCGTAGGGTTCTGGTGGAACGACCTGGTGGGTTACCCGCTGGTGTTGGTGGTCTTCGGCCTGTTGACCGGAATCATGTTGACCCTGGTCACCACGGTAACGGCCCAGCTGAGCCATGCGGACAGCCGGCTGTTCAACTTACTCTATATCTTCATTAACTTAGGCTTAGTTGTGGGGACGGCTAGTATCGGGATCTTGTTCCGGAAAAGTCTGCAACCGATCTTTACCATGTTAGTGGTGTGCTATCTGCTAGCCATCGTGCTGTGGCACCGGTACGCAGAACGTTTTGCAGTTCCCCGCCAAGCGGTGGCGACCAGTGCCACTGCGGCTCAAGGTGCTGAGACTGCCACGCGTCCACACCGTGCTAGGTATCGGTTAGCGCCAGTTACCCTGGTGATCTTACTCTTGAGTCTGGTCTTGATGTGGGGGACCTACGCGCAATGGATGAGTAACGTCTCGGTCTACATTCAAGATGTGGGCTTGAGCATTAAGATTTACAGTTATCTGTGGGTTTATAACGGGTTACTGTTGATTGTGGTTCAAGCCTTGATGGCTAAGTTGAGTCGCTTAGGAGTACTGCCGTGGCAGATTCTGGGTGGTTTGTTGGCCATTGGCGGGTCGTTTCTACTATTAAGTAGCGCCCATCAAGTGGGAACGTTGTTTGTGGCCATGACCCTCTTGACGGTGGGGGAGGCCGTTTATGTTCCGGGAGTCCCGGCCCTGATCAATGCCTATACGGTGGGCAACGAGGGTAAGTACCAGGGATTGGTCAACGCCTTTTCGTCATTGGGTAAGGCGTTGGGACCGGTCTTCGGTGGTTGGCTGGTAGGCCAGGCGGCTGGTTTTGTTGGCCTGTTCTGGGTCTGCGCGGTCATCGATGGGCTGGTGGTCGTGGTGGTTGCTCTGGGCGTTAGCCCGTTGATGCGGCGCCATCGGAATAATTTACGAAAGTCATAGCTTTGAATGCTGCGTTTCCTCCGGTGAACACGATTATTTTTCATAGGCTTCCATTGGATGGTTTGCCTTTGAAAAATAATCGTGTTTTTTTGAAAATTAGAGTTGACGGTTAGGGGCTCGGTTGGTATAGTTATATACGTTGTCGTCGCGAAACACTGATGAAATCAACGAAAGAGATTGAAATTAGTGCTTGACGGCAGCATGATTAAAATGATATATTAGTTATGTTGTCGTTTAGCGATAACTTATCAACGAGAAATATTTAAATAAATTTCTTGTTGACAACATAATCGCCAAATGATAAACTAATAAAGCCGCTTGTTAAACAGGCAGCTTGGTAGACCTTTGAAAACTGAACATTGTTTCGACAAACCAAATATGTGTAGGGC
>NZ_AZDT01000066.1:41775-73803 GCF_001434785.1 Levilactobacillus namurensis DSM 19117 | reverse complement strand
GTTTCTTGCTGAACCGTCATCGCTAAGCGACAACTTAATTAATATAACATTTCGTTGTCATCTCTGTCAACAACTAATTTCAATCTTTCAAATTGGTCTAGTTGGTAACTCGTCGTGACAACGTATATAAGAATACCAACCACAGCGGCCCACGTCAACTAAAAAACACAAATAAATCGCGACTTTTTTCAAAGACAAATCTTATTGTACCGGCGTTCGTCAACGTTATAAATCGGCCGTGCGTTTCCTGGGTAATCATCAAAAACCGTTCGGGTTATTTTTTCGACCATCGATGTCCAATCTCTTTCATCCGCAACATTTTCTCCTTTTTGCGCTCCCCTCCCCTATTCAGCCCCTTAGAATCCACGGAATTGATCCGTTAGTCATTATTATAGTAGAAAGCCACCTGCAATTCCCCCACGACACCCCCGCAAACCCCTTTAAAGCAACTCTTGCACCCTTGTTAGGAACCTGCCATCCCTAATCCATTAAAAAGCTGGCTTCCATAGTCCCCCACCAACGTTTCAACTAGCAACAACCAGCCAACCACAAAAAAAGAAGCGTTCCTGCAGAACGCCTCCCCTAATCACTTGATCTATTCGGTTAAGGTTCCCATGACTGGCAGTTTCTGTAAGACGCCCTTACCATGCGGCGACTTTAAAATCGCCGCGGATAAATTCTTTCCGGCAACGTTGCCATGATGTTGACCACCGGCCCACGCATCCACGTTAGAGACGTCGTAGACCGTTCCGTCCACCGCCACGTAGGCCGGGTGACCATTCTGCCCATCAAACTGACTGAGTTCTGCGATCGTAAAGCTCTTTTCTACCATTCGTCAACACCCCGTTCGTTAAGTTGCTTTCAGTTTAGCTTACTTACGGGGCGCAAGCAATCAATCCGCCTTATCAGTTGATAACAATATGAACGACACGGTAGTCGCCCGCTCATCCGTGGCAGTCTACCTAGTCGTCATCCCCTGGCCGGTGACCTTCACGGAACATCCCCCGCATGTTAGGACCAATGCCACCACGCATGCCCATGCCACAGCCGCGGTGCATCTTGTGTGCTTGTTCCATAAACGTCCGAAAATCTGCTGACCGTTCCCAGTCACGTGGCTGCTTGGCTTCTAGGTCCTGCAAGAGCTTCTGCAAGATATCCCGTAATTGGGCCTGCTCCGAGTCGCTCAGCGTGGTAAAAATGGACTCAGACAATTCGTCCTTCGCCTTGTGCGCCGTTGCCAGGAATTTTCGCCCAGCATCCGTCAGAGAAATCAGGGTTACCCGTTTATCATCCGGTGACGGTTGGCGATCCACCAAACCCGCCCCTTCCAACTTAGCCACCAAGGCACTCGCGGAGCTCGGCCGGATGTCCAGCTCCTCTACAATATCGGAGTTCGTCAAATGGGCTTCTTGGGTCAACCGCTGTAAGACACGTAATTGATTCGAATTGCGTTCCGGCTCTTGGTCGTTGATCCGGGTACTCCGCATTGCCGCCGCAACAAATTCCCGTTGCTGAAGAAGTCGGCCAAATAGAGTTAGTAATTGTTGTGAATCGTAAGTCATCTAGAACCACTTCCGCTTTCTGCTTATTTAGTTAGCTAAAATATATAAAAACTAACTAAATGCAGTTTAAATCGTTAGTTAGTCTATGTCAAATAAAACTAACTAATCAATCAAAAAACAACCGTGCGCATCCTTAGCCGCACGGTTGTCATCATTCATTTAAAGTTGGCCCCACGCCGAAGCGCCGATAGTTGGGAACAGGTACACTAAGCGTTCCAATTCGGCCGGACCGTAGTGGAAAACGATGGCCGGCAGTAACGTGTTGATCACGTCCGGCGCTTGGTCACTGACCTCAGTGGCTCCGACCAGACGGTGGTCACGGTCAAAGATCAGGGCGTTGTCGCCCCCCGTTTCCTGACCCACCTGCCGGTACCAATCATCCGGAATATGGTGCGTTTCCACCGTGTATTGGTCGGGATGGGCCTGGGCTTCGGCAACCGTGACCCCGACTTGGGCCAGCCGCGGCGACGTAAAGGTCGTGGTCGGAATGGCCGGGTAGTCGATGGGCGCCGTAGTTTCGTCGGCAAACAAGTGCATCAGGTAAGTCGATTCAAAGATGGCCGTGGGCGTTAACCGCGGTTGAGTCTTATCGATTACATCCCCCGAAGCGTAGATGTTCGGCACACTGGTCTGTAAATGATCGTTGACCGTGATTCCGTTGGCCGTATACGCCACACCCAGGTCTTCTAAGCCCAAGTTCGCCGTATTCGGCAACCGGCCCGTCGCATCCAAGACCCAGTCAGCGTCTAAGACCGTGCCCGTGTTAGTGGTCAATTGTACTCCGGTGGCGGTGGCCGTAGCGGCTTCCACACTGGTGTTCCGCAGGAGCGTTACCCCTTGAGCCGTCAACTCGCGTAAGACCTGTTCAACAAATGGTTGGTGGAAGGACCGTAACGCTTGGTCCCCGTGAAGCACGACCGTCACGTTACTGCCTGCCGCGTTGGCGATGGTGGCGAATTCTAAGGCGATGTAGCCCCCACCAATCACAACTAAGTGCTTGGGCATCTCCGGCAACGCCAGGAAGTCCGTACTGTCGTGGAGTAACTCCTGCCCCGGAATCGCTAACCGGTGTGGGTGCAGGCCAGTCGCCAACACGATTTTATCGGTGGTGTAAGTGGTCTCCCCCACCGCAATCGTGTGCGCATCGGCCAGCCGACCGCGGCCGTTGATCACGTCTACGCCCACACTCTTCAATAGGCCGCCAATCATCGCGGGCAACCCGTCGATTACGGCATTCTTATGTGCCAGACTGGCATCCCAATGTAGCTGGGTCTGCCCCGTTAAGACCGGGTTCAGCGCTGCTAACTGCCGCTGTACGGCAACGGGGGCGTCCAACGTGATTTTAGCGTTACATCCCCGGTTCGGACAGGTTCCCCCGATCAAGCCTTCTTCAATGACTCCGACTTTAACCCCTTTACTGGCTAACGGAATGGCCCCGTCAAATGTGCCGTGACCGCTTCCCAAATACAAGACATCATACTGATACGTCATGAATTGCCGCCTCCCAAAAGTCAATTGCTTACAACTAAATTGTGTTCAACACTTAGTATTCTACGGACTCCCCCCTGAACTTGCAAGCCAGGAGCCTCCGCTTCCGTCACTAGGGGCTAGTTGATTGACTCACTTGACCAATTAGCAACTGCCATTTTCCATAATTGACCCCATCACCCACCAAACATTTAACTTGTCGTGCCTCGGTATCGCGCGTAAACTAACGCTAGTCACCGGCCAACCATCCGCTGGCCATCACAATCATTCCAAGGAGGCTTAGCCCTTGAGCTACAGTATTCACCAAGTTGCCGACTTACTTGGCATCTCAACCTATCGAATTCGCTACTACCACGATCACGGTATGTTGCCGTACGTCAAACGCGACGCACATAACAATCGCATCTTTGACGACAGTGACATCGACTGGTTGCGGATCATCATTTGTCTCCGGGCGACGGGTATGCCTGTCGAACGAATCTGCCACTACCTCGACTTAGTCCAGGAAGGCGACGCCACCATCCCAGAACGTTATCAGATGATGAAAGCCCAACAGGACCGCACGTTAAGCGAGATTCAGGACCTGCAGGATCACCTGACCACCATCAACTGCAAGGTCGACGGTTACGCCGAGATCCTCGCGACCGGTGCACCAGATAAATTCGCACCCCGGCGACCGACGCAGCCCACTGCCCAGTCCTAACTCGCCCCATCGCCGCTTGAATCTCAGTGGCTCAATCTCAAAACGCCTGCGTTCAACCGGTAAACTCCAGTTGAACGCAGGCGTTTTAATTTCTAATGAGCTCCCCAAGCAATGGGCCCCTGGTCCGCTAAAATCTGGTCGATTTCGTGCAGCTCGGCTGGTGTAAACGTCAGGTTCTTCAAGGCCGCCACGTTGGCTACGACCTGTTCGGGGCGACTCGCGCCAATCAAGACACAGGCAATGGCCGGCTCCCGCAGGTTCCAGGCCAACGCCATCTGCGCCAAGCTTTGGTGCCGGTTGGCCGCCACCGCATTGAGCCGCTTGACCGTGGTTAGGGTCTGGTCGACCTGTTCGGGGTGTAAGAACGGAATCGTGGCCTTGCGCGCCCGCGAATCAGCCGGAATGCCGTGCAAGTATTTATCCGTTAAGAGCCCCTGCGACAACGCGCTGAAGCCTACCGCCGACTTATGCGCCGCCTGCAGAACTGGGAACAAGTCCTGCTCCACGTCCCGGTTAAAAAGATTGTAGCGTGGCTGATGAATGATGAACGGCGTCCCTAAGTCTTGGAAGACCCGCATGATGGCTTGGGTCTGCGCACCGTTATAGTTCGAAATACCCACGTAGAGTGCCTTGCCTTCCCGCACCAGTTGGTCCAAGGCCCCCGCGGTCTCTTCGATATTGGTGTGTGGATCAGGTCGGTGCGAGTAGAAGATGTCAAAATACTCTAACCCCGTCCGGCGCAGGCTCTGGTCAGCACTGGCAATGATGCTCTTGCGCGACCCCCAGTCACCGTACGGACCCGGCCACATCGAATAGCCCGCCTTACTGGCGATGACCAATTCATCCCTGTAGGGGCGCAGATCGTCCGCCAAGATGCGCCCGAAGTTCTCCTCGGCGCTTCCGGGGACCGGCCCGTAGTTGTTAGCCAGGTCGTAGTAGGTAATCCCCAGGTCAAAGGCCTGGTGGATAATCGCCTTTTGGGTCGCCAAGGCGTCGACACTGCCGAAGTTGTTCCAGAGCCCTAGGCCCAACGCCGATAATTTTAAACCACTGTTGCCGACCCGCCGGTAGGGCATGGTTGCATAACGCTGTTCGTTTGCTTGATACATGTGAATCCCCCTCGAAAAACTGTTTAGCTTTAGGATACCGCTTTCATCACCCGGCTAACAGGTATTTCTGACTACGGGGTGGAGCGTCCCTTGACTAAACGCAAAAAAGGCGTCTGGACATGTATCCCAGACGCCTGCTATTTAACCCATTCAACATCGGCTAGTGGCCGTGAAGTGTCTTACATTTTCTTCTCGAATCCTTCCATCGGCGCCGCCTGATTCTGGTAATCGGCTGCCGCATTCGGGTCCGTGGTGAAGTGCATCACGGAATAGAAGGCCCCATTCAGGTAATCCTGCATGGCCCGCGGAATCTGCAGTTCATCCATGTCGGACGGGGACAACTGGTAACGGATGCTGGCCTCGTCATGGTCAGCGACCTTCTGGACCCACCGGGGTTCGCGGATCATCTCCCGTCCCATAGCCACTAGGTCCGTACCCAAGGCCAAAACGTCCTCGGCATCCTGGGGAGTCTCTACGGAACCCACCCCAATCAACGGCTTACGACCCGCCAACTGGTCCTTGATCTGGGTCAGAATCGGTGTCTTATCCGTCTTATCGTTCAACGACGTCCGGTGGGCGGACCCCATGGAAACGTGGACGTAATCCACCACGGAATCGCCTAACATATCGACGAAGGCCAGTGAATCTGCTAGCCGGATCCCTGGGGTCTCAATCTCCTCGGGTGAGATCCGGTAGCCTAACAGGAACGGCCGGTCCGCATACTGGTCGATGGCTGCTTGGGCACTGGCGATGACGGCTTTGGCAAAGCCCATCCGTGCCTGCTGGTCGCCGCCCCACTTGTCCGTCCGTTGGTTCGAGTTCGGGGAGAAGAACTGTTGTAACAGGTACGTGTTGGCCCCGTGCAACTCAACGCCGTCAAATCCGGCCGCAATCGCCCGCCGCGTCGCCGCGCCAAACGCCGTGATGATGTCGTCGATCTCGTCAGCCGTCAACGCCCGCGGTTCCTGAGAATCTGCCGGAAAAACGGCCCGCACAGCACTCGCACTGACCGGCTGCTGACCCCGGAGAATCTGGTCGTTGGATTTCCGACCCGCATGGAAGATCTGCAGAACTGCTTTGGTCCCGTTATGCTTCATGGCGTCCGCCAAGGCACTCAGTCCCGGGATGTCATCGTCGCTAGCAATCGACAATTCTCCCTCGAAGCCCTTGCCACTGGCGATCACGTTGGCGACTTCCCCGATGATCAGCCCCAGGTCACCCGAACGGGCCCCGTAAAAGTTGATCTCGTCGTTCGTCACCTGACCATCGTAGAAGCTCGACATGGTCGTGGTCGGGGCCATCACCATCCGGTTCTTGAGGGTGATGCCCTTCTTAAAGGTAAAAGGTGCCATAAATTGATAACTCATCCGTATTAACCTCCATTTTCTGTATGGGTACAGGCTAAGATTGCAGTGAAGACGGGCCGCAAGCTCTGTCCGGTAGGCGAGAGCGTCCAGACCCGCTGTTTCACGTGAAACACAATCAGGCGATGCCGCCAGAGTCCCCAGAGGGCCCCTAAAGTCAGCCACCAGCGATTACTGGTACCAGCGGGGGCTAACGCCGCGGTCGCTTGGGGGCCGTTCATCAGGCACAAGAGAATTCGCCATTGCCGCGGGTTTGCCACCAACGTCTGCACGACCCGTAGGCCTTCTAAGGCTTCTGTCGTCATACGTCACCTCCCTATGCTTCACAGTCTACCGTCCCGTTGACACCCAGAAAAGTAGGCACTTTTTAGTACCCCCGGAGATTCAAACCGATTACTATTAGATAAAAAAAGCGGCCGGGAATTTCTTCCCAGTCGCCCAATCAGTCATGCTAACGAGGTTGCAGTAGCCGTTCAAACCCCTTATGGTCGTTGCGAATTCCGACGTCCAGTTGGCCCGCTTGGTGCAGCTCGTCCACGTGGTGTTCGCCCCAGACGGACATCTGTACCAGGACCGTGCCTAGCGAACGCCCCATCTCGGTCAGACGGTAGGTCACCTTAAACGGCGCCTTGTCCCCGGCCACCTGGCGGTCGACGATGCCATCAGCGGCGAGTTCACGCAACTGTTGCGTCAAGACCTTCTGCGAGATCTGCGGCAGTTCGTTCCGCAAATCGCAGGTCCGTTGCGGCCGCATACTCAAATGGCAAAGAATTTGCGGTTTCCATTTCCCACTGATCACGTCTAAGGTCGCTTCAACCCCCATGTTGTACATCTTCTTTGCCATCTGCGGCGCCTCCTCAAGTTGTTTTTTCCATTGTACCCGCTCTTCTCTCATTTGGCGAGTAGGTACCTTCAGGTAACCCTTGGCAAGGTCCTCGTCTAAGCGTAGACTAGACCCCAACTCACACTATCGAGGAGGGATTGGTATGTTCAAACCAGCACCGTTACATCCCGGCGACCACGTGGCCGTCGTCAGCCTTTCAGCCGGGACCTTGGGGGAACCGTTCGCCGCTCACGAACTTAAGCGCGGCCTCCAACGGCTACGGGCCCTCGACCTGGTTCCCGTCTGCATGCCCAACAGCCTCAAGGGCGTCGCCTACCTAGCGGCCCACCCAGAAGCTCGGGCCGCCGACCTCAAGCAGGCCTTTCTGGATCCCAGTATCACGGGCATCATCTGCGCCATCGGAGGCATCGAGACCTACCGCCTAGCGCCCTACCTACTGGATGACCCCGAGTTCGTAGCCGCCGTGCGCCAACACCCTAAGCTGTTCACCGGGTTCTCCGACACTACCGTAGACCACCTGATGCTCTACCAGTTGGGCCTGACCACCTACTACGGCCCCAGCCTGCTCAACGACTTCGCCGAGCTGGGCCCCGAACTGTTACCCTATACGGCCCAGACAATCCATCACTACTTCACGAACCCCGCCACGACGGCCATCACCAGTAGCCCCGTCTGGTACCAGGAACGCCAGGACTTTTCCGCAGACGCCCTGGATACGCCCCGGATCAGTCACCCCGAAACGCAGGGGTACCAAGTCCTACGGGGAACCGGCGTGGTTAGTGGGCCCCTCTTAGGCGGTTGCCTGGACAGTCTGTATAGCCTAATCACGGACACCCGCTATCCCGACGAGCCCCTGGTGAATCAACGTTACCACCTATTGCCAACCGCGAACGACTTTGCCGGAAAACTCCTCTTCTTAGAGACTAGCGAGGAGCAACCCACGCCCGCGACTTACCGCCGCATGTTGGAGGCCCTCAAGGCACGGGGTATCCTGGCTGCCGTGGCCGGCATTCTGACGGGGAAGCCTCAGGACAACCATTACCTAGCCGACTACGCCGCCATTCTGCAAGACGTCACGGCCGACTTAGGGACGCCTCTGATGGCGAACTTAAACTTCGGTCATGCCTACCCACGCACGGCTTTACCGTACGGCGTCACCGCCCAGCTTGACCTGGACCACGCAACGTTGACCGTGACCGAGCCCTACTTTGTGGGCCCCGTCTTTGACTAAATTGCACTAATTTCTAGCTCCCGTTGCGGTGCCACGCAACGTTTAACGTGACCGACTTTCCCCCGCCACTCAAGGGCCAAGCCGGTCACGTTTTTTGGTCCCCTCTTTCATCCGAAAACAGCCCACCATCTTTTAAATGAAAGCGCTTTCTGATATACTGAACTTATCGTTAAGAAAAGAGGAGTTATAATGGCTAAAGTCTTAGTAATTTACGCTCACCCTGAAACGAAAACTTACTCCACCACGGATAAGTTCTACCAACAGTTCATCACGTCTTATCGCGAAGCCCATCCGGAAGACACCATCATCGAACACAATGTCTCCGAATACATGCCGTTCCCGCTGAACAAGATCGCCGTTTCCATCTACAACAAAGCCCTAGTCAACCAACCGCTGAACCCCGATGAATCCCGGTTCAACGATGCCCGGCAGCAGTGGATCGACGAGTTCATCGCGGCCGACAAGTACGTCTTCGTCAACCCGATGTACAACCTCTTCATCCCCAGTGAAATGAAGAGCTACCTCGACATCGTGATGCAGGTCTCCCAGACCTTCCACTACACCGATCAAGGCATTATGGAAGGCCTGTTGCACGGGAAGAAAGCCATTCACCTACAGACGGCCGGGGGCGATTACCACGGCTCCACGGGCCGTCCCGACCTGAGTCAGTTGGACCTGGGCCACCAGTACATTGGGGCCGTGCTCCACGTGATGGGTGTGGACGACTTTACTGGTCTCTACGCCGAGGGCATGGACCAGTCGCCCGCGCACGCTCCCGAGATCATGGCCGCGGCCTTTGACCGGGCTGAACAGGCGGGACGTACCTTCTAATCCTCATACTAGCTCCCAAACACAAAGGGATTCCGGAAATGTCACCATTTCCGGAATCCCTTTTTCAATGGTCCCTACTTCTGAACGTCAGGTACCGCCATCACGTCGGTATCGACAATGCCAAACTGACGGCGCATCTGCTCCTCGATTGCTTCGCCTAACCGGTAGCTGTCCTGAACCCGCATCTCTGGGTCGACCGCGATGATCACGTCTAGCGTGACCATATTGCCGTTATAGTGCGCCTTAATGGCGGCCACGTCCCGGACTCCCGGCCATTGCGCAATGACCTGCTTGAACGTCGCCTCTTCTTGCGGGTCGAAATAATCCGCCAAGTTCAGGCTGCTCTCGCGGAAGATCTTCACGCCCGCCGTCAGGATAAACATCCCGACCACCAGGCTCGCGACTCCATCGAGCCATTTGAACTGGAACCATAGTGCCCCGCCAATGGCGACCAACGTGCCCAGACTGGTCAGCGCATCGCTCAGACTATCCTGCGCGGCCGCACTCAACGCGGCGTTGTTCAACCGGCGCCCGGCGCGACGGTTCAACCACCAGACGCCCAGCATGATAACCAGCGCAACCGCGGCCCCGACTAAGGTAATCGGTCGCGGAATCTCCTGCTCCTCCGGATGGATCAAGCTCTTGAGCCCGCTAAAGAGGACGCTGAAGGAGATTCCTACCATGACGATACCGGTAATCAGCGTAAAGACCGTTTCGTAGTGAAACCGGGTCAGCTGAAGTCGCTGTCCCGCCTGCGGACTGTCTTCCGGTAAGGGTTGCCCCAACAGGTCGTCATCGTCCACGTCACGGGCGATAAAGATGCCTACCAGCAGTAAGGCCGCCGAAATGATTCCGGATAAATTATTCAACGCATCCGCGCGTAAGGTCTGCGAATGCCCCACAACCGCCAAGTAAAACTCAATTACGGAAATCGCCAAGTACGCCGCCACGTTAAGCCAGAGATGGTTCTGCGCCCGGCGTAACTTTTGT
The DNA here is from genome assembly GCF_001434785.1 of Levilactobacillus namurensis DSM 19117. GTDB lineage: Bacteria > Bacillota > Bacilli > Lactobacillales > Lactobacillaceae > Levilactobacillus > Levilactobacillus namurensis. The sequence continues at coordinate 63,681 of NZ_AZDT01000066.1, read as the reverse complement.
AGTTCGCTGGCCTGAGTCGCCCGCCACTGCGCAGCTTCCGCAACATGGTGCTCATGAAATTCTTGCATGCAACCGCCTCTTCACCTTAAGGACGCCCAGGTTACCCCTGCGTCCAAACTTCATTGACTAAGTCGTGGTGATACGACTGGCCATCAGTCAAGACGGTACTCCCGTCGTAGGCCGTGTAGCCGTAATAGGTCTCGTTCTCCCCGTTACTCCAAGTCACGTCGATTTCCACGTTGGCGTCGATGGTCTTGGTATCGTTGGTCCCCGACGACACATCGTAAGACAGGACGCCCTTGGCCCCCGAGTCCTTGATGGTCGCGTAGCCGTGAAAGGCCGTACCGTCGTTATTGTTCTGGATGACCGTCCCATCACTATCGATGTCGAGGTCGGCTTGAATCCGATCCCCATCGTCATCGTTATAGAAGGCATAGTCCCCGGTGAACTTCGAATAACCGTCAAAACTATCGTTGGTGCCGGTGGTCCGCTGCGTGGTGGACCCGCCGGTCGTGGTGACCGACTTGGAAGTCTTATCATCCTTCAACAAGAACTTATCATTGCTCTTCTGTAAATCAAAGAATTCCGTCTTCAAAGTACCAAATCCCTTGCCATTAAGTTCGGCGACGTTGATTTGACTGAGCGCCTTGTTCGATGCTTGGTAATGGCCCGTTGCGTTGGCCTTACGGGCCGTTTGGATGATCGACTCGTCCTTGGCTAACTTACCTGATTTTGCGGATGTCTGGGACTGACGTGCCTGATGCGTCACGTTCTTGGGCGAACCGAACAACGAGCAACCGGACAAGCCGACCGTTACGGTAACCAGTAATGCCCCCACGGCCCACGTATGATGTCTTTGCATGTAAACCCCTCCTAGGTTCATTTTGTTTCGATTTGAATATGTATAGTTCCTTAATTATTTTAAGTCAATCGTAGCGGGACCTCAATCCTTCCCCCCGATTTCTGAATCTCACCCCAGTCGAGTTTAAATCATGCGCTCGGCAGCGAAAACTTTGTTTAGTTTTTCATCATTCAAAACAGTCTTTTGAAAACGACTATTTTAGTTTCTTTTTAAATTATTCATTGGGCACAACGCCTGATATACCAGGATTTTAACGGTCGACTAACAAACTTTTTGTCGAAAACGGTTGCATACTGTAAGTTTCTAAGTTATAATTCACTTGTGAATAAGGTATTAAAGATTTTCAAAACTTCTGAAAGAAGGCATTTTATATTATGGCTGAACGTAGTTATGATTTTCTGATGCCCAGTGTCAACTTTTTTGGCCCTGGCGTTATTAGCAAGCTTGGTGACCGTGCCAAGATGTTAGGTATGAAGAAGCCCGTTATCGTGACGGACAAATTCTTGGAAGGCATGAAAGATGGTGCCGTTCAACAAAGCCTGAAGTCTTTGGACGCCGCTGGTGTGGATTATGTGATCTACAACAACGTGGAACCAAACCCTAAGATTCGTAACATCAAGGAAGTTAAGAAGCTCTATGAAGACTCTGGTGCGGACTCCATCATTACCATTGGTGGGGGTTCAGCGCACGATACGGGTAAGGGTGCCGGTATCATCCTGACCAACGGTGATGACATCACCAAGTTGGCCGGCATCGAAACGCTCGACAAGGCTTTGCCACCACTGATCGCCGTAAACACCACTGCCGGGACTGGTTCCGAACTGACCCGTCACGCGGTAATCACCAACGAAGAGACCCACTTGAAGTTCGTCGTGGTTTCTTGGCGGAACATTCCGTTGGTTTCCTTCAACGACCCAACTCTGATGCTGGATGTGCCTAAGGGCTTGACGGCTGCGACTGGGATGGATGCCTTCGTTCAATCCATCGAACCATACGTCTCCGTTGACCACAACCCCATCACCGACTCACAATGTATCGAAGCCATTAAGTTAATTGAAACTTCCTTACGTGAAGCCGTTGCGAACGGCCACAATCTGGAAGCCCGGACCAAGATGGTCGAGGCTGAAATGTTAGCCGGGATGGCCTTCAACAACGCCAACTTGGGTTACGTTCACGCCATGGCTCACCAATTGGGTGGCCAATACGATGCCCCTCATGGTGTCTGCTGTGCATTGCTTCTGCCTTACGTTGAAGAATACAACATCATCGCTTGCCCAGAACGCTTTGCTGAATTAGCAAAGATCATGGGTGAAAACACGGATGGCTTATCAACCCGTGACGCTGCTGAATTGTCCATCAAGGCCATGAAGCAAATGTCTCAAGACGTTGGTATCCCGGCTTCCATCAAGGAAATCGGTGCCAAGCCAGAAGACTTCGAACTGATGGCTGAAAACGCCTTGAAGGACGGGAACGCCTTCTCCAATCCTCGTAAGGGGACTAAGGAAGACATCATCAAGATCTTCCAAGCTGCTTACGACGCAAAATAAGCTTAAAATTTTAAATTGATTGATCTTACAAAACCCCTGGTAGTCAGCCGACTGCCAGGGTTTTTTAGGACCTTAGTGACTAAAAAAACGACGCTTTCACCACCCGGGTTGGTTGATGAAATCGTCGTCTGAAGTGAGTGCCATTAATTCCAATCGTCACGTTGCCCACGCCGCGCGCGGTGCCCCGTGGCGTGCTTGCGACTCGCCCATTCCTGAGCGGCTACCTTTTCCGCGTGTTCGCGGCGCTTGGTGCGGTTACTCTTAGGCCGCGGTCCCTTCGCCTTACGGACCCGGTTCCGCGTGGTCACTGCCTTTTTATGTTCGACCAACATGGCCGCATCGGCTTCCTTTTGGTTCAACAGGCCGCGTTCTACGCTGGTCATATACTTCTGCCAAATCTCCGGTCCAACCTTTTCCTTGAGCTTCTTCCGCCGAATAGCGGCTCTATCTGATGACTCTGCCATGAGGGGTGCCTCCAATTTCCGTGTTTTGATACCCTAGTCTACCACAATCGACCGGCGCTTGGCCGTTGTCGATCACTTCTTTCGCCTACCAGACCCGTGGCGCAAGATGCCTTCCGCGAAGAATCCGACTACCAGTTCCAGTAGCGTAGCCAACGTGCTGCTCTCCCAGATACCGCCTAAGATTCTGCCAACTTTCTTCACCATTATCACCCCACTAACGTCCGGTTCCGTTCTCCTCCAGTTTACCTGAATCTACGCCAGCTGTCAGGTCCGCGGTGTTTCATGTGAAACATCGGGACCCCTGAATCGTCAGGGGTGTGGTACACTCAAGAAAAACCACGAGAAGGAAGTCTCAACATGTTTTTACCCGCAGTCATCGCCGTCATCTTCATTATCTTCATCAAGGACCAGTTCGAATTCAGCGCCATTGGTTGGCTGAGCTACTGGTTCATCCCCATCTTCTGCCTCTATCAGTTCATGCGGACCTTCGTCTGGTCGCCACTCAACGCGGTGATCACGGTGGGCCTGATCATCGTCGCCACTCTAGTCGGTCACTACCAGACCGCCCACACTAAGATTCGCCTGGAAGAAACGGGGAACCGGTACTTTCGGGACGCCAACGGTCAAGAGGTCCCGGTCTACAAGAAAGTGGTCACGGCCCAGGGTGGGCGCCACTACCTCTACGGTTGGTTGATGATTCTTGGTTTGCAGCTGGTGATTGAGGGGCTGTACCTCCACGAACTCACCAGCATCGACCACCTCTTTGAAGCGGCCTATAAGGAAGTCGCCGCCGACGTGTTGATTTTCTACCGGCTCACTGGCGCGCGCCACAGCAGCTGGATTCTCTGGGGGCTAACGGCCTTCTCCAGTCTCAGTTACACCCTCTTTTTGGCTCACAAGTCGCCCATGGCCAAGATGGTGCTCTTCGGCAAAAAGACCTATAAGCACATCTCGGAACACGAAGAACGCGGCACGCACTAGGGAGAATACCAGCTGTTGTGCGCCGGTCGCCACCGGTAAACCATCCAAGGCCCCGCACCTAGAATGCCTAAATTTTTTTGATGGCGGGCTAACCGAACGCTCAAGCCCCGTCTACCGGGCTTTTTCAGATTAAAATCCCATGGTGAAACTAGGCTTGAAACTCATCATTTTCAAATTTTTCTTTTACAAACTGATTTTTAGTGCTATTCTATTGGCAACAAGATAAAAGCGACAAGAAAGCAGAGTAAGTTTCATCCAGCTGCCAGTGAAGCGGGGATAGTGGAAACCCGCCCCAGATGTGGATGATGCTGAATAACCCTTTCTTAAGTTTCTGGCTGAAATGACACGCTTCGCGTTCAGAGTAGGTTTAGACGTTGACCGGTACGTTACCAGCGGTGGAGCATGTTAGTGCTCTTTTGAGGAGGCCTACGTCACGTAGGCAATCTGGGTGGTACCGCGAAAAGTCTTTCGTCCCTGTATTGGGACGGAAGACTTTTTTATTTTGTGTAAATGACTGCAGAAAAGACTAAAGGAGTGTTGGTGTATGAAGTTAATTATCCCTAAGGACTACGATCCAAAATTAGACGTGATTCAAACGCAACAGGCGATTCGCTACATTCGGGAAACCTTTCAAGATGAGTTCGGCAAAGAACTGAACCTGTCACGGCTGTCCGCCCCGATGTTTGTCGAAAAAGGCACGGGTCTCAACGATAATCTGAACGGGGTCGAAAAGCCCGTCTCCTTCACCATGAAGGACATGCCTGGCAAGACGATCGAAATCGTGCACTCCCTGGCTAAGTGGAAGCGGCTAGCCCTGAAGCGTTACGGGTTCGTCATGCACACGGGATTGTACACCAACATGAACGCTATCCGGAAAGATGAAGACCTGGACAACATCCACTCCATCTACGTCGACCAATGGGACTGGGAAAAGATCATCGCTAAGGATGAACGGACCACGCAGACCCTTGAGGATACTGTTCGGACCATCTTCAAGGTCATCAAGCACATGGAACACGAAGTCTGGTACAAGTTCCCCGAAGCCGTTCACCATTTACCAGACGAAATTCACTTCGTCACCACCCAAGAACTCGAAGACGAATTCCCAACGTTGACCCCTAAGGAACGGGAAGACGCCATTACCAAGCGTTACGGCGCCGTCTTCTTAATGCAGATCGGTGGTAAGCTCAAGAGCGGCAAGCGCCACGACGGCCGGGCCCCCGACTACGATGATTGGCAACTCAACGGGGACATCCTCTTCTGGTACGAACCCCTCCAACACGCTCTGGAAATCTCTAGCATGGGGATCCGAGTTAGTGAAGAATCCATGAAGGCCCAATTAAAGGACGCTAACGCTGAAGACCGGGCCAAATTACCGTTCCACCAGATGCTACTGAACGGCGAACTGCCTTACACCATCGGGGGCGGAATCGGCCAATCCCGGCTCTGCATGTTGTTACTGGGTAAGGCGCACGTGGGCGAAGTTCAAGCCAGCGTCTGGCCACAAGAGATGATCGACAAGTGCTACCAACACCGGATTCAGATTCTCTAGGCCCCTTGCCTAACGGTGACACTGGTTAGGCAGACCTTCCTGAAAAAGCTGAATCACAATCAAAAATCCCGTCTAAGCGGTTTTGAAGAACCGCTTAGACGGGATTTTTGTCTATTCGTTAAAAGATTGACGCCCAGAGAGGAGGCCGCTGTTCAGACGGTCACCGGTCCCCTCCTGGAAATCACCCTAAGTCTCATCTACCAATTGGGGAGTTCATCGTGACTTAGGACTTGAATCAAACCGTTCGATCCACCAGCCCATCAGCCTTGCCGTTTCCGTAACTTTGGTTGGTGCGCTGAATTGGGGTTCAGGCACCGACTAGGAGGGACGCCAAAATCACCCGACTGGGCTAACTCGCTAATGGGACCGTTCAGGCTTAACTCTAAGACCAGTTTACCTAGCCGATGTAGATTATCGATAAACTTTTGGTAATGATTTCGTCAATAAAACATTTTGTTTGTTATGGAACCGATTACGCCCTAGCGTAACCAGAACCATCCTAGGCTGCCCAACAGTAGGAGGCCCAGCACATTGAGCACCGTAAAAAGTTTGAAAAACGGCCGGACGGCATCCCGCTCGCCCAAGGCCAGTAGTTGCTTTAGAGTCAACAGATTCGCCAGTGACGCGACCAGGGTCCCTAGACCGCCAACGTTCACGCCCCAGAACAGGGCCGCCGAGTGGGACGTAAACGGCGCAAGCAGGACGGTCGCCGGGACGTTACTGATAACTTGACTGGCGACCAAGCTGGTCAGGTACACCGCATGCGGCGTCCGCATTAATCGCTGCATCCCCGCGATCACCTGCGGGTTATGGCTGATGGCGCTGACCAGGATAAAGAAGCAGATGAAGGTCAACAGAAGGCCGTAATCCACCCGCTGAACGGCCCGGCGATCCAGTAAGAGGCCGCCAATGACGGCGACCAGCGTCACCCACCCCAGCGGTAGGACCCGAAAGACCCCTAGGAGGACCAGGCCAAACAGGCCCAGCGCAAGGCTGATGGCCACCGGATGGTCCGGAATCTGACGGACCGGTGGGGTCACGATCGGCCGCGGGCGCGCCAGATAGGTCAGACCTAACATGACCAGAACGCCCCCGACCAATAACGGGCTAGATAAGCGAAAGAACGCGCCCGCTGATAACTGGTAGTGGGCGAACAGGTATAAGTTCTGGGGGTTGCCGAACGGGGTAAAGGCGCTTCCTAGGTTGGCCGCCATGACCACCAGCACGGCAGGCAACGCCAACGCCATTTTCTGTTGGCGGGCCACCAAGACCAGCATGGGCAGCAACGTTAAGATGGTCACGTCGTTGGTCAGGACCATCGCCCCCGCAAAAGCCAGTCCAGTAAACAGTTGTACCACTTGGCGTTGTGTGCTGGTCACGGCCAACAAGCGATTACTGAGGGCGTCTAAGACCTGCAGCCGATTCAACAGTTGTACGCAGATCATCAGCGCCAGCAGGGCCAGAATGGTCGACCAATCCACCGCATCCGCCGTGGGTCGGCCCACGAATAGGCTCAAAAGGGCCGCCCCTAAAGCGATTCCCAGAATTTTATCATGCAGCAAGCGCTGCCCGATGTCTTGCATGTCGTCAATCCTTCCTCTTTGAAGTCCCCTTGGTGCACGCCAAAGTAAAAGCCGATAACCTCGCCGCGGTTATCGGCTTTTCTTACATATGCACCAGTGCCGCTTAAGCGACTAGGGTCGCCAGGACGTCCAAGACGCCCTCCGCGTTGTTGGTGCCGGTATGGTGCGTGACCTGCGCCTTCACGTGGTCCGTGGCGTTAGCCATCGCGTAGCCGTGCGGCGTCAGGGTCAACATACTTAGGTCGTTTTCATTATCCCCGAAGGTCATGAGTTCGTCGTCCGCAACGTTGTACCGGGCCTGCAAGTGACGTAATCCGGCGGCCTTGTTGACGCTACCTTCGCTGATCAGTTCCGTGTTGTACCCAGAGGTCTGACTGCCCAGACCCGCCGGGAGGGCTTGCCGCAACGTCTGTAACGCGGCCCCAAAATCAACGCCTGGTTGGAAAGTGACGCCGATGCTGGTTACTTGGTCCTGGAGCCGCTCGGGCGTGATGGTGGCTAAGCTAGGCACCTTCAACAGGTGGTCGTAGTACCGGTGGGTCAGCTCGTAAGCAGCCGGTGTGATCTGGTCATCCACGTAAGCGGACTTGAGACCAGCCACCAGGTGTTCGGCGATATCGTTAGGCGCGAATTGCTGATGAATCACGTCTAAAGTCGCCGCGACTGCTTCAGCGGGCATGGCCGTGACCGACAACAGTTCCCCGTTGCTGTGGACCACCGCCCCGTTTTGCGAAACGAAGTCCATCTGATCTTGGAACTGCTCGAACTGGGTCTGGAGTCGTTGGTACTGTGAGCCGCTGGCCGCGACCACGTGAATCCCCTTCGCCCGCAGTTTCGTCAATAATTCCGCAAACCGGGCATGGTTATAGGTGTTTTGGTCATTCAGAAAGGTGCCGTCCATGTCAAACGCCACGAGTTTAATCGTCATTAAGCAGTTCCTCCTTCAGTAAAGTCAACTTAGCATACCACAAATCATCCATAAAACGTAACGGGACCCCACAATTTCTGCGGTGTCCCGTTAATTTACGCTGCATCTTGATGAATACTTTCCGGTTCGCCCAATACCCAATGGCTGACCAGTGCGAGTATCAGGAAGGCTAACGCCACCCCGCAAACGCCGGTCCAACCGGCATGGCTCCAGGCCCAAGTCGCTGACAGGGTCCCTAGCGACCCACCTAAGAAGTAGCTAAACATGAAAACGGAGTTGTTCCGGCTGCTTTCTTTTCGGTTCAAGGACTGGACAATGGCCTGGTTAGAGACCTGACTGAACTGGGTTCCCAGGTCAAGCAGGACGATTCCCACGATGAGACCCACCAGCCAAAAGCCAATCAACCAGAAAATCACGAAGGCCACTCCGGAGAAGACCATGCTCAGGCCCACCGTCAGTCGCGGCGATCGCTGATCAACCAAGTTACCGATCCACGGCGCTGCCAAGACCCCGGCAATCCCCAGTAAGCCTAATAGACCGGCCACATTACTGCCCAAGTGGTATTGCGTCGCCAGATAAAAGGCCAGTGTGGACCAGAGGACGTTCGACATCCCAAACATACAGAAGCCGTTGATGGCCGCTCCCCGCAGGGCACGCTGCCGGGCAAACAACCGCGGCAACGTCTGAATCACCGGCCAGTACCGTAATTCCTGATGCCCCCGTGCATCGTGCGGTAGATACGCGTGCACGATAATTAAGAAAATCAGGTCAATCCCCGCCGCAATCAGGTAAATGTCCTGCCAGGGCATGATACTCCCTAACAAGCCACTAAACGACCGCGACAATAAGATTCCCGTTAACAGACCACTTAAGACGATTCCCAACACCTTCCCCCGCTGGAGACTAGGCGCTAGGTAGCCCGCATAGGGAATGATAATCTGCGGGGCGACTGACGTAATGCCGACTAGGGTCGTTGCTACCGCAAAGACACCGGCGTTTGGGGCCCAAAAGGCTAGCAAGAGCGACCCGATTGAGAGCACCATCATGAACTGAATCAGGTGGTACCGGTCGAAAATATCCCCTAGGGGAACAATCAGCAGCAGGCCGAACGCATACCCTAACTGGGTGACCATGGCCAAGGCCCCCACCACGGACTTCGCTAAACCAAAGTCCGTAGCAATCAGGTTTTCGATAGGTTGAATGAAGTTCAGGTTGGCCACGATGACTCCCGTGACCACCGCCATTAACAGAATCGTTTTCCGTGACAACGTTGGCGTTGTCGTCTCTTTCTCTTTCACACACAAAACCTCCCATTGTTAGTTTAGGCGTTTGGTGCGGAAAAGAAAACCAGCTAATGGATTCGACCCACATGGCCCAACCATTAGCTGGAAGTTTAAAAAAGGCTAGTTCTCCAAATGAGAATTAGCCGTTAAGTCAACGCTTACTCCAATCCCCGCAACAACTGCGTCTGTAGCGCCACTAGTCGTTCCTGCAAGGTGGCTTGTCGCTGCAAGTTGAAGTAGAGGCGGCCCCAAAGATCCTGCTCTTCATGTGAGGGAACGGGAATCTCCAGGGTCCGTAACGTCTTCAACGACAACTTGTTGGCCACGTGACTGCCTTCTAGGAAGCGGGCCAGCTGACGTTTAACGGCGTCCGTCTGGTTCACACAGTAGCACAGATACCGCGGGTCAATCTGGTGGTGCTTGATCCGCCAACGGACAAAGTTTTGGGTCAAGACCTTTCCCGCCGTCTCCGCGGTCACAATACTGGCCGTGTTCTGCAGGGTACTGAAGACAATATCGCCCACAACGACCTGATAGCTTTTCTCGCTAGCGGCCGCTTCCGCAGTTTCCGATTGGGCCACCGAACGCCCCAGATCGGCGACTAGGTCTTGATACCCGTACAGGTCCACCGAAGAGTCCTTCAGCCGCAGCTGGTTTACCCCCGTCTTCATGGTCACTAAATCATCCAGCTGCATACCGTTACCCCCTCGTATCGATTCGTTAATCTCCTATTTTCAATGTAGCATGCCGCTTCATGACCGTCAAATCAAAAAAGCGCTCTGACCCCCGTCAGTAGCGCTACTAAATACCTATCGCGTTTACGTAGAAGCTGCGGCTAACGCTAATCCGGCTCTGGCAGGTGCCCAAACCCTAACGCCCCCAACACGGCTTTACGAACCTTAAACCGCACCCTTATCCCCCACCGAGAAAAACCGGTCGGTCTTAAGCTCCGCTAGGTTCCAACAGCCACCTAGAATTCGGCACTATTGCTTCATAAGCCAAACGTTTTCGTGAGCCGTGAGGGCGACCAGACAGGGCTCAGCCGTGAAATTTGACTTGGGGAGCGTTCTTTGCTGCCCTAGTCAAAGGCCCAGCTTCGAGACCGCACTTTGGCTCGAAGTGGTGCCCACGGCGTTCCAGCCCTGTCTGGTCGCCCGGTAAGGCGGATGATCCCATCAACGTCAGTCCGCCTAATCATCATTAGAATAGAAGGTCTCGGACAGTTTGTCTTCCTGGTCCCCGGGAATTTCGACGCTCACGTTGTCTTCATAAGTGACGTCCGTAACGGTGATGTCGATGGTGGTACTGTCGTCGTAATCGTCCTCCACACTAGCGTAACCCGAATACTGGTTACCCCCATCGTGACTTTCGATGGTCACATCCGTACACTTCGCGTCTAGGTTATCATCGTTTTGGATCACATCGTTCACCACGCCCTTGGCATCCTTCGCCAGACCCGCTTCTCGGGATTCTTCCCGCGATTCCTTCGCCTTTTTCGACGACTGAACCCGTGATTCAGAGGCTTGGAGGGCCGCTTGATGGGCCTGTTCCTTGTGATTGATCACTACGTTGCTGGCCACCACGACCACCACAGCCACGGCAATCACGCCTAAAATGATGGTCAATCAATGGCTCCGTTGCGGTGCTGGGCCCTGTGGCGTGGGGGTCGGTGACGGCTGAGCGGCTGCTTGCTCCCGGTGCGCTTCTCGGGTGGGCGTCGCTGTCGACGTTTCCTGCCCGTCAGTCGGCGCAAACTGATACCCACACTTCGGACAGAACAGCGCATCCTGATTAACCTGCGTTCCACACTGTGGACAAAATTTACCGTCACTCATTATTTAACCCCGCTTTATGATTAAAACTAAAAATTTTTAACACCTATTTTAAGATACGCCGGATTTCGCAGACCGTCAACGACCCTCTTCCCCGGCTCAGTCCGCCGTCTTCTTCCACTTTCGAATCGTGCGAATGTTATACCCAGTTTCCTGGGAAAGTGTCTGGGCCTTTTCCGTGGCGTGTTCCCGCACATACGCCGCTGCTTTTTCCCGGTCGTTATAGTGATCCGGAAAGCTGACCGTGTTACCGCCATAGTTGTCGTGAACCAGTTGAACCGCCTTGGCCCCTAAGACTTGATAGAATTCCAAATACACCGGCGCTAGTAAGTGTTCGTCGAATTGTTCCATAATTCTCCCATCCTTTCACTGCATTACCCAAATTATGCGGAATTCAACGGCACTTTGTAAGGGAACTTTTCCTGGGAAAGTTCGCCGAAGAATTCAACGTAATTTTAAACAATTACTTAACTACAAGTTTACCTTACACCAGTTTCGGAATTTGTCAATGTAATTCTATATAATTACAAAAACAATGGTGAATAAAAAACGGCGACTCCTGGTCACCGTTTAACGTCTTAATGCCGCCCCCACTGGTTGAGTTGGGTCACGACGTTCTTTAAAATTTTAATTCCCAGCTGATAATCGGGTTCCGACCCCAACATCCGAAAAGCCAGGGTCCAGGCATCCCGGTAGCCGCTCACGGTCAACTGGAAGTACGGCATGGTGTGGTACGCGCCCGCAAACGTCACTTGGGCGACGGCGCTCCCGTCAAACTGTAAGCGCGACTGGTCGACCCGCCCGAAGTTCGCAAACGACACCGCCGCCGTTGCGTGATACTTGCCGGCTAACCGCCGCACCCACTGCGGCGGCAACGCCCGACTCATGCGCTTTAGTTCCACCAGCGGTGTCAGGTATGCGAGGTCCGCGTGCAGTTGGGTGACCGTCTCTTGAATCCGGTGCACCACATCTTCCAAGCTATCGCGGTCGCGGACCGTGATGGGAACGGGCAGTTCACTGCTTAAGTTGGCCACCTGAACCACGTTAGCGGCCGTCACTGGCCCGTGCAACCGCAGATCCACCTGACAGGGAATCATCAGGTGCTGCTGGCCCGTCAGCGTGTAAACGGCCAACGCGTAAGCCCCCAAGAGGACCGTGTTCAGCGTGACGCCCGCCGCTCGGGCTTGGCGCTGCAAGCGGTGGCTCTCCGCTTTGGAAATGGTGGCCTCCCCCTGATGGTGGTGGACATCCCCCCGGAGCTCTGGAAATGGCGCCTGGGTAGTCAATACTTGCATCGGGGGTAAGGGCCGGTGTGGGTGCCGCAGGTGGGCCAGAATCTTCCGCCCGCTCCGTTCATTAGTGAAGCTGGTCAGATCCTGCCCGTCGTAGGCCGCCGCTAACAGGTACAGGTAATGTTTAAACCCTTCCCCATCGGTCAAAAGGCGACTCATCGCGATGCGTAACTGGTCATAGTCGCGATGATGGATGATTTGAATCTTGACCTGCGGCCCCACCAACACGTCCAACCGCACCCGGCCGGGGTCGTGCCCCGCCGAATGCTCCTCAATCACGTCATCGACCGTGGCGCCGACCACATTGAACCGGTTCCAGCGGTAGTCGTAACTCCCCAGGATCTGGGGCACCACGGTCTGCGTAGTGGTGACGGCCTGCTTTAGGCGGTGGACATCAATGGGGTGCTGCAGACTCAGCGTGCACTCAAGCAACGGCCGAATCCGGGTTAAATTTAATGTTGGCATCAGATCCAACGGTTCACCACGATAATACACACAACCACCCCTATCCTATCTTTGGCTTTAGTATAGCAAAGCCCCTGCGAAAAACCCCGCAATACCGCCGAGTTATTGCTAAAAATTAATAATCCTGTAACCTAGCTTCCCGATTTACCAGCGTCACGGGCTCTGGTAGAATGAAGACAGAGTATTCAAATCTAATGAGGTGATTGTTTTGTCAAACGAACCCGCACCAATTTCTTGTAATCAAACCCTAATCGTCGCCAACCACCGGGTCTTCCAACCCGACCTAAACGAACACCAAACCGTCTTCGGTGGTAAGATTTTGTCGCTGGTAGATGACAGCGCTTCCATAGCGGCTATGCGCCTAACGCGAAGTACCGTAGTGACTGCGACTTTCGACCACGTCAACTTCTTGAAGCCGTTCCACCTGCAGGACTCCATGTGCATGGAAGCCTACGTCAGTGGGACCGGCCACCGTTCGCTGGAAGTCTTCGCCAAGATCGTTGGGGAGAACCTGACCACCGGCAAACGGTTCTTAGGCTTCACCAGCTTCATCACCTTCGTCATGGCCGAAAAGCCGCAGACACCGCTGCCCATCGTGGTCCCTCAGACCGAAGAGCAACGCTTCATCTGTTCCGGTTACCTCCAACGGTACCAAGCCCGGAAGAACAACCGTGAGGAACAGGAGCAATTGATTGCCCACACCTCGATCACCCTGCCGTGGTCGACCCAGCTGCCCCAAGACTAAGCCAACTTCCACTCATGCGCTTCGGCACCGCATCATTAAAGATGTAGACAAGGGGCGGATGACCATCACAACAATTTTATTTTAAGACCGGTCCTAATTGAGTTCATGGGCCGATGTTCAATCGTCAGCGCCATATAAGCCACGATAATTCAAAAATCTCTGTAAAACCATCTTGATTTTACAGAGATTTTCTTAGTATGTTGTGTTTCACATGAAACATTCTGGTCAATCCACTAACTTATAGTTAGCGTTTGGCGCACAAAACTCGTATACTAATCCCAATACCTAATTTGGGGAGGAATTTACCATGAAAATTATGATCATCGGCGCCACCGGGATGGCCGGCTCCGCCTTAGTTACCGAAGCCCTGCAGCGCGGACACCAAGTTATCGCGTTAGGCCGTTCCACCGACAAGTTGGCGCAACTCCCAACTAATCCGAACCTGACCACCAAAGCTCAGGACGCCTTTACCCTGACGCGTGAAGACTTACAGGCCGTCGATGCCGTCATCGACGCCTTCGCCACCGCTCCCGCCCAGGCTTACCGCCACGTGGACCTGGCTGCGCACCTGGTCAGTGAATTGCGCGAGACCACTACGCCACGCGTCGCCTTCATCTTAGGGGCCGGCAGCCTCCAGACCGGTGAAGACCACCACCTGTTCGTCCACGATATCGCCAAGGACCCCCAGGCAGCATCCTTCCTCAGTGTCCCGCAGAACCAGCTCAAGGAACTCAACTTCCTGCGTGACGTCGATAACGTCAACTGGTTCGGCGTGTCGCCAGCCGCTGACTTCCACGCAGGTCCTGCCGTTCCCGCCATTCTGGGTACCGATGAGCTGTTATACAACGCGCAACAGGTCTCGGCGACCTCGGCCGGAACCATGGCCGTCACGATTCTCGACGAACTCACAACGCCGCAACATCACCAGACCCGCTTTACGGTCGCAGATAAATAAGCACCGATTAAGCGTCGACCATTTCCCTGGCCGGCGTTTTTTGCTACTATAGGGGAGTTCTAAATTTCCAGCGCCCACGGGCCCACCCGGCAAACTTCAGAACGTAAACCTTAGTATAGAAAGTTGCGATTAAATTGAAAAAGCGTCTTACCTGGCGAGAGCTGGGCTTCATTGGCACCATGCTGTTCGGGCTGTTCTTCGGCGCCGGCAACTTGATTTTCCCGATCTTTCTGGGACAACAAGCCGGTAACCGGGTCTGGGCGGCGATCGGCGGCCTATTAATTAGTGGAATCGGTCTGCCCCTGCTAGGGGTGACCGGGATGGGGCTGACCCGCAGTACCGGGGTCTTCGACCTGGCAAGTAAGGTCAACCGGCCCTTCGCTTACGCGTTCACGGTCCTGCTCTATCTGACCTTGGGTCCCTTCTCGGCCCTGCCCCGACTGGCCACGACCTCGTTTCAGATCGGCCTAGCACCGTTCGTGGCACCGCACCTACAGACCGGCGTTCTGGCTGGCTTCTCGGTGGTCTTCTTCCTGATTGCTTGGCTATTAGCCCGGCATCCCGGGAAGTTGATGACCTATATCGGTAAATGGCTTACGCCGTTCTTCCTGATTCTCCTGGCCATTATCATGGGAGCAGCCCTGCTGCATCCCCTGGGCGGCCTAGACGCCGTGAGTCGGGGCGGCTACGTCGCGCACCCCGTCCTGAGCGGGTTCACCGAAGGGTACAATACCCTGGATGCCTTGGCGGCCCTGGCCTTTGGGGTCATCGTCATTGACAGTATCCGCGACCTAGGTGTCACGGACTCTCGTGACATTGCCCGCTACACCATCAAAACGGGGGCTATCAGTATGTCGCTGATGGCCGTCATCTACACCCTCTTGGCCCTGATTGGGACCATGAGTCTGGGGCACTTTTCGGCCGCAGCCAACGGTGGGGTAACCCTGGCCCAAATCGCCGACTACTACTTCGGCGTCTGGGGAACCCTGTTACTGGCGCTCCTGGTGATCATCGCGTGTCTCAAGACCGCTATCGGCCTGATTTCGGCCTTCGGGGACACCCTCAGCGTGCTCTTCCCTAAGTTCTCGTACCCGGTGGTCACGGCTTTCGCGGCGATTCTGCCCTGCCTATTCGCCAACGCCGGACTGACCCGGTTAATCGCCTACTCGACCCCAATCCTGCTCTTCTTGTACCCGCTGGCGATCGTCCTGATCGTGCTGGCCGTGCTCTCCCCGCTACTGGGGATGTCCCGGTGGCTCTTCGGTACGGCGATTCTGTTAACGCTGTTGCCCGCCTTCGGGTCAGCGGCCAGCGGTTTACCCGCCAGTTGGCAACAGACCGGCTTCTTCCAGGCCGTCCTACACGCCAACGCTTGGTTACCCTTCGCGGCGGGGGGCTTCAGCTGGTTGGTGCCCGCACTAGTAGGGATCGTTGCCGGTTGGTTGCTGGGCAAGTGGCGCGATCCACGACCACAGGTTTAGCGGGTGCTAGTCACCACCCTCTTGCCTGACGATGACGGTGAATTGATGCCGTAACCCCGTCTTAGCACCAGTTGCTAACCCTGAATGATGGTATGGGAAACAACTGATCATCGTTAAGCCTAATTACACGAGCCAGCAATGTTCCCAGAAGCTCGTTACTTTACGGGTAGGTCACCTCAACGTACAGCATCCGTTTGACACCGTTTAATCATCAATCGGACATTGCTTGAATTGCTAAATCAAGTCCTAAGACGTTTAAAGGGCAGGCTTCCAGAAAGCATCTGGAAGCCTGCCCTTTTTCAATGACGCCAATTAAGCCACGATAACGGTTAAGCGGTTCGTCAAAAACATCGACTAAGCCAGATTCCCCCTATGACCCCGGGTTGATCTGATCAATGCCCTTAATTCGCAAGTCCGCCAAGCTCGCCAGGGGTTCGGGGTAACGCATGATCAACCGCGTTAGGCCTTGGACTTCCTTGACCTGGAGCATCTGGCACTGGACCAGAATCGCCACGTCTTGGTCGAACTCATCCCGGTCAGTGTTATCCCAATCGTGGGCGAAGGTGTCGTCGTGCACCACCGCATAAGGGACGTGGGTCTTCTTAGTGGTCTTATTGCCGTACAGGGCGTGAAAGAGGATCACACCCCAGCGTCGGCCGGCCCGCTCCGTTAACGACGCGAACTTTTCCGCGTCCGTCTTCTGCGCACTAGCCGGGTTCACAGCGATGAAGGACGCGTTCGGGTCGGGATTGACCGACTTCAGATAAGCAAAATAATCACGGTACTTTCGTTGCATGGTAAAACCTCGCTTTACATCAAATTAAGTTACATCCTTTATACCACAAAACGGGGACGGCCGTCGAAAATACGACGACCGTCCCCGTTTCACTGAACCACTCCTGTGCCTGGCACTCCGCTAGGCACCCGGGTGGTTATTTTGTTTTTGCAATCTTACCTTGTTCAATGTAGACACTCAAGATGGCAATATCGGCTGGGTTGACCCCGCTGATCCGGCTAGCTTGCGCTAAGGTCTCCGGTTGGATCTTCTTCAGCTTCTGGTGCGCTTCCGTAGCCAAACCGTCAATGGCGTCGTAGTCGATCTTTTCAGGAATCGCCTTGGCTTCCATCCGCTTCAACTTCGCCACGTTCTCCTCGGCCTTCTTGATGTAGCCCGCGTACTTCAACGAAATCTCGATCTCTTCGATGATGTGCCGGTCTAACGGCTGGTCTGGGGCGGGGATGAAGTCCAACAGGGTCTGGTAGTCCACGTAAGGCCGACGCAAGAAGACGGCCGCTAAGATGCCGTCCTGAAGCGGCTTATCTCCATGGCTGGTGATGAAGTCGTTGATGGCGTCCGTAGGCTTGATCCGGATGCTGTTCAACCGGTCGGTCTCCGCCTTGATGGCCGCCTTCTTGTCGAGAAAGGCTTGGTACCGCTCATCACTGATCAGGCCCAACTCGTGGCCCTTTTCCGTTAACCGCAAGTCGGCGTTATCGTGCCGGAGAATCAACCGGTACTCGGCCCGGCTGGTCAGCAGACGGTACGGTTCCTTGGTGCCCTTGGTGACCAAGTCGTCGACCATGACTCCGATGTAGGCGTCAGAGCGCTTCAGGGTAAAGCCCGGCTTCCCCAAAGCACGTAACCCGGCGTTAATACCGGCTAATAGGCCTTGGCCCGCAGCTTCTTCGTATCCGGAGGTCCCGTTGGTCTGACCCGCCGTGAAGAGGTTCTTCAAGAGCTTAGTCTCCAGGGTTGGCCGCAACTGGTACGGCGCCACGACATCGTATTCGATGGCGTAACCAGGCCGCATCATTTGCGCGTCTTCCAGCCCCTGGATGGAGTGCAGGATCTTCTGTTGCACTTCTTCGGGCATCGACGTCGACAACCCTTGGACATACCATTCGTCAGTCTTCCGGCCTTCTGGTTCCAAGAAGAGCTGGTGGCGTGGCTTGTCGGCGAACCGGACGATCTTGTCTTCGATGGATGGGCAGTACCGTGGGCCGACCCCTTCGATCACTCCGGTAAACATGGGCGCGCGGTCCAAGTTCTCCCGGATGATTTCGTGCGTCTTGGCGTTGGTGTAGGTCAACCAGCAGGAAAGTTGGTTCTTCAAGTCCAGGTAGGCGCTGTCGGGCGTGGTGAAGCTAAAGTGGTTCGGCTGTTCGTCTCCCGGTTGTTCTTCGGTTTCATCGTAGTGGATGGTATTGCCATCAACTCGGGGTGGCGTCCCGGTCTTGAACCGTTCCAACTCGAACCCGTACTTCGGCAGGTTCGCCGTCAACTTGTTGGCGGGTTGGGAGTTGTTGGGACCGGACGAATACATCAGCTCGCCGATGATAATCTTTCCCCGAGCTGCGGTGCCGGCCGCGATGACCACGGCCTTAGCCCGGTACCGAGCTCCAGTATTGGTGATGACCCCACGACACTCGTCGCCTTCAACGATCAGGTCGTCCACGATTCCCTGGCGTAACGTCAGGTTAGGTTCGCGTTCGATGGTGTGCTTCATCTCGGCGTGGTAGGCGTGCTTATCCGCTTGCGCCCGTAAGGCCCGCACAGCGGGACCTTTCCCGGTGTTGAGCATCCGCATCTGGACGTACGTCTTGTCGATGTTCTTGCCCATTTCACCGCCCAAAGCGTCGATTTCACGAACCACGATGCCCTTGGCTGGCCCCCCCACGGAAGGGTTACATGGCATAAAGGACACCATGTCCAAGTTGATCGTCATTAACAGGGTCTTGTTCCCCATTCGGGCCGCAGCCAACGCCGCTTCACTACCCGCGTGGCCGGCCCCCACTACGATGACGTCATAGTCGTCGCCGGGGTATTGCTTTACTTCCGTCATACTACTGATTCCCTCCATGCCCGGTCCCAGTGATCCGGGGCCTAATGGTTATTTTTAACTTGAATTCCTAAATTTAAGATGGCACCTTAACCCGTCTAATTTAATTATTAATAACAATTAAGTATTAATAATTAAACTCGGCTGGTCTGGTTACTTCCCTAAACAGAACTGACTGAACAGCTGGTCCAGCAATTCGTCTTGGTAGCTGTCACCGGTGATTTCGCCTAAGAGGTCCCAGGCGCGGGTCATGTCGATCTGGACCAAGTCCACCGGCATCCCCATCGCGATTCCGTGCATCACGTCGTCCAACGCCGCACTGGCCTGGTGCAACAACCCGATGTGCCGGGCGTTGGTGACCATGACCGTCTTCTGACTGGACTCGATGCCCTCATCGAAGAACAAGTGGGCAATCGTACTTTCCAGCTGGTCCATCCCCGTCTGTTGCAGGATCGACGTCTGGATCAACGGACTGTCGCCGGCCACCGCTTGGACGGCTTTCAGGTCCAGCTTCTGCGGCAGGTCGGTCTTGTTCAGGATCAAGATCCGCTGCGTGTGGCTGGTGGCCGTTAACAGCTCTTGGTCTTCGGCGGTCAACGGTTCGCTGGCGTTCAAAACCAGCATCACCAAGTCGGCCGTATCGATGGCCTTGCGTGAGCGTTCGACCCCGATCTTTTCAACCTTATCGGTGGTATCGCGAATCCCCGCGGTATCGATCAGCTTCAATGGCACACCCTTAACGTTCACGTACTCTTCGATCACGTCCCGGGTGGTTCCCGCGACGTCGGTCACGATGGCCTTGTCTTCGTGTAACAGGTGGTTCAAGAGGCTACTCTTCCCCACGTTCGGTCGGCCCACGATGGCGGTGGCTAGCCCGTCACGCAAGACCTTCCCCTGTTTAGCCGTCTGCAGGAGGACCTTAATCTGCTTTTGGACTTCCTGGGCCTTCTCCAACAGCATCTTGGTGGTCATGGTCTCGACGTCGTCGTATTCGGGGTAATCGATGTTGACCTCGACCTGGGCCAACGCATCCAGAATGTCTTGGCGCAAGTGGCGAATCAACTTGGACAAGTCCCCGTCCAACTGGTCTAAGGCGACCTTCATGGACTTATCGGTCTTAGCCCGAATCAGGTCCATCACAGCTTCGGCCTGGGAGAGGTCGATTCGGCCGTTGAGAAAGGCCCGCTTGGTGTACTCTCCGGGTTCCGCCAGCCGCGCACCGTAGCTCAAGCACAACTGCAAGATCCGGTTCGTGGCCACGATACCCCCGTGACAGTTGATTTCGATAATGTCTTCCTTGGTGTAGGTCTTAGGAGCCCGCATCACGGAAACCATGACTTCATCGACTTCTTCGTGCGTTTCCGGGTCGATGATGTGACCGTAGTTAATGGTGTGACTAGGGACTTTGGTCAGGTCCTTGCCCTTGAATAACTTCGCAATCACGGCGAAAACGTCCTCACCACTCATCCGAATAATGGCGATACCACCCTCACCAGGTGGCGTCGAAATTGCTGCAATCGTATCAAACTCTGTCGTTGTCGCCATGCTGATCCTCCTCTAAAAGGTTGTCTAACGGTTTCTCTGTTTCCACAGTTCCTATCTACGTGACGGTCGGTAGTGGGCCGCAAAAGACCCGGGCGTGTCATTTAACGCCATAAAAAAAAGCACCCACTCCACGCCACCTAACAGACGCGGATAAAGTACTTTCACTACTTTATCGTAAACATGATAAGAATGATTGTCTTTACTATAAGGTGCTTGGTCCCATTTGTCAAACCTCAGGGTCAAACCGGTTCGATCACCACGGCCCGGTGCGGTTCCTTCCCCGCCGAGTAGGTGGTGACGTAATGGTTCTGCGCTAGCGCCGCGTGAATCTGCTTGCGCTCAAAGGATGGCATGGGGTCCAGGTAGATGGGCTTACCCGTGGCCACGACTTCGCGCGCGGTATTATCGGCTAAGCGGGCCAGCGTGGCCTGCCGGCGCTCCCGGTAGTTGGCCACGTCTAGTTCCACCACCACGTGCGCCGCACCATGATGGTTCAAGAACAGTTGGGCCAGACTCTGCAGAGCATTAATGGTCCGACCATGCTTCCCGATCAGCAGGCCTTCCTTTTCCGTCTCAAAGGCCAGCCGGACCTGCCGGTGTCCTAGTGATTCCGCCGAAACCGTGGCGTCGATGCCTAACTGGGTCACAATCTCTAAGACGTAATCCTGAACGGCTTCGATGGCCGCTTCCCGGTGGGCCCGGTTTTGAGCCGGCGTCCGTTGTGGTCGGGGTGCCGCTACTTTGTCGGGTGCCGTGGTCGACGTAGCTGGGGTCGACTGGGGGACCGGCTCAGTTACTGTCGCCTGGGAAGCGGACGATGTCGGCTGGGCGGGCGCTGCCGGTTGCGCGGCGGGCGCCGCAACGGCCTTCAAGACCACATCCACAGCGGCGTCACGATGACCCAGGCCAAACCACCCTTTCCGCGCCGGCTTGATCACCTTAGTCGTCACCTGCGCGCGGGTACTGTTCAGGGCCGCTACCCCGGCCGCAATCGCAGCTTCTTCCGTTTTCCCCGTAAAGATCGTCATCGCAAATTCCTCCCGTTTGTTCCGTTTTCAGTCAGTTGTAAGTATACCATGCCCACCAAAATCCGACGCAAAAAATCCCTACAGTCACCTTACTGGGAATCAGTCGCCTTACCGGGCAGTCAGACAGGGCTGGAACGCCGTGGGCACCACTTCGAGCCAAAAAGCGGTCTCGAAGCTGGGCCTTTGACTAGGGCAGCAAAGAACGCTCCCCAAGTCAAATTTCACGGCTGAGCCCTGTCTGACCGCCCTCACGGCTTACAATCACGTAAATCTAAAGATAGTTGGCCATCCCGGAGGTTCTTTAAGCTTTGGGTGATGACCAACCTGCCATTTTGCTTTTAGACAGTTCCTAATCGGCTGTTGAGGTCATCTGGAATTGCGAATAGTAGTGGTCGAGGACTGTTTGGTTAGCTGATGGTTGCCAGTAACTTCAGCGTTAGATTTTTCGCTAGTTGACAGCCCGGAGGCGAGCAGAAGCTCAGCTAGCGAAATGATGGTTAGCCAGCGTTTTTTGCTGGCTTAC
>NZ_AZDT01000066.1:0-41708 GCF_001434785.1 Levilactobacillus namurensis DSM 19117 | reverse complement strand
TGAGCGCCGGAGGGCGACCAGTTTACGCCTAACTAACACGACGTGGATAGACGGCGCTCCGGCCTTGTCTGGCCGTCCAGTAAGGCGAATGACCCGCAGTGACCATTAAAAAAGCCGCTGAGGTGACTTGCACCCAGCGGCTTTTTCTCAAAATGCATTTATAACTGGAATTACTTCCGACGACTCTTCTTGGCTTTGCGGATCGCGTTACGGATGGAACGGTCATGGTTGGCCTTTTCCTGTTCCTTAGCTGCCCGTTCAGCGTTGATCTTCCATGGGTTTTGAATCAAGAGGGTCTGGCCCACTTGGAACACATAGGAGATCGTCCAGTACAACGACAGTGACGATGGCACGTTCAGGGCCGTAAAGAAGACCACTAACGGCATCCCGAAGACCATCATCGTGTTCATCGAACTGGTTTCTGGGGCTGACTTGGTGGTCAACCACGAACTGGCCATGGTCGCAACAGCCGCCAAGATTGGCAGGATGAAGTATGGGTCCTTGTGACCCAATTGGAGCCACAGGAACGAACCAGAACGTAGGATCTCCGTCCGCCAGATGGCTTGATAGAGCGCCCAGATAATTGGTAATTGAACGATGGCTGGCAGGCACCCCATCATTGGGTTAATGCCAGCTTCCGAATACAGCTTTTGCTGTTCGGCTTGCAACTTCTGCATCGTCTCGCGGTCACGGGACGAGTATTTCTTTTGTAAGGCTTTGAGTTGGGGTTGAACCTCTTGAGTCTTCCGCATGCTGCGCGTTTGGAAGATCATCAATGGCATCAGGATAATCCGGATAATAATCGTAAACATGATAATCCCGGCACCATAACTATTGCCGAAGAAATGCGCCAACCAGATAATCGCCCGCGAGAAGTTCAAGACGATCAGGCCGTCCCAAATCCCCGTACTTTGATTGGTGATTGGTTTATTACTACAAGCGGAAAGGATAAACACCAGACTCACAATGCCCAACATCATTAGGGTACGTTTGTACTTTTTCACGGTTATTCCTCGCTATAGTTGGAATCTAACAACTTTGCCAGTTTTAAGACGTGGATCAGACTGCTTTTAGCATCGGCCATCGAGATTTGATCGGCACGGGGCCGTGCGATGACTAGGAAGTCCACGTCCTGCTTCAGGTAAGGCTTTAATTCGAGTAAACTTTGCCGGATCCGCCGTTTCACCCAATTCCGGTGAACCGCGTTACCGATCTTCTTGCCGACAGAAATCCCGACCCGAAAATGCGGTTGCCCCGGCTTAGCCATTGAATACACCACAAATTGGCGGTTAGCCACTGAATTTCTGGTTTCAAAGACTTGCTGAAATTCCGCTTCTTTCTTAATGCGGTAAGATTTTCGCATGGAGCATCTCCAAAATTTAACGATCGCTATGATCAACATGCTACCAGTCGGCTGACTGGTGCGACAGTCCGAGGGGCATTGGGGTCCCAGTACCGACTCAGATAAAATAAAAAGACCACTGAACCATCAGCGGCCTATGCAGACAATACTTTACGTCCCTTTTGGCGACGACGTGCCAATACTTGACGGCCATTGCTCGTGCTCATGCGCTTACGGAAGCCGTGGACGCGTGAACGGTGACGTTTCTTTGGTTGGAAAGTGCGTTTCATGTCAGAAACACCTCCTTAAAATTGGTATTTGACTTGGTTGTCCGAAAAACTCGGACAGACTAAATGCATTTCTAGAACATATTAGCATAAAATCCCGCCAATGAAAACCAGAACTTCGAATTTACGCCAAAAACTTCTCCCCAATAAAATTTGTTTCATACCCAGAGCCTGTGGATAACTGAGAATCTCAGAAAAAGTTATCCCGGACTTTTCCGCCGAGTTATCCACTGTTCCACAGGGTGTTAATCAGGCCTTTTTATTTCCTGTTCAAATTGTGGATAACTTGTGAAACACTTGGTGTTAAGCCTTTTATACTCCACAGAATCCTGTTGATAACTGTATTTAAATATTTTTATCCACACCTTCCGAACATCCTGTGGATAACTTAATTAACTGGTTGTGAAACAATTGAATTGACTCCTCAACACCCTGTGGAAAACTTTTTTTCTTCATGCTACACTGAAACTACGTTTTCCGTCAGAACGTCATTTTTTTCTGACGCGTAAGTTCATCACAACGAATAGGGGGATACACTAGTGCCAGAAATGTCAACTTTATGGTCGAGTATTGAAGAGTTGTTCAAACAAAACAGTTCACCGACCACCTATAAGACCTGGATCGAAACCGCCAAGCCCATTTCCTTGGACGGCAACAAGTTGACGTTGGAACTTCCATCACCCCTGCACCGGGATTACTGGACTAACCAACACCTAGACCAGCAACTCGTCGAATACGCATATGAAGCGACCCATGAAGACATTCAACCGGATCTGATTCTAGAAGACGAGCGACAACAGACCGCGACCCGCGGTGGGCACACCAACGCGACCGACGCCGCAGAACCCACCCCGACTTTTATGAAGGAAACCACGTTGAATCCACGCTACACATTTGACACCTTTGTCATCGGCAAGGGCAATCAGATGGCCCACGCCGCGGCATTAGTGGTCTCCGAGGAGCCGGGCGTCATGTATAACCCGTTGTTTTTCTATGGGGGCGTCGGGCTGGGGAAGACCCACTTGATGCACGCCATCGGCAACAAAATGCTGGAAGATCATCCCGAGACTAAGATCAAATACGTGACCAGTGAAGCCTTCACCAATGACTTTATCAATGCCATTCGGACCCGCACGCAGGAGCAGTTCCGACAGGAATACCGCAACGTCGATTTACTCCTGGTTGACGATATTCAATTCTTTGCTAATAAGGAAGGAACGCAAGAAGAGTTCTTCCATACCTTTAACACACTGTACGACGACGGTAAGCAAATCGTCCTGACGTCCGACCGGCTGCCGAACGAGATTCCCAAGCTACAAGACCGCTTAGTTTCGCGGTTTGCCTGGGGACTTTCGGTCGATATCACGCCGCCCGACCTCGAAACGCGAATCGCCATTCTACGGAACAAGGCGGACGCTGATGGCATCGAGATTCCCGACGATACGCTCAGCTACATTGCCGGGCAAATTGATTCCAACGTCCGTGAATTAGAGGGGGCTTTGGCCCGAGTCCAAGCCTACCACCAACTGATGCGTCAACCGATCACCACTGACCTGGCAGCGGAGGCCCTTAAGGGATTGAACCTCGCCGACACCAGCGACGTTATCACGATTCCCGTGATTCAAGACCGCGTGGCCGACTACTTCCACGTCTCACTCAAGGATCTCAAGGGGAAGAAACGCAAGAAAACCATCGTGATTCCGCGGCAGATCGCCATGTACCTGTCCCGGGAACTCACGGACGCCTCCTTACCCCGTATCGGCAACGAATTCGGCGGCAAGGACCACACCACCGTGATTCACGCGTACGATAAAATTGCCGCATCACTCAAAACGGATACGGAACTTCAGAAAAACATCGCGGACCTCAAAGAAGAACTCCGTCGCTAATCCGTTCGTGACAATTCAGTGCCACCATCTACCCCTGAACGACCGTTCGGCGGTCTTTTTGTGCCCAGGTCGTGTATGATAGACGGGGGACACCACGGCGCGTGTGGATAAGCACCGGCAAACGGGTCCAGTTATCCACAAGTTATCCACAGGTGGATAAACCAGGCTACCGGCTGTTTCTCAAAGTTATCCACACTATACACTGCGCTACTACGGCTACTGTTTTTTCTTTTAATTAAGTTAAACCACCGTCACCAGAAATCTAAAGGAGAGTGTTGAAGCTCATGCAATTTACCATTAACCGTGCCGCGTTCGTCAAAGAACTGAACAACGTCTCGCGGGCGATCTCATCCAAGACCACGATTCCCATCCTAACCGGCCTTAAGATTGTGGCCAGTGACACCGGCTTACTCTTGACCGGGTCCAACGCCGACATTTCCATTGAAACCTTGATTCGGTCGGACGATCCCGACATCGGCTTAACGGTCGATGAACCGGGTTCGATCGTATTAACCGCGCGCTTCTTTAGCGAAATTGTGAAGCGCCTGCCCGAAAAGACCATGACGGTCTCCGTTAAAGACGGCTTCCAGACAGAAATCACGTCCGGGTCAGCGGCCTTCAACATTAACGGCCAAGACGCCAACAACTATCCCCATCTGCCAGAAGTGGATGCCGGCGATGCCGTGACCTTGTCCGGCGCGGTCTTCAAAGAACTGATCAGCCAAACCGTCATCGCGGTTTCCAACCAAGAAAGCCGGCCGATCCTGACCGGGGTCCACTTTGTTTTGGCTGACAACCAATTCTTAGCGGTCGCCACGGATAGTCACCGGTTAAGTCAACGGCAGATTGAACTGCCAACACCAAGCAACGCGGCGTTCGACGTCATCATCCCCGGTAAGAGTCTGACCGAATTATCCCGGATGATCGGTGATGACGACAGTGACGTGAAGATGCAATTCTCCGAAAACCAAGTCCTGTTCTTATTAGGTGACACCTCGTTCTACTCCCGCTTGTTGGAAGGAAACTACCCCGACACCTCACGTTTGATTCCTAAGGATGCGTCCACTACGGTAGAATTCGAAGCGCCAGAACTGCTAGCCGCCGTTGAACGGGCCTCCCTGTTGTCCCACGAATCGCGGAACAACGTGGTTAAGTTGACCCTGAAGCCTAGCGATCACCAGGTCACCATCTTCAGTAACTCTCCCGATGTCGGGAACGTCGAAGAAGCCCTGACGCCTAAGACGTTGGACGGGGAAGACTTAGAGATTTCGTTCAACCCCGACTACATGAAGGACGCGCTACGGTCGTTCGGCCAATCTGTGATTCGGGTGGCCTTCACCTCAGCGTTGCGGCCGTTCACGTTGGTCCCAACGGAAGATACCAGCAACTTTATTCAGCTGATTACGCCTGTTCGGACGTTCTAGAATGCCATGTCCGGACTTTGTGAAATTTCACAAAGTCCTAAATCTGTTAAACCACAAAGCGTGGTCCCGTCGTAGGGGCCACGCTTTTTTGCGGGCAATTTGTGAGGACAACCCTGAAAGACGATTCGGGGCTGTGATTCGATTTACGGAAGCAGGGACGCGACCGGGCGTCACCCGCCATTTAACTTTCACCCAATTCCGTCGGTGAAAACTGATGAAAGCGGGGGAGTAACGCTAGCCGCAGCATGTGAAATCCGAACACTAATTGCGCACGCACCGACCATTTGGGGGATGATTGACTGGTAAAACGCCTAAAAACACCCTAAATCGGCGTTAATCACGCTATTTTGATTTCTGAGCAGATTTACCCAGTTTTTGGCAAAAATATCAAAAACGCCATAAGGGGCCTCAGAGGCCAAAAATCAAGGAGTCCAGCTGTACTTTTAGCCTGAAAGGGGTATAATATAAGTAAAGAAAACGAAGGGGTGAAATTGTGAAAAAAGAGGTTTTCATTGAGACGCCCTACATCACATTAGGCCAGATGCTCAAAGAAGAATCCATTATTGGAACCGGCGGTCAAGCCAAGTGGTTCTTGCGGGAAAACACCGTCAAAGTCAACGACGAACCGGATGACCGGCGTGGTCGTAAGCTGTACCCTGGCGACGAAGTCCTGGTTCCCGATGCTGGATCATTTTTTATACGCTCAAAGCAGGGTGAATAATGTATTTGCAAGAGTTGCAGCTCCAAAATTTTCGAAACTACGCGGCGGCTGATCTGAAGCTTGGCAAGGGAATCAACGTCCTCTTGGGGGAGAACGCCCAGGGCAAGACCAACCTCTTAGAGGCCATCTACGCCTTGGCGTTGACCCGCAGCCACCGGACGGCGAACGACCACGACCTGATCAACTGGGAGGCTAAGACCGCCAAGTTGGCCGGGCGAGTGGTCAAAGCCAGTGGGACGACACCGTTGGAGCTGACTTTTTCACGTCAAGGGAAGCGCGCAAAGATCAATCACCTTGAACAGGCTCGGTTGTCACAGTATGTGGGTCAGCTCAACGTGATTTTATTTGCGCCGGAAGACTTAGCCATCGTCAAGGGAGCGCCCACGGTTCGCCGGCGCTTCATGGATATGGAGTTTGGTCAGATGAACCCGCGCTATTTGTACAATCTGAGTCAGTACCGCACGCTGTTGAAGCAGCGTAACCGGTACCTAAAGGATCTGCAGCACCATCAGCAGCACGACCTTTTGTTCTTGGGGGTGCTGTCTGATCAGCTCGCGGCCTATGGGGCGGAGATCATCTACCAGCGGCTGACGATGCTCCGCAAGTTGGAGCACTGGGCCCAGACGATTCACGCTGAGATCTCCCAGCACCGTGAGACCCTAGCCTTTCGCTACGCTACACAGGTCGCCGATAAGGATCTGGATGATCCCAAGACCATCTGTGCGGCGCTCACGGCGCTCTACCAGAAGCAACAAGCCAAGGAACTTTATCAGGGGACCACGCTGATTGGCCCGCACCGCGACGACCTGCACTTTCAAGTCAACGACAAGAACGTGCAGACGTTTGGGTCGCAGGGGCAACAGCGGACCACGGCCTTAAGCGTGAAGCTGGCCGAGATTGACCTGATGAAAGCAGAGACCGGCGAGTACCCGGTCCTCTTGCTAGACGATGTCCTGTCCGAATTGGACGATGCGCGGCAGACCCATTTACTGACCGCGATTCAGGATAAAGTGCAAACGTTTATTACCACCACCAGTCTGAGCGGGATCACCCGCCAACTGATCAAAGACCCGACGATCTTTCACGTCAGTGCCGGAACTGTGGTGGCCGATGAGTCGTCTGACCAGGCGTCAGACGAGTAGTCTGTAAGGAGGATTAGACAGTGGCTGAAAACGAAAAAGAAACCAAAGAAGAAGAAGCCCGCGAATATGACGCCAGCCAGATTCAGGTCCTAGAAGGCCTGGAAGCGGTCCGGAAGCGTCCCGGGATGTATATCGGGACCACCAGTTCGCAAGGCCTGCACCACCTGGTCTGGGAAATCGTGGATAACGGGATCGATGAAGCCTTAGCTGGATTCGCCGACGTGATTCACGTGACGGTCGAAAAGGATAACAGTATCACCGTGACGGATAACGGCCGGGGCATCCCCGTCGATACTCAAAAGAAGACGGGGAAACCCGCCTTGGAAACGGTCTTCACGATCCTGCACGCCGGCGGGAAGTTCGGCGGTGGCGGGTATAAAGTCTCCGGTGGACTCCACGGGGTGGGGGCTTCCGTGGTGAACGCCCTGTCTGTCGAATTGGACGTTGAGGTCACCCGGGACGGAAAGCGCTATGCCATGGACTTCACCCGGGGCCACGTGAAGACCCCGATGCACGTGATTGCGGAGGGCTTGCCCGAAGAAGAGCACGGCACCAAGGTCCACTTCTTGCCGGATCCGGACATCTTCCGGGAAACCACGACGTACGACATTAAGACGCTGACCACCCGGATTCGGGAGCTGGCCTTCTTGAACAAGGGGCTGCGGATCACGATTCGGGACAACCGGTCTGACGAACCCACCGAAGATGATTTTCACTATGAAGGTGGGATTCGCCACTACGTCGACTATTTGAACGAGAATAAAACCACGCTGTTTGAACCGCCAATCTACGTGGAAGGGATGGAAAACGGGATTACCGTGGAAGTGGCCCTGCAATATACGGACGACTACCACAACAACCTGTTGACCTTTACCAACAACATTCACACCTACGAAGGTGGGACCCACGAAGAAGGGTTCAAACGAGCGCTGACGCGGGTCATCAACGACTACGCGCGGCAAAATAAGCTGATGAAGGATAACGAGCCCAACCTGACCGGGGATGACGTCCGGGAAGGCTTAACGGCCGTGGTCTCCGTCAAGCACCCGGATCCTCAATTTGAAGGTCAAACCAAGACTAAGCTGGGGAACTCTGATGCCCGGACGGCCGTGGACCACACGTTCGCGGACCACTTCATGCGCTTCTTGATGGAACACCCCGACATTGCCCACAAGATCGTGGACAAGGGGAGTGTGGCTTCTAAAGCGCGGGTCGCTGCTCGGCGGGCCCGGGAAGTTACGCGGAAGAAGAGCGGGCTGGAAATCAGTAACCTGCCCGGGAAATTGGCGGATAACACTTCCAAGGACCCGAAGATCTCTGAATTGTTCATCGTCGAAGGGGACTCCGCCGGTGGGTCGGCTAAGCAAGGTCGTTCGCGGCTGACGCAGGCCATCCTACCAATTCGGGGGAAGATTTTGAACGTGGAGAAGGCCTCGATGGACCGGATCCTGGCGAACGAAGAAATTCGGTCGTTGTTTACGGCGATGGGCACGGGCTTTGGGGACGACTTTGACGTCGCCAAGGCCAACTACCACAAGCTGATCATCATGACCGATGCCGATGTCGACGGGGCCCACATTCGGACCCTGTTACTGACACTGATCTACCGGTACATGCGCCCCTTATTGGACGCCGGCTTTGTCTACATCGCGTGCCCACCCCTGTACCGGGTGCGTCAAGGGAAGTATCAACGCTACATCGATTCCGATGACGAATTGAAAGAAGTCTTGGGTCAATTATCACCTTCGCCGAAGCCGCAGATTCAACGGTACAAGGGGCTTGGTGAAATGGACGCGGAACAACTCTGGGACACCACCATGAACCCAGATAACCGGCGGCTCTTACGGGTTGATGCCAGCGATGCCATCAACGCGGACCAAGTCTTTAGCATGCTGATGGGCGATAAGGTCGCTCCCCGGCGTGAATTTATCGAGGATAATGCCACCTTCGCGGACCTGGACGTCTAGTCTGGGGTGCGGTAACGGGTTCATCAGGCAACTCTGAGGGAACCCTGGCAGTAGGTAGGAACGGAGGATAAATTTTGGCTGATCAAGATTTTGAAAACAAACGGATCACCGACGTGGACCTGACCAAGACCATGCGGACGTCCTTTCTGGACTACGCGATGAGCGTCATCGTCCAACGGGCGTTGCCAGACGTGCGGGATGGGTTGAAGCCCGTTCACCGGCGGATCTTATACGATATGCATGAACTGGGCATTACGCCCGACAAGCCATTCCGGAAATCAGCCCGGGTGGTTGGGGATGTCTTAGGGAAGTACCATCCCCATGGTGACACGGCGGTCTACGAATCCATGGTTCGGATGGCCCAGGACTTCTCGTACCGCTACATGCTAGTAGATGGTCACGGGAACTTCGGGTCCGTCGATGGTGACGGGGCCGCGGCCATGCGGTATACCGAAGCACGGTTGAGTAAGATCGCGCTGGAAATGCTGCGGGACATCAACAAGGATACGATTGATTATCAAGATAACTACGATGGCAGTGAGCGCGAACCCGTGGTCTTACCCTCTCGGTTCCCCAACCTGTTAGTCAACGGGGCTTCGGGGATCGCCGTGGGGATGGCGACCAACATCCCGCCGCACAACTTGACGGAAGTCATCAGTGCGTTGCACATCTTGATGAACAACCCTGACGCGACGTTGGCGGACCTGATGGAAGCCTTACCGGGACCAGATTTCCCAACCGGGGGAATCGTCATGGGTAAGGCCGCCATTCGCCGGGCTTACGAGACCGGGAAGGGCACCATCACCTTACGGGCGAAGGTCGATATTGAAGAAGAAAAGAACGGGAAGCAACGCATCGTGGCCACGGAAATTCCGTACATGGTCAACAAGGCCAAGCTGATCGAACGCATCGCCGAATTGGCCCGGGATAAACGTATCGAAGGCATTACCGATGTCAACGATGAATCCGACCGGACCGGGATGCGAATCGTGATCGATGTTCGCCGGGATGCCAGTGCCGAAGTCATCTTGAACAACTTGTACAAGATGACCTTGATGCAGACCTCCTTTGGGATCAACATGTTAGCCATCGTTGATGGTGCGCCGAAAGTGCTGGGCTTAAAGGCCATCTTGCAGTACTACCTGGAATTCCAGATGGAAGTCATCCGGCGGCGGACGGCCTTCGAATTGAAGAAGGCGGAGGCCCGGGCCCACATCCTGGAAGGGTTGCGGATCGCCCTGGACCACATCGACGAGATCATTACGATCATTCGTGAATCCCAGACGGCCGACGTGGCTAAGAATGAACTGATTACCCGCTTCGCGTTATCCGACAAACAATCACAGGCCATTTTGGACATGCGGTTGGTTCGGTTGACCGGTCTGGAACGGGAAAAGGTCGAAAAGGAATACAAAGACCTGTTAGCGTCGATCGAAGACTACAAGGAAATCTTGGCGTCGAAGGACCGGCAAAAGGGCATCATTTACGAAGAATTGCTCGACATCCAGAACAAGTTCGGCGACAAGCGGCGGACGGAATTGATGGTCGGCGAAGTCTTGAGTCTTGAAGACGAAGACTTGATCGCC
Organism: Levilactobacillus namurensis DSM 19117; assembly: GCF_001434785.1. Lineage (GTDB taxonomy): Bacteria > Bacillota > Bacilli > Lactobacillales > Lactobacillaceae > Levilactobacillus > Levilactobacillus namurensis. The sequence continues at coordinate 31,350 of NZ_AZDT01000066.1, read as the reverse complement.
GAAGAAGACGTGGTGGTCTCCTTGACGCATAACGGCTACATCAAGCGGTTGCCAACCACCGAATTTAAGGCCCAAAACCGGGGCGGTAAAGGGATTCAGGGGATGGGCGTGCACGATGACGACTTTATCGAACACTTAGTCGCCACCTCCACGCACGACATGCTCCTGTTCTTTACCAACACTGGGAAGGTCTACCGGATGAAGGGTTACGAGATTCCGGAATACGGACGGTCAGCCAAGGGGATTCCCGTGATCAACTTGCTGGGGATCAACACTGACGAACACGTTCAAGCGGTGATCAACGTGGCCAATCCGGGTCAAAACGCCGATATGGACCTGTTCTTCACCACGGTTCACGGAACCGTCAAGCGGACGCCAGTAGACGAGTTCGCCAACATCCGGAGCAACGGGCTGAAGGCGCTGAACTTAAAGGACGGCGACGAACTGATGAACGTGGCGATCATCAAGGATGACGCCAATATGATCATCGGGACCCACTTGGGGTACGCCGTCAGCTTTGCGGCGCAAGACGTACGGTCCATGGGTCGTTCGGCGACTGGGGTCCGTGGGATCCGGTTACGGGAGAACGACTACGTTATCGGTGCCAGTGTCTTGAAGCCGGACAGTCGGGTGTTTGTCATCTCCGAAAAGGGGTATGGGAAACAAACGGCCGCCGCTGAATACCCAATCAAGGGTCGGGGCGGTAAAGGCATCAAGACCGTGAACGTGTCCGCCAAGAACGGACCGTTAGCGGGGCTGACCACCGTTGATGGTGATGAAGACATCATGTTGATCACCAACAAAGGGGTCATGATTCGCTTCAGCATTGCGGACGTATCCGAGACCGGTCGGGCCACTCTAGGGGTCCACTTGATTCGGTTGAACGACGACGCTGTAGTCGCGACCATGGCGAAGGTGGCTAAGGAAGACGATTCGGGAGATGACGCCAGTGACGCGGAGACTTCAACAGATGAAGCCACGGCACCAGCCGATTCACCAGCATCGACGACCGATACACCAGACGCACCAGACGCACCAGACAATCATTAAAAGACACGAAGCGCCGTTCCTAATTCTGGGAACGGCGCTTTTTGGGTTGTGTGGGGTGTCCGCCTTACCGGGCGACCATTAAAGTGATGAGGCTTTTGGAGTCGATTCTAAGTGGTGCTTAAATCGTAATGCTTAACTGAAGTTGGAGGAAAGCTACTTGACCAATGTTAAAATCGACAGCTGATTCCTCGTGGTTGTTAGGATCTGGCGCTCGGATTGAGACGATCGTTGGTCATCAGTCTTGTGTTTCGTAAGCCGTGAGGGCGGCCAGACAGGGCTCAGCCGTGAAATTATTCTTAGTTGGCGTCCCTCAGCCGACTTAGAATAAGGCCCAGCTTCGAGACCGTCCTTTGGCTCGAAGTGGTGCCCACGGCGTTCCAGCCCTGTCTGGCCGCCCGGTAAGGCGGATGGCCCCACCATCATAAAAAGTTTTTCGATAAATTTTAACGGGAAAGCGGAATTACTCTTGTAACGTCAGGCATTCCCGTCGGTCGGCCCCGATTTGCCTCAGCCCCATTTTTATGCTATACTTCTAGCTTGTGAGTATCTGGCTAACGCTAGCAACTCTCCTTGCTCCCGTATCTGACGGGGGCCTGAAGTCCATAAGGAGGTGTACGATTCATGGAAACTACGAAATACGAAATTACCTACATCATTCGTCCAGATCTTGACGACGCTGCTAAGACTGCTTTAGTAGAACGGTTTGACAAGATCGTTACGGATAACGGTGCAGAAATCATCAGTTCTAAAGACTGGTCAAAGCGTCGTTTCGCTTACGAAATTGGTGGTTACAACGAAGGTATCTACCACGTGATTACCTTAAACGCAAACGATGACACAGCTTTGAACGAATTCGACCGTTTATCCAAGATCAACAATGACATCTTACGTCATATGATCGTTAAGCGCGAAGATTAATTCTAACTTTAACTTTTAATTTGAGAGGAGTTATTCAGCAATGATCAACCGAGTAGTACTTACTGGCCGACTGACACGGGATGTTGACTTACGATACACCCAAGGCGGTGCTGCTGTTGCCACCTTTACGTTGGCCGTTGATCGGCGGTTCACCAACCAGCAAGGTGAGCGGGAAGCTGATTTCATCAGTTGTGTGATTTGGCGAAAGTCCGCGGAGAATTTCGCTAACTTCTTCCACAAAGGGTCTCTGGTCGGCATTGAAGGCCGTGTCCAGACCCGGAACTATGAAAATCAGCAGGGCCAACGGGTCTACGTGACCGAAGTGGTCGTCGAAAACTTTTCCTTCTTGGAACCACGGTCTCGCAATAATGCGGGGAACCAGAACCAAGGTGGCAATAACTACGGCGCTCCTGTGAATAACGCACCTCAGAATCAAAATGCCAATCCCTTTACTAGCGGCAACCATGCCCCTCAAGGGAACCCGACGCCTAGTGCGAACAACACGCCGGCAGGGAATCCCAGTGCCAACAACGGAAACAACAGTGGCAACACCAACGATCCGTTCGCGAACACCGGCGATTCAATTGACATTTCTGACGATGATTTACCGTTCTAAAAACTCACTAAACGAGGAGGGAATTATCCATGGCAGGACAACGTCGTGGCGGCCGTCGCCGTCGTAAGGTTGACTTCATCGCAGCCAACCACATCGAATACATTGATTACAAAGACACTGACTTGTTACGTCGGTTCATCTCCGAACGGGGCAAGATTTTACCTCGCCGGGTCACTGGTACTAGTGCCAAGAACCAACGCAAGTTAACTATTGCTATCAAGCGTTCACGGATCATGGGCTTAATGCCATTCGTTAACGAAGAATAGTTCTTAAAAAACGACCATCCTGCGGGATGGTCGTTTTTTGATACGTTGCTAATGTTTTAAGGTCAGGATATCGGTGACGGGTCGGCGCTTGGTGCGTAACGCGTTGACCTTACTGTCGCTGGGATAGCCTAAGGCAATACCCATAAAGATGGCTTGATCTGCTGGAATGTCGAATTCCTGGTGAATCTCTTCAGGGTAGCGCACCAGTTCGTAGGCGGGGACGCCACTGACGCCGTGCTCCTGGGCGGCGAGGAGAATCCCGTACCCGAAGGCGCCTAAGTCGTAGGCGGAATAGGCCGATGATTTCTGAGGCATGGTCAGGTAGACCAGCGCGGGGGCGTTGAAGAGGTCCTTTTGAACGTCGGCAAACTGGCCGGCATCGCTACCGAAGAAGCCCAGCATGTTCGAACGCCAAGCGTCCAAGTTTGCCTGGGGAAAGGCCGCCCACTCGGACTTCTTAGGCGGCATGACTTCGGTCCAACTCTTCTGGCCCTGGTTGTGGCGCTGGAAGTGGCTTTGGCGTAAACGGGTCGCGGCGTCTCCCGTGGCGATGTAGACTTTCCAGGGCTGGGTGTTCTCCCAGGATGGCGCTAGTTGCGCTTGGGTGATGATGGCCGTCAAGGTGTCGCGAGTGACCGGACGATTGCTAAAGCTACGTGCGGAGTGGCGCTGGGCCAATAAGTCTTGTGATGACATGGGCGAAACTTCCTTTCTATACTGCTTAGGGTTACCCCTAGTTTACCGCCTTTCGATAGGAAACGACAGTTCGTGGGTCAGGGTAACGGGGGGTGCCAAAATGAAAATGGGACAAACTATTTCCGAATCTGACATTAAGCGTTATCCTTAAAGGTAAAGAGACTTTTGGGAGGGATGTTTATGCAACCAGTAGCTGTCGTTTATTTTTCACAGACTGGCGTCACGGCGAACGCCGCTACCGAGATTCAGCGCGTGCTCGGCGGCCCATTAGTCGAGTTGCACCGCCAACCGGCCTACCCGGAGAATTATTCGGAGTTAGTTCAGATTGCGGATAAGGAACGCGCAGCCCACTTACTCCCAACGTTGATGCCCCTCACCACCACACTTAGTGACGTGACGACCATCTTCTTGGGCTTTCCGACTTGGTGGAGCCAACCACCGCTGATCATCAACCAATTCTTTGCCACCACGGATCTGCGGGGGAAAACCATCGTGCCCTTTACCACCAGCGTCAGCAGTCTGATCGACGAAAGTATGGGGACGTTACGTAGCCTGGCGAAAAAGGCAGGCGCGACGCTTACTCCCGGCTTAACGGCGAATTCCCGGGAAGACACGCAGAACTTTATTCGACAATACCAATAGGGCCTGGGATAAATTCCCAGACCCTATTTTTCGACGTTTAGCCAGGGGCAGACTGTGGTAATTACCCGTCTTACCGGTTGGCCCTGAAGCGTGGTGGGCACGACTTGGCGCTCTGAAAGTCCCAGGGCTTCAAGTTCGGCCTTTGGGTAAGCCAGCCCAAACGACACCACTGAGCCTCTTCAGGCCCAACTTCACGGCTAAATTGAGCGTACCCAAGACAGTGTTTCCTGACGGTTGACCAACATGTGAAACTCATCAAGTAGGCCCTGTTAGTCCTGGGCGTAGCGAAGAATGATGGCTGCCAGGAGCCGGCCGGCCGCGGGGTCGCCCACCTTTTGGGCGTAGTACGCTTGGAACCGGGCGTCGGTACGGTAAAGTTCGGCGAGTCCGCGGTGTTGCGCGGCCGTGTAATTGTTCCACGTGAAACATAACCATTGACGGTGAAGTTGATACACGCGGTGCGCTTCCGGGGACGCCAGATCCTGGGTCTGGCTGACCTGACGTAATTGGTCAATTAGCGCCTGTTCGGTAGCCTGCATGTCCTGGTAGGCCTCGGCGGAGAGGTTGGTAAAACGGTGCTGACTCGCAGTGACGGCGGCTTGGCCGTAACGCTGACGGGCCTCGTCACCGTAAGCCTGCTGATTGGCGGTAACCTGTTGCTGCTTGAAAGCGGCGAACTTTTCTGAATCGGTCATGGGAATTCCTCCTTGGTGGGCCGCTAAGGTGCGGTCGAGACTGTTCAGCAAACGTGTGAGGCGGGTTCGCTCGGCGACCAGATGCTCCCGTTGTTGGCGGAGTAAGGCGTCCTGTTGCGCTGGCGGTTGGGCCAATAGGTGCCGAATCTCTGCGAGGGTGAATCCGAAGGCCTGCCAGTAACGAATCTGCTGGAGCTGGTCGACTTGAGCGGCCGTGTAGGTCCGGTAGTCGTTAGTGGGGTTGCGCTGAGCACGTAAGAGACCAATCTGATCATAGTAGCGGAGGGTCCGGGTGCTTAGCCCGGCGAGCGCCGCGAGTTGCGTAATTGAGTAGGTCATCGGGACCACCTCCTTGGCTTGCTTGTAACCTACTCTACAGGTTGCCGTCGCGTCAAGGTCAAGAAAAGTTAGCTTTCCCTCAATAACCGTTTTCAACCCCGCCACACCGGGGTTTGGGTGATAAAGAGATTTTGTGATTACCCCGGGTTGTGATAAAATAGGAGTATTATTTGAAGCGCTTTGCGCCCACCGGTCGAGAACCGGTGAGGGCCACGCTCCGGGACTAGTTACACGAATCAAAATGAGGAGTAAGTATGGATAAACTATTTGCGCGACTGGCGGTGCCCGAGTTCTTACAGAACCGGCGGCTCCGCGGGATCGCTATCATGACGGCGGGTCTAGCCATTCTAGGGATAGTCCTGTCATTTCTGCTTAATTGGATCTTTGGTCTCGTCGTTTTAGTCTTAGTCGGCCTCGCAACTTGGGGCGTTTTTAACACCATGGCCGAAATCGGCGCAGACACCACCCAGTACATTTCTGACCTATCGTTTCAGATTCAACAGGGCGGCCAAGAAGCCCTGATTCGGATGCCACCTGGTGTCTTGATCTTGGGCGACAACGACCAGGTGGAGTGGCTTAACCCGTATCTGCAACGGTACTTTGAGGATCAAAACGCCTTAGGACGGCCCCTAAAGGACGTCGACGCGGAGTTGGCGCAACTGGTAACGGACACGCCGCCGGAGACGCTGAGCACGGTCAAGTGGCGTGATTACCGCTTCACCTTGTACGTGCAACCAGATTTCCATGCGGTCTACCTGTATGACGTGACCCACTACCAGTTGATTCAGGAACAGTACGATAACGAAAAAATCGCCATCGGCCAGATCTTCTTGGATAACTACGATGAGATTACCCAGTCGATGACCGACCAAGACATTTCCAACCTCCGTAATTACGTGACCAATGAATTGTCTGCTTGGGTCCAGAAGTTCGACATGTACCTCAAACAACTTGATGATGACCACTACTTTGTCTTGGCCTACGCCAAGTCGCTGGCCGCCATTGAGACGGATAAGTTCAAGATTCTCGACACCATTCGGGAATCCACGTCGAAGCAGAACTTCCCGTTGACGTTAAGTATCGGGATCGCCTATGGGGACCCGAACTTAAACAAGCTGGCCGACCAAGCCCAGAGTAACCTGGACCTGGCGTTAGGCCGGGGAGGTGACCAGGTCGTGGTCAAGGCTGCCGACCAGGAAGCCCGGTACTATGGCGGGAAGACCAACCCAATGGAGAAGCGGACCCGGGTCCGGGCGCGGATGATCTCCCAAGCCTTACAAGAGTTAATGAACGAGTCCGACCAGATCTTTGTCCAGGGACACACCCAGCCGGACATGGATTCGTTAGGGGCCTGCTTAGGGATTCGCCGGATCGCCAAGATGAATCACAAGACCTGTTGGATCGTCTTAGACCAAGAGACCGTGCACTCCGATGTGCAGCGGTTGTTGGATGACTTGAAGGACTACCCGGACATTGCCGAGTCCATTATTTCACCGGAAACGGCCATCGAAAAGGCGACCGACCAAAGCATGTTGCTGATGGTCGACCACTCCAAGCCGTCGATCACGATTGCCCCAGACCTCTACCAGCGTCTGGAAAACCGCGTGATGATCATTGACCACCACCGGCGGGGCGAAGAGTTCCCCGAGAACCCCTTGCTGGTCTACATCGAACCTTACGCCAGCTCGACTTGTGAGTTGATTACCGAAATGTTCGAGTACCAGTCACAGGAGAGCGAACCCATCAATAAGGTGGAAGCGACAGCGATGTTGACCGGGATCTTCATCGATACCAAGCACTTCTCCTTACGGACCGGGACCCGGACCTTCGATGCGGCCAGTTATCTTCGGTCCGCGGGGGCGGATGCCCTTGAGGTGCAACAGTACATGAAAGAAAACGTCGACAGTTACCTGCAGCGGAACCACTTGATTGAGTTAGTCGAGTTCGTCAACGAGGATATGGCCGTGGTCACCGGTGAAGATGACCAGACCTACGATCCGGTGACGGCGGCTCAGGCGGCCGACGACCTGTTGAATATGTCGGGTGTCGACGCGTCGTTTGTGATTACACGACGAGTCGACGGTCGGGTCGGTATTTCCGCACGGTCGTTGGGCCAGATCAACGTACAACTGGTCATGGAAGACATGGGCGGAGGCGGTCACTTATCCAACGCGGCCACCCAGATCAGCGACAAGTCCGTGACCGAGGTCAAGCAACAGCTGCTGGACATCCTAAACAAGAAGGATGAGCCGGTGGGTGAGGCTTAGGAAAGTTAATTGCGTCAACCGGCGTTTTGACGTAGGATTAATTTAAGGAACAATTGAGGAGTGAACGACGTGAAAGTTATCTTTATGAAAGATGTCCGCGGCAAAGGTAAGCGCGGCGAAGTGAAGAACGTCCCTGACGGGTACGCGCAAAACTTTTTGATCAAACGCGGGTTAGCCAAGGCGGCTAACCAAGCTGCGATGAGTCAACTCAACGCCGAACGTAAAGCTGAGGCTAAGCGTGACGCCGAAGAGTTAGCCGAAGCAAAGCAATTGAAGGACCGTCTGGAAGATAAAAAGACGGTCGTGGAATTGAGTGCCAAAGCGGGAACCGACGGCCGGTTATTCGGGTCGATTCCTAGCAAGCAAATTGTCCAAGCATTAGCTAAGCAATTTGATTTGAAGCTCGACAAGCACAAGGTGGATTTACCAGAACCCATCCGGTCCTTAGGCTTCACCAACGTGCCGGTTAAGCTGCACCCCGATGTGACCGCCAAGATTCGGGTTCACGTCGCTGAAAAATAACGATAAGTTCTTAGACGAAAGGGTCGTCCCTAGTGGATGGCTCTTTTGTTTTGGGCCAAACTCAAAAATAAGCAGAGCGTAAAGTTCACAGCGGCGCAGATCACGTGTTAAGATTGAAATCTGGTATTATATAATATATATTAAAGTTCGCTGGTCATGCGCTGAAAACGGCCGATACTTGACTGATTGGGAATCTGTCGTGGATTGGGATTTAATTGGATGGGCTATGCGGATGGTTCTGGTTTAAGGTGGCCATTCGAGTCTGAATATCTGGTTAAATAGCTTCACTCAGGTCGTCAATTTTTTGAGGGCTGCTTATTGGTTACTAGGGGCTCGTGTGTTGCCAAAAAGGAAAGCAATCGCCGTGCTCCCATTTAGCCCTGTCTGGTCGCCCGGTAAGGCGCATGACGTCGTCGATGTTGAAGTTAAACAGACCCTAATGGAATTTTGATTGCGATTAGGATTTTAGAATACGCGGTTTGGTTTGTAGGTTTAGAACCATTACGTTAGTCACTAGTTATGAAGGGGTAAGTATGGATAATCAGGCACCATTAACGGACAACACACCACCACAAAACCTCGCTGCCGAAAAGGCCGTCTTAGGGGCGATCTTTTTGAGTACCGACGCGTTGGTGGATGCGCTGGAATATTTGACCCCGGAGGATTTCTATCGCCGGGAGCATCAGATCATTTTTCAAGCCATGATCGACCTCAACGACCGGGATGAAGCCATTGACGTGGTGACCATCACCGACCGATTAACGGCTAAGAATGAACTCGATGATGTGGGCGGGGTCACCTACATCGCCGAACTGGCGGGCGCCGTTCCAACGGCGGCCAACGCCACCTATTATGCAAAAATCGTCCAGAATAAGGCCGTCTTACGACGGTTGATTCAGACGGCGACCAACATTGTGACCCAGGGGTACGCTGAAGACGGGACCGATGTGAATGAACTCCTAGACAACGCGGAACGCGACATCATGAACGTGGCGGAGATGCGGAGCCAGTCCGGGTTCAAACCCATTCGGGACGTCTTGAATACCACGTTTGAAGATATTAACGAACTGGCCGAAAAGGGCGACGCCATTACTGGGCTCTCTACCGGATACGCGGAGCTCGACAAGATGACCACGGGACTGCACGACGATGAACTGATGATTCTCGCCGCCCGGCCGGCCGTGGGGAAGACCGCGTTTGCCTTAAACATTGCGCAGAACGTAGGAACCAAGACCGACAAGACCGTCGCCATCTTCAGTCTGGAAATGAGTGCCGAATCGCTGGTCAACCGGATGCTGTGTGCGGAAGGGTCGATCGACGCCAACCACTTGCGGACGGGACAACTGTCCGAAGACGAGTGGCAGAACCTGATCGTGGCCATGGGTAGCCTTGCCAAGGCCAGCATCTACATCGATGATACGGCCGGGAATAAGATTACCGAGATTCGGGCTAAGTGTCGACGACTGGCTAAGGAAAAGCAGAACTTAGGGTTAATCGTTATTGATTACCTGCAACTGATCGAAGGGACCAACCACGAAAGTCGGCAACAAGAAGTGTCGGATATTTCCCGCCAACTCAAGAAGCTGGCTAAGGAACTCCACGTGCCTGTGATCGCCCTGTCCCAACTCTCACGGGGAGTGGAACAGCGACAGGATAAGCGGCCGGTGTTGTCCGATATTCGGGAATCTGGTTCGATCGAACAAGATGCCGATATCGTGTCCTTCCTGTACCGGGATGACTACTACGAACGGGAAGGCGACGACGCAGACGGTGGCGGAAACGACAGTGATCCACGGGACGAAGGGGACCAAGACGTCGGTGAAGTCGAAGTCATTATTGAAAAGAACCGGTCGGGCCCGCGGGGAACCGTGAAGCTGCTGTTTGTTAAATCATTTAACAAATTCTCATCCGTAGCCCACGTTCCAGAGGGATAAATACTGATTTATCCGGATAATTAATTAAGCATTAGGGGAATAAGCCTAAAAATGAGTGTGACTGGTCAAAATTCATACGGATGTGCCAGAAAGTTCACAATTTCATCATATTTAGCGCTTAGTATATAGAGCATAGAAGTTAACCAATCGGTTGACCTCTACCAAAGATTAACAATCTTTTTTTCATGTACTCCTCCTCCCCTGGAATAATGAAAAAATTAGTTAACGTCATTCTTAATGACGTTACCCCTACTCCGATGACCATCGCTTTCCCCGAGCGGTGGTTTTTCTTTTGTTTAAAATTTGAGGTTATTACTTCCTAAAAGAAAGTTTGACGGCATGGGGCAAGTTATTTTAAAATGAAAGCGTTACCAAATAACTAATGGGAGTGATACAGCATGGCAAAAGAAGTTCAGGCAGCCGTCGTGGAAGCAACGAATGGGGCGTTTGAAATTAAAAACGTCCTAGTCGATGACCAACCAGGTCCCAATGAAGTACTTGTACATATCGTCGCGAGTGGCATCTGCCACAGTGATGAAGCGGTACGGGTCGGCGATGCCGGCGCAATTCCGCTACCAATTGTTTTAGGACACGAAGGTGCCGGTATCGTGGAAAAGGTCGGCGGGTCAGTCACGGGAATCAATGTGGGAGATCACGTGGTTCTTTCGTACGACTATGATGGGACTTGCGACAATTGTTTAGCCGGAATGCCAGCCTCCTGTGAGAACTGGACTGTGTTGAACATGGGCGGTAGGCGGCCTAACGGGGATGCCACGTTTACCACTAAGAAAGGTCAAGCAGTTGGTAACTTTTTCAACCAATCTTCCTTTAGTACCACGACCTTAGTTCAGGATCGGAATGTCACGGTCGTGGGTAAGGACGTAGACTTACGAAAGGTCGGACCGTTAGGCTGTGGGTTCGTCACGGGGTCCGGGACGGTCTTCAACACATTGAAGCCGGAACCAGGTTCCACTATGGCCATTTTTGGGACTGGAGCTGTGGGGGCTGGCGCGTTAATGGCCGCCAAGATTGCAGGGTGTTCTCAAATCATCTCGGTCGACATCAAACCGAATCGGTTAGCGACAGCTAAGGAAATTGGCGCGACCGACACCGTTAACTCTGCAGAGGTGGATCCAGTCAAAGCCATTAAGGACCTGACTGGGGGCCACGGGGTAGATTACGCAGTTGATACTACGGGAATCTCTAGTGTCATGAAACAATCCGTTGACGCTTTAGGAATTAACGGGGTTATGGCACCCCTAGCTGTATCCCCTAAGGAATTATCTTTGGTACCGTTCGGGGACTTGGTGGCTGAACAAAAGTCCGTAGTCGGTGTCCTCATGGGGAACGCGGTCCCACAAATTGAAATCAAACGTCTGATTAATTTCTGGCAAAAGGGCCTTTACCCGTTTGATAAATTGGAAAAGACGTTTAAGTTTAGTGAAATCAATCAAGCGGACCAGGCGTCAACCAGTGGTGCGGTCATCAAACCAGTCTTGATTATGGATGAAGATTACAGCGTTTAAGGGCTGTATCAAGTGATAAAGAATTCAATGCTTTAAAATCACGAAAGGTCCCGTCCGCTCACGGTAAACGTGGGGTGGACGGGACCTTTTGTGGTCAATAATGGTTAAGATTTTGTTTCACGTGAAACAGACTGGGTCATGGTTACCAAAGTTTGACGCACCTTGAGTGCCTCAGCGGGTAACGTGGCCTGCTGCTGAAGGTCGGTGGGGCCGTCAGCAATCGCTGTAGCGGCACCCATGTAGGTCATTTTTAACCAGTCGCAAGATTCTGCAAAGGCCTTGCTGATGATGTCAGTGGCTTTGTTGGCGGGATCATCGACCCCGACCACTAAGAGGTAGACCCGCTTGCCAGCGAAATCGAACCCAGTGGTGAAGCTGTCGAACCAGCGGTCCATGAAGGTCTTGAGCTGCCCGGACATGTTGTACCAGTAGACCGGAGTGCCAATGACGATGTCGTCCGCCGCCGCAAACTGGGCCATCAGGGCTTCGTAGTCGTCGCGCGTGTCTCGTTGTGGTTGGCCAGTACCCCGCTGATCCAAGTCGAAGTTGAGGTGCTGGTCGATCAGGTGCAGGGTGGTGTGGGGAATCCCGGCCAATAGGCGTTCGCCGAAGGCAACGGTATTGCCATTGGTCCGGGAACTGCCGTTGATGAAGAGCGTGGTCATGGTGTGAACCCTCCTTTTGCTCTTAAGTTTAGGAAAAGCCCACGAGAAATGCAATTAAAGCGTTTCCTAAGCTGGTGATAAACCTAAGAGTCGTGTTAGAATAAAAATTAGAATTTTCTAAGAAAAGGGGTCAGACCATGCGTGAGATTCGGTTACGCTGGTTACTGCTGGGAGCACTCTGCAGCAGTATCGGTATGAGTTTTATCTGGCCACTGACGACAATTTATCTCCATGATCGTTTAGGCGTTTCATTGACCGTCGTTGGGGTCATCTTATTGTTTTATTCCCTCGCCAATGTGGCGGGAAGTCTCTTAGGGGGGCGCTTATTCGACCGGCTGAATCCCTACTACCTGTCACTTGGTGGGGTCAGTCTCTCGCTAGTGACCCTCTTGACGTTGGTCTTCCAGCATGGTTGGCCGGCTTTCCCGATCGCCTTGATCTTCCTGGGCTTCGGGTCCGGGTGGACGTTGACCATGGTCAACTCATTGGGGACCACGATCCACAGTCGGGACGGGCGCTACATCTATAACATGCTGTACTTCGCGCAGAACCTGGGAATCGTGATTGGGACCGCGATGGTCGGTTTCATCTACAACATCAGCGTCACGCTCCTGTTCAGCATCGCCACGGCCCTCTTCGTTTTACTCCTGTTGGTGGTCACGTTCCATTACCGGGCGCCCGCGGTCATGCAGCGCCGGCCTACAGCTAAACACGACCAGACTGCGACGATTGCCCACCCCAACTTGCGAATCATGGGGACCTTCTTCGCGAGCCTGGTGGTGGTCTGGATCATGTATGAACAGTGGAACTCGAACCTGTCCGTTTACATGACGGGGATGGGGATTCCCTTACGCGACTACAGTCTATTGTGGACCATCAATGCCGGCCTGATTGTGACGTTCCAGATCATCTTGAACCGGTTAGCCCACTACTTCCACAGTTTGTACGTACAGGTCTACGCGGGGATTCTCTTCGTGGCGTTGTCGTTCGTCACGTTGATCTTCGCCAAGGATTACCTACACTTCGTCCTGGCCATGGTCATCTTGACCATGGGTGAGGCGACGGCCTTTCCGGCGATTCCGGCGATCGTCAATCAGTTGACCCCCGCCGTGGTCAAGGGGAAGTATCAGGGCATGGCCAACGCTTGGGCCTCGGTCGGCCGGGCGTTTGGCCCCCTGTTTGGCGGTCTGGTGATCGACTTCGCATCGTACACGGCCCTGTTCGTGATTGCGGCGATCGCCATCGTAGCGATTTTAGGCGTCAATCTGGTAGTTGTGGCGCGAAATCATCATTCCGTCACCCTTTATAAATGATATAATAGCCCTATAAAGAGTTTTCTAAGGAAACCATCGGAGGAACAATTTAGGGATAGGGGACGCACAAAATGAAAAAATTAATCCGGGAAGTCGGGGGCTTGCTGGTGGGATTCGTGGCGGGATTTCTGTTGTTTGGGATGCAACCGACCCAGACACGGTCGACCGTGACGGACTCCGTGGTGCAGCCGGCCTCTGGTCAGACAGCGGTGCAGTTGGATAGTCAGACGGGCAAAAAGGGGCACGTCGAGATGAAGACCCAGACTACCACCAGTCAGGCGGGCAAGACCGTCAGTCGCGAGACCAGCACGTTCCAGCAGCAACAGCCAGCACGTAATCATTAATGTATAAAGCAAAATATTTTAGCGCGCAACGCCCCATTTAGCGGTGGTTGCGGATGAACGGGTAACCCTAGTCAGGTCTAGGGTTACCCGTTTTTTGATGGTATTAAAGTGCGTAGCATGCATAAAAATGAATATTTATAAAACGATTGACAACTAAAATGAATGATGATAAATTATAGAGCAATTGCAAGGAAAGACTAAGCCAAGAAGAGTACCGCTAGAGAAGGTGTCCAGCAAGTTCGGGTAGCTGTAAGCCGAACCCCCGGAACTGGTGGGAACGGCTCTTGACGTCGGAACGGTGAAGATAGTAGCCGTTCCTGGGGCGTGCCCATTACAGCACGGCGTGTTCGATTCTGGACACAGTGAGAGATAAACCAAGGTGGTACCGCGAAGCATTCGCCCTTGTTGACTGCAGAGACAGTCGACGGGGACGAATGCTTTTTTACGTCAACGGTAAAACTGAATAAGCAATTGAGGAGATTTGGATATGAAAAAATTAATGGGATTTAGTTTCGGGATACTGGCGATTTTAACGTTAGCGGGGTGTGGCACGTCGCAGGCTAAGAGCAAGGATGCGGACTTAAACGTGACGTTGGTGGGAAATCCCGCCACGGCGAACCCGGCCATCATGGGCGATGTGAACAGTTCTAGCCTGGTCTCCCAAGTCGAAGAAGGGCTGTATACCCTGAACAAGAAGGGCAAGGTCGTTGCGGGGGTCGCGGAAAAGGTGGTCAAGCCGACCCACAACGGCACGGTCTACACGTTTAAGATCAAGAAGAACGCTAAGTGGCAAAACGGCGACCCCGTGACGGCGCAAGACTTCGTTACCTCGTTCCGGTGGCAGGTCAACCCTAAGTCCAAGTCCCAGGTGGCCAACAAGATGAAGTACCTGACCAACTACGATGCCATTCAGGCTGGGAAGAAGTCGCCGAACACCTTAGGGGCTAAGGCCTTGGATCAACGGACCTTACAGCTGACGCTGACTAAGCCGCAGCCTTGGCTGTCAGATATCCTGGCCACGTTCGGGTACCCGATCAAGACCGACCTCTTCAAGAAGTACGGCAACCACTACGGGACCTCGTCGGATAAGATGATGGCGGAAGGGGCCTATAAGCTGGTCGGCTGGAGTGGAAACTCGGACAGCTGGCATTACGTGAAGAACCCGCATTACTGGAACGCTAAGAACGTGAAGATCAAGCAGGTCAACGTGCAGGTCGTCAAAGACCCCGGGACCGCGTCGAACCTCTTCAAGTCCGGTAAGGTCCAAGAGACCTTCTTGTCGGGACAATACATCAAGCAAAACGCTAAGAACCCCGAATTGACCACCACGTTGAACAGTTCCATGCGGTTCTTGGAATTCAACGACAAGCGGAAGATCACCCACAACACCAAGGTACGGCAAGCCTTCTCCTACATCGTGAACCGGAAGCAGGTCACCCAGAACGTCTTACAGGACGGGTCCCAACCGGCGAAGAGCCTGATTCCTTACGGGGACGGCAATGACCCAACCACGGGAAAGGATTTCTCCCAAGACGTCGGCAACCTCTTGAGTTACAACCCTAAGAAGGCCACGGCCCTATGGAAGAGTGCCAAGCAGGAACTGGGCATCCAAAAGGCGGACCTGGAAATGATCACGGCCGATACCGATGAACAGAAGCACGTCGCCCAGTACCTACAACAACAGGCCCAGAAGTACATGCCGGGCTTGACCATCACCATCAAGTCCCTGCCACTCGCACAACAGATCAACCGGGGGTCCGAAGGGGACTACGATATTGACCTAGATGGCTGGCAGACGGATTGGCGGGACCCAGCGGACTTCCTCCAGATGGCGGATGGGACCAGTTCCGTGAACTTCACCAAATGGGATAACGCCCACTTCACGAACTTGATGAAGCAGATCGACGACACCACCACCCACACCACGCAGCAACGGTGGGATTTAATGAAGGAAGCGGACAAGTACGTGACCCAACAAGCGGGCTTAGTACCGCTGTATCAACAGGCTAAAGCCCACTTAGTTTCCAAGGAAGTCGGCGGCTTGACCTACAGCATTACCAGCGACGCCCAATATAAGTATGCTTATTGGAAGTAATTCAACTGGTTAGACGTTAAAAAGCCCTCCGTTCGGATGAACGGAGGGCTTTTGTGTGCAGTCGGTGTTGTTAGACGTGAGCGCGGAAGTTGTGGTGCAGGCTGGGCAACACCCAGCGGTCGGTCGCCGCGATGATCACGCCGTTGAAGAGCATGGAGTAGATGGTCGCCACGTTAACGGAGTAGAGCTGATGGGTACCGAGGACGCAAATCACTAACATCAGGATTGGCGGGATAAAATCGACGAATTGCGAGAGGGTTGCCCGACCATCGAGGTAGAGAAACCGTAAAATATTGGAGGTGTCGTCGTTCGGGTGCATCACCAGGTTGGCCCGTTGATAGATGGAGATGGAAATGGCGAAGATGGTGACCCCTAGGATGCTGAGGAGCAGGCGCCAGGGTGCCGCCAGACTGGGAAGCCCCCAAGACTGGAAGAGGGCCACGAAGAGGTCGATGAAGTAACTGAAGCTTGCGATAAAGCAGACTTCACCGATCCAGCGCCAGGCGTCCCAGTGGTGAATCAGGAATTGATTCAGTGTGGCGCTTCCCACCCCCACGATAAAGAGAATCAGGCCCACGTCGCCGTGGAGCCAGTTCGCGATATTGACGCACGCGGCGGTCCAGATGCCACTGCCGAAGTTGGCAGAAACCGAGAGTGCGTTGCCAAAGGCGTTTAACACGAGCCCAATCACCAGCGCCAAGAAGCGATAGGGGTATCCATTCTGTTGTTGCGTAGCCAAGGAGCCTCGCCGTCCTTTTATGGATATTTGCTCATTGTAATGGATAAATAATCATCTGGTAAATAAAAAATCAGCTACTCCGGAGAAGCTCCCGCGGAATAGCTGATTTTAACATGATGGGCAGTCAGGGGATCGAACCCTGGACCCACGGATTAAGAGTCCGTTGCTCTGCCAGCTGAGCTAACTGCCCATGTCTTATCAACGAGAACTATCATATCATGTAACCTTGGTAGGGCGCAAGCTTTTTTTGAAATTATTTTATTTTTATGCAATTTGGGTTGGGGCGTTACTGAAATTTTAGCCATAAAAAAATCAGCAACCACGATCATAAAATCGTGAAAGCTGATTAGTGTGAAGATATGATGGGCAGTCAGGGGATCGAACCCTGGACCCACGGATTAAGAGTCCGTTGCTCTGCCAGCTGAGCTAACTGCCCATATCTTTTCGACGAGAACTATCGTATCATGTAACCCCGGGATAACGCAACCCCTTTTGCCAAAAAAGTTACCAAAAATTTTGCCTATGGGTCTTTTAGGGGGTCAGCTACGGGACTTTTCGCGGACGACCCTGACGGAAATTGGAAACCATTCGCCCCAGCACCTGACTTGAGTCACTGACTTATCTGGCGCAAGCTTCTGATGGACCGGTGCCAGGCCACGGGGTTATTCTAGGGTGGAATCCTAGAGTGACGGGGGCGGGGACCTAACGTTTTTGGCCCGGGCAAGATGGCATAACCCGTGGACGGTATTTCCCGGGAAATGTTTAAGTTAAGACCAGCTTAAAGCGTTGGGGGAACTGACCTGAAACCCGGTTCGGGATGTGTTATAATTCAGGTAGCACTATTTTGCCGTCACTGGAAGTTTATCAGGACGGTCAGTGCGACCTGTGTGTCACCGGCGTTCGAGCGATTGCTCACGCCACTATGATATGACTTTAAACGATGAGAATCTGCACCACTAATTCTAAATGAGTGACCCCGCTGACGGTGGTACCCTGACACCCAGCGGCTGGTCTGCCGGTAATCCTGCAATTACCGGATCGATTTGTACTTCCCTTAAGGAGGAAATTTTTAATATGCCTAAAAAAGTTCTAGTTGTCGATGACGAGAAGCCGATTTCAGATATCATGAAGTTTAGCCTGGAAAAGGAAGGTTACGAGGTCGATGTTGCTTACGATGGTGAAGCGGCCCTGCAACACGTTGAGGAAAATACGCCGGATCTGGTGATCTTAGACCTGATGTTGCCGAAGATCGACGGGCTGGAAGTTGCCCGGGAAATCCGGAAGAAGCATGACATGCCCATCATCATGGTCACGGCTAAGGATTCCGAGTTAGATAAGGTCTTAGGCCTGGAACTCGGGGCCGATGATTACGTCACCAAGCCGTTCTCTAACCGAGAACTGGTGGCCCGGGTTAAGGCGAACTTGCGGCGGCAGAACACGGCGGCCCACGCTCAACCCGAAGAACCCGAAAACCAAGACATTGAAATCGGGGATCTGACGATTCACCCCGAAGCCTATTCCGTATCAAAGCGGGGCGCGAATATTGAATTAACGCACCGGGAATTCGAACTGTTGCATTACCTGGCCCAACACATTGGCCAAGTGATGACCCGGGAACACTTGCTCCAGACGGTTTGGGGCTACGACTACTTTGGGGACGTGCGGACCGTTGACGTCACAGTTCGGCGGCTACGGGAAAAGATTGAAGATAACCCCAGCCACCCAACTTGGTTAGTGACCCGGCGGGGAGTGGGTTACTATTTGCGTAACCCTGAATCCGATCAGGCCTAAGCTAGCGGAAACGCTAAATCTGTGGCGGAGGAGTATGGAACTTCGTGAATAGCAAAATTAAGTTTTTTCAGTCGATTCATTTTAAAATCGCCTTAGTCTTTGCTTTGCTGTTGTTGCTGACCCTGGAAATCGTGGGGGCCGTTTTCGTACGGCAGCTGGAGCACCAGAACCTAACGACGTTTAAACAACAACAGGTGGTTCAGACCTATATCATGAACCGGTTATCGACCCAACTCACCGCGACCAATACCACTAAGTCTGACCGGCAGATCAAGGGGACGTTGTCCGAAATCAACAACACCAACAACGCCCAGATTCGGGTAATCGATAACAAGGGGACGATTCGGGGGACCAACGAAGCCGATAACCAAGGCATCGTGGGTCAGAAGACCACCGATAACGACATTAAGAATGCCATCTACAACAACCGGGACGTGGTGCGTACCACGTACAACTCGCAGAATAATAGCCGTTACTACACCACCATTACCCGGCTGATCCGAACGCAGGGCAATAACAGTGAATTGGTAGGGGTTATTTACATGCGCTCCAGCCTCGACTCGGTCTACCAGAACATCAACCAGATCACGCTGATCTACGTCTCCGCGACCTTTGTGGCGATTATTCTGGGACTGGTGATGGCCGTGATTATTTCCCGGGCAATTACCCGGCCAATTGACGAAATGAAGAAACAGACCCTGCGCATCGCCCGGGGGGACTACTCCGGTCACGTACACGTCTACGGTAACGATGAGCTGGGCCAACTGGCCAGTGCGGTCAATAACCTGTCCGTGCGGGTCGAAGAAGCCCAAGAGTCCACCGAGTCGGAACGGCGACGGTTGGATTCCGTGATGTCCCACATGACCGATGGCGTCATTGCCACCGACCGGCGTGGGAACGTCACCATCATTAACGAAACGGCCGCCAGCTTCCTGGATACCGATTCGGACGATGCCGTGGGTAAGTCGATTCTGGACCTGTTGGCGATTCGCCAGGATTACACCTTACGGGAACTCTTAGAGGACCCCGATGACTTGGTCTTGGACTTTTCGACCAAGGAACACGACCTGATCTTGCAGGCCTACTTCTCGTTGATTCAACGGGAGTCTGGCTTCATTTCCGGTCTGGTCTGTGTCTTACACGACGTTACGGAACAACAAAAGATCGATCAAGACCGGAAGCAATTCGTCTCCAACGTGTCGCACGAGCTGCGGACGCCGCTGACCAGTGTTCGGTCTTACATTGAAGCTTTATCCGAAGGGGCCTGGAAGGACCCCAAGGTGGCACCTGGATTCTTGAAAGTGACCCAGGAAGAAACCGACCGGATGATCCGGATGATCAACGACCTGTTGACTTTGTCGCGGATGGATTCTGGGACGCAAAAGTTGAACTTGGAAATGGTCAACCTCAACGAACTCTTCAACTACGTGTTGGACCGGTTCGATATGATCATTGAACAGGACGACCAACCCAAGAAGACTTACAGTATCAAACGTGAATTTACGAAGCGGGACCTATGGGTCGAAATCGATACGGACCGTTTCACCCAAGTTCTGGATAACCTGATGAACAACGCCATCAAGTACTCACCAGATGGTGGGGTCATCACGTGTCGCCTGCTGGAGACCCATAACAACATCATCTTAAGCGTGGCGGACCAAGGCCTCGGGATTCCACGGGCCGATATTCCGCGGATCTTCGACCGGTTCTACCGGGTCGATAAAGCGCGGTCACGGGCCCAAGGCGGAACGGGACTGGGTCTCGCGATTTCCAAGGAAGTCGTCCAGATGCTGGGCGGTCGAATCTGGGTCGACAGTCGCGAAGGGCGCGGGTCAACGTTCTACATTTCTCTACCATACAAGCCGTACGAGGAGGAGGATCTCTGGGATGAAGATAACTAAAGCCCTGTTGCCCGTCGGTTTGACCATTGCCGTGGTCATCAGTGTCACGTTGTCGGCACTGATCTGGACCAACCCAGCGCAGTATGAGCGAAACCGGCAGCGCAGTTCGAATAATCCAACTACGGAGCTGAACACGCGGCCGCAGCGGGACGTGTATCTGCCGACTCAGGTGATCCATACCGATGCGACGGGTAAGCAACAACTGCTGAATAACCGGAAAATCAACCTGACCTCCGAGATTCGAACGGCAATGTCTGCCTGGCAGTTCGGCCACATCACTCACGTACGCGATGTCTCGCACCAAGACTACATGGACTACGTCAGTCAGAAGAATAGTCTTCTGTTGTCGTACGCTAGTCCGGTCAACGTGAAGATCTTCAATACCGTCTTCGGGGCGAAAATCACCCGGAGCAGTAGTCAGTTCAGCCGAATCATGGTGCCACTCAACAACGCCCGTCACGTGTACTTGTTAGACGACCGCAATCAGGACGTCTACCGGGTGACCGTCAAGGATGCGTCGACTAAGCGCCTCAAGGCCATCTTACGGGAGAACCTGTTCCGGATGACCATCAACATGCAGTGGCTGAACGGCAGTGCCATGGCCTACATGCCGAATTCCGTGACGGTTCAGTCGTATAGTTATCTGGTCAACCACCAGTCGACCGATTACTTTACCTCGCGCTTGCTAAACAACGGGGAAGCCACCAACGTGACGGCCAAGAAGAACAAGGACAATACGGTCTATAGTGATGGGACGTCGAAACAGTTGACGGTCTATAACAAGCCGGGCATCGCCCTGTACGAAGATTACAGCGCCATGCAGACCACGTTGAGCTTTAACCAGCAACTGACCGCCAGTTACGACGCGGTCAAGTCGATGGGGATTCCG
This sequence comes from Levilactobacillus namurensis DSM 19117, assembly GCF_001434785.1. Lineage (GTDB taxonomy): Bacteria > Bacillota > Bacilli > Lactobacillales > Lactobacillaceae > Levilactobacillus > Levilactobacillus namurensis. The sequence continues at coordinate 10,142 of NZ_AZDT01000066.1, read as the reverse complement.
ATGGAAAACCTGCGCTACTACGGGTATAGTGGGGACAACAATACGGTGACCTACCGGAGCTTCGTTGAAGGGTTCCCAATCTTTAACCAAAGCGATTACGGTGCGGCGCGGATTCAGATCCTGTCGCAGGGCGTCCGGCGGTATAATTTCTCGCTGTATAGCCTGCAGGTCCCAGTGCCCAACGATAAAAAGTCCATAACGTTACCGGGCACCCAAGCGGTGATTGACCAATTGACGGCTGCCGGGTATCGTCAGAAGAAAATCGAGAGTATCCAGTTGGGCTACCAGTGGGCAGCGTCGTCAGCTTCCGATAAGGTGGTTGATTTGACGCCGACCTGGTACATCAACTACGACGGCACTTGGAAGAACTACACACAACTCTTGAAATAAGGCGTAAGGAGGACGGTCTGGCATGGATTTTCGACGGATCGAATGGCTATTTTTAGTTGCGTTCATTGTCATTGATATTTTTCTGTTCGCGGCCTTTCAACGGGACACCAACAGTCAGTCGGATACGGCCTCGAGTCGGGCGTCGAATAGTGATACCACGATCGTCAAGGAGATGCGGGCTGATAACATCTCGTTCAAGTCGCCGTCGAAGAAGAGTACCGAGGGGTACTACGTGGCGACCACCAACGATGACGCCATCAAGGGTCAATTGACCAGTCTGTCCGACCAGACCGTCAAGTACAATGATGATCTGATTACGTCGACCTTCAAGACCCCGATCACGGGCGTCGATACCCAGCACCCCAACCACACGTTGGATACGGTGGTGGCCAACGCGTCGTTGATCCTAAACGGGGGCGAGTACAAGTACAGTGCCCGCTTGTCGAGTCAAAACACGGTGGTCTACACGCAACGGGTGGCAGATGGTCAGATCTACTCACGTTACGGTCAATTGCGTTTCAGCCTGACCAACGACGGGAGTATCACCGGCTACACGCAGGGCTACCTGAACGACGTCTCGACGTTGCGAGAACGGACGGCCATGATTTCGGAGCGTAAAGCGCTGATCTGGCTGTACCAGTATAATCAGATTCAAAACAACACTAAGGTCGTCTGGACCAAGTTGGCGTACACCCGCTACTTCACTTTGAAGAACAGCAGTGTCTACATCCCAACCTGGGTCATCGCGGTAAAACCCACCAGCGGAAACGATGCGGGGACCATGCAACTGAAGCACGTCAACGCCTTTACCGGGACCATCTTAACGTCGGATAGCAACGTGAAGACGGTCAGTGGGACGGCTACGGCCAACTAGCCTAGGTGTATGATGAAGCGGTCCTCGCAGGAGGGCCGCTTTTTTACGTGTGGAGGCTTGGTATTCATTGGTTTAAGTGACGATAATCGAAAACGTCTTTTCATAAAAGGGTTTTAAATACCTTTTATGAGAAGACGTTTTTGATTGAGAAGTGACATTTAGTATTTTTCGCATGTAAACTAAGCATTTCTACATGTAAATGAAGCGTTTCTTATATATAATCGGTCATCAATTTAACCTCAAATTAAGGAATTGCGAACACAGCAGCAACAGTTATTTCTACAGCGGTTTCTATTTTAGTGTAGAATTAGGTTTATGAAAAACATTATCGAGGTTTTATGTTTACTTGTTGTAGTTGGTTTACTTCTATTTTTAGTATTTAGATTTGTAACGGATTTTAAAGCGACACTATTGTTGACTCTTGCCATACTGGTTGGGATTTTTGTTAAAACACATTTTTTTGGAAAATAGTCAATTAAAGCGGTCATTACCAGTTTTTATGGTAATGACCGCTTTAATAGTGGGTACACATGTTGAAGAATAGTCGTTGATAACTTGAGATGGGACTAAATTAAGCTGGGTGCGTCAGTGTCACGTTGAGTTAGTACAGTCGACTTGATTTATCATGGTGTTGATTAAGAATTTCTTCATAGTGGACATTAAGACAATTGTGATGATTTTGAATAATCTGTTGAATAGCGAGGTCTACGGGCGAAGCTTTGGAAATCATCGTTTGTAGTTGGCGATTAATGCAATCTAAGCAGAGCGGAATTGATGTTTTTTTCCGTGGTGCAATACTGGTTAGTCGGGGTATCTTCCCGGATTACCAGCAGGCCAAGCTTTGGAGACTTGCGGGCCTGGCAAGGCTTCAAAGTTGTGCTCACCTCGAAGAAAGGGAATCAACGGAGCGGCGCGCAACACTTGCAACCGTTGTCAGATTTGACCGCCGACATGAATTTGGTTACAAGTGGCCCCAGATGCGGTATCATAGCGGTATTAGGTTAAGAGAGGGTTCGATATTAGTTGAGTACGGAAGTAAAAGATGGTTTACGCATCAGTGTCCTATCCAGCGGCAGTACTGGCAACGTGACGTACATTGAAAGTCCGCACGAACGCCTGCTGATTGACGCGGGATTGAGTGGGAAACGAATTGAAAAATTGATGGGCGACATTGACCGGAGTTTGACCGACGTCAACGCCCTGCTGGTCACCCACGAGCATACCGACCATCGCAAGGCGGTGGGGATTCTCGCTCGGCGGTACGAACAGTTAGACGTTTACGCCAATCAAGGGACCTGGGATGCCATGGCGCCCCGGATTGGCAAGGTCGATCTGGCCCAAAAGCACCTCTTTGCGCCGGATACCGTCCAGACCTTTGGCGACATCGACGTGGAAAGTTTCTCCGTGTCCCACGATGCGGCCGAGCCCCAGTTCTACGCGATTCACTATGAGGGGAAGACCTTCGTGATTCTGACGGATACCGGCTACGTGTCGGAGCACGTGGAAGGTGTGATCAAGAACGCGGACGCCTATCTGTTGGAATGTAATCATGACGTCGAGATGTTGCGAATGGGTGACTACTCCTGGCCGCTGAAGCAGCGAATCTTGGGCGACAAGGGTCATCTGTCCAACGAGGAAGGCGCGGACGTTTTGATGGACGTGCTGGGGAACCGGACCAAGCGGATCTATCTGGGCCACCGGAGTCTGCATAATAATATGCAATCGCTGTGTCATCTGACCGTGGCGTCGATGATGGAGAACCAGGACTTCGGGGTCGGTCACGACTTCGAGTTGCTGGATACCCAGCCGGAGCAAGCCACGCCCCTGGTGACACTGTAAGGGAATCTTTAGGACTTCCACAAACATTCATCAAGAAAAATTCACACTCACCCGCTAAAATAAGGGGTATAAAATGACGACTGGTCAAACCACCGGTCGTAAATGAGGAGGGTTAGCGCGAGCGCGCGAGAAAATGGCTGATAATAATAACAACGATTTCAATAACCAACAAAACGAGTCTAACCAGCAGACGACCCAAGGGTTTAACGACCAACAGGCGCCGCAGCAACCAAGTGACCCACAACCCAAGAAGAAACGGGGGTTGACCCTGACCAAGGTGGCCGTCACAGCGGCGGTTGCCGGGCTCTTAGGTGGGGGTGTCGCGTACGGCGGCATCAACTATTTAAGTAATAGCGGCATCAACGATACGGCGGTTCCGGCCGGGACGAACAAGACTGGCAACACTAAGACCTCGAACGTGACGGTCAACGTGAATAGCCAGTCCACTAAGGCGTTCAATTCGGTCAAGGGGGCCATGGTCTCCGTGATCAACTTGCAGAACCAAAGTAGTAGTAGTGGGACCTTAGGTGAACTGTTCGGCCAGAGTTCCTCGTCCTCGTCGTCCAGTTCTAAGTCAGAATTGGAAGAGGCGTCGGAAGGTTCCGGGGTCGTGTACAAGAAGGACGGCAATACGGCCTACATCGTGACCAACAATCACGTGGTTTCCGGGTCCTCCGCATTGCGGGTCGTGACCAGTAGTGGGAAGCAACTCCAAGCTAAGTTAGTGGGGAAGGATGCCGTCACCGACTTGGCCGTGTTGAAGGTCAACGGCACGTCGCTGAAGACGGTGGCGTCCTTCGGGAACTCCGATAAGATCAAGGTCGGCGAGACCGCCTTGGCAATCGGGTCACCACTGGGTAGCCAGTACGCAACGTCCTTGACGGAAGGGATTATTTCCGCGAAGAAGCGGACCATTGAAACCACGAACTCCGCGGGGACCCAGACTGGGAACGCCACGGTTATCCAAACGGATGCGGCGATCAACCCCGGGAACTCTGGTGGGGCGCTGATCAACGTCGGTGGCCAGGTCATCGGGATTACGTCCTCGAAGATCGCCAGTGATACTTCAGGAACCAGTGTTGAAGGGATGGGCTTTGCTATTCCGTCGAACGAAGTGGTCAACATCATTAACCAGCTGGTTAAGAACGGGAAAGTGGTTCGGCCAGCGTTGGGGATTACCTACGTTGACTTAGCCAACGTATCGTCAGACCAGCGGAAGTCAATCCTGAAGTTGCCAACTAGTGTGACCAACGGGGTCGTGGTGATGAGTGCTAACTCGGGCTCTCCGGCGAAGAAGGCCGGCTTGAGTAAGTACGATGTCATCACCGAGATGGGCGGTCATAAGATCAGCGACCAGTCCACGCTGCGAGACATTCTGTACAAGTACAAGTTAAACGATACGGTCTCCATGACTTACTACCATAACGGTAAGAAGAAGACTACTAACGTGAAGTTGACGGAGAGCTCTTCACAATTGAAGACTACAACGAATGAAAACTCGGCCAGTTAGGCTGGGTAGCGAAAAAGCGTCGGGACGGCGGTCCCGGCGCTTTTTTCGCGTGGTGTGATGAAAAGCCGAAGAATTGCGCGGTGGTGCGGGGGATGAAAACGGCGCCAGTGGTCGGCCAGCCGAACGAAATGTTGGCGGGGACGGGTGGTGATTCAGGCCCAAAAGTAATTGGCAAAATGGGCTGTGGATAACTTGGGGATAACCGATGAGTTGTCCGCAAGGGAATTTGATAAACGGGGTGGTACCGGCAACTAAAGCGGGTGCAAAAGTTATCCACAGGCTGAGGTGGTACCGGTGGATAAAATAATTTGATACCCCAGAGGGTACCGTGAAAAGGCGTCATATCAGGGATTGGGCTGACTTGTCACGAACGGGTGTTTCGGGGTATAATTGTGGATAACTAAAAAGGCATTGACATTTTACGAAAAAATAGATGTGGTAGGGCGGAGTTACCGACCCCCAATATCTAGGAAAAAAGATTGTGCACCTGTGGATAACTTTGTGGACAACTTGTGGATAGGAGTCTAGTTATGAACATCAAATTTGTGGTGGTAGGGAAGTTAAAGGAAAAGTACTTCAAACAAGGAATCGCGGAATACGCTAAGCGGCTGTCGCGGTTCTGTAAGTTCAGTATCGTGGAAGTTCCTGACGAAAAAGCGCCGGAGAGTTTATCTCAGGCGCAGATGGATCAGGTGATGCAGGCGGAAGGTGACCGAATCCTGGATAAGATCAAGGACCGGGAGTACGTCTTTGCGTTAGCGATTTTGGGGAAGGAACGCTCGTCAGAGGAGTTTGCCGAGGAGCTGAAGGACTTGACCACCTACGGCCATTCAGACATCACGTTCGTCATTGGGGGCTCCCTAGGGCTAGCGCCAGAGGTTCTGAAGCGCGCGAACACCCAGATTTCCTTCGGCCGCTTCACCTTGCCTCACCAGTTGATGCGGCTAGTGTTGACGGAGCAGGTGTACCGGGCGTTTATGATTAATGAGGGGTCACCGTATCATAAGTGATGCAAAAAAGATATCAGTCAAAAGGCTGATATCTTTTTATTAGCGTCTGTAGTATGTGGTAGCATACTTACCACTTTTACTGGTAGCAAAAACTATTTTATTGTGGTTTTTGACGTTATTGAATTACAGGTTCTCTTTAAAGAAACTGGTAAACTTATCAAACGGAATTTTATCCATCTGATCATAAAGGTCCACGTGGTCTGCGTCCGGGACGATTACTAATTCCTTGTGATCCTTTAGTCGGTTATAGGATTCTTCCGCCATGTAACGGGAGTGGGCATTTTCTCCAGTAACAATGAGGACTGGTCGGGGAGAAATTTCGTCGATGTGAGCTTGTAAGTGGAAATTATAGTAACTCCAAGGTGTTGTAGCAGTCCAACTACTCGTTGAATTGATGGACCGGGGATGGAATGCTCGTTGCTTATAGTATTTGTAGAAGGCCGTTGTGACGGGATCTGCTTGTTCGGGGAGTTGGTCGGGTAAGATGCTAGGGAAAAGCATTGGTTGATTTGATTCATCAAACATCAATTCATGAGGACCGTAACCAGTGGTGCCATTTTCGGCGTCCTGCCAGCGCTGATTGGCTAAGTAGTCACGTTCTAAGTCACGTTGCTCAGCGGTCTTAGTATTCCCCACACCCTTCCACATTGAGTCCGACATGTCGTACATAACGGAGGTGGCAACCGCTTTGATGCGCTTATCGATAGAGGCAGCGGTCAGAACGTGGGAGCCAAGTCCGCAAATCCCAATCGCGCCAATTTTATCTCGGTCAACGAATGACTGAATACCAATGAAATCGACAGCTGCTGAAAAGTCTTCTACGAAGAGATCTGGGGAAGCCACATTACGAACTTTACCAGAGCTTTCGCCAGTGGTCGATTGATCGAAGGCTAGAGCTACAAAGCCACGTTCGGCAAGTGTTTGGGCGTAGAGACCACTTGATTGTTCTTTGACGGCCCCAAATGGTCCGGAAATTACGATGGCTTGGTAGGCCTGTTTGTCGTCAAAGTTGTAGGGTAAGTAGAGGTGACCGGCAAGGGTAAAGCCATATCGATTGTTGAAACGGACGTTTTGAACGTCGATTGTAGGATTGATTTTAAAGACACGAGTATCATTAGCTAATTTTGACATATTAGTCAGTCCTTTCAGAGATAAATTGATAACGGAGGTAGTCGAGACAGTCTAACTGATTTTTAGCAACGTGTAGTCGATCAAGAAGCAGCGGCCGTTCTTTGTTCAGAAGCTGGGATTGTTGATTTTGGGGTAGTTTTAAAAACTTAGTAATCCAAGTTTCTGAAAGACCAGCCTCTTTTAATGCGGCACGAATTTCACTGGAAGTTAACATCTGACTTGCTCCCTTCTATGTTGCCTATCATACGGGAGAGGGATTATAATGTTAAATACTAATTATGAATGATATGACATAACTTAAAAACATGCCTCGAGAGGATGTGTTATTGGTGGATTTACAGCAGTTACAGAACTTTTTAGTGATTGCGCAAGAAGAAAACATTACACATGCGGCAGAGTACCTTCACATTTCACAACCAGCACTTTCACGACAAATTCAAGCGTTAGAAAAGGAATTTGGTAAACCACTATTGATTCGTGAGGCTAAGAAGGTCAGCTTAACCAAGGACGGGGTCCTATTACGCAAACGTGCAGCGGAGATTACGAACTTGGTGACCAAAACCAATGATGAGATGCGAGCGGACCATCATGAATTGGATGGCGATATTCTCCTGGGAGTTAGCGAGACGGATGCAATTCAGGTAATTGGTCGCGCCGCTTCACGGTTAATCAGTCAGTATCCTAAAGTGACACTTAAATTGCGTAATGGCAATAATGAATCAATTCTGAGTAGGGTAAATAGTGGTGTTGTGGATTTGGGATTGTACTTTGGTCAAGTAGATCAAACGGTGTTTAATAGTTTTGCCTTACCACGTCTGAATCGATTTGGTGCATTGTTACCAAAGCAGAACCCCTTGGCTACCAAAGGGGTGATAACTCCCGATGATTTAGTGCCAGAGTCGCTAATTCTTTATCAGGGTGCGTTGGATGATGGTTCGCTAGCTGAATGGTTTCAACGGGATATTGCTGACTTAAAGATTACAGGGACATTTGATATGTACTTGAGCGCTAAGAAAATGGTAGAGAGTGGTCTGGGGATTGCATTAGTCTTCGATGATTTAGTTGATTATCAGGACTCAGACTTAGTCTGTCGACCTATTGCTCCAGAAATCGCGATTCCGGTTAGTTTGATTTGGAAGAAGTATCAGATTTTTTCGGAAACTGTTCAAGCTTTATTGACACTGGTGAAGCAATCTATGGGTGTTGATTAAAGTTCATTGTGTACAATTAGGAACCGCTGTGTAGGGTGTTATGGATCTCTGTATCATAAATGATGCGTTTTTTTGAAAGTTTACAAATTAAGAGCCGCCCAACTTCTGCTGGACGGCCCTTAATTTTATATGACTGATAATGACGCTTTCTTTATTTAATAAACGCTAGGTCCATACGATAAGTAATCGGGTATCTCGTTCTTTAACGGGCTGTTAAAATGAACATTAATTGCAATTAATGAACGGAGACTACCCAATCTGGGTAATGAACTTTTTGCCCCCGACCGTATAACGACTATAAAAGAGTGGATTAGAATCTTCTGAATGGTCATTATACCGGAACGGTTGATGTCGATTGACAATCGTTAGTCGGTATTTCAGTTTGCCAGTTTGCTTAACCTTCTTCATCCCCAAACCAGGAATCTTCTTAGCAAAATACAGTTGTCGAGTATTACCCTTATTCGTAGATTTCTGAATTTTTTGTCGGAACTGTGGACGTTGCGAGCCGTTGATTGCGTTAGGATTTTTAAAACGAGAAAATTCAGCGAACCCGTTACTAGTGATTCTAAGTTGTGAGTAAATCTTCATTTCAGAAGTTGAATCAGTGCTGAACTTGGCTTGCTTAAAATCGCCCAGACTTAGAGCCGGTAGATAAGCTGGTCTTGAGATTCGTTGGTAATCTTGTGGTCGAGATAAACTAATCGTGCCACTGATTGATAACAATGCTAGATGTTTAGGACGATCCTTATTTAAAAAGCTGTAGTCAAGTTGGCTTAAGTAAATCGAGATTGCCGGTTTTTCCACGGAGGATCCCTTATATTTACGACCTATGATAATGGTTCCCTTAGGTACAATTCTTTTTTTGGTCGTGTTGTTAGAGTAAAGGAACATTAGGGGCGTTGCGCGTTTAACTTTATAGTATTGAAAATCGTTCAAAATGTAATCGTGTACTTCATGACCACTAATCATGTAGCTTTTTGCCTGTGCCTTAGTCGAGTATGTCAAACCACCTAGGGTCATGACTAGAGCTACTAAAGCAGCCATTTTAAAAAGTTTCATCTGCAGATCTCCTTAATCCTGATTATCTGAAAAATACGGTTGCTATTATACCTTGTCGTTAATAATGTGGGCGGGAAAATCAGAATTAACTCATTTCAATTACGAATTTGAACTTGATGACAAACTGTTATAGTTAAGATACCTTCACCTTTTATACATAGTGTACGATATATGAGATAATCGCTGTTTATTTTAAATATGTGGAACTAATGTATTGACCGGGCTACTGCGGTGTCCTGAATGCGGAGGGGCAATGATTGCCAGCAATACGACCAACACTTTGAAGGATGGCACTAGGAAACGAACCCGTTACTACTCTTGTCAGGCATTTCGCAGCAAGGGTTCGACCGTTTGTCACGCCAACAGTATCCGGGATGATACAGCGGAATCCTTAGTGGCCGAGAAGTTGAATCAAGTGTTGAGTGACCCGAATGTGGGACAAAAGGTTGTTCAACAAATGGAGAAAAGATGGGCCGGACAACAGCGAATGATTGGTGACCTGATGACCAACAAGCAACGCGGCATTACAGAATTGGCCAAGAAAAAGCAACGGCTTCAAACAACGATTGATGAGGAGCCATCGGTGAAGGCAGACCTTGAGCCGCGGATTCACCAACTGACAGTAGAACAGGTTCATGCTGAAAGAGATTTGCATGAGTTGCAGGAACGGTCAAGAGGGAAGTCAAAGGGGCTTCTGGTTGACAATGTGGATCAACTTTTACGATTGGTTGCGGGAGTCATCAGCGGGCATGACACGAAGACATTGAAGCACATCTACCAGTTATTCATCGAATCGGTGACCTTTGATCGACAAAAGAAGTTAGTTTGGGTTCATATGAGGTTTGATTCTGATGTCATTGCGGGTTTGAACGAGTATACGGAGGGAACGTCTAAGTCGAGCGTTCCCTTTTTGCATGGACGAACGGTGGCATTTGTATTGTGATTCGGGATTGCGGGGTAGTTGCGGGATGGCGGAGTGTTTGGCGTGATGGTAGTTGGCGGCATTTTACCCGTTTACCCGATTATTTTTAGTATCATTATATATAGTGTTAGCTTATCTTCTTCCTGAATTATTCACCAGAAACTCCAAAATCCCCATCAAACACATGATTCAAGTG
>NZ_AZDT01000013.1 GCF_001434785.1 Levilactobacillus namurensis DSM 19117 | reverse complement strand
CCCATCAAACACATGATTCAAGTGCTTGATGGGAATTTTACGTTTTCACCTTTTAAGTGCAGAAAAAGAGCCTCAGCTCTGGTATAGTTAACTCGACCAAAAGACACTATAAAGAGAAGAGGACTCTATAATGAAAACTGTACAGGAAATGGCATTTAGTTTCAATAAAAACATTCTAGCATCGCATACCGGCGGTCAATTATCTTCTGATGGTGGCCTAACCTTGTGTGTTGAACTGATGGCAAAGTTTCAGTTCACGAACTTAGCTGACAATCTATTGAAGTTCAACGACCATCGACAATACTGCCGACATAGTAATTCAAGTATCTTAATGCAGTTGGTTCTGCAGATCATTGCCGGTTATAATACAGATTCTGCTGCAACCTCATTGGTTGCAGAACCATTGTTTAAACTTTTATTGGACAAACCAGCCTTAGCTTCACAAGCGACGATATCCCGTTTCTGGCAACGTATCGATTCCGCAGGTGTGGACGCCTTCCAGACTTTAAATCAAGCTCTTATTGATCAAGCTCGACTGCTAACTAATCAGACGACCACCATTATTGATATTGATTCAACCCATTCTGACACTTATGGCAATCAAGAAGCTACTGACTATAACGCCCATTATGGCTCGGAGGGGTATCATCCATTACTAGCTATCGATAATGATGGTAATCTCATGAAAGCCATCCTACGGCCTGGTAATGCCTATACCAGCACAGATATAAAAGCCTTTTTAGAACCGTTATTAAAACATTATCAAGACCAATTGCCAGAAACTGATATTCTGGTTCGCGGTGATAGCGGGTTCGCCACACCAGCTGTTTATGATACCTGCGAGGCCGATGATGTCTTTTACATTATTCGCCTCAAACGTAATAAGCGACTACACAACTTGGCAGAAGAGTTTGTACAGATAAGCGACACAACTGAGTGGCATGAAACCGAAACTCACTATTACTCAGCAACTTATCAGGCCACTTCGTGGCCTAAACCGCGTCAAGTATACGTTAAGTCAACTCGTGTAGCTGGCGAATTGATCTTTTCACATGAATTTATTGTGACTAATCTGACAAATTTAACCGCAGAAGCAGCATTTGAACTGTATCATAAGCGTGGTCAGATGGAGAATTATATCAAGGAAGCCAAAGAGGGCTTCTTCTTTGATAAGACTGATAGTTCAACGTTTACCGCCAACGCTGCCCGTATGATGGTTAGTGTATTAGCGTACAATATTATCAATTTTATGAAGCAAATAGCCCTACCTAAAACAGAGACCGGATTGCGTGTTAGTACATTACGAATCCGTTTATTCAAAGTCGCTGCCCGCGTTGTGTTTACCGGTCGACGAATCCAGTTACGACTGAGTTCTCATCACGTTTATCATCGACTCTTTTATCAGGTATTACAGCGTATTCAGGCTATTAAATAGCCCCAATTAAAAAAAATTCTGTACGATCAAGGGATAAGTGCACCCAAAAATTCAAAAATGACTCACCGTTAGGTGATACCATCAAAATTTAGAGTCTCAATACATAGTAAGCAAGATCAAAAGCCGTCAGTTTTTGAAAAACATGAAAACTGACGACTTTTTTGAAAGGTATGAATAATTCAGG
>NZ_AZDT01000065.1:655-11941 GCF_001434785.1 Levilactobacillus namurensis DSM 19117 | reverse complement strand
AATCAAGGTCGAAAAAAAGAATCCAATTCGTAAATGAATTGGATTCTCACATTAGTACTCATCAACACCAGTTGACAAAGAGCCTTTAAAAAAGACGATTCAACGGCTTTTGCGCGTTGAATCGTCTTTTTTTAAACCATTTTAGTTGGCCACAATGTTGACCAATTTTCCTGGAACGACAATCACTTTACGAATCGTCTTACCATCGGTGTGCGCCTTGACGGTTTCATCCGCCAACGCTGCCTTTTCAATGGCGTCTTTATCGGCATCCTTGGCCACCTTCAAGTGTGCCCGGACCTTACCATTGACTTGAACGACCATCTCAATGACGTCTTCCACTAATTGCTTCGGATCATAAGTTGGCCACTTCGCGTAAGCAATCGTCTCCTCATGCCCCATTAAGGACCAGAGTTCTTCCGCAATGTGCGGCGCGATTGGCGACAACATCTTGACGAAGCCTTCCATGTAAATCAACGGTAGGCTGTCCGCCTTGTACGCGTCGTTTATGAAGACCATCAATTGCGAGATTGCCACGTTAAAGCGCATGTTTTCGATGTCATCCGTGACCGTCTTGACCGTCTGGTTGTAACTCTTGTCCAGCGTTCCGTCGTTGATCATCGTGACCCGGTCGCGCAGGTGATTGTTATCATCGATCAATAACCGCCAAACCCGGTCTAACCAGCGTCGAGAACCATTGATGCCTTCCGTGCTCCAGGGCTTGGAAGCTTCCAGTGGTCCCATGAACATTTCGTACAACCGCAGGGTATCGGCCCCTTGCTTCTCAACGATTTCATCAGGGTTGATGACGTTCCCCTTAGACTTAGACATCTTTTCATGGTTGGTTCCTAAGATCATCCCTTGGTTGACTAACTTCTGGAATGGTTCCTTAGTCGGCACAACCCCTAAGTCGTACAGGAACTTATGCCAGAACCGCGCATACAGCAAGTGTAGTACCGCATGTTCCGCTCCACCGATGTACAGATCGACGGGCATCCAGTACTTCAGCTTCTCTGGATCCGCAATCATCTTATCGTTGTGCGGATCGACGTACCGCAAGAAGTACCAAGAACTCCCTGCCCATTGCGGCATGGTGTTGGTTTCCCGCTTACCTTTACGGCCATTCTTATCGACCACGTTGACCCAGTCATCCAGGTTCGCCAATGGGCTTTCACCCGTTCCAGACGGCTCAAGTTGCTTAGCCGCTGGTAACCGTAATGGCAGCTCGTCTTCAGGAACCAGCGTCGTCTCGCCGTCTTCCCAGTGGATAACGGGAATCGGTTCACCCCAGTAGCGTTGCCGTGAGAAGATCCAATCCCGTAACCGGAAGTTGACTTGCTTGTGGCCTGCACCGTGGCCTTCCAACCAATCGATAGCTGCCTTCATGGCATCAGCCTTATTCATGCCATCCATGAAGTCGGAGTTCACATGTTGACCATCACCCGTATAAGCGGCATCTTGGACGTCCACGTCACCGTCTTCTGGCGCAATGACTTGGATGATTGGTAACTCAAACTTCTGGGCAAAGTCGTGATCCCGGTCGTCGTGTGCCGGCACCGCCATAATGGCCCCCGTCCCATAAGAAGCCAGGACATAGTCACCGATCCAGATAGGTAATTTCTTTCCCGACATAGGGTTAATCCCGTAAGCACCGGTGAAGACCCCAGACTTATCCTTGTTCAGGTCAGTCCGTTCCAGATCCGACTTATGTTCAATCGATTCCTTGTAGGCCTTAACGGCAGCCGCTTGGTCCGGCGTCGTGATCTTATCAACTAACGGATGTTCCGGCGCTAAGACCATGTAGGTCGCGCCGAACAACGTGTCTGGTCGCGTCGAGTAAACTTCGATCTTCTGGTCTGCTTGCCCAGCGACTGGGAAGAAGATGCTGGCCCCTTCTGACCGGCCAATCCAGTTCCGTTGTTGCTCCTTGATACTTTCTGGCCAATCCAAATCGTCCAGATCATCGATCAAGCGGTCTGCATAGGCCGTGATCTTCAGGACCCATTGGCGCATTGGAACCCGGTAGACGGGGTAACCGCCCCGTTCCGTCTTCCCATCGACCACTTCTTCATTGGCCACAACGACCCCGCCCATAAAGTCGGGCGCCCAGTTGACCATGATCTTATCTTCGTAAGCCAAGCCCTTCTTGTAGAGCTGTTCAAAGATCCATTGCGTCCATTTGTAGTACGATTCGTCCGTGGTGTTGATTTCACGGCTCCAGTCATAGGAGAAGCCTAACGACCGAATCTGACGCTTAAAGTTTTTAATGTTGTGGGCTGTGAAGTCCTTAGGGTTGTGCCCCGTCTTCAAAGCATATTGTTCAGCTGGTAAGCCAAAGGCATCCCACCCCATGGGGTGTAAGACGTTGAACCCTTGCATCCGCTTGTACCGTGCCATGATATCCGTTGCCGTATAGCCTTCTGGATGGCCGACATGTAAGCCTTGGCCAGAGGGGTAAGGGAACATGTCTAAGACGTAGTACTTGGGCTTAGACGTGCTATCAGATGCTTCAAAAGTCTTATTGACCCGCCAGTAATGTTGCCACTTGCGTTCAATTATTTCATGTTTGTATGCCATGAATTTTCTTCCCTTCTGATAATGAAAACGTTGAGTTGAAAAAAGCCCCCAGAAAGTCGCCAAATGACGACGTTCTGTAGGGCGTTTGAGCGCGGTACCACCTACGTTTTCCCAATGTCTGGGACTCAGTGGCGGATAACGGCGCCAGACGCCCACCTTGCGGCAGAGAACACTCAGAGACAAGTTCGATTCAGTGGTCACGGATTCTCAGCCCCATCCGCTCTCTGACGGCCACATCCCATCTACTACTTCTCGTCAACGTTTTAGATAATTGGTGATTGTCCTCATCTTAGCAAACCCCCTTTAGAAAAGCAAGACACCCGGCGGATATCTCCCCTAAAATTGCGAATTCGGTGTGCTATACTTGAGCTACTAATTTGTTTTGAGGAGTACACCGTATGCCACGACTATCACGTTGGCGCTGGGGCCTGACTTGGGCTGCCGGCTGCCTCTTTTTGATTGACCTGTTCGGGGTCGTCTTCCACCAAGCCTGGGTCGCCCAACTCGACCAAGCTTTAATTCACCTGATTCGCCAACCGCTAAGCCACCCCATGACACAAGCCGTCATTGCCGTCACCACGGCAGGGAACCCCAAGCCCGTCACCTGGGTCACCATCATTCTGGTGGTTGCTTTGGTGATTGCGCGCCGATACCGTGCCAGCTTCTTTCTGTTGGTCAACGTTTTAGGCTGGGCCGGATTAGGGAACTTCATCCTAAAAAACCTGGTGCAGCGTCCGCGGCCTACCGTCAACCGACTGGTCACGGCCAGTTCCTTTAGCTTTCCTAGCGGCCATTCCATCACCGTCATGCTTCTGTGGGGCACGGTCATCGTGCTGGCCGGGCGCTACTTACGCCAGTCTCCCGGTATTCGGTACTTAATCACCGGATTGGCCAGCTTATGGATCCTAGCCGTTGGCGTCTCCCGAGTCTACGTCGGTGTCCATTACCCAACGGATGTCTTGGCTGGCTGGTTACTGGGATTCTTTCTACTAACCGTGACCCAATGGTTCTTGACCCGACATGGAGATGATTTCTAATGAATTTACCAAACGCTTTAACCTATAGTCACACCCTTTTAGAAGATTGCGTCTACCCGGGGGCCACGGTGGTTGACGCCACTGTAGGCAACGGGCACGACACGCTATTTCTCGCCCAGTTGGTGGGTCCCACCGGTCACGTCATCGGCTTTGACGTTCAAGCTGTCGCCTTAGCGCACACCCAAACACAGTTGACCCTCACCGGCCAGCAGTCCCGGGTCAGCTTACACCACGTCGGTCACGAGCACGTTGCTGAATATTTAGCACCGGACCAGACCGTGGCCGCTGCAATTTTCAACCTGGGCTACCTCCCTGGGAGTGATAAGACCAAAATCACTCACGCCCCCACCACGCTCACCGCGGTCAAGGCCTTACTCCCACACCTGCCGCGTGGAGGGCGGGTCATCCTGGTCGTCTACGCCGGTCATCCCGGTGGCGCCGCGGAAGCACAAGCCGTCCACCAATTCTGTGCGGACCTTCCCCAGAAGACCTACCAAGTCTTACAGTACGGGTTCATCAATCAGGTTCACACACCACCCTACTTGTTGGCTATTGAACGACGCTAATCGCAAAACGGCATCCCCTGTTGCGGGATGCCGTTTTGCGTTCAAAAAAACTGATTCGCCGTAAGCGTCTCAGTCTTTTTAACCACTAGGACTAAAGCTATTGCGCGGTGTACCCGCCGTCAGCGTTGATTACTGCACCCGTCACAATCGATGCATCATCACTGGCTAAGAAAGCAATCACGCTCGCGATTTCAGATGGCTCAGCCAACCGGCCCACGGGCATCTTGGCGACCATGCTATCCGTCACATCACTCGGCAGTGTCTGTAGTAGTGGCGTGTTCACGTAGCCCGGCGCTACGGCGTTGAAGCGAATTCCCTGCGGTGCGTAAGTCACGGCTTGTGACCGGGTAAAGTTCGCCACCCCGGCTTTGGCAGCTGAGTAAGCCTGCGAGTTAGCCGCCCCCACGACGCCTAAAATGGAGCTCATGTTGATGACACTGCCACTCTGCTGCTTGACCATCTGTTGGACCACGTACTTATCGGTCAAGACAACTCCGGTCAAATCAACATCGATGACCCGTTGCCAGTTGGCCACGTCTAAGTCGGCAACTCCCGCTTTATGCTCGGTGATCCCCGCATTAGCCACCAAAATATCGATTTGGTGATACTGGCGCACCACGGTTTCCACTAAATTCTGCAATGAGCGCTGGTCAGTAACGTCCGTCTTCACAAACTTGATTCGTGAATCCTCCGGGGCCTCGAGGTCTGCTGAAACGGCAATGGCCCCATCTTTAACCAACCGTTGACAAGTTGCCAGGCCGATTCCAGAAGATCCACCCGTCACAATGGCGACTTTTCCCGTTAACTCTGACATCTAACCACTCCTTTTAGGGTTAATTATACGACCCATTAGCGAATTATGTAACCGCTTTCCAAAAGAACAACCACCGCTCCGGTGTTCCTCGAGAATACCCGCTAAGGAAATTCTATGCTACACTAAGTTTAATCTTTAGGAGGTTGATTTTATGTCTCATCAAGAAAATGCCAAGTTCATTCAGGCTGCCCTACAGGCTGGCATCGCCCAAACGGAAAAGGAGCAACAGGCCGCGATGTCCACTAGCATCAACGGGTTGATTAAAGCTGGGTTCACCAAGGAACAAGTGCTGGCCATCACTCAATTTCAATCTGCTGGTATGCAATACAATCAAGCACTGATTGGCCATTTAAGCGTCTCCCTGCTGGATCATTTAAGTGAATCGCCGGCTAAATAAAAAGACTAGGTGTTCACTTTTTTAGCGAACATCTAGTCTTTTTTAAAATTTAAACTATTTAGCGTCTAAAAAGTAGTACCGTGTCAACTCCAGTGCCGAGTGCTCCATGACTAACTTGCCATGCTCTGCCAGGACATCTGGGGCCACCTTAGACCGGTCAGCGTACTCATAAGCCACTGCCATATCGTCCTTGATGGCTTCTCGTGAAGTTTCATTTGTAAAGAAAATCAATTCTAAGTAGTAATCGCCGTTGTACTGATAAAGGTTCGAGGCCGCACTGTCTAAGTGCAAGACCCGGGCCAGACTAATCATGTCCTCGAAGGCGTGTAACCGCACAACTTGGGAGACAGTCGGTTGACCATCATCATTCAGATAATCCGCAACGTCGTTACTCTCGCTCGCCGCATTCCGCCGACTCGCTTCCGCCATCGCAGAAAAGACATTCTTCCGACGACCATCTTTACCGAGTAAGTGTTCTTTAATCTGATCCGACACTTGATCGGGGTGATCGGCGTCTACGCTGGCATCAGCCTGTTCATCGTCAACTGGCGCGTCGGGATCGACGTTCTTACTGATAAACAGTTCCAGACCATTACGATTTGGTAAGACTTGAAACGTCACCGCATCGTTGTCTTGGAATTGATGATCAACGTCGACTTCCTCTAAGATACTATAGAAGAAACTTTCGATTTGCTTGTGGTTACCCAGCAAATCCAACACAGTGATTCCACGTTCACTGAGGTCGTCATTACCAATAACCACCCGAATCGTATTCTCATTGATTCGTTCCATTTCCATGAATAACACCCCTTTCTCGTGGGTTGGGTATTGTCCTTGTTACTCATTCTAACCGTTTTTGTAGACTTGTAAAGCAATGCTCACAAAAAACTGGACTGCAAGTAGTATTTTCCCACAAATCCAGTTAGATGCAACTAATTCATCTTATTTTTGTCCATTCGCTAAACGTTGGGCAGTCTGTAAGGCTTGAATTCGGACCGAACGTGGTAAGAAACGTCGAATCTCTTCTTCGTTAAAGCCCACCTGTAACCGGCGGTCGTCCATGATGATGGGTCGCCGTAAGATTCCTGGGTGCCGGCGAATCAGATCAAACAAGTCACCTAAGGGTAACTCCTCTAGCTGAGTACCTAATTGTTGATAGGCCTGAGACCGTTTCGAGATAATTTCTTCCGTGCCTTCCTCAGTCAACCGCAAGATGGCCTTAATATCCGCTACTTTGAGGGGGGTCACAAAAATATTCTGTTCCCGATATGCGATTCCATGGTCTTCTAACCAAAGGCGAGCCTTCCGGCAGGACGAGCAACTAGGCGTCGTAAACAGTGTCACAGTCATTTGTAAATCCTCCTTTATATAACTTATATTTAATAGATACCATTATATCACGTTTAAGTTAAAAGGGAAGTCTTTATTAAAAATTATTTGATACCCATGACCATTAAATGCGATAAGTAGTCCCTGCATGGACAACATTAACGGGCACTTTCCCGGCAGCGGCTTGCGCTTCCGCAGCCAACTGTGATAATTGTCCCGTTTGTGGTAAATGCGTTAAAAGTAACCGCCCAACCTGCGCATCTCGAGCCAGTTGTCCCGCTTGGGTGGACGTCAAATGCCAGGCCGTTCCCTGATGATCCGCGTAAAAGTTAGTATCTGCCAGTAAGACATCCGCCTGTTGCGCCCAAGTACTTAGTTCGGGAAAGGCAGCCGTATCCGCCGTAAAGGCTAACCGGCGTCCTGTAGCCGTCTCCGTGATGATGGGCGCATACGCCGGAACCGGATGATGGGTCGGTCCAAACGTGATGGTCAGTGGGCCCAACGTCAAAGTTTGATCAGGTTGGTAAGCGTGCCCTTCCGTTGCATGGGGCCAAGTCAACCCCGCGAAGGCCTGAGCGTCCGCTTGATGACCATAAATGGGCAAGACCGGTTCTTCCTTGGCCCCCGGAGCCAACTGCCAAAGATACTGCAGAACGCCCACATCAGCGGTATGGTCGTGGTGGTAGTGGGTCAGTAAGACCGCATCCAGCTGTAAGGGGTCAAGATAACGCTGTAACGCCGTCAACGCGCCACTCCCACAATCCAGTAACAAGTGGTAGTCCCCACTAGTCACCAAGTAGCTACTGGTTCCCACCCCATTATACGGATAGCCACCGTAGCATCCTAAAACTGTTAATTCCATCAAATCACCCTTCCATAGATCTTTTCTCTTTAGTTTAGCGCGTCTATTCGGAGGTGTAAACGTTTCAGGTTTCCCCAAAAAACGGGGTATAATGAAGGGGTTAACAAGGAGGGATTCCGCTATGTTAAGAAATCTAGCATTCACATTCGGTAGTCGCGATGTTCTCAAGCAGTTCATTGCCGAGCACCCCGACCGCAAGTTAATCTTGCTCGCTAGTTCGACTGGTGATAATCAAGGGCTTCAGCTGATTGATGCTTCAGACCAGCCCAGTCTATTTTCCGCTGGACTAGACTATCAGGTACGGTTACACCAAGGAACCACTGACTGGAAGGGATTTTACAGCTTCAGCTACTTCAAGTTCGATCCGCACACTGCCGAGGCTTTCGAAGCCAAGACGACCCGGTTAGCCAGCAACCTGTTGCCCCACGGAATGAAGGCTCTGTACGTCATGACCAAGCAACATGACAGTGGCAGCTACAGCCTTCTGACTATCTGGGAAGACAGTCAAGCTTACTCGCTCTGGCGCAACTCTCCGGAGTTCACACCACTCAACATCTACGCGACTAGTGCGAATCACTACCACACCGCAAGCTATCATCGCATTGCCCTAACCAAGACCAAGTAAGTGTTAACCCCTTTGCACTAAGGGGTTTTTCTTTTGCACACGATTCGCGGTACAATGGCGGTATGACTTTTGACAGAAAGGTGGCACCAGGGTTATTCAACCATCAAACGCAGCACTTGATAAAATCTCTCCTGAATTACCATTAACGCTCGACCAGGAGCACCTAGTCCAGCACATGTATCACTTTATAACTTCTCACATAAACGGACAACATCCCGCAATCTTTAGCTTATACGGCGATGCTGGAACCGGCAAAAGTGTGGTCTTAGCCCACCTCTTCAACCGGATTCAAAGCGCAAACCGGACACAATCCGCTTCGTCGCTTGCCGGCACCACCAATTACTTTCTGGTTAACCACCCTGAAATTCTTAAAGTTTACCGTGCCATTGCGGGCCAGCAACCCCACCTCTACAAGAAGGACTTTCAACGTCCTACAACCCTGATCAACCAGATTGCTCAGGGCAAGACTTCCGCCGACGTCCTGATTATTGACGAAGCACATCTGTTACTTTCTCAAGCTGATCATTATAATAACTTTTACGGTGACAACCAACTTGCCTCTTTAATGCAAACGGCTAAAGTCATCGTGGTCGTCTTTGACGAAACTCAAGTTCTACGAATGAAGAGTTTTTGGACCGAGCAGCGGCTTGAACACCTCGTAGCGCCATACCCCCACGAACGTTACCGCCTCACACACCAATTCCGGATGCACGCCAGTGATGCCCTAGTCCGGTGGATCAATGCCTTCACGCACCACGACTTACGGCCGGTGCCTTCCTCCGGCGGTCCCCACTATGACTTACGGATCTTTGCGGATGCTGAAGAGATGCGTCAAGCCATTGTACAACGTAATCAGGAAGCGGGGCTGGCGCGAATCGTTTCCACCTCGGGTTACCCTTCAACGCTCGATGGCGGGAAACACTACATTCAAGAGGGACGATTTCGTCTCCCCTGGGACCAATACAACTATACGCAAACTCCTTGGGCGGAACTTCCCCAAACCATAAACGAAGTTGGCTCCATCTACACTTGCCAAGGATTTGACCTCAATTACGTCGGGGTGATTTTAGGACCTCCAGTTACGCTAACCGCAGATGGTCAACTGACCATTGACTTGGCTAAGTACACTGACGTTGAGGCCTTCAAACGCCGGTCTGATTTAACGGACCCCCACCAGTTACGGCTAATCAAGGAACAACTGGTACTCAATTCCATCAACGTCTTGATGAAACGAGGTGTGCATGGCTTGTACCTATACGCCCACGATCCCCAGTTACGGGCATTCCTGTTGAACCATCACTGCTAAAAAAGCGACCACTCAGATTATCGACGAGCGGTCGCTTTAGTGTCTACTTTTCTCTTAACCGACCTATGGGGCTACTCACCCCACAAATTCCCCATATCCAGCTGACCCCGGCGCCGTTGGTAAACGGTAACTTGTTCTCGTCGGTGCGCATTTCGGAACAGATAGACCTCCCGATCAAGTAAAACTGCCATAAGTTGCCAATTCTTAGGATTCATTCCACGACGTCGAAGCCGCTCAGTTGTCCACTGTTCAATTTCCTGATTGCTGAGTTCCTTAGTCATTGTCTCAACTCCTTAAAGTTTTGATCATCTAACTAGTCGCCTGTAACCAAAATTACACCAATAAGCACCTGCAAATCCACCACGACTCGTCAGATAATGTTATTGCGCCATTAGTGTACCATCATTTTAATTAATAGTCATGATTAATGGCGCATTGTCTCCCGCCTCGGGGGTCGAAGGTGCAAGCCATGCTAGCTTCCCCAAATTTTCGTTGCTAGAGTTCCAGGTTACCCCTTTACAACACCGCTTGATTCGGTACCTAAAATGGATTTTGACATACCAAAAAAGGCCTTCCCCACAGGAAGACCTTACCGGACGGTCTGTACGAGACTCGAACTCGTGATCTCCTCCGTGACAGGGAGGCGTCCTAACCAACTGGACCAACAGACCATTGATTGCGGGAGCTGGATTTGAACCAACGACCTTCGGGTTATGAGCCCGACGAGCTACCAGACTGCTCCATCCCGCGATAATAGTAATAAAATTAAATGGTACAATGACCCGTACGGGATTCGAACCCATGTTACCGCCGTGAAAGGGCGGTGTCTTAAACCACTTGACCAACGGGTCATATCAAAATGTGATATGGTGTTACAACGGAGAAGGAGAGATTCGAACTCTCGCGCCGCTTCCGCGACCTATACCCTTAGCAGGGGCACCTCTTCAGCCACTTGAGTACTTCTCCAAAGATGGGCCTAAATGGACTCGAACCATCGACCTCACGCTTATCAGGCGTGCGCTCTAAACCAGCTGAGCTATAGGCCCATGCAAAGCGGGTGACGAGAATCGAACTCGCGACAACAGCTTGGAAGGCTGTGGTTTTACCACTAAACTACACCCGCATTGTATGAGTAAAGCAATGGCGCGGGACGGAATCGAACCGCCGACACATGGAGCTTCAATCCATTGCTCTACCGACTGAGCTACCGAGCCATAAACGGTCTGTACGAGACTCGAACTCGTGATCTCCTCCGTGACAGGGAGGCGTCCTAACCAACTGGACCAACAGACCATTGATTGCGGGAGCTGGATTTGAACCAACGACCTTCGGGTTATGAGCCCGACGAGCTACCAGACTGCTCCATCCCGCGATAATGGAAAAGGAGGATGAGAGATTCGAACTCTCGCGTGGTTTTACCCACCTGACGGTTTTCAAGACCGTTCCCTTCAGCCAGACTTGGGTAATCCTCCATAATACATAACACTAGACACCAACGTCCAAATAAATGGACCTTGTAGGACTCGAACCTACGACCGGACGGTTATGAGCCGTCTGCTCTAACCAACTGAGCTAAAGGTCCAGTTCAAGTCTTAAATCGCGGCAGGGGGGATCGAACCCTCGACCTCTCGGGTATGAACCGAACGCTCTAGCCAGCTGAGCTACACCGCGAAGTGTTAAATAAAATATTTTTATTTAATCGGGAAGACAGGATTCGAACCTGCGACCCCCTGGTCCCAAACCAGGTGCTCTACCAAGCTGAGCTACTTCCCGTTT
>NZ_AZDT01000065.1:0-645 GCF_001434785.1 Levilactobacillus namurensis DSM 19117 | reverse complement strand
CACCCAGTAGGAGTCGAACCTACAACCTTCTGATTCGTAGTCAGACACTCTATCCAGTTGCGCTATGGGTGCAAATTGTATATAACCTAATACCTCTCGGTATTAAGCGGAAGACGGGATTCGAACCCGCGACCCCCACCATGGCAAGGTGATGTTCTACCACTGAACTACTTCCGCATATGATGCCGACTAGAAGATTCGAACTTCCGACCCCCTGTTTACAAGACAGGTGCTCTACCAACTGAGCTAAGTCGGCATAGCCAGTATCGCTCAAATATCTAATTGCCATTCACCTCTCGGTGAATGAGCCCTGACAGGCTCGAACTGTCGACCCTCTGATTAAAAGTCAGATGCTCTACCAACTGAGCTAAGGGCTCAATGGAGGATACAGGGCTCGAACCTGTGACCCTCTGCTTGTAAGGCAGACGCTCTCCCAACTGAGCTAATCCTCCATATACGCGTGGCAACGTCCTATCCTCGCAGGGGGCGATCCCCCAACTACTTTTGGCGTGCTGAAGCTTAACTTCTGTGTTCGGCATGGGAACAGGTGTATCCTTCAGGCTATCGCCACCACACTATTGAGAGCTTGTTCTCTCAAAACTAGCTACTACCAATTATCTTCTTGAGAACACCATTACTTGGTTA
>NZ_AZDT01000064.1 GCF_001434785.1 Levilactobacillus namurensis DSM 19117 | reverse complement strand
AGGCCTCTATGGGCTTTTTTGTCTACAAGTGTTCGGTTATATTTTACAATCTCCCGATCTGTTAAGTAAGTAGCCAAATAAAACCAGTAACTAATTAAATAAAAAAGATTTGAGGGATTATTCAGTGAAATTGCAAAAAGTTCTGTTTACTGCACTAGCTGCTGTAGGGTTGGCTGGCGCGTTAAGCGTCGCTACGACCACGACGGCCGATGCCGCAAGTTCCAAAGTTAACAGTTACATCGCCAGCAAGAATTACAAGCCGGCCAAAGTCACCAAGTCCATCTGGAGTGGCTTCCCTAAGTATAAGTACCGTCACGGTAAGGGTAAGCCTGAAGGGGTCGTGATTCACGAAACCGCCAACCCATCGTCGACGATCTATAACGAAATTGCCTACATGAAGCGTAATTACAACAACGCCTTCGTTCACAGTTTCGTTGATGCTTCCCACATCATCAACATCGCCAACACCGACTACCTTTCCTGGGGAGTCGGTTACCCGGGGAACTCCCGCTTCCTACAATTCGAACAAGTGGAAGTTCACAGCAAGTCGGCCTTCGCCCACGAAATTGCCAACGCAGCCTGGTACACGGCTTACCTCTTAAAGGAATACAACCTGAAGCCTAACGATGCCGCTTACGACGGTAAAGGGACGGTCTGGTCTCACGGTTCCGTTGCCAGTCACTTGGGTGGCTCCACACATACCGACCCAGTCGGCTACTACGCAAGCGCCGGGAAGAAGTACTTCGGGCAAAAGTACACCATGGCTGCCTTCTACCAGTTGGTCAAGAAGTACTACAACGCCATGGGTCAAAGTAACCACAAGAAGTTAATGACCGCTAAGTACACGTCCGTTAACATGCAGGCGCAATTGAGCAGTCGTTACAAGAAGTACTACCTGTACAACCACGTCAAGGACGTCAACAAGAACGCCAAGCGGCAATCTTGGTCCAAGATCAGCCCTAAGGTGGGCAAGACTTACAGCATCGATATGACGGCTAAGAAGAGTAACGGTTCGATGTGGTACCGGATCAAGTTACCGAACACGACCAAGCGTTACTGGGTCTACTTCGATAACCTGACCAACTTGACTGACTTAGACGCTGCCGCCAGTTCCAGTGAGAGTGCGGCTAGCTCTAGCGCCAGCGCCAGCGCAGATTCTTCCAGTGCCACTAGCACCTCTAGTGCTAGCAACTAGTCCCCTTTTCAATTGAATTTGACCTCAAGCAGACGCGCGATCCTCCATGGATTGCGCGTCTTTTTTATTTTTCTGGGGTACCCCTGGGTCTACCCAGTCCTAAAAGGGACCATCCGTCAACTGAGCCGATCAGTTCCGGATGGTCCCTTAATTCTAATTTACTTAACTTGGTCCTGCGGCGAGGTTTGTTTGGCTGCATGCCGGCGTTTCTCCGCCACGGCACGGGTCATGACCCACGTGGTCACGGGAACCGTCAGTAGCACACTCAGCATGGAGAACAGGATCATCAGAATCTCGGCAACAAAGATCTTGTCGTTCAAGATTTCCCCAAACGAGTAATGGACACCGGTGAACCAGATGAACAACGCCAGGAAGCCCCCAAAGAAGCCAAAGAACAGGGTATTAAAGGTGGTGCCGATAATCTGCTTACCCACCGTAATCCCGTCGCCGAATAAGGCCTTTAGGGTGACCTGCGGGTGTTGGTCGAGGATCTCACTCAACCCGGCCGCAATCGCCATCGCAGCCTCCGCAATCGCCCCTAAGGTACTTAGAATCGCCGTCGCAATGGTCACCTGCACGAAGCTAATCCCGACTAACACCGACAGGCCTTCGAGGTCCTCGCTGTCTTCCGGACCGAACCCTTGGACCATGGCCCAGTGTTCGACGGGAACAATCAGCAGGATCAAGAGCACCAGGACTAACGCCGACGCGATAAACGCCACGGTACTGGAGAGGTCATCCCCACTACTCATGAAAATGGTCAGGGCCAACACCATCATCCCCACCACTAAGGTGACGATCAACGGTGAAAAGTGAAAGGCCACTAGGACGATGGTCAGAAACAGGAGGCCGAAGTTCAAGAGTAACGCCAGGAACGACTGCGCACCGGCCTTACCGCCGACAACCACCATCAGAACCAGAAGAATCAAGCCGAGAAGCGTAATGGTACTCATGCGCGCACCTCCTTAGGCAACCACCGACTGGCCAAGTAACTGGCCAACGGCACAGCCAGGACAATGCCAATTCCGCTAATCAAGCTTTGAACCACACCCATCGACATGTTCATCGAGAACGTGTAGCCCCAGCTATTTCCATTCTTAAGGTACAGGAGTGCCATGGGAAACGTATCCGCTACGAAGATGAAGAAGAGCACGTTAATCAGCGGCCCCATGATGGTACTCCCAATCTGACGGCCGGACTTAAAGATTTGCATCGACGTCAACTCGGGCCGTTCCCGCTTTAACGCGTACAGTGACGAAATGATATCCGTCGACTCATCCATGACCGCACCCAAGGAGCCCAGCAGCGTCTCTGCTAAGAACAACGGCCGGGGCAGTTGGGTCACATACTGCATCGACTCGTAGAACATCCCTTTTTCATGCGTCACGTGGAAGACCAGTAGCGCCACCAGGATGGCACACAGCGTCCCTCCCAGAGTCGTCGCTAGCGTGATCAGCATCTGCCGGGTCCGCCCCAGCACCAGCCAGAGGGTCAGGGCCGCAAAGACCACGGCCAAACTGCCGAAAATCCACAGAACTTGGGCCCCCTGCGTTGAGCCATTGAGGAGGATCGCCAACAGGAACAGGACCCCGTTCGCGGCAACGCTAAGAAACGCCATCAAGCCGCTGAAACGCATGATTAGCAGTAGGAGCCCCACCACTAACCAGAGCATGAAGACTAGCGCCGTGTCCCGTTTATACCCTTTGACCGTGGCACTCAACTGCCCCGCATGATGGTGCAGCACCACGAAGAGTTGGCTGCCTACCCGGTACCGTTGATCCATGGCCCCGGATGCCGAATACGTATTGGAGATGGTCAGTGACCGTCCCCTGTATTGCCCGTTTAAGAGGTGGCCAGTCAGCGTCTGCCGGGTCTGCCAATCCTCATTTTGAAAGTTATCCGTGATTTTGGTAGGTTTCTGGTGTTGCACCGCCGTGACCTTTAGAATGGGATCATGATAGAACACTGCGTCATGTTGCGTTCCCATCACGAGTACGGCCCCCAGAATCAACGCGATGAGCCAGGCCCACCAACGCACGGTCGATTGAAGCTTTAATTTTTGCACGATTACCGCCCTTCCCATCGGTCTGCTTCCAATATACCACTTCAAAAACTGAATTCGCCATCACCGTCTCAAACTTAAGTAAATCGCAGAAGCCAGCGTACTAACGGCATCTTTCCCCCTGATTCGCCGGCAAATTAGCCCGGAAACCTTGCAATTTCGGCCAATCCTTAGTAGAATGGTACTCGATTGTTATTTTAATTAAGCGAGGGTTTCTACAATGAGAAAAGCACATCCAAATGGCGTACAAGGCCGTCGTAAGGTTAACCGTAAAAAGGACCTGAAGCGGCGCGATGAAATTTCAGCTCTGCAACGTTGGTTGAAGGGTGAAATCAAGACCAAGTAATCGCCAATACCAGAAAAGCCACTGACTTCGGTCAGTGGCTTTTTTTTCAGTCTAGGACAGAACGCCCAGACTTCCTTTCGACATTTAGTCAAGGACAGGATGGTGGAAAATGTCCGCCTTACCGGTTGGTCCTGAAGGGGCTGGAACGTGGTGGGCACGACTTGAAGCCCTGAAAGTGCCAGGTCTTCAAGCTCGGCCTTTGGGTAATCCGGGAAAGAACCCCGAATAACCCAAACGACACCACTGAGCCCCTTCAGGGCCGCCCTCACGGCTAAATTGAGTGTTAACAAACTAGTGTCTCCCGGTAATTGGAACTGAAAGTAGCCACGTGAGACGGTTAAACTCAAACGATAAGGCGTATACCTTATTGAATCTCAACCCGTGACATGCGCCATCAAACACTCAGTCGATTGACACCATGACTACAACCAGTTGATAATCTTATTCATGCCAGTCACCACTGTAACCTTATCCTGTTTGAAATAAAATCTATTTTAACCCATCACAGTCGTCAAATACTTGGAAACCACGGTATGTTGGGTAACCATTTTCTGATCTGGTTACCCAACTGTAAGCCGAGAGGACGACCAGCACAGCAGTAATTGGTTCATCAAAGCCCAAGTGTGCACGTGCGATTCTTAACACCAAATCATTGCCATTCGAAAAAGCTCTGTAAAGCCGTCTGGGGTTTACAGAGCTAGTCTTAAGTTATTGCTTTAACACCTAATCCTAAAACCAGAAGCATTAACTGCTAGCTCCCGGAATAATTGCCAGGATGAGTGGTGGCTAATCGACGACCAGTACACTGGTCTTAGAGTTCTGCACCACGTAATTGGTGGTCGACCCCATGATGGCTTTGCCTAAGCCGTGAACCCCGGAACGCCCAATGACCGTGAGCGTGGTCTTCAGTTCTTGTGGCAGGCTATTGGCAATCGTCGGCTTAGGTAGCCCGACCTTAAAGCTAGTCTCAACGGGAACGCCCGCTTCCTTGACCTCGTCCACGGCGCTTTCTAGAAATTCAGAGGCTGAATCCTTGAAGTGGGTCATGATTTCACTCCCAAATTCGGCACCGTAGTGAGCGTAGGTCTGGTCACTGGCGACGGAAACGATGAACAGCTTCGAGCCGAGTTTCTGGGCTAACTTAATGGCCTCCACTAAAGCGGCGTGGGCGTTCTTGCTCCCATCCATCGGTACTAAAATCCGTTCGTACATAATATCCCGTCCTTTCGTCTATAAACGATTATAGTGGTATCGCTTCCACCACCTTCATCATACCAACCTTACCGCCGATAAAATAGTCTTTTACCCGTTTTTTCATGAAATTTTTAGCCTGTCTGGGGTTTCGTTAGCAGATTCTCATTCTCCGGGGATTCAGAGTTTGTGGTAAGATAAATCAAAGACTCTATTCAAAAGGATGGCGCAAAAAATCATGAAAAAACGCTTACTGGGCGCCCTAGGATTCTTAGCTGTAATCCTAGCCGGCTGCTCCACGTCGCTCACGACCAACAAGACGACCTACCACCCCACGGCTCTCACGGCAGTGATCAAGGGCGATGCTAAGACCAAACAGGTCACTTACCAAGTGGCCGACCACGCCAAGCATCAAGTCGCCGTGAACGCCGGGACCTACTTCTTCCAAGTTCCGGCCGCCCCGACGGACCAAAAGGTCACCGTCACGGCTGGTCACCAACACAAGACCGTAACGGTCAAGGCTACTAAGTCGCTGGCTAACTACCAGACCTTCGCCAAGCAATACAACCAGATGGTCATCGGTAGCTACCTTCCTAGCAAGGCGCAAAAGCAACTCCAGACGGCCCAGAAGACCCAAGCACAGACCAAGCAAAAGCTGGCAGCCTTAGCTAAGCGCGATCCCGCCGCGGCCGCAACCGTCGCTAAGCAACAACAGGCGGCCGCCCAAAAGCTACAGGGCCAACTAGCCACCGCCAAGCGGCAAGCCAAGGACCAACTGCTTCCGACAACCGCCAAGAACGGTATCCATAACTTAATCAGCACCAAGGATACCGTGGTCCGGGCCAACGTTCAGGACAAGCATCTGATGGGACTGGCCTTGATCGTCCCGACCAAACAGATGAAGACCAAGACCGGCCAGCGCCACTTCGGCACCACCTTCGCCCTCCTCGGGAGCACCTTAAAGGCCAACCCCCAGTACGTGATCAAGAAATTCGAGAAGGTCCTGAAGGATGCGAAGTCGAACAGTAGCTCCACCAAGACTAAGACCATCCGTTCCAATAATATTCGATTCAACACCGGCTTCTCTACCGACCACCTTTACATCTATATGACCAAATAACCTCGGGTCCCCAACGGTTCGTCACCGTTGGGGATTTTTAAGCTGAATTGTCCTAACCCGTGCTTCTAAAGTGCAATCATTTTCATCCCCATCGATAGTGCCGCATAATAACGGTATGCTGTGATAGTGAAAGCCACCCAATGTTCGGGTACTTTCACCTTACCAACAGAATTTGTTTCTATTTCAAGGGGGAGTTTTTATGCAAAGTGAGGAGAGAGTATTTGAGATGTTCCTGCGTCAGTACCGCGAGATCTTTTGCGTCTTAACTAACGCGGCGGAACAGATTACGGGGCAATACTCATTAAGTTTTGAACAATACCTGTTGCTCAAGCAGATTCACGAGCAACGAAACATTACGTTAAGTGAATTAGCGGATGACACCCGCACCACCCGTTCCGCAGCGGCGCGGAAATTACGGGCACTCTTACTCGACGGCTACGTTGAACAAGAAGCCAAGATGGACGACCGGCGGGTCAAGTACTTGCGGCTAACGCCTAAGGGAGAACACGTTGAAGACGATATCCATCAAGTCTTCCTACAAAGCGCTAAGACTTGGAACCAGATTCCTAGCGACTTATCTGACGAGACCATCAACGATTTCTTCACCCGCTATCAAAACAATCTAGCGGTCTGGGATCGTAACCGGCCGAAGTTCCACCGGCCAGTCTTACGGGAACGGCACCAAGCTTCTCAAGAATAACCTTACGGATTTACTAACTAACGGAATCCTCAGTTTAACTGGGGGTCCCGTTTTTTGGTTAACGCTGTACCAGGCCAGTCTGGGGTTCCATCACATTTTATGAGAATATGATGATAAAAAAATTCCCTTTTCACCTAAAAAGGGTTAACCTGTGACTAACATCGTTTTTATAAGGAGGAATTTTCCTATGCGTTTCAATCACTTTGCCAACAACGTGACCGCCAGTCACGCTGATTTCCCCGTTGACGACAGCCAGTTGAACCAAGACCTCTACGCTGCCGTTAACGGTAAATGGGAAGAACAGGCCACCATCCCT
Organism: Levilactobacillus namurensis DSM 19117; assembly: GCF_001434785.1. Taxonomy (GTDB): domain Bacteria; phylum Bacillota; class Bacilli; order Lactobacillales; family Lactobacillaceae; genus Levilactobacillus; species Levilactobacillus namurensis. The sequence goes on along the minus strand of NZ_AZDT01000064.1, from coordinate 61,935 downwards.
GGTGACCACTCATCGACCGGTGGCTTCATGGACCTGGTCGACGGCATCGAAAAGACTCTGATGCATGATTTTGCCGACCTCTTAGACGGGAATCTCAAACCCGACAACGCCGAAATGGGCGAGTTCAAGAAGTTCTACGCCATGAGTCGTGATTTCACCAAACGGGACGCTGACGGTGCGACTCCCCTGAAACCATTCTTAACCAAGATTGAAAACTTGAAGAGCTTCGCGGACCTCAACGCCCAGCTAGCCGACTGGTACCGGGCCGGCTTACCGGCGCCCATCCAAATCGGCATTGATCCCGACATGAAGGACACCAGCAAGTACGCCCTGTACGTCGACGCGCCCAGCCTGATTCTTCCGGACAAGACCTACTACGCTAAGGACAACCCAGCGGCTAAGCAGTTACTGCCCGTCTACACCCAGATGGCCACGAAACTCCTGACCATGGTCGGCTATGACCAGGACGCGGCGGCTAAGATGGTCGAACAGACCAAGCAGTTCGATGCGTTGATTGCCCCCCACGTCAAGTCCTCCGAAGAAGCTGCGGATTACGTGAAGATGTACAACCCACGGCCACTGGCTACCGTGGACGCGGCGACTGACAAGCTTGACCTGACTGCCGCCTTAAAGGACTTGATCCACGACGCGCCCGAATCGGTCATCTTGCCACAACCAACCTACTTCGACGCTGTGGGTGACCTCTTAACTGAAGCCAACTTCCCACTAGTCAAGAGCTGGATGCTGGTCAAGACCGTCATCGCCGCTAGCGGTGTCTTATCCGAAGACTTCCGGCAAGTCGGTGGGACTTACGGTCGGGCGCTGTCCGGGCAAAAGGAAGCCCGCTCACAGGCCAAATCCGCTTACCGGTTAGCTACGACCTACTTCGACCAAGTCGTCGGTGATTACTACGGCCGGCGCTACTTCGGGGAAACGGCTAAGGCCGACGTCCGCGAAATGGTTCTTAAAATGGCCGGCGTCTACCAAAACCGGTTGAAGAACAACGACTGGCTCAGCGCCGAGACCCGGCGGAAGGCCATCGTCAAGTTGCAGAAACTGACCATCAAGGTCGGCTACCCCGACAAGATTGATCCGCTCTACGCGAAGTTCACGGTCGACACCGACGCCTCCCTGTTCGCCAACACGCAACGCTTCGACGAGCTGGCCATCGCGGATAACTTCAGTCACTGGGGGCAACCCGTCGACCGTAAGCGTTGGGACATGAGTGCCAACACGGTCAACGCGTACTACTCCCCATCTAACAACGAAATCGTCTTCCCAGCTGCCATCTTACAAGCACCGTTCTACAGCTTGAAGCAGACCAGCAGCCAGAACTACGGGGGTATCGGCGCCGTAATGGCCCACGAAATCTCCCACGCCTTTGACAATAACGGGGCGCAATTCGACGAGTTCGGGAACCTGAACAATTGGTGGACCGACGCTGATTTAGCCCACTTCAAAGACCTCTCCAAGGCCATGATCGCCGAATTCGACGGCATTCCGTTTGCGGGGCAGAAAGTCAACGGTAAGCTGACCGTCTCCGAAAATATCGCCGACGCCGGGGGCTTGAGCTGTGCCCTCGAAGCCGCCAAGTCCGCGGACGTGATCAACTTACGGGAATTCTTCGTCAACTGGGCTCAAATCTGGCGGATGAAGTCCACGACCGAATACATGCAACTCCTGTTGTCGATCGACGTCCACGCACCTAACCGTTTACGGGCCAACGTGCAGGTCAAGAACCTGGACGACTTCTACAGCACCTTCAACGTGCAACCCGGCGATGGCATGTACCTCGCACCGGAAAAACGGGTGAAGATCTGGTAATTTGCTAAAGCCTGGGACAAAAGGCGGTTAGCAAGCAAGCATTAACGTCGTAAGCTGGCTGCCTTGGGTCGCACGTTTCAGCACCGTAACGTTATCGTTAAGAATATCAGGAGCCTGGGCACTTTGTCCCAGGCCCCTTTTTTTGCTCCATAAGCCCTCTTCCCCTCTAGAAGCGGCTCACAGCGCGTCTCCGGGCCATACTTCTCTCCCGGGGCAGTTCACCACAAAAAGGCGTCAATGACCGGTCACGGCCATCGACGCCTTTTTAACGTTACGTTACTTGGTTGTTTTTGCTGAAGCTGGAGTCGCCTGCGTACTTTCCCGGAGGATCAACTCTGTGCCGACCGTCACCCGCTGGGGCGTAGTCCGCCCGGTCTGCAACCGATTCTCAATCAAATCGACCGCCGTTGAGCCTAGGAGTTCCGTGTTAACGTGCACGGTACTCAACTCGGGGAAGACGTACTTGGCAATCGTGGTATCGTTGAATCCAATCAGGCTGACTTGTTCGGGAACCTGAATCTGGGCCTCCCGGAGCGCCTTTAACGCGCCCGCCGCCATGGGGTCGTTGGTCACGAAGAAGGCCTGCGGCAACTGATCCCCCAGCTGGTCGATGGCCCGCTTCATCTGCTGGTACCCCGACTGGTTGGTGTAGTCCCCCGCAAAGACCAGGTCCGGGTCATAAGCATCCCGAGCCTGCATGGCCTGCCGAAAGGCCTTCAACCGCGGATCGACCACCTCTAATTGCTTATCGGTAGTCCATTCCGTCCCGTGTAACAGGCCAATCCGGTGCTGGCCCTGCTGCCAGAAGAAGTCCACCACCTGTCTGACGGCGAACTCGAAGTCCGTCACGACACTATCGTAGCCGTGACAGAGTTGGTCGTGGTCCACAAAGACCAAGTTCGGCGTTAACCGGGCTAGATCCGCGACCTGCTGCGGACTAAACTTCCCAATCGCAATGATCGCATCGACATCTGGGTCGATGGCCGACAAGTCGTTTTGGAACGTCCGCATGGTCAAGAAGTGGCGCTGTTCGCCCCGCTTCTCAAGGCCCAAGCGAATGGACATGTAATACAGGTCGTCTAATTCCTTGGTCTGGGAATACCACTGAACAATGGCAATCTTCAACTGCTTGTCAGGCATTGTCGGGCGCCGCTTCAACTTGGTGTAGTTCAAGTTCTCGGCGACTTCAAAAATCTGCTTTCGCGTATGCTCACTGACCGATAGCGTCCGGTCGTAATTCAAGACCCGCGAGACGGTGGCCAACGAGACACCTACGCTCTGGGCAATGTCTTTCAAAGTTGCTGCCATCATTCTCATCTCCTCTTATCCTTGGGTTCTGGTTAAACGAGCTGGCTTAAGAACCGATCCAACGCCGCTTGACCCTGCGCATCCCGCTTGAAGACCCCCGCGTCGGCTAAGACCCGAGCGAAGACGTCCCCAATCGCTTGATGCAAAATGGTCGTCACGTTGTCCGGCGTAATCTGGTGGGTTTGTTTCAGCTGGTCCGCCCAGTCCCGGTGCATCTCTGCCATTTGATTAGGTTGACCCACCAGGTACTTGGTAACTTCCGCCATTTCCGCCTTTAAGCGTGCTGGTAAGATGGCCCGTCCCATGACTTCGATCAACCCGATATTTTCCTTCTTAATATGTTGAACGTCTTGGTGCGGGTGGAAAATGCCATCCGGATACTGGTCCGAGGTCTGGTTATCCCGTAAGACCAGGTCCAACACGAAATCCTTCCCGTCACGGTAGGCAATCGGCGTAATGGTGTGGTGGCGCGTCCCGTCCGTGTAGGCCCGTACGTCCACGCTTTCATCAGAATAGTCGACCCAGTGGGCCATGATCTTCACAGCCGCGTTGACCAAGTTCTCTGGCTTGGCCCCCCGCAACCGCAGATCCGTCATCGGCCACTGAACCACGCCCGCCGTAACGCCAGGAACGTCTAGGTCGAATTCTCGGTCCAACGGTGCTTGCATCATCGGGAAGGTGTGCTTGCCCCCCTGATAGTGGTCGTGGCTGAGCATCGAGCCCCCCACGATGGGCAGGTCCGCGTTGCTGCCGACAAAGTAGGTTGGGAACTGGCGCACGATTTCCAGTAAGTTGGTAAAGGCGTGTTGGTCGATCTTCATTGGCCGGTGTTCCTGGGATAAGAAGATGGCGTGCTCCGTAAAGTAGGCGTATGGCGAGTACTGGAAGCCCCAAGTCTCACCACCCAGGGTCAACCGTACGATGCGGTGATTGCTCCGAGCAGGGTACCCTAGCCGACCCAAGTACCCTTCGTTAGTCATGCAGAGTTGGTCCAACGGGTAACCCGTCTTAGGTTGGTTCCGGGCCGCGGCAATCGCCTTAGGGTCCTTTTCTGGCTTGGATAAGTTAATGGTGATTTCCAACTTACCAGCCGCCGTCTGGGCGTCAAACACTACGTTGCGCGCAATGTTGCGCGTCTTAATGTAATTGTTCGCCCGACTCAACTGGTAGAACCAGTCGGTCGCAGCACTGGGACTGATCTGATACCGGTCCCAGAAACCACGGTTCAACGCCGACGGTAGCGGCGTCATCAGGTCCATCAGTTGGGCCTCCAAGATTTCACGCTCACTAGGCGTGTCGTTAATCTTGTGATGGTCGATCGCCGTGGCCACTAAAGCGTTGACCAGGTCAATGGGGTCCTCCCCCGTTGCCTGCTGGGTCGCGCCGTCACCAATCAACGCGTAGATCCGGTTCTCAACGTACTGCCGGTCCAGAGCGGTGTACGGCGATGGTGACGCCACGATTGCTGCTAAGAACTTATGCAAGGTATCCGGTGTCATTACTTGGTCGCCTGCCGATCATTGTAGCCTTCTGGGTGCGTCTGCTTCCAGTTCCAAGCCGTGGCGATGATGTCTTCCACGTTGTCGAACTGTGGCTTCCAATTCAAGATCTTGCGTGCCTTATCACTGGCCGCAATCAGCGTACTTGGGTCACCCGCCCGGCGGGGAGCCATCTTGGCTGGAATCGGCTTACCCGTGACTTTCCGGGCTGCTTCCAGCATTTCCTTGTTGGAGAAGCCCGTCGAGGACCCTAAGTTGAAGGCGTCACTGTCATGACCCGCCTTCAGGTATTCGAGCGCTAAGATGTGCGCATCCGCTAAGTCGACCACGTGAACGTAGTCCCGGACGTTGGTCCCGTCCTTGGTTGGGTAATCGTCACCAAAGATGGACAACTCATCCCGTTCACCAGCAGCGACTTGTAAAATGATGGGAACCAGGTGGGTCTCAGGATGGTGGTCTTCACCAATGCTGCCATCTGGCTTGGCCCCAGCCACGTTGAAGTACCGCAGTGCGATGAACTTGATACCGTAAGCTAGGTCCGCCCAGTGCATGATCTTTTCCATCATTAACTTGCTTTCGCCATAAGGGTTGGTTGGAATCTGGGGGTCCGTTTCCTTAATCGGAATCTGCTTGGGTTCACCATAGGTTGCCGCCGTCGAGGAGAAGACGATCTTCTTAACGTTATGCTGATTCATGACTTCCAGCAAGGACACCATGCCCGCCGTGTTGTTATCAAAGTACTTCAACGGCTTTTCCATGGATTCGGGAACCACGGAGAAGGCTGCAAAGTGAATCACCCCTTCGATATCCTCTTGGTCAAAGACTCGGTTCAGGAAGTCTTGATCCCGAACGTCGCCTTGATAGAACCGTGCCTTAGGGTTCACAGCTGCACGGTGACCCGTGACTAAGTTATCCACGACAGCCACGTCGTAGCCCTTTGCAATCAACCGATCAACGGCGTGGGAACCAATGTAACCAGCGCCACCTAAAACTAAAACTGCCATAATCCAATTCCTCCTCTTATTCTGCGAAACATTTTCATTGACCGTCCAGGATTAGCGACCCAACGCGCACCCGGACAATAATTTTACTTGGTTAATTCCCGTGGACCATCGTCTAAGTGGGCAATGTAGAATTCTGCAGGATGGCCGATAGTGTCTTGGTAGACCTGACCCACGGCTTGTTCGAAGGCATCCACGTTGGCTTCCTTCACAATGGCGATGGCACAGCCACCGAAGCCGGCTCCCGTCATCCGAGCACCCAACACACCCGGCTGTTGCCAAGCGGTCTCGACCAACGTGTCCAGTTCCTTTCCGGTTACGGCAAAGTCGTAATGGAGCGAAACGTGGGAGGCGTTGATCAACTTCCCGAAGGTGACCAGGTCGTTATCTTGTAAGGCTTGGTAAGCCTTCAGCGTCCGTTGGTTTTCAATCACCGCGTGCCGGGCGCGCTTGATCAGCACGTCATCGTTTATCAGATAGCTGTTCTGGTCGAACTGGTCTTGATCCAAGTCACCCAAGGTCTGAATGTCTAACTTGGTCTGCAACCGCCGCAAGGCTTCTTCACATTGTGACCGCCGTTCGTTATACTTCGAGTCCGTGAGTTCTCGCCGCTTCTTGGTGTTCATGATGACCACCACGTAGCCGTCCATCTTCACCGGCGCATATTCATACTTTAAGGTGTTGGTGTCCAGGAGAATGGCCTGGTCTTTCTTGCCCATCCCCACGGCGAATTGGTCCATGATTCCGGTATTCAGCCCCAAGTAATCGTTTTCGACTTGCTGGCCGACTTTAACCAAATCGACCCGGGAAATCGCCATACCGTAAGCCTTCAACAGGATTTCACCCATCAACATCTCGACGGACGCGGAGGACGACAAGCCGGAACCGTCAGGCAAGTTACCGTGAACGAAGAGGTCAAAGCCTTGGTCGATCTGCTTGCCCTGCTTACCCAATTCGAACAACATCCCTTTAAAGTAGTTGGTCCAGTTGGCGGCTTTGTCAAAGCTAAGATCATCTAACGAAAATTCAATCACGCCGGCTTGGGGCAGGTTGGCGGAATACATCCGCACCGTCCGGTCAGAACGCTTGGTAAAGCCGGCGAACGTGCCCAGGCTGATGGCCGCCGGGAAGACGTGCCCACCGTTGAAGTCGGTATATTCACCGATTAAGTTGATCCGACCGGGCGAAAAGAAAACCCGTTCTGGTTTAGCGTTAAATTGTTGTTGGTATTCAGTAGCAAGGCTCGCAAAGTCCATGACGATTAACTCCTTCTAGTTTTTTAGTAAACTTTTACTGTAGTTTTAGTATACGGCCGGAATAGGCCCCTGTCAATTAAAAATAAACCGTTTTCATTTAAACGTTCTCTTTTAGATCATTCCTTATCGGGTTACTCCTAATCATCCCCGGGACGTTCACCAAGCAGCCCGGTCTTCGTTGACTTAAAAAAGCTCCAGGCGCTCTGTCCCGGAACTTTTCTTCACTCATTAGTGGTCCGTCTTAAGTCCGTTAGCCGTAGTGAGCTTGGCCTGAGCAGGCGTCGCCGTTTGTGGCTCGTCCTGGTCGCCAATCACTTGACCAGCCGCCTTAGCCGCCCGCAACTTCTTTTCCAAATCGTCCACGATTTGGGCGTGGCGCTTTTCGGATAACGAAATCTTCTTGGCGTAAACCACAGCAGCTAAGATAATCAGGATAATCGGAATATAGAACATGAACATCTTGAACTGTAACAAGCCGCCGCTGGTGATGTCACTCGGCTTCGCGTTCCCCGTCATCCCGGATTGTAAGGCCGCCAACATCACAATACCGTTGGCAAATGCTCCGGCCAACTTATCGATCAACGGCCGAACGGCTAGGGTCACGGATTCATTCCGCGTCCCGTTCTTCCATTGTCCATATTCCACACTGTCGGTGATGGTCATCAACGCTGCCAAGAATACGGATGGGTACGGGAAGAAGAAGATGGCGATGGCTAACAGAACCAGTGGCACGTTGGTTCCGGCGAACAAGAAGAGGAGGTACCCGACTAACATCATGCAGATACCGCCAATGTAGACGCCCCGCCGCTTGATCAGGTTCACTAAGAATGGGAACGAGATTACGGAAACAATCCCTAAAATCGCGGTGATGACCCCCACGATACTGTAGGCCTTAGGTTGACCAATCACGTAACGGAAGTAGTACAGCAACAACGAGTTGGTGATGACATAACCTAACGCAAACATAAAGTAGGATAACCCTAACCACATCAGCTGGTCGTTCTCACCGATGGCTTTAAAGACGTCGCGTAACCGGGTCTTTTCGGTGTTTTCACGAATCAGGTTCTTCTGCTCGTGCGTCCCGAAGGCTGCGGTGCAGGCCCCTAAGAAGGAAATCAACGCAATGACCGCCGCGAAGCCTAACCAACCGGCCCGGGTCTGTCCGTTCCCCGTGGTCCCAGAAAGCTTCTGGGAGAAGAAGTAAACCAGAGGCATCACCACAATGATGACCCCTTGGGCCCCTAGCGTAGAGCCAAACCGGGCAATCGTTCCGAACTTGGTCCGTGTATTCGAGTCCACACTCAACGCTGGCAACATGGACCACAGCGCGATGTCTTTAAAGGAATAGAAGACATCCAACACGATGAAGATCACCGCAAAGACGATCAGGTAAACCAAATCGTTCTGGTCCGCTAAACCACCTAAGCTGGTAAAGATCAGCATTAAGGCCACGGCACTAATCAAGCCACCGCCTAAAAGCCACGGCTTGAACTTGCCCCAACGGGTCCGGGTATTGTCCACGACCCCACCAATCATGGGATCAAAGGCAATTTCGAGAATCCGAATCACCACCAGCATCGCACTGACGGCCCCAATCATGGTCGCCGAATTCGATTTCGAGGTAAAAAGCACACTGGTTACAAAAATAGGAAAATAAGTACTTAATGTTGCGTAGAATGCATCATGGCCGAACGCCCCAAACGCATAAGACGCATACTGTTTAATCTGATTCATGGTCCTTGTCACACCTTTCATCTAGTCGTAACGCCCACCGCCAAAAGACTTAATGGTAGCGCCGTTCAATAATCTTAGAAAGTACCTCGTTGCGTTTCTGGGTCTTCGCCATGTCAAAGCGCGACTCTTCTAGATTGTTAAAATCTTGCGCCAACAGCGTGGCTTCTAAGTATAACGTGAGTTGCCGCTTGATGTACAACTTGTTTTCTTCATCTGGCCGTTGGGCGTTACCCCCCAGAACAGCCGCGGCAAAAGCTGCCGGGTCCAACATGATCTTATCGTTTGCCATCTGAAATCCCTCTTCTCAATCAGTTTATGGGTATCGTTCTGGCTTACTAAATTTTAAGTAAATGTAAGCGCTTTACAAATGCTATTCTAAGGGACTTATCCCTGAGTTGCAACCTTTTTCATTGTGCAATTGTTTACATAAATTCTTTTGTAAACGGGCTATCGAGCTATTGCAACCGGTTGCAATTTAACGGTAAAAACTTTAGTAAATCCATTATTTAACCATACAAAAAGGGTCATTTCAACTTGAAAATCCGTTGAAATGACCCTTGATTTCGCTTAACTTTCAACGACTCTAACTAGCTAGCGATAACCTTAACCTAGTTGACCGAAGCCACGTAAGTCTTCAGGGCTTGTTCGTACTTCGCTAACCGGGCTTGGGCCGCGTCCGCCGTCTGGTCACTAGTCCCGATGTAGAACTTGACCTTAGGCTCGGTCCCGGAAGGCCGGATGCAGATCCAGGTCTCATCACTGAGCCAGTACTTTAAGACGTTCGACTTAGGCAGGTCGATCGAACTGGTCTGGCCGGCCGCCGTGGTCTTCACACCGGTTGAAAAGTCTTCCACAGCATCGATCTGGGTACCCGCGAAGTCTTGCGGTGCGTTCTCCCGGAACTCACTCATCAGGTGGGCCATCTGGTCTGCCCCATCGACCCCGTCGAACTGCTCGAAGGTGGTCTTCTCAGCGTAGTAGCCGTAGGTCGCGTACAGTTCCTCAATCCCATCGTACAGGGTCAGCCCCCGTTGCTTATAGTCAGCCGCGACTTCCGCCAACAGAACCGTGGATTGGATGGCGTCCTTATCCCGGACGAACGGCTTGATCAGGTAGCCATAGCTTTCTTCGAACCCGAACAAGAAGGTGTGGTCGTGGGTGGTCTCGTATTGGTGAATCTGTTCAGCAATAAACTTGAACCCGGTCAACACGTTCTTCATCTCGACCCCGTAAGCCGCCGCAATCTTGGTAGCCAGTTCGGTCGACACGATGGACTTTACGACCCGCCCATTGGCTGGCAATTGTCCCGCTTGCTTCCGGGCCTTCAAGATGTAGGCCAGCAGAATCGACGCAATCTGGTTCCCGGTCAAGAGTTGGTAATCACCGTTAGGTTGCCGGACCGCAGCCCCTAGCCGGTCGGCATCGGGATCAGTCGCGACCAGTAAGTCGGCCCCTTCCTTCTTCCCTAAGGCAATGGCCATATCAAAGGCTTCGGGGAATTCGGGGTTCGGGAAGTCGACCGTGGGGAACTCAGGGTCCGCAATGGCCTGTTCGGGCACCATGGTAAAGTTCTCAAAGCCCGCTTTACGCAACGCCCGTTCGCCGATCACTTTCCCGGTTCCGTGTAACGGTGTGTAGATCAACTTCATGGTCTTCCCCACTTGGTCGATCAACTGGTGGTTGATGGTCACACTGGTGACGTTTTCCAAGTAGGCCTGATCCACGTTCTCACCGATGATGTGCATGACCTTAGCCGCCCGTAAGTCTTGCTCATCCGCCACTTTGATGGCAAAGACGTCCTTGGCCGAACGGACGAAGTTGGTGATCATATCGGAAGCCTTAGGCGGCATCTGCCCCCCATCGGGACCGTAGATCTTGTACCCGTTGTACTGCTTAGGATTGTGGCTGGCCGTGATCATGATCCCCATGGCCGTGTGCAAGTGCCGGACCGCAAAAGACAGTTCCGGCGTTGGCCGTAAGTCATCGAAGACGTAGCTAGGAATCTGGTGCGCCCCTAAGACCCGAGCGGCTTCATGGGCGAATTCCGTAGAATGGTAGCGGGAGTCGAAACTGATGGCGACCCCGCGTTGCTTGGTGGCGTCGTCCAACGTATCTAAGTAACGGGCCACGCCTTCGGTCGCCTGACGAACCGTGTAGACGTTCATTTGACCGATTCCGGGTCCCATGACGCCCCGCATCCCAGCCGTTCCAAAACTCATAGGACCACTAAAGGCCGCCTCTAAGGCCTGGTCATCCCCAGCCATGGCATCTAGTGCCTGCCGAACCTCCGGCAACATCTGGGATTGTTGTTGCCAAACGGCATAATTTTCTTGCCAACTCATAAATAGATCTCTCCCTTACGTTTAATTTGATTGACGAACGTATTGATAACGAATCGTATGCGTCACACTCTGATTGGCGGGTAAGACCACATCGCCAAAATCGGCGTGGTGAATCGCATCGGGTAACGTCTGGGCCTCCAGCGCTAAGGCGTTGTAATCCCGCTGATCAGCGCGTTTAGAGTCAGTCGGGTTAGCCGTAAAGACCACCACCGCGTTCCGGTCAGAGTAGACCCGCACTTCCCGGTGACCCGTGGTGTCGCCCACCGTCGCAATCGGGGTGGTGGCACTCGGCGTGACCTCAAAGGCGTCATCATATTCTACAATACCATGCTTCCGCAATTTCGCTAAACCTTCTTGAATCGTTTGGGGGGTCTGAAAATCAAACCCGGTTCCGGCCAAAGCCACCTTTTCCCCCGTTGGAATCTTGGCCTGATCTAAGGCCAACCGGTGGGTGCTGTTCAGTTGGAGCCACTGATTCTTCAGGTCGTGCTGGTCATCCGTGACGTTAAAGTAAGTATGAATCGTGGGATTGAACAGCGTCGGCGCATCACTCTTCGCCGTAAAGGTGATGGTCAGCTGATTGTCGTTAGTCAGCGTATAGGTGATCGTGGTGGCCATGGTCCCGGGATACTTATCCGCCGCTTCGGTGGTGGTGTGGGTCAACTGCACGCTGACTGCCGTTGCGGTCTGTTGCGTGGTGGCCGCCCAGTTCACGAAGGTAAACCCGTGGGGGCCCCCGTGGCTAGCGTTCGGCGCTTCATTGGGATCCAAGTGAACCGTCCGCCCATTGAGGTCAAATTGGGCACCGGCGATCCGCCCGGCGACCCGACCTAAGGCTTGGCACAAATAATACGGGTTGTGGTCGTAAGCCGCCAAGTCCTGCTCCTGAACGATCAGTTGGTGCCGCTGGCCATCTTCTAAGGCACTAAACTCCTGCAGCGTGGCCCCCCAGGTCAGAATCGCCGCACGCGTCCCCTGGTCATTAGTCAAGACGTACTTGGTCACCGTCTGGTGGTGTAGTTCCCCCGCCACCTCTTGTGTAATTTGCATAACAATGACACCTCCAAATTTAAGAATCCGGTTTCATTGTATAATAATCGCCCCCGAAGTACCATTTTTTCCTTAAATTAACTAAAACTTTTATCACGCGAATTCCCCACCAGAATTTGTCGATTTCGCCACAATCTTTTCGCTTCTTGATTTAAATCAAGGAATCTAGCCTTGGTCACTAGTACCCTTTAATATGTATTAACTAATCAGAATAATCCATTGAATCCTATGAAATCGCTATCTTAACCACTTAGTATGCATTTTAGGGGGCTACCCCACCAGTTATTTACAAAAAGTTAGCATTTTTTACTGGACTTATCACGCGATTATTCTGTATACTAAGCAACGCGTTTTTGTTCAATTTTACACAACCAAATATCACCCGATAAGGAGGATGCTCAATGTCTACCCGGAATACCGCGGCTGAAAAGCTGCTTTTACAAATGGTCGACGATTACACGGCACGGGAGGTCGCCCCGCTCGACATGGCCATTGACCACGCGCAAGACTACCCAGAAGGTTTCATGAAGAAGTTAACGGAGACTGGTTTCTTAGGCCTCATGCTGCCCCAAGAATTTGGTGGTGCTGAATTCGGTCCCGAAGTGACGGCCACCGTTCTGAACCACCTAGCTCGCGGCAACGCCAGCACGGCCGTTACTCTCGAAGGCCACTTCAAGACCATCGATCAGATCCTGAAGTTCGGTACGCCCGCCCTTAAGCAAGCCCTCTTGCCTTCCGCAAACCAGCGAATCTTCGCCTTTTCTATGACCGAAGCTAGCGGCGGCTCGAACCCGATGGGCATCAGCTCAACGGCGACCCGGGAAGGCGACCACTGGGTCATCAACGGGGATAAGATCATGATTACCAACGGCGGCCTCGCCCAGGTCTACTGTGTGCTGGTCAAGACCGCTCCGGACCAACTCTCCGTCTTCGTGGTCGACCAAGACATGCCGGGCTTCTCCTTCGGTAAACGGGAAGACTTCATCGGCTTGCGGGGGACGCCCGTGGGTGAAATCATGATGGACCACATCATCGTCGACGACGACCACTTATTGGGGCACCTGGGTGACGGTGGCCTGATTGGGGACTCCGCTCATGACGACGCCCGGATCTTAATGGGCGCGGTCCTGACCGGTATCATGGAACACGAGTTGAAGATCGCTACCGACTACGCCAAGGAGCGGAAGGCTGGCGACAAGCCGTTGACCGAACTCCAGGTCACCCACCGCAAGGTCGCCGATATCGCGATGCGCAAGGAGACCACCAAGCTCCTATACCAACGGGCCGCCCAATTAAAGGCCGCTGGTCAACCTTACAGTGAGGAAGCCGCCATGGCTAAGGCCCACGGCTCCCGTGCGGCCGTGGCTGCCGGCGACGACGCCCTGCAGATCTTAGCTGGTTACGGCTACAGTCGCGAATATCCCGTTGAACACTTGATCCGGGATGCTCGGGCGATGGAAATCGCCGAAGGGACCGTCGAAAAGATGCGTTCCGCCATCGCCACTGCCGAATTTCAGAAATAGGAGGTCTTCCCTTTGAAAATTGTTGTCTGCATCAAACAAGTTCCCGAAACCAACGACGTCACTATCGACCCTAAGACCCACAACTTGGATCGGCGGGGCTTGGCTGGCGTAATGAATCCCTTCGATAAGAACGCCGTTGAACAAGCCTTACAGTTCAAAGCAACCACCGACGCCCAAGTGGTCCTCCTGAGTATGGGACCCGACGACTACGCCCAATCCCTGCGTGAAGGGATGGCCATGGGCGCCGACTCCGGTGTGCTGCTCTCTGACCGGGCCTTCGCCGGAGCCGACACCCTCGCGACCGGATACGTAATCGCCAAAGCCATCGAAAAAATCGGTGACGTGGACCTGGTCATCTTCGGTCGTCAGGCCGTCGATGCCGATACCGGGCAAGTGGGCCCCATCGTCGCTGAATTCTTGCAACAACCTCAGATTACTTACGCAGCCACGTTGCGGTTGAGCGGCCCCAACGAAGTGACCGCCGAACGGCTACTAGAAGATACCAAGCAGACCTTAGTCGCCCAATTACCCGCTGTGGTCAGCGTTCGTAGTGAGCTTAACCCCCCCCGCTACCCAACGCCCCGCAATATTCAACTGAGCTTCGAAAAGCCCCTGACGATCTGGCACCACGATGACTTAGACCTCGACGACAGTCGGTTAGGTCAAGCGGGGTCGCCAACCATCGTTACCAAGGTCTACGCCCCTAAGCCAGTCAAGCGGGAACTGACGCCACTGACTGGGACGCCTCAAGAAGCCGCTAGTCAACTGATTAAGGCCCTCAAGGACCGTCAATTACTTTAAGGAGGAACCGTTAATGTCTAAACCAGAACTCTGGGTCGTGGCTGAACGTCGCTTAGACCACATCGAACCCACTACACAACAACTCATTACAAAAGCTAACCAATTAGCTGGTGACCGGTTCCACGTGGTTGCCGTCCTCTTGGAAGCCACGACTGACCACCTCGAAGACGAACTGACCACTTACGGTCCCGACGAGATTCGGGTGGTCCGCGACGACCGCTTCCCGACGGCAACTGACGCCGAATTAGCGGACGCCTTAAAGCAGTTGGTCGATGCGGCCCAGCCCAACACGGTCTTATTTGGCGCCACCATCACCGGCCGATCCATCGCACCACGGCTACAGGCTAAGTTACAGACGGGACTGACCGCCGACTGCCTGGACCTGCGTTTCGATGACGACACCCTGGTGGCCACCAAACCATCTTACGGGGATAACATCATGTGTGAGATTATTTGTCCTGACCGGCGGCCCCAGATGGCAACGGTGCGGCCTAACACCTTCGCGGCCCAACCCACACCCAACGGGGCTGAGCTGACCACGGCTAAGGTCGACTTCCACCCCGTTACCCGCCTGCACGTGACCGCTGCGACGCCCGTCGTCAACACGGCTACGACCGTGGGGGACGCAAGTCGCGTGGTCGCTCTAGGCCGTGGTGCGGCTAGTGCCGCCACCATCGACGCTGCGACCCAATTGGCCGAACGACTAGGCGGACGCATCGGTGTCTCCCGGCCGTTGACCGACCAGGACCGGTTCACCCACGACGACCAGATCGGCCAAAGTGGGAACACCATTCACCCCGACTTGATCCTAAACTTCGGGATCAGCGGTGCCGTGCAATACCTGGTGGGGATGCAGGACTCCCAGACCATCGTGTCCGTTAACAGTGACCCGAACGCCCCAATCTTCGCCGCTTCCGATTACGGCTACGTGGGAGACGCCCAAGCCTTCATGACGGCTTTATTGGGTCAATTTGCTTAAATCACTATTCATAACAAATTAAACGTTGAGATAAAATCTAACCAACTTGTAAAGGGCACATCTTCAATTGAAGATGTGCCCTTTACACTACCCGGCTAAGAACGTCTTAGTTGACTCTTTGCTCTTTTAGAAGCTCCATAGACTTGAGCAATCCAAACAAACAACGTCACCATATCAAAGGCCAATAAAGACCACCAAGAAATATTTAGTGATAAGACGTTGGCAACCGCTGAGAAAATTGCGGACCCCAGCGGAATCGTTGCTTGAATAATTGTGTAAAAAGAACCCATAATTGACCCAATCATATTCTCGGGTAATTTTGTGACCATCACCGACTGGACCTGTGGATTAAGGACCCCTAACAAAAGCGAAGAAACAGCGATTAGGACTAGTAAAAGATATTTATTCTTTAAAAATAATATGTTAGGTATCAAAAGGCCGTAAGCCCCGTATATGAAGAAAATTTCCACGGTAATTTTTAAATGCTTTGTGATTCTTCCAGGTAAAAAGGAACCAAGAATTGCACCAATCGAGCCAACCATTCCCACTAAAGCCACGGTATAGCCATAGTTTACAAAGATCAACTGCTGTTGCTTCACCAAGGAAAGATTCAACAAGACCTCTTGACCTGCGTCAAATAAATTTATTGCGGAGAAAACGCCTATAAATTTTGTAATTTCCGGAAATGTTTTGAGCGTCGCAAAATCTAATCGCATCTGATGAAAAAATTTACTAATGTTAGGCGTGAGACCCGTATATTTCTCGACTAAAACGTGGCTGCTTGGAATTACTGAAAAATTCTTACGGACCCAAAACAGTAACATGGAAGCCATGAAAAACGATACTGAATTTAAGAATGCAAATAAGCTGTAGTGATAATTAAAAACGGATAACAACGCTGCCCCAATTAAACCTCCCGTAATCTCAAGCGTGGAGCTGATACCCGTTTCAAACCCTTCGGCCTCTGCTATATCTGATGAAGAAACAATATCCTTAATAATGGCAAAGGCCCCATACCCATTATAAGTACCAATTAAACTACAAAGCGCATTCATTAGTAGCAGGGCAATAAAGGTTACCCAACCAACATTTCCCATCAAGAGCACGCCCATCACCAAAAAGAGTAAACCTTGAATCAGCCTATTTACCATCTGTTGTTGATAATGATTGCAAACTTGGTCAGATAAATACCCGATAAGAATATCCAAAAACATTGGAAAGACACCCACAAATGATGCCAGACTAATGGCTAAAGTAGGGTTAGGCATATGCCTTGCGTAAATCACAAAAACAATGCTAAACAACGTAGACCCTAACGCGCTTACGATATTGGCAATCATGAAAATACGATAGTTAAAATTACGAATGAAAACTTCCATAATTATTGTCCCCTTCTCTCTGACATAAGTTACAAGGCCATCACTTGTTGTCTAACGTCACGACAGGCTCCGGGACAATCTAAATTCAAAGAACACTCGGAAACGGCAATTCACTATTTCGTATGAAGGAAGCCTCTTCTCACCTGCTTCACCAGAATAGACACGACCAGTATCACTGGCCCCAGCAACATAAAAACCACTGAAATCAGAAGGTGTTCACAAAACAAATATATCGGATTCAAAATATCATCCGTACTCTGCGTATTTCCTGACTGATACGCCCAAGGATTAACCGTTACACCGTTCGAGGTCCATCTTCTATCCTTGTGACTTTGCCGCATATCATCCTGATGGGCAACTAATGCAGCGGTCTTATTAGGAAGTCATCCTCGTATCATTTTTAACATATAATTTCGAAAAACGTTCTCGTAATACGGGGAACAACAGCCAGCTAATAATCAGCCATCCCGTAAAGAAGGTTACTGGAATCACCCAATGAGAACCATCCCTTCGAATATTCCATAAGAAAATTAGCAATAAAGCTAACGTCCCTCGTATTAAATTAACAAAGTATCGTCTCAATCTTCTCACATGAGCACCTTCTCTAAGGTCTTAAATCGTTGGCAATTTGCTCTCAATAGCTTAAACTATAGTTTCATTAGATTATAATGTCAATGAACTGCATAAAGTTAGTATCATCCATTTGTTAGATGAGAAAATGTTTAATCTCAAAGTGACGTATTCTTATATATATCATCCAAAAATCCCATGACTATCACTGTTTATAACTAATTTGCAATTTTCCAAGCTTAAAGATTTAAACGTTACAAAATGAAAGAATGATTATAGTTAAGTTAGAATAACCATTCTAAAAAGGTCCGTTTAAAAGATTCAACGTCCGAGTTATTAACGCGTTAACCCAGTCTAAACATAAAGGCATGGAAGCACCTTCACAGGTAACTTCTATGCCTTTATGTTTACTAATGACTAAAATCGTTAATGACCACGCTCCGCCACGTGCAGGAGCTGGCCCCGAATATAGCGCCAGGTCTCCGGATCTGCGGTGTCGATGGTCGCGGGAAAGAAGCGTTGTAAGTCGTGCTGGATAAACGCTTCATTGGCTTGTAGCCAAGCCTCTTCCGTACTAGGATCTTGAAAATGGGCCAAGTAGGCCGGGTCGTCGATCTGCAAAAGAATATGCAAAATCAAATCTTGATCTTGGGTCGATAGGTAAGCCATGGCGCGCCCCCCTTTTTACTAGTGGTTCATCAAGACATCTAAGAGTTCCTTGGCCGACTCATTCAACTTGTCTTGGGACTTGTCGTTGCCTAAATGTGTGTAGATTTCTCCTACATAGACTTGGTCCTTAAAGAGTTGGTCAAAGACCGCATCAATGATTGGCCGGGTCGCCGCTTCTTCTTGAACGGGGCCAAACGGGTTGGCGAAGAAGGTGGTACTCATCCCCACTTCATCCGTGGTTCCCAATGCCTTACGCTTGCCGGCAATGAACGTTGCCTTGGCTGCGGCTTGGTCCGTGAACCGGTGAATACCCACCGCGTCATCGTAGTTGTTCGCGTAGACCCACATATCGATCTCGTGATGGGCCACGACCCGTTTCCAGGTGTTGGCCGGGATGATGACCCGTGCGTTCTTCTGTTCCGGGTTCATGTAGATCCCCCGGTCCATGTTATTAAAGGCCACTTCACTACTCAAATCATCCAACCGAACGAAGGCCCCCGTTTCAGTGCCTTGCGCATAGATGCCTTGGCCGCCCGGCTGTAACGTGAAGCTGCCCATGTCATCAAAAATCGTTTCAATATTGGCAATCTTTTCGTCAGCCACCGTCTGTAAGGCCTCGATGGATTCCGACTTCCCCGCTCCGGAGTCGCCGAAGAAGACCACCGTCTTCTCCACCCCGTTAGCAAAGGTAATCTTGACCATGGACCCGTGAATCGGCAAGCGCCCTTGGTCGATCTGGTGCAGGTTGTGCAACGTCAGGCAAATCTTCTTCATGTATCCGAAGTACGTGGTCTGGTCGTTGTACGGAACCTGACCCACGTATAACTGGTTAGCGGCATCGTAGTAATAATGCCCGTTCTCGGGATCGGTATCGCCTTGTGCACTAGGAGACCCGAACAGCAGAATCAGGTCCGGTTTTTGCCCGGTTACTTCAGACTCATCAGCTAGCTGGAACAAGTTGGCTAAAGCTAACCCCGAAGCCAGGTAGTCCCGGTGGAAGTACAGGTAAGCCAAGCTGGTCCCAATCTTAGCGGGGTAGCAGTACCAGTCACGCGCATCCCCGGTAAAGTTGGTCAGCGGGTTGACCTGACTGGCCGTGAAACGCCCCTTACGTTTATTACTCTTGGTGTGCAACATCATTGGTGGCCGCAACATCAAGCGGGTCAAGAAGCGAATATTGCCTAACGCTTCATACCCCGCTGGCATCGGCCAAGCTAACTTTTGCAAGAGGACACAGGCGCTCGAAGCGGCACTGGTCTGCCGGTAAACGTGGTTGGCGTGGCCTTGCAGCTTCTCTTCGATTGTCCGGTACAGCCGAATCACTAACTCGTTGAAGTGCTGGTCGATGGTCATGAACTCGGCTGAGACCACGTCGTTATGTTGTGTCGACATCGTGGCCACCCGGAGATAGGACCGGTAGTACGAGTACAAGTCTTCGATACTAGCCAGAATCTCAGCAGCCGGATAACGGTCATAGACGTTGGGCTGATTGGTCAAGATTCCCTTTAACGTTGCGACATAGGTCGTCGCGTCGACCCGGTTAAAGGTGGTAGCGGGATCGGCGTCTTCGGGAACTCGCGTCTGTTGTTCATCCAAGAAAAGTTTGATAAATGCAGCCAGCTCATCGCTATTGACCAGGTCAAAGATACTCGTGATAAACCGTGCATTATAATTCAACACGGCAACATTTCGGTCTGGGTTCGCGTAAAACGCTGGTAAATCAATTGCTGCTGGTTCTGTCATAGAAAAGCCCCTCTCTTATCGTTTCCTTGTCATGATTTTAGCCCATTTCGTCGTCAGATGAAAGCGACTTCTCACGGCGTTGACTGCTGGAAAAGTGTAAACAGGTCCCGGAGCACTTCTCGGTGGGGATTATCGGTCCGATAACTGGCCGAGATGACCCGTAAATCAGCCGGAATCGTGACCGCTAACTTCTTCACATCAAAAGCTGCCAAATATAATGTATCGGCCACCAATCCCACATCTTGAGAGGCTTGCACCATCCCCGCAATCGACAATTCATCGGGATACACCGCCGTGACATCTAAGGGGTGGGGTAAGTCAGCTTCCGCTAAGATTCGCTGGACCTTCTGACCAATCAAAAGTTGGGGGTCGTACGTCAACACGTGCTGAGACGCTAGATCTGCTAAGGTCACCGTCGTTTTTTGGGCCAATGGATGATTGGGCGCCACAATCACGATGAAGGCTTGCTTTAAGAGGGGGAGGTCGTGGTATCCCGAACGGTGCTTGTCGATCGCCGCAATCCCCAAATCATAGGTTCCCGCCTGCAACCCCTGCTGAACGGCTTCACTAGGGACGCTGTGGAGCTCGAAGCGCACCTGACCGGTCCGTTGTTCTTCAAACTGATGTAAAACCCGGGGTAAGTAGGTCCCAATCACGGTGGGAATACACCCCACCCGAAGCGTAATCGGTTGGTGGGCCTGTTGAGCTTGCAAGTCAGCAATCCCCGTGTCTAACCCATGCAGGCTTTGGGTTACCACCTTTAACAGCTGTTGTCCCGTCGCCGTCAGGGTCACGTGCCGCCCCTGCTTACGAAACAAGACCAGTTGTAATTCTTCTTCCAGCCGTGCCATAGCTTTACTAAGACTCGGCTGACTCACGTGTAACCTTGCGGCGGCTTGGGTGTAATTCTCCAGCTGACCGATACAGACAAAATAACGTAATTGGTTTAAATTCACGGGTGGATCCCCCCTATTGGCTTTTCGACCACTGATAGCTTCAGGCTATAGATGTTTCCAAATCGGTATTGGTTTTTAGCTTAAGTCTAGCCTACCATAATCTGTGAAGAGAGCGCTTTCTCATTGGAATAAATCTTGTCAATTCAATTAGGTGGTGCATTTTAATGGAAACAACTCATCTCCCGACTCAAGTCTCCGGACAACGGCGCTTAGTCTTTACCGCAGCGTTTATCATCATCTTCTGTTGCTCGGCTTCGGCCGCCTTTTCGGTCTTCGCCAATACTCTGGTTCAAGCCACTGGCGCAACGGCTTCCCAAGTTGCCCTGACCTTGACCATTTATCAATTCTTTATGGCCGCTTTTGGTATTATTTCCGGTCGGATCATCGACCACTCTTCCCCTAAAAAACTCATGTACGTCGGCGGTGCCATCTTTGGTCTGGGATGGTTCCTGGGGGCCTTCGCCCACAGTCTCTGGTTTCTGTATTTTTCCATCGGTATCCTAGCGGGAACCGGGAACGGGCTACTCTATAACCCCGCTTTGCTGACCACCTTGAAGTGGTTTCCCGAAAAACGGGGAACGATTTCCGGATTACTCCTCGGAGCCGCTTCCTTAGGACCACTGGTCTTAGCCAAAGCCGGCGCCTGGCTCTGTGCCACTATGGGCGCCGCTGGTCTCATGCCAATTGGCGCCACTTACTTAGTCTTAGTCTGGTTAGTCGGCTGGTTGATGGCTTCACCCGAGACGCCAACCACAACCACGGCCGAACCCGCACAGACCGGGAAATCCCCTAAAGAAATGATGCGGTCCCTAACCTTCTGGTTACTTCTCGCGTTGTTCGCTATCGCGTGCACGGCCGGCATCATGTTGATTGGGTCCCTCTCAGCGATTGCTCAAGTCCAGTTAGCGCTGACCCCCATCGTGGCGGCTAACTTCGTGGTGGTCAACACCTTAGCCAACTTCTTTGGCCGTATGATTACCGGTCGGGCCGTTGACCATTTAGGCGAGACCAAGACCCTCTTCCTCATCCTCTGCCTAACCATCATCGGTCTAGCGGGACTGCGTTTGGCTACCGGAATCGCCCTGTTCACGGTCTTTCTGATCATCCTAGGCGCATCCTTCGGCGGGGTCTTGGTGGTCTTCCCGACCCTGACTGGTAAAACCTTTGGCGCTAAGTTCTCTGGGACCAATTACGGCATCATGTTCTTTGGCTACGCCATTGGGGCGCTGATTGGTCCACAGATTGCCACGCTCACCATGCACGCCAACGCCGGCGCGCACGCCTATTACGGCTCCTATCTGGTCGCAATCGGTGTTGCGGTGGTCGGTATCCTAATCGACCTTTACCTGATGCATCAAGGAATTGGTCGACACACTGAAAATGGAGGTCATTAACTTATGGAAATTGATGGACATACTAAATTAGTGGGCCTCATCGCTCACCCGGCTGGTCATTCTAAATCACCAGCCCTGCACAACACCGCTTTTGATGCGGCAAAACTCAACGCACGCTTCTTGGCCTTCGATGTGGAACCCGACCAATTGGCCGCTGCCGTCCAAGCCATCCGCGCTTTCAAGATGTTAGGCGCCAGTGTCTCCATGCCCTTCAAACAGGCTGTGATTCCGCTCCTCGACCATCTTGATCAGACGGCGAAATTAGTGGGTGCTGTCAACACCATCGTCAACCACGATGGCAGCTTAACCGGCTACACCACCGACGGTATCGGCTTCGTAGATTCATTGGCCGACAATCAGGTTGACTTGACCGGCACGACCATGACTCTAGCTGGGATTGGCGGTGCGGGGACCCCCATTGCCATCCAAGCAGCTCTAACCGGGGTCCAGACCCTCAACGTCTTCAATATCAACGACCCCTCCGTCGCCAACGCAAAACACATCGTCCAGGTCATTAACGATCAGACGACCTGTCACGCCACCTTCTACCCACTAGAAGACCGGGACCAATTCCAAGCCGCCATCGCTGAATCGGACATTTACGCGGACGCGACCGGCCTAGGCATGGGGAAGTTGATCGACCAGACGCTAGTCGATGACCCCACCTGGTTCCACCCGAACATGACCGTCTTCGATACCGTCTACGCTCCCGCCACGACCAAGCTAATGACTGTGGCCCAACACGCTCAGGTCGCCCACATCATCAACGGACAAGGCATGCTCCATAATCAAGGAGCCGCCGCCTTTAAGCTCTGGACCGGCGTGCCGATGCCTTAAGTTACGAATCATAAATCAGAAAGGAAGTTCTCTAAAATGACAGCTGATTGGCTGGAATTAAAAGATAAGGTCTGCGTGGTTACCGGGGCTATTGGGGGAATGGGGGCCAAAATCTGTGAAGCCCTCGCCGCCCACCAAGCTACCGTGGTCGCGTTGGATCAAGACCCCGACAAAACGGCCGAACTGGTCACCAAGTTGATGAACGACGACCACATCGCCGCACTGGCGATCAATTGTGACGTCACCAAGGAAAGTAGCGTCCAACAAGCCGTTCAACAAGTCCAAGCCACCTTTGGCCGGGTCGACGTGGTCATCAATACGGCCGGCATCCTTAAGTTCGACCCCCTCGAAGACCTCGACTACGCGACTTGGAAACAAGTCTTAGACGTGAACCTCAACGGCTACTACCTCATCACCCATGAGTTCGGTAAACTGATGATCCAGCAAAAACACGGCACCTTCGTCCATATCTCAACGGTGGCCAGCGACATCCCCGAAACTTACAGCGGTGCTTACAGTACCAGTAAGGCTGGGGTGAACATGCTCTCCAAGCAGGTCGCCGCTGAATGGGGGATGTTCGGCATCCGGAGCAACGTCCTCGAACCTTGCCTGGTCAAGACACCGATGTCCGCAGCCTTCTACGCCGACCCGGCCGTAGAAAACGGGCGAAAGGCCCTGACCGCCAGCAAGCGCATTGGCACCACGGATGATATCGCCAACGCCATCTTATTCCTAGCTAGTGACCGGTCCAGTTACGTGAACGCCACGAGTCTGGCTATCGACGGTGGTTTCAGCGTGATGATGCAGAACCAGATTCCTAAGCCCGGCGGCCGGCGCGGTTTTGCGGAGACCCACTGATTTCGATGTATCATCAGAACTTAAAAATCACCACTAAGCACAGACAAGCGCTTAGTGGTGATTTTGCGTAATTAAAGGTTTAAGAAGTTTAAGCTTGAGACTTGGTCTTCCGACCATCCCGTAACATCGCCGCAAAGATAAAGCCGACAATGGACACGGCTAAAAACGTGATGAAGACGGCCCGATACCCGGCTAACCGAGCAGACATGCTACCCAAGGACAGATGACTCTGGGTCACCATGGCCAAAATCAACGTGGCCACCGCAACCCCGGTAGACCCGGCAATTTGCCGGACCGTGGTAATCACGGCTGTTCCGTGGGGAATCAGATGATCCGGCAAGGAGTTGGCCCCTAACGTGACCGCTGGCATCATCACGAAGGCGTTCCCGCCTTCAATCAGTGCAGCAATCAGAATCATGATGACTAGTGGCTGCTTCCCGCCAATTCCGGCCAGTAGCGCCCAGCCTAGGACGATCATGCCCATCCCGGTGAGCATGGTGGCCTTGAAGCCAATCTTATCCGCCAACCGCCCCGTTAACGGGTTCAACAGGCTTAAGAGAACGGCCCCGGGAACCAGCGACATTCCGGACGCAAAGGGCGATAGGCCCAGCACCGTCTGGTAGTACAACGGGAAGATAATCGTGACCACGATCAACGCGATGTACGACGTCCCCGTTAAGAGTGCAGCTAAGTCAAAGTTAAACGTCTTAAGGACCCGTAACTCCAAGAGCGGTTCCGCCACGTGGAATTGCCGCCAAACAAAGTAAGCCACTAGAAGGACGCTGACTACTAAGATTGCGCCTTCTAGGCCCCAGTTGACCCCCGTCTTACCGATCTGGTTGACGACATAGAGAATCCCAATGAAACCTAGGCTTCCGATCACGGACAGGTAATCCAGGCGCGACGTCTTTTGCGGCATCACGTTCTTAATGGTCTTCCAGGCCACCAAGAACACGACCGTAATAATGGCCATGAAGACCACGAACAGTCCCTGCCAGGTGGTGTAGCGCAACACGATCCCCGAGATGATTGGTCCCACGGCTAACGCGGACCCCATGACCAGCCCGGCGAGACCCATCACGCCACCCCGTTTTGCCTCCGGCGTGATCTGTAGCATCACGGATTGATACGACGGGAACATGACCCCGACGGCCATGGCTTCCATGACCCGGCCGACCATCATCATGGGGAAACTCGTGGCTAAGTAAATAATAAACGTCCCGACATCGAATAAGGCCAGCATACTGATAAATAGCACCGGAAAACGTAAATTATTCAACAGCCACGGACTAACCGGCATCATGACCACCATCACCAACATGAACCCGGTGGTCAACCATTGGATCGTTGAGGCGGGAACGCCAAAGTACTTCATCAACGTGGGATAAGCCGTTGACAGTGACGATTGACTGATCGACATGGTGAAGGTCCCCGCTAGTAAGGTCCAAATAAACGCCATCCGATGGTATGGTCGACCCTGTAAGTCGACTGATTGTTCGTTCATCTAATCCACTCCCTCAAATATCTCTCCCATTTAGAAACATTCTTAACTGGTATCCATGCTACCGCTTTTTAAGCAAGCTGTAAACACATTGGCCCCGCACCAATCAAGTTACTTATCACGCAATCTCTGGTACAATGAATCTAACGCCAACGGTCGCTTGCAGGCCGTTCGTAACACTAACAAAGATGGGGGCAAATCATGGATTTAGTCGCGTATTTAAAGGATGAAATTGAGTTTCTGACCGACCAGATGAAGCAGGCGGAAGCGGACCACAATAGTTCCATGCGCTTCCTGTGTGATTCCCGAATCGAAGAAGCCAAGCACATCTTAAAACAGATCGATGCTGGCAAGATTACCAAGCTCAAGCCTTAAGGGTCAGACTGAACATCCCCGGTGTTCGGTCTTTTCTTTTACCCACGACGGTCGAGACGACTGACTTGGGGAACTTTAGCCCCCGAATCTGATAAATTCAACCAGACCATTCGCCGTCTAAGTCATTTAGGTGTAAATTAGTTATGTAAGAACTTTGAAGGAGGAACCACGTTGATAACCATTAAATCACCTCGTGAAATTGAAAA
Organism: Levilactobacillus namurensis DSM 19117; assembly: GCF_001434785.1. GTDB lineage: Bacteria > Bacillota > Bacilli > Lactobacillales > Lactobacillaceae > Levilactobacillus > Levilactobacillus namurensis. Next base: position 36,130 of record NZ_AZDT01000064.1, on the reverse strand, counting down.
AATGGCCGAATCCGGCGCCGTTTTAGCTGGCGTCCATAAAGGTCTCCGGAAGATCATCAAGCCCGGTATCTCAAGCTGGGAAATCGAAGAATTCGCCAACAAGTACATCGAAGAACACGGTGCCCGCCCCTCTGAAAAGGGTTTTGAAGGTTACAAGTATGCGACCTGCGTCAGCGTTAACGACGAAGTGGCCCACGCCATTCCCCGGCACAACCTGCTCCTAAAGAACGGCGACGTGGTCAAGGTCGACATGACCGTCAACCTCGACGGCTTCGAAAGTGACTCTTGCTGGGCCTACGCTGTGGGGAATATCAGTCCCGAAGCCCAACACCTGATGGACGTGACCCACAAGGCCCTGTATTTGGGAATCGACCAAGCCGTGGTGGGCAACCGCATCGGTGACATCGGCCACGCCATTCAAGACTACGTCGAAGTCCAGAACCACATGGGCGACGTGCGCGAATTGATTGGCCACGGCATCGGCCCGACCATGCACGAACAGCCTAACGTGCCCCACTACGGTGAAGCCGGTCATGGCCTGCGGTTACGCGAAGGCATGACCATCACCATCGAACCCATGGTCAACCTGGGTACCTGGGAGATCAAGTCGAAGCCAACGGCGGACAAGTCGTGGGAATACTACGTCTCCGCTGATGGCTCCCTGTCTTGCCAATACGAACACACCCTGGTCATCACCAAGGACGGTCCCAAGATTTTGACCTCGCAGGACCCAGAATTCGACGCCAAGTATCTGCTCTAGTGAGGAGGGTTTGCCATGTCTCTGACCAATCGCACTCCGGAAAAAACGGTCGCTCAGCTCTTTGACCACATTGCCCCGCAGTATGACCAGATGAACCGCCTGATCAGCCTAGGGACCCACCAGCTCTGGCGTCGCCGGGTCATGGACGCCATGCAGGTGTCCCCCGGTAGCTTTGCCTTGGACCTGTGTTGCGGCACTGGCGACTGGACGATTGCTTTGTCCCAAGCGGCCGGACCGGCTGGCCACGTGGTCGGCTTAGACCTCAGTCAAGAGATGTTAGCCGTGGCGGACCAGAAAGTCCGGGCAACTCATTTGCAGGGGCAAATCGCGTTACATCAAGGTGATGCGATGCACCTCAACTATCCCGACAACACCTTCGACGTGGTCACCATCGGCTTCGGCCTACGCAACGTCCCGGACGCCCAACAAGTTCTGTCCGAGATGGTGCGGGTGGTCAAGCCCGGCGGTCAGGTGGTCTGCCTGGAGACTTCGCAACCCACGAATCCCGTGGTTCACGCGGGCTGGCAACTATACTTCGGTCACCTGGTTCCCTTGATGGGCCGCGTGGTGGCCCACCATTATCAGGCGTACAATTACCTGCAACGGACCACGCACCAATTCGTGTCGGCTGAACAACTCGCCGCCATGTTTACCGCCGCGGGATTAACCGCCGTGCACTTCGAGCGATTTAACCTGGGTGCGGCGGCGGCCCACTTTGGCCGGAAACCCTACTAAGATTTTGAACAAACGAAAGAGCCGTTTTCCAAGTGAAACCCCATTTGGAAAACGGCTCTTTGATTTTCTGAATTTTATGTCGGATTGGCTGGATACCCGCAAGCCAACGGCTAGTCCCTAAGCTTGCCACCCGTGGTGTTCCCGGTCCCAGTCACGTTTCCGACTGGCCGACACATAGGGATTGCCCGCCACCAGGTAACGCAACGGTCGGTCGTGCCAGCTGCCATCACTGACCCCGACCCGAGCGGTCGCCGTAATCTGCTTAGGCCGACGGGTCATCGTGGGCGTAATCGTCAAGTTCTTGGCGCCCAGCATGGTCCGGTTGAGGGCCTTACTCTGAATTCCTAAAGCCGCCATCAATTTCCCCGGCCCATTAGTGATTGCCGGATCCGGCTTATCGCGATGTTGTCGCATCAAGTCTAGACCCTGGTGCGGTTCGATGCCGCGAATCAAGATTCCTTGCGGGGTCCCCGCTGCCTGCGTCGCCACATCGAACATGTAGAACCCGCGCAGAACGTAGATGTAAATCGTCCCCGGCGCATCATAGAGCGCCGCGTTGGCTGCCGTGTGTCGGCCGTTGAACGCGTGGGCCGCGGTATCCTGCTGGCCAAGGTAGGCCTCGGTCTCCACGATCCACCCACTCATGGTTCCAGCCGGTGTGGTATACACCAATTCGTGGCCCAGCAACTCCTGGGCAATCTGCTCCGTTGGTCGTCCCGTGTAGAACGCCCCAATCTCTTCAGTCATTTAAAAAATCCCTCACTTTAATTTGGCACCATCTCCCCACCCTGCTAGAATGGGAAACAGGAGATGATAGCGTTATGGCATTAAAACTCGAACGAATCTACACCAAGCCCGCTGACCTTAAAGGCTACCGGGTCTTAGTTGACCGCTTATGGCCCCGGGGCATTTCCAAAGTCAACGCCCACCTGGATAGCTGGGAAAAAGAAATGGGGCCAACCACGGAACTACGTAAATGGTTCAATCACGACCCCGAAAAGTTCCCAGAGTTCAAGACCCGGTACTTAGCCGAAATCAAGGCCAACCCGGCTCTCCCCGACTTTTTGACCCTGCTTAAAACGCAATTGGCTACCCAAGACGTCATCTTATTATACGGCGCCAAGGATGAAACCCATAATCAAGCGGTGATTCTTAAAGCGTTTCTGTTGACCGCGTTAGCCGACCAAGTACCCGCTGCACGGTTGCAAGACTAAGCTCGGCGGTACTGCTTAATTGCGCATCCGCGGCTGGTAACGGGTCACGGTTGAGGCCAATCGTGATGCAGCCGGCCGCCTTCGCAGCCGCCACCCCCGTCAGGGTGTCTTCTAGCGCCACGCAGGCGCGTGGATCCGCATCTAGGAGCTGAGCGGCGGCTAGGTAAACGTCGGGAGCGGGCTTCGCCGCGGCTAAGCTTTCCGCCGGCACAATTCGGGAGAAGTAATCCTGCAGCCCCAACCGTTCAATTTCGGCCCGTGCGTTGGTCGACGCCGAGGCTAGAGCCAGCGGATAGCCCGCCGCGACCAGCTGGTCCAAGAACGCGGTAATCCCCGGTAAGCGATTGGCTGGCGTCATGGCCGCCACGTATTGACGGTACAGGGCGTTCTCATGGTCGGTCACCGCCTTGAACTCGTCCGGCAAGAGCCGCCCGCTTTCCTGAGCCGAAGCCAGAATCGTTTCTAGGGAGGCTTGCCGGCTCATGCCGGGCAACGCTTGCGCTAACGCCGGCGTCCACGGAATCGCCAGTTCTTCGGCAATCGTCCGCCACGAGGCCAAGTGGTACTGCCACGAATCTGCGATGACCCCGTGTAGATCGAACAAAAACCCTTGAACCTTTTCTAGTTGCATACGACCGCCCCCACAATCTTTCTTAGGATGTTTTCATTATACCACCGCCAAAAAGGCTTTCCCGGTCACTGACCAGGAAAGCCTTTTTCACAACTATCGAATCACAATCACGGAAACGTCGGACTTACGGGCTAACCGTAGCCCAATCGCCCCTGGTTTACCATGACTCGCAAAGTCCACGTCGGCCCCACAGACAATCAGATCCGGCTGAAAGTCCGGTACAATCTGCTGTAAGATCACATCGTCGACGTCGCCGCCTTCACTAACGATGGCTCGAACACTTTCAACGCCGAATTCTTTGGCCTTGTCAGCGTATTCCTTCACGATATTCTGAAGCTCCGTTCGCTTCTGGTTCAGCTTAGCGGGCATTAAGGATTCGTAGATACTGATATCATTGTTCTCCAACACGGACGTGATGCCGAGTTCGGCCCCGTAATCACGAGCCATGGTCAGCGCGAAGCGAAAGGCCCGCGCAGTTGACGGCCGGTCATCTTCATCAATCGTGATTAAGATCCGGTGGAAAAACAGTGGTCGGTAATTTTCATCTGCCATAAAATTCAATCCCCTCCTGGAGAGCTGCTTGCTGGTCTTCATTATAACAAGTCATGGGGTGAACGCAACCCTCCGCCTAACGGTTAAGGGCGGCCATTCATGGATTCGGACACGACCTGCTAGTTCCAAAAAGGCCGGGGCAATTGCCCCGGCCTTACGTTATTTTCATGACTTAACGTGCGTGATCTGGTGATAAAATCATTGGTCCCCGCACTGCCCGTGGTAATTCAACCGTAATCCGGCGCATCACGACCGGCTTCGGTACAACCACTGGGGCGACCACCTTGTCTTTGGCGGTCAACAAGTGCCAGATGGAATGCAAGAGTAACAAGCAGACCAACATCAGCGGGAAGCCGGCAATCGTCGAGACCGTCTGCACGGTCTTGAAGCCGCCGACCATCACGATCCCAAAGGAGAAGAAGATGAAGACCACGACCCAGATCATCCGGTTCCAGCGACTTGGCTGTTCACCGTCGTCCAAGTGCAGACTGGTAAAGGACGACACGATGAACGCGGACGACGAAATCGTCGTGGCCAAGAAGATGAAGCACGAGATACAATACAGTGCCAACACGATCATCTTAAAGGGCAACGTGCCAATCACCGTGGCAACCACGGCGGCTTGACCCTGCGTATTCAAGATGTGAACCAGGTTGACTGCCCCGGTCCGTTGTAACCACAGGGAGTAACCCCCGAAGATGGCGTAGAAGCTCATGCACCCTAGGGTCCCATAGGTCAACATGCCGACTAAGACCTGCTTAATGGTCCGGCCCTTAGAGATCCGGGCGATGAACAGTCCCATGACGGGCATGTAAGACAACCACCAGCCCCAGTAGAAAATCGTTTCCTGCTGAGCGGTCGAATCCCCACCGTTCGGTAACGTGTTGGTGGACATCGAAATGAACTTTTGTGCCATTAAGCCCAAACTATTCGTTTCTGAATTCAAGATGTAAACGGTTGGTCCGACCACCAGGATCAGAGCCAACAACCCTAAGGCCGTCCAGATATGGGCGGCACTCAAGCGGTCGATTCCACCATTTAATCCATGGAAGACCGTGACCGCAAAAAGAATAAATAAAACCAAAAATAGCTCAATCTTGAGGGCCATATTATCTTGGATACCGGTCAAACTGCTTAAGACCTTGGAGATAATTGGGATTTCCATCCCTACGGATGACCCGATTCCGCCCATGATCCCGAAGACCACCAGGAAGTCGATCACTCGCCGGGCAATCCGCTTACCGCGACTGTCACCTTGCAAACTGGTGATGGCGGCACTGACCCGTTGAACTTTACCGTGCTTGACGTACAACACGTAGGCAATCGCAATCGTAGCCGGCGCGAACATCATCCACGCCATGGGCCCCCAGTTGAATTGTCCGTACATATGCGCAGCCCCGTAGGCCGCACTGGAAAAGGGTTTTAACCCAAAAGCGGGGTGTTGGAGATACCGGAGCGGATCAACGATCGACAGCATCAAGATACTGGCATCGATCGCCGTCGCGAAGACCATGCTCCCCCATTGAAAACTACTGTAATGGGGCTTGTCTTCCGGATCACCTAACTTCACTTTTCCAAACTTACCAAAAGCGAGATACATAAAGAACAGAAAGTTGATAACGTAGACCAACAGGTAAGCCCAAGCCATCTTGGTATCAATCCAAGAAAGAATGGTGCTCAGGGTGTTTTGCAACTGACCGCCGCCCAAAATAAAGACGATGGATGCAATCACGAATAACACGAAAGTTGGCACGAAGACTAACTTATCAATATTTTTACGCGCTAAAATTGTAAATCCTCCTCATTTGATTCCTGACAGTCACCTGTCAGCGGACGTCACGCCTCAAGATACACAAAAAGCGCCGAACACGGGTTGTCCCACGAAGTCCAGCGCTAACCGGTTAACAGCCACAATGGCTGCGTTCCTGCGAAGCAATATCCACAGTTCATTATACGCAGTTCCACTGATTAGTAAAATCTTGCGGATAGATAAGAAAAATCTGCTGAAAGTAAACCGTTTTCAATCCCTATGTTGTTAGGAATCTAAGAATTTGATGAGAATTTTAGTTGTGGGCAATTAATCCAGTGACGACTGATTCAATTGCGGCCACCGTTGCTTAGCCGCAGCATCCCCACTAGCCCCGTTATCAATGGTCTTGATCACCCGGGCAGGGTTCCCGGCAATCACGACGTTATCGCCGAACGACTTGGTCACGACGGAACCTGCACCGACGACCACGTTATTGCCCAACGTCACACCGGGGAGAATCGTCACCCGACCACCCAGCCAGGCATTGTCGCCAATCGTGATGGGCGCCCCCATCTCAACATCCGCTAACCGGGCCATCGCGTTCAACGGATGGACTGGCGTGTACAAGCCAATGTTGGGGCCAAAGTAACAGTGGGCCCCGATAGTGATGGGACAGGTATCCAAGAAAGTCATGTCGTAGTTGCCATAAAAGTGGTCTCCGATATGGATATTCCACCCATAATCGAATTTGAAGCCGGCTTCGACAAAGAAGTCATCACCAGTATCGGTGATCAGCTTCCGGTAACCCCCATTCCGTTGGGCGTTATCGTCTAGTTGGTTCACGGCTCGTAGGTGTTTCCGTACCGCTACACGTCGACTGATCAACTCCGCATCAAACTGATTATAGGGCTGGCCAGCTGACATCTTCTCACGTTCTGTTGCCATAACATCAATCACTCCTCTGAGGGCTATCATACCACTTTCTTCACCGTATCAAAAAAGCGCCCCCGGAATCGCCACTAGTGACGAACTCCAGAAACGCTGATTATCTTGATTAATCTTGGGTAGCAGTCTCCGTGGCCGGATTGGCCCCTTCGCGCAAGATCCAGGTAATTCCGTAGGCGTCGACGATCTGCCCCATCTTGCCCCCCCTGTCGTTGGGTGGTAAACGGGCTGATCACCTTAACGTCAGACTTCACCAATCGCTGGTACAGCCCCGTCAAGGCCTTAACCGCCTCGGAATCATCCTCATCAACTTGAATCATCAATGAGATTAAAGTTGACGAGGTGGGCCGACCCATTAAGGCATCGGCACACTGAACGTCGAGGCCTAGAATCTGAAAGCCACCAATCATGGTCAATTGGTCGAGATCAACATCTGGTTCTAGGCCATACTGCTCCGCCTCATCCGCGGTGGGACTGACACGGTAAACGTTGGTCGCACCGAAGACGCCTTGGTAATAGGCCAAGGCCTCCTTGGCGTTCTCAAATTCCAGATAGGGAATCATTTTTGCTTGCATCACTGCTACCTCACTACTTAGTCATTATTTTAACTCACTGATCATCCGGCAAGCCGGCGTCACGAAGAATCTGCCGAATCGCGGCAACGGAACGGTCAATCGTGGCTTGACTGGCCGGCTCCGCAGTCGCATGCTGGGTGGTCTTGGGGGACGCTGTACGAGTTGGCGCCGCACCAGCCGTTGTCTGTGGCGGTACGGCGTGTCCCGCTTGCATCTGGTCCATGGTGGTATTCAAAAGGTGGTCCACGAACACGTTACCCTGATTGGTCGCGTGCCCCTTGGTCCAATTAAACGTTAGCTGGGGAAACTGAGCTAACAGCCCGTCGACGTCGCGCCATAGCTCCGCGTTCGCTAAGGGGCCCGCACTGCGCTTCCAGCCCCGCCGTTTCCACCCGGCTAACCAGTTCTGGGTAATCGCGTTCAAAACGTACCGGGAATCCAACACAAACTGAATGGTGGCCTGCGTCTTGCCTAGCCGTTTCAAGGTCTCTAGGGCTCGTAAAAACGCCATGATTTCCATCCGGTTATTGCTGGCACCCCATTCGCCACCCGAATCGGTCACGACTTGTTCGGGTAACTCAATCCGGTAGGCCCAGGCAGCCTTATCGCTGTCGCGCACGTGGCCGCCCGCCACATTCCCGGTATTCCGCGAACCACCATCCGTGTAGACGGTAATCTCGGCCGGTCGTTGCGGGGTGGCTGCCGTTGTCCGCGTCGCCTTAGCCTGTCGCGCTGGTGCCTGTCCGGTCATAAAGGCCTGGGCCGCATCAGCGGTCGGAAAGCTCTTATACTGCGCGCCCGGGAACCCGCTGACTTGCTTTTGGGTCTCCGGCCAGGTCCGATAAATCCCGGGGTGCCGGCCCACACGCACGGCATAGAATTTTTGTGCCAAATGAACACCCACTTTCACCTAATCTTTGCTAGTTTACCATACTTTACCCGCTTATCGGCGAAATTGCGTATTACCAAATTCGTGAAGACGTTACCATCTGGGGCTTTCTTGGTTAGCTTTCCTTGCTAAACCGCTCGCCCCGTGATGTTTAAAAAAGCCTAATTTGCGGACTGAAATCATTTTCATAATATACGGATTATGCTAATCTAGTAGGTAGAGATGTCTGTCCGTAGCGCTCAAAAACCGTTAACCTTGTCATATTTTTAGGAGGCCCAATTTTAATGAAGAATCCGATTCGTGCATCACTTATCACCGTCGATCAAGCGCGGGCCATGTTGAAAGATCAGCGTGACCAACGCAGTGAACCATTTCCATCCCTAGCCCGCTCCGGTCAGTACATTCTCCCCGACTATCGGCTGACCCGTAAGCGTGAGGCCTTCAAGATTCGGCGCCACACCTTCTTGAAGAAGCACTTCCGTTCCTACGTGGCCTTTGATTCCGATAATGGTCAGACTCTGTGGATTCACAACTTTTCCAGTCTATCGGAGGCCTGCTTCTGGTTGAACACCGGGTTGAAGCCCAACGATACGGACTCCACCAGTTCCTACCAAGAATGGAAGACCAAGCACCTAGACGAAATCGAAGAGTTGAAGGCGCAACTACGGGCCCAACACAAAGACTTGCACAAAGCCGTTGCGGAACCCGCCAAGAAGAAGGCCAAACCAGCGACCGTTGCCGCTGTTCAAAAAGTTAAACATCCTAAGAAGTAGCGTTGAGGCGGCTCCTCAGCGCTTTTTGTTTCCCCGCGACCACCTAACTGGTCGCTTCTTTAGTTCCCAAAAAGCCTTGTGCCACCTGGGTTGGCCGCCCGTTTCGCCGTAAAATTGATCATCATTATTACTATAGTATTGGAAAGGTGCACCACGATTGTGCCCCCTAACCTTTCCTTTTTTTGTCGCCAGCCACCCACTAAAGCAGGAAAAATGAGGATTTTTAGGGAAAAATCAGCCCCAAAATCATCAAACTCGCGGTTAATTTTTTTGAAATCAGATTGCAGGACTAGTTAATTCAGTAATAAATTTAACATCCCGAACTAGTCAATTATCATACCGCTTGACCAGCCAGACAGGGGCCGAACCCCCTTTCAAAATTGGTCAATAATATTACAAATATTACAGAGTTGTTAACTAACAGGCCATTCTGCATTATTTTCTTAAAGTTGCCGATACTCCTTAGTAATACTTATCCGCTAAACTCTGTCTTGTTGTTTGAGAGCGCAACACGAACAACGCAACTTATTGAGAGACCGACCGATTTTACTATAGGAGTGTATATATTTGAAAAAATTAGTAACTACGATTCTTGCAACTTCAGCTGCTGCCTTAGGTTTATTCTTCGCTGGCACTGTTAGCGCAGACGCCGCTACCACCTACACGGTTAAGTCCGGTGACTCTGTTTGGGCTATTTCCCAAAAGTACAACTCAACCATTAACGCGATCGAACATGCCAACAACATCCAAGGCCACTTGATCTTACCTGGTCAACAATTGACGATTCCTGATGGCACGTCAACTACTACGACTTCGCAAGCCGCAACGCAACAACAAACGGCCAACACGCAAGCCACGACGACTTACAACCAACAAGCATCATCAAACACGCAACAAGCAGCAACGACTAACAACAACCAAGCTGCTTCAACGTCGACTTCTTCATCCAACTCTAGCTACACTGGGAGCAACATGAAGAGCTACGTATTGAGCCAAATGGCTTCCCGGACTGGTGTTTCCGCTTCAACTTGGAACGCCATCATCCAACGTGAATCCAACTGGCAAGCTAACGTGGTAAACTCCACGAGTGGTGCCTACGGATTATTCCAAAACATGCACATCTCCGGCGGTTCCGTTGAGGACCAAGTGAACGCTGCCGTTAGCCTGTACAAGGCACAAGGGATGCAAGCTTGGGCTTTAGGTTAAAGCTAACGCCCAACACCAACCTGAACAGTTGAGATAAAAGCGCAGGGGCTTCGGCCTCTGCGCTTTTATTGTACCTGGAACAGACCACCTAGACTTGGTTTGTTCTTGACGATAACGATTCGGTTCTGAACCCGGCGCTCCAAGGTAGCCAGATTCACTTTCTTGATGGTCCAAAAAACGCACCCGACCAACTTATGGTCGAGTGCGTTTTGGGCGTTAACTGCCTTTAATCTAAGTTCAAGTGAACCTGCTTGGGGTCCGTCTTCTCAACGATTCGACCCTGGTGAATTGAGTACAGCACTTCGGAGCGTTCATTCAACGCGTTGTAGAAGTTGTTGTTATTCATGATGACCAAGTTAGCTGGCTTGCCCGTAGCAATCCCGTAGTGGTCGGTCACGTGCATAGCCTTAGCCCCATGAGTGGTGACGAACTGGTACGAATTCAAGATATCATCGTACCCCATCATCTGGGTCACGTGAATCCCGGTATGTAGCGCATCCAGCATATTCCCGTCGCCCATTGGGTACCAAGGATCCTTGATGTCGTCTTCACCGAACGCCACGTTGACGCCCGCTTCGTTCAATTCTTTGACCCGGGTCAAGCCACGCCGCTTAGGATACGTGTCGAACCGGCCCCCTAAGTGGGTGTTGATCAACGGGTTAGAAATCATGTTGATGTGGGATAACTTCAATAAGCGCATCAGCTTGTAGGCGTACGCGTTATTGTAAGACCCCATCGCCGTGGTATGACTTGCCGTGACCTTGTCGCCCAAGCCCGTCTCGTAAGCCAGCGTGGCCAACGTTTCCAAGCCACGGGAAGCCGGATCGTCGATCTCATCACAGTGAGCATCCACTAACTTCCCGTATTTCTCGGCGAGGTCCACGGCAAAGTGTAAGGACTCCACACTGTATTCTCGGGTGAATTCAAAGTGAGGAATGGCCCCAATCACGTCAACCCCCATCTTAGCGGCTTCTTCCATCAGCTCTTTCCCGTGGGGGAAGGAGAGAATGCCGTCTTGTGGGAAGGCTACTAATTGTAACTCGATGAAACCCTTGACCTCATCTCGCACTTCCAGTAACGCCTTTAAAGCCGTGAGGTTGGGGTCCGTGACGTCCACGTGGGACCGGACGAACTGAATCCCGTGACTAGCTTGTAAAGCCAGAGCCTTGTGCGCCCGTTCCTTAACATCTTGGTGACTCAGCGTCTTCTTCCGTTCACCCCAGATGCGAATCCCGTCAAACAAAGTACCAGACTGGTTCCACTCGGGATCTCCCGCTGTCATGGTACTGTCCAAGTGAACGTGGGGATCAACGAACGGTGGTAAGATCAATTTTCCCGTCGCATCGATGACCTCTTCGTGATCCTTAGGGGTCAGGTGGTCAGCAATCGCCGTAAACTGACCATCCTCGATCCGAATATCTTGCGGCTTCGTCGCGTTCTCGATAAATCCTTGTTGAATTAACATGCGCCAATAATACCTCCCGTAATATTTTTAATTCGCGCCGGATTCAATAGAATCCCGTCACCGTTTGGCCAAACCACAACAAGAGACCGTCGACCGCCGCCCCAACCAATGCCAACCAAAAGGCCAACACCAGCCAGGCCGTCGACCATCCCGTCGCTTGGCGGGCTGTCCGCACGATTCCAATTAAGCTTATCACACATCCCACCAAGCCGAGCGATAAATTTACCGGTTGGTACGGAATTAACCGATAGGCCCAACTGAAGGATCCCACTAACGCATACGCGCTAAAAATCACACCGATACCGCCCCAGATAAGACCGTGCCGCTGTTGCTTCGTCATCTTTCTCGCCTTCTTTACGGGAACCTTCAACTCAATTAATGTCTGATTTTAAGTGTTTTTTGAACCATCCGCCACCCCTAGCTACTAATCGTCGCTCCCCTGAACTTTTCGACCAATCTTTAAGCTGTCTGGTCGTATTTTCAGCGCGTCCATGCTATCCTTAACGTTAATGGTTTCAACCTGAGCTTCAGGGGAGAGAAAGCCAGTGACCCACGTCGCTGGTCCAGCTAAAGTTACTGTAATCATCCCACCACCCAGATGTGGCGGGGATCTGGAGGTTGATGAAATGACAAATACGTTTCCACAAGCACTGACCATCGCCGGGTCCGACAGCGATGGAAGTGCCGGCATGCAGGCTGATTTGCATACCTTTTTCACCCGCGGGGTCTACGGGGCGTCCGTGATCACCGCGTGCGTGGCCGGCAATTCTTACGGGATTCACGCGAGTGTGCCCATGCCGACCGACTTTATTGATCAAGAGTTCAAAGACCTAGCGGACGACTACCAGATTCGGGCGTCCAAGACCGGGATGCTGGCCGACTCCGAGTTGATCGAAGACGTGGTCCAGAACTATCAAGCGCACGATTTTGGGCCCCTGGTAGTCGACCCCGTGATCATGACCAAGCACGGGAACCAGCTTTTGGAAGAGAGTGCCTTCGAGACCCTGCGCACCAAGCTTCTCCCACTAGCAACCGTCTTGACGCCGAACTTCTTTGAAGTCCAAAAGATCGCCGAAATGACCATCACTAGTGACGCGGATATGGTTACCGCCGCGCAGAATATGCAACGCATGGGGGCCAAAAACATCATTGCTAAGGGCAGTCACGCTCTACCCAACCAGACCACTGTCCGCGACCTGGTGCTCCTGGCCAACGGCGACCACTTCTGGCTCAGTCAACCCTACCACGCCACGGACCGGGTCAACGGAACCGGGGACTCGCTCTCCGCTTGCATCACCGCGGAACTGGCCAAGGGTACGCCAATGCGCCAAGCTATTACGCTGGCCAAGTCCTTCGTGAACACGGCTATCGGCCACCCCATCGAAGTGGGCCACAAGTTCGGCCCCATCAATCACTGGGCTGCTCAAAACCGTGATTACGATGACCTGCCAGAATAACAGATCGTTCAGCCAAACATCCTAAGATGAGCTCTGTAAAACTCAAACAGTTTTACAAAGCTTTTTTAACTGACAGCGGCCTATCTGGCACTGAAGAGGCTCAGTGGTGTCGTTGGGGTTAATCAGCGTTTTGAGCTTCTTACCCCAAGGCCGAGCTTGAAGACCTGGCACTTTCAGGGCTTACGTCGTGCCCACCACACGCCAGCCTCTTCAGGCCCAACCGGCAAGGCGGGTGATGCGCACAGTCTGCCCCTCAACTAAACGTGAGAAAGAGCCCGGGACATCTAGTCCCGGGCTCTTTGCGGTCGCTGGGGCCAATTACCACCGATCCGGTCGCCAAGTTCGACCATCGATTTCCCCCTGTAACTGGTCGCGTCGTTGGGCCTGCTCAGCAACCATCTGGTCCAACGCGACCCAAAAGGCCCGGTCGGTGAACTGGGGTTGGCGTTGTGCCAAATCCTGAATTTGTTGATGAAGCCATGCGTCATTAGTCATCTTCGGTCTCCTTAATCATCGCTAACGTATCGGCCAACTGGTCCAAATCGGCACGCGACTGGTCAAAAGTCGTCGCAATCAGCCGGCCAGTTGCTTGCTGGTCCGCCGGCAACTTCGCCACCATTTGTTCGAGACGTTGGGCGAACCAGGCCTGGCGGTTCGTCAGGCTATCCGGTTGTGGCTGGGTCAGATACCGCTGGTAATCGACCACTAACTGTAATTTCTGCGTCTCCGTTAAGTAGCCGAATTGATGCACGGCAAACGTGGGCAGCCACCGTATATGAGCACGCTGGGCCACCGCCGCTAGCGGCGCCAGGCTTGCATCGAGCGTTAGCCCTTCCGCGCCGCCCCGTTGAAAGGCTTTGGCCGGCATGCCCGTGGTCACGACCACCCCTAATTCCTTATCAGCTAAGGGGTAACGATGATCCCCGTAGACGAAGCTGCGGGTCAATACGGTATCCTCCCACGCCTTTAGGCTGGCCGGAGCTGCGTACCAATAGAGTGGAAACTGAAGAATGATACGATCAGCTTGGCGGAGCTGGGCTTGCTCTTGCGCCACGTCAAAGTTTTCCTGTGCGTCTAGGTGTTCCCAGACGATGGACGCCTCTGGCGGTAAGCTGGCTTTAAAAAATTGTTGGCTTGTCGAATCGGCTAGTTGCGGATGGGCCACCAGAATCAAAGTGGTCATCGGCCATCACTCCTTTTTTACCTTGTTGCCCCTTACTGTATCACTTTGGGTCCAAAAAACCCGCTGACAACTGCCAGCGGGCGCAAAATTAACTGAAACGTTGGTTCGAATTATTGCTGAATCGATCGTGCGTCGCCAGGTGCTTACTCTTTTTGCGGAAATTTTCCCGGTTATCAAGATATAATTGCCCCAGTCCGGCGAATACGATAATCAATAAAATCACAAAAATAGCAGTCATCTGAAATCCCCCCGTTACATCAAGTTACAATTACATTATCTTAATGTTACAGGAATATTGCAAGCGAAAACCACTAACTTTTGCCAAAGCTTTGAAAAATCCTTACTTTTAGTGATTCTCACCCGACTGCTGCTTCTGTGACTCCTGCTTAGAAGCCTTTTTAGCGGACTCTTTCTTAGACTGATGGTGCTTTTGGGCCTTCTTCACCTGGTTAGAGACTTGTGTGGTGGGGCTCACGTTCTTCTTTCCCGAAAGATTGGAGACGGGGTACGCCACAAATAAGACCACAGCGGCAATGATTAAGTACTTAATGTTCTGTTTCCGCTCCCCCAGTGCCTGGGTGATCTGGAAAAAGTAATAGATCAGCGTAATCGCCGCAAAAAAGACCACGACTTCGGCGCCGATATGAATAAAGGTCACAAGTAACGCCCTCCTTAAGTTAACATTATCACTACTGTACCGAATCCAGCCATCCCCGTCAACTCGGGCGAAACGCGATTGACACGGCCCCAGTGCTTCTTTATAATGAAAGAGTTGTTATGCTGTCGCAATAGCTCAGCTGGATAGAGCAACGGTCTTCTAAACCGTAGGTCGAGGGTTCGAACCTCTCTTGCGACATCATTTAAACTTTAAAGCAGGCTTGCCAATCCCTTGGTAAGCCTGCTTTTTTGATGGGCCATTCCGCTAACCCCCATCGTTACTTTAAGTGCTGGGCAAACGTCTTCACGTTTTCAGCTACGAACTGCGCCGTGGGGACGCCCATATCATCATGCGGATAAATCGCGTTGAACACCACGTTCCCATAATTGATCAGGATAAAGTTGCTGACTTCGTGCTTGACGTCCACCCGGGCGTTAATTTCGCCAATCCGCACCATCTCCTGAAAAGATGCCGTTAATCGATCCTTTAAGCGCATCGGTAACTGCTTGACCGCGTGACTAATTTCCGGAAAGCGGTAAGCATCCCGTAACCCTAACAAGAAGACCGCCTGGTGGTTCCGGACGAAAGTCGCATAGAGGTCCGCAATGTGTTGCAGATCCACCTCAATATCGCCAGTGGGACAGAACGTCGCGTCGATCTGGTCGATATCCTGCAGATACGTGGCCACGAGTTCCGTTAAAATACTGTGCTTGTCTTGATAGTGCCGAAAGACCGTGCTTTCGTTAATACCCGCCGTTGCCGCAATTTTGCGGGTCGTGGCGCCTTGGTAACCGTACTTTAAGATCAGTGCCGAAAACGCTGCGAGGATCCGTTCATCAGTTGTTTGATTGGTTTCCATTATCCATCGTGCCCTTTCATACTGCTTCGTTGGCTCAATTCTACCATAGCTTTCCTTCGAGTCCTTAGAATCTGCTTTCCTGAATTAAGCGCTTTCTTTTTAAGCTAAATTTGGTATACTCTAGTTGAGAATCATTCTAAAACTTAAGGAGGGATTCCACGATGAAACTAACCAATTACAAACGTCTTTGGGGGGTCCTCACGATTGGGGCCATTGCGCTGATCTGTCAATTCATCCTACACGAACAACAATGGGCGGCCTGGCTGGTCACGATTCTGGGGGCCCTGATCGCCCTCCTGATGTTCGTCGACATGATCAAGACTCTCCGCTCTGGTAAATTCGGGGTCGACCTCCTGGCCATTACGGCGGTCATCGCCACTTTAGCCGTGGGCGAATACTGGGCTGCACTGATCGTCTTACTGATGCTGACCGGGGGCGACGCCTTAGAAGACTTTGCCGCCAACCGGGCAAACTCAGAGCTCCAGAGTCTCCTGGCCAATTCCCCTCAAAACGCCCACCTGGTGACCGACGACACCGTTACCGCTATTCCCATTGACCAGGTTCAAGTTGGCCAACACCTACTGGTCAAGCCTGGCGAGGTCATTCCCGTTGACGGGACCGTCTTAACTGGGACCACCACTGTCGATGAATCTTCACTGACCGGTGAATCTCGCCCAGTCGACAAACACCCGGACGACCCCGTGATGTCTGGCGCCATTAACGGGAGTACTGCCATCCAGATTCAAGCGGACCAGACAGCCGCCAATAGTCAGTACCAAAACATCGTCCGGCTAGTCCGGCAAGCTGAGAATCAGCCCGCCCACTTCGTGCGGATGGCCGACCGCTACGCCGTACCGTTCACCCTGGGCGCCTACTTAATTGCGGGTGTTGCCTGGTGGCTCTCCGGCGACCCCGTCCGGGTCGCCGAGGTCCTGGTGGTCGCGTCCCCCTGTCCCCTGATTCTGGCCGCGCCAATTGCCCTGGTCTCGGGAATGAGTCGGTCCAGTCGTAACGGGATCATCGTGAAGACCGGGACGACCCTAGAAAAGCTGGCCAAGGTGCGCAGCTTCGCCTTCGATAAAACGGGAACAATTACGCAAGGTCATCTAGTGGTCGACCAACTGCTTCCCGAACCCGGTACCACGGCCAGTCGACTCCTAGAACTCGCCGCTAGTGCCGAGCAACAGTCCAACCACGTACTGGCCCGGTCCCTAGTGGCCGCGAACCCCACGACCCTCCTCACCGCTAATCACGTCGTCGAAGCCACCGCAGCCGGTGTTCAGGCTACGATCGACGGTCAGACTGTGCGGGCGGGGAAGGCCAGCTACGTGACCGACCAGCCCATCACCAAGGTCGATCAGACCGCCGTTTACGTTGCCGTCAACGGCGATTACGTAGGGTGCGTGACCTTCACCGACCGCGTTCGGCCTGAAGCCGCTGAGACCATGGCGGCCCTGCACGACCTGAAAATCGACCACCTGATCATGATTTCCGGCGACCGCCAACCCATTGCGGAACAGATTGCCCAGGAAGTCGGTATCGACCGGATTCACGCCGACTGTTTACCTACCGATAAGATCAACGTCTTAAAACAACTTCCCGCCGACCTGACACCGGTGGCCATGGTCGGGGACGGGGTCAACGACGCTCCTTCCCTAGCCGTCGCCGACGTGGGCATCGCCATGGGCGCTCACGGAGCCACTGCGGCCAGTGAATCAGCGGACGCCGTGGTCTTAAAGGACGACCTGACCCGGGTCAGCACCGCCGTCAAGATCTCCCGGGACACCATGCGCGTCGCCCGGCAAGCGGTCTTGATCGGTATCGCCATCTGTACCGGCCTGATGCTCATCGCCAGCTTCGGCATCATCCCCGCCATCATCGGGGCCCTGTTCCAGGAGGCCGTAGATACCATCACCATCCTGTATGCCCTTCGTGCCCGGACCGACCGTTAAACTGATTAACCACAACAAAGCCGCCAGAATTTACCGTTCTGGCGGCTTTGTGCTGTCTGTATATATCCTAAAATTCCTAAGCCGTCAACTGTTGGTTGGCCTTAGCGACCTGGCGCCGGTATAAGCCCCAGCCCAGTAGCGCCGTTAAGACATCCGCGACAGCTTGCGACCAAATGATTCCCGTGTAGCCGAACAGAAGGCTCCCGACCACAATCGCGATGGTGAAGATGACCCCTTGCCGGGACACCGACATCAGCAACGCGTTTAACGCCTTCGCCGTGGACTGGAAGACCGTGGTGTAGACCAGGATGGCTCCCGCAAACGGCGTGGTGATCAGCAGAACCCGCAACAGCTGCGCCCCGTAATGGATAACGGCCGGGTTCTTTAAGAACAACGCCACGATCCAAGGTGCGACCAGGATCATTAACGTGGCCATGACCAACGACCAGACCACCTCGACTAGGAGGTCAAACCGGATGATTTTACGTAACCGGTCATGGTTCTCCGCACCGTAGTTATACCCAATCAGCGGCTGGGCCCCAAACGCGAACCCAACCATGATGGCGTTGACGACTTGGGAGACCTTGGTGGCAATCCCTAAGGCCGCCACCCGGTCCGCACCATACCGGGCCAAGTAGTTATTGAACAGCGCCGTCTGGTAACTGATCATCAGGTTCGTGATCGAAGCGGGAATTCCGATGACCAGGACCTGCCAGACGTCGGAATGCTTCAAGGAGACCTCGTGCCAGTTCACGTTGATCACGTGACACCGCCGCCGAACGTATTGAATCAAGATGATATCGGTCAGCGTGTACCCAATCAGGTTCGCTAAGGCCGCCCCTGCGGCCCCCATATGTAAGACTAAGATGAAGATGGGATCACAAATCACGTTCAGGACGATGCCTCCCACGGTCCCAATCATGTTTTCCTTAGCCCGTCCCTCGGTCCGCATTAGGTTCCCCGGAACGATGGAAATCGTGACCAGGGCCGCCCCAATGTTGAAGATCCGGTAGAACTGAGCCGCGTAACCGTAAGTTGCACTGGTCGCGCCTAGCGCCATTAGAATTGGCCGTTCGAAGATCAGCATCAACACGGCTAACCCAATACTACTGAAGATACCGCCGTAGAAGCACCAGCTACTGACGTGGCGGGCTAACTGATTCTTCTGCTGTCCCAGTAACCGGGAGACGTAGGCACTTCCCCCCAACCCGAAGACGTCCCCCAAGGCAATCATCAGGTTGAACAGTGGCGTACACAGCGAGACCCCCGCGACCAAGGCGGTATTTTGGGTCATCGAGACGAAGAAGGTGTCGGCCAAGTTGTAAATCATACTAGCGAGCATGCTCAGGACCACGGGCATGGCGAGTTTAAAGTAGGCCTGCCGAATCGGGGCCTGTTCGAATAAGTTTTCCAAGATAATCCCTCTAAATTTTTAGAATAAGGTTAGTATACACTTTTTACCAACCCAGATACGAGGGAAATTTGCTGCCCACCCGCCTTCAACGCCTTGAAGACGCAAAAAAGCCACCATCCGCAGATGGTGACTTTTCAGGCTATAGGCTAAAGTAAATTAGTCAACAACCGTAACGTTAGCAGCTTGTGGGCCACGATCGCCTTGTTCTACGTCAAGGGATACATGTTGGCCTTCTTCAAGCGTCTTGAAACCTTCACTGTTGATAGCAGAGAAGTGAACGAACACGTCTGAGCCGTTTTCAAGAGTAATGAAGCCGTAACCTTTATCAGCGTTGAACCATTTAACAGTACCTTGTTCCATAAGAATGAAACCTCCGTGTGCGCATAGCGCAATATAATATTTGCATTTGAAAGCTGGGGTAAAAAGGAGCCATTCTTAAAGAACGTCGAGCCTTTAAAACTTCCGAACCATAAATACATTAACAACAGGATAACAGGTATTTTCGAAAATAGCAAATGAGATGTTCCTAAATTCGATGAATTCTTCGAAAATTGCGGGCGCGTATCCCGGTCAATCCGGCGCCTTGCGCCCCTTCAACAATCTTTTCAAATCAATTTAATCCGTGGTCAACCGCGGTGCCAACCACTGATAAGCCTGAAGAACTTCTCCGGGGGTCATGTGGTGGGTCCCCCCGGTCACCGTGACCGTGGTCTGCATCCCCGTTGCCGCACACGCGTCAGCCACACGCTGGACCGTCGCCACCGAGACCAACGGGTCATGCCGCCCCGCCGAGAGCCAGACCTGCCGATGTTGCTGGTTTTGTGGCCGCGCCACCGGAACCCATAAGGGGTGAAACAGTAGCGCGGTGGCGCCTGGCAAGCATCCCGTCTGGAGCCCGTATGCCGCCATCGCAGCCCCGTTGGAGTACCCCACCGTGATCAAGTGGTCACGATTCCAGCGATGGTTGCGACAAATCGCCGTGACCTGTTCAGCCAGCCACCGCGCCTCCGTTTCCAATTGCTGCGGATCGGCTGGCGTACTCGCCGTTTGCCGAAAATATTGACGTTGTGATCCCACGCCCTGCCGGCCGGCAATCGTGATCAACGGACTCTGGGGAGCCAACCGGCGGCCGAAAGTAAGCATCTCTTGGTTGGTGCCGCCGGTTCCCTGCAACAGCAACACCGGTGGCGCCGTATTCGCACCTGGCATGGTCTCAATCAGCTCTGATTCTCCCATAGTGGGGCCCCCTTTTAGCGATGCACAATGATCTCAATCTGGCCCTTCTGTGGCGCAAAATTCAGGCCGTAACAGCGCTCGGCTAAGATCTTCGCGTATTCCTCCAAGACATCATCCGGGAGCGGCGTATGGGCGTGTAAGCGGGCAATCAGGTCATCAGCCGTCGCAATCTCCGCCAGGTTAACGAAGAGCAAGGCGTCATTGATCAGGTCGTGGACCAGGTCCGTCAACAGGCCGTTGGGCTTACCTTGCACATCCGTCACCACGATTTCGGTCCCCGCAACGGGTTGGTGATTCACCGAAACGTTCTTTAAAATCGTAAAAATATCTGTCATGGTTTACTTCCCCCTATTTCTCACGGTCTAACGTGGCCCACCGCTGCATCATTTTCTCTTGAATCTTGGGTAACGGTAATTGGTCGATCTGCGCTGCCGGGACCCACTTTCCCGGGTAAAGTGCCAGTGACGGCGTCTGCTCAAAGTGGGCACTCAACAAGGTCACCCGCCACCGTTGATGGGTGTAGGTGTGCTGGATGGGCTTCCCGGCCACCGGCGTCAAGGTCAGCGCTAAGTGGTGGTCCGTCGCCCACCGCTGTGTCAGCGTCGCCATATCAGCGGCCAACGTCGCAGACGCCGTCCCTGATTCGCGCAGCTGGTCTTGCGGGATCAGTGGATAACTCCAGTACCCAGCCAACATCTGTTGCGCCGTCCGTTGAACCAGCAAGTACCCGGCCGGTGACGTGATTACCAGGCCATAGTATGGCACAATTTTAGGCCGGGGTTTCTTGGTCTTCACGGGATAGTCCAGTACCCGACCTTCCCGGTAAGAGGCGTCAAACGCTCGGACCGGCGAATGTTCCGGGTCCGGGTTCTTGGCCGTCATATAACTCGACCCCAGGTCCATAATCGCCTGATTGAAGGCCCCAGGTCGCTGCGGGTCCACGATTGGTTGAATGATCTTCATAAAGAGTTGCCGGGTCTTGGGTTGGGCAATATCGGCGTCAATCAGTAGGAGCCGGGCAAAGACCCGAAAGGCGTTGCCATCGACCGCGGGAACCACTTCTCCAAACGCAATGCTGGCAATCGCGCAAGCCGTATAGGGTCCTACACCAACTAAGTCCTGTAATTCGGCGGCGGTACGGGGCCAAACGCCATGATAGTCGTGGACCAACTGTTGGGCGGCCCGTTGTAGGTTCCGCGCCCGTGAATAATACCCTAATCCCTGCCAGGCCTTCAAGAGGTCGGCTTGGTCCGCTTCGGCTAATGCCGTAACGGTCGGAAACGCCGCCATGAACCGCTGGTAATAGGGAATCACGGTATTGACCTGCGTCTGCTGAAGCATGATTTCACTGACCCAAACATGGTAGGGGTCCTGATCGCGGCGCCAAGGTAGGTCGCGACCGGACTGGTCATACCACGCTAAGAGGGTCTGGCGAAACGCCTGAATCGTTGTTGCTGACCACTGTTCCATGGGTGTCCCTCCGTTTATCATTTTCTCAATTTTAGCGAATTCCCTCCAGAACCACAAGTCATGACCGTGACTCAGACTTGACGCCCCCCGGCCACTCCCCTATTATCAGAAAAGACAAACAGGATTAACGGAGGGGTAAACGTGAAACGCTGGATAATTTTACTAATGGTGGTCTGCAGTTGCGGCTTGACCGGTTGTACCCGACCCCAGGCGGTCAAGACCACCAGTGACAGCAAAGGGGTCATGACTAAAAATCAAGTCTTGAACCTGGCGACCCGGCATCCCCTGACCACTTTGGACGTGGATCGCATGACTTCCTTTGGCCGGCTCAACAACGCCATCGAGGGGCTCTATCAGACCAATCGCGACGGGCAGGCCGCGCTGGCCTTAGCCAAGAAAGTCTCGATCAATGCCGCTAAAACCACCTATACCTTTACGCTCTGGAAAGATTCCTACTGGAGCGACGGGTCGGTAATCACGGCACACGACTTCGTCTACTCCTGGCGTCGGGCCCTCGACCCCCGGACTACGGCCAGTCAAGCCGACCTCTTCCGGGGAATCAAAAACGCGCACAAGATCTTAGCCGGCAGCTTACCCCCTTCCCAGTTGGGTGTTCACGCCGTCGGTAAATTTAAGCTGGTGGTCCAGCTCGACCATCCCATGGCCGAACTGCCCCAACGCTTGGCCTACCCGCTCTTCGGCCCCCAAAGCCGCCGGGTCGCCCGCAAGTATGGCGCCAAATACGCCACCAAGCCGGAATACCAAGTCTACGCAGGGCCCTTCATGGTCAGCCGAAACGGGACCGCCAACCATTGGCACATGGTCCCCAATCCCCATTACTGGGACCGCCAACACGTCTACTTAAAGCGCATCAACGTCACGGTCTACCGTGACCGCCATAAGGCCTGGCGCGCTTACCAGGCGGGCAAACTCGATGAGGTCCGCATTCTCAAGAACATCCAACGCTACGAGCACCAAGCCGACTACACGGCTCGCCCCTATTCTCAGATGGCGATCCTGACTTACCGGCGCATGGGTCCCAACTACGCTGCCGCGAGTCTCCTGAACCAGAAGAACGCCCGCTTAGCCATCTCCCACGCCGTCGACCGTAAGACACTGTCCCGAATGACTTATGGCAGTACGTCCCTTCCCGCTCAGGGCATCGTCCCCGCCGGACTCAGTCGCGGGCTACGGGGAACGGCGGACTTCGCCAACGCCCAGCCGGAACAACGGGCTCTGGCCTATCGCCCCAAGCAAGCAGCGACCGAATGGCAACGAGCCCTAGACCATAGCCACCTCAAGCGGATCACCCTGACTCTAGGCTACTCGCCCGAAACTTACCAGCAACTAATGGCCCAGAATCTACGAAAGCAATTGACAAAACACTTACCCGGCTTAACCATTAAACTCCGGCCCCGTTCCCGGTCACCGCAGCGGATCCAACCTCTGAAGAGTGACCTGGTTCTCAACAACCAACGGGCGCAATACGCGGACCCCTTGGCCATGCTATCGCTCTTCACTAGCAACAACACCACCAACACGGGGGACTGGCTCAACGCCGACTATGACCGCCTGGTAGAAACTGCCAGTTACGCGCCCACCTTCAACGCGGCTCGGTGGCGCACCCTCTTGAAGGCGGAAGGCATTCTGATGCGCGAGCAGGGCGTCACCCCCCTGATTCAACCTGCTAGCACGTACCTGGTGAACCCCCACCTCAATGGCGTTCAGTTCAACACCATTGGGACCCAATCCAACTTTAAACAGGCCTATTTTGTGAAATAGCTGGCCGATTATCCGCAACATCCCCAAATTAAAGCGACTGCCGTCACCTGTTTTTGCCAGGTAACGGCAGTCGCTTTTGTAGGTTGATTCAGTTTGTCTGGGGCAGTTACTCAACTTTCCCCGCTGTCTTTGCTCGTCTTAAAGGGTTACGCGTCCAAGTGAGTCTGAGCCAAGGCTACCACGTCATCGGTGACGAATTCACTGGTCAACCGCTGCATGGGCGTATACGCGTGCCGTTCCTTATAGTTGACCGGGTAAGCAGCGACGACGGCCACCTTAAGGTTGTTTTCCGTCAAGAAGATCTGACCCACGCCCCGGTACTTGCCCTTGCTGTGACGTCCGGTCCGCCAAGAATGCAGCTTAAAGTCACCATCCGGTTCGCGCTTGATCTGGTAATGTCCCGACGCATCTGGTGCCACGGGAACTCCCACGTACTGGTTCACTTCATACTTAGCCTTCATCGGGAGCCTCCGTGGTCAACGCCGTCACGATGGGCGTCACTGCGGCGTTGCCTAGAACCTGGAGGACCGCCTCATCCCGTAACACCGCCGTTAAGGCTTCGGCTGTGACCGGTAGCCCGACCAGCCGATCCGCTACCGCGCTCAACTGCTCAGCCGGGGCGACCGTTCCAAACAACGCCATGTTCCGGAAGGTTCCCTGGTGGATGGTAAAGTTCAGGTGGAGCCGACCCTGCGGCAGGACTACGGCCCGGTATTCCCGGTAACCCGGATTAGCCCCGTAGTTCCAAGCATCCGTCCGGTATTTGTCGTCCAAGCGCTGATCGATAATCTCCCAATCCCGGTCATTCAAGTGGTAGGTCTCAATCTGGTCCAACCGGTCTACGTTAAAGATGTGGCACAGCAGGGCTTCCTTAAACGCCTGGATATCCAGGTCGCGATACGCCGGTGCCAGGTATTGCCGGAGATTGGTAATCGGCACGCGGTTCGAGGCCACGCCTTTATGTTGCCGCTGACTGCTGGGCAATAGCGCTTGGTGGGCCGCATCTACGTTCAGATCATACATGATGGTGCCCCCGGCTGCGTACCCGTCGCCGTTCTTAAACATGGTCATGCCGGAGAACTTCCGACCAGCCACGACCAAGTTGCTCTTACCACTGATGGCTAAGTCGGCCACGCCCATGTCCTTCAGCGCCCGGAGAATCGGTGCCGCAAAGACGCTGTAATCGCCAAACTTTGACCCGTCCTGTGGGTCACCGTTGATGATGTGTTCAAAGATCAAGTTTCGCTTGTCGTGATATACGGCCCCACCGCCGGAGGTTCGCCGCACCAGCTGGACCTGATTTTCAGCAAGGTATGGAAAGTTGACCTCCGCCATCACGTTTTGGTTGATTCCCAAAATAACGGCTGGTTGATTGACGTACATCATCAGGCCGTGGCCCGGTAACTTTAAATCGTTGACCAGGTAATTATCGATCGACTGGTTGACAATGGCATCCGTCACGACCCGTCCCTGGCGATTGGTATCAATTAAGAACATGTCCAATTTCTCCCTTCGTTCCCCGGTAGGTCACTCTGGCGCCCTACCAAATTATTTTCAGTGTAGCATAAGCCTCGGTTGGCAACAATCCCAGTGAGGAATCCCACAAGCAATTGATTGTCAGCGTTTCCAAGAAAAGGGTATACTGGTTAGTAAGATAGACTGACATTTGGGAGGAATCATGATGACTGAACAACCACACACTTTTTGGCAACGCCTAGTTGCTTGGTGGCACGGCCGCCACGCCACCGCTGCCCCCGAAATTACCATTAAAGACGGCGTTTGGCTGGAACAACGGGACCAAGGCCACTACCGCTTGGGCCTCTCCAGTGACGCCTTAGAACAAATTGGGGATATTAGTTTCGCCGACCTGCCCATCATGACCGATGACCAGCTTGCCGCCGGGGACGATATTCTCGAAGTCGAAAGCGATAAGGCGGTCGAAAATTTCAAGACCCCCTTTGCGGGAACCGTGACCAAAGTCAACCAAGACCTAGTCGTCGATCCCGCCACCATCAACCACAACGCACAAGCCGCCAACTGGATTCTGGAACTCCAAGTTGCGTAAGTCGCCTTATTGACCAAAAATAATGTCGATAAAATAATTTCCATTTTCGGCAAAATGAACTATCATGAGAATTGAAGCCGGTGGTACCCATGCCAATCAACTGAGCTACACTGACCAATTTTTAATTGGAGGTAATGGTTATGGCTGTTGTAGAAAAGACCGCTTTGTTAGATGAAAAGATGGAAGAAGTATTCGATTGGTCTAAGGATGCAATTCCTGTTCGTGACGCCCTTTGGGATCACTTCATGGAATCTAATGGTCACAACACCGATGAAACTGAAGCTTCTATGCAGAAGATCGATGCGAAGTCTGACGATGAAGTTAAGGCTTACGTTGAAGAAAATCTGAAGAAGTAACCGGCTCAACCAAAAATAATGCCGCCCTAACCGACGGCATTATTTTTTTTTGCCATTTTTGACGCTGCCGACCGTTCTAAAAAGGACCGCTCACCCCACATTCACGGGCTAAGCGGTCCTTTTCAAATTCAACAACTGATTAAACGGGTTCACTGTAACTGTTCAGGTAGCGGTGTCCCGTGACGGGATCGACCGTGGTTCGCGTCAGGCTCAGATTGGTCGGTTCGGGCAACGCTAAGGTCGCCGGCGCAGCCAACATTAATAACGCCGCATTCTTGATGGTCAACCCATGGCTAACCACCAACACATGCTCGTGCGGGTGGTCCACCACCAGTTCTGCGATGACCTGCCCCAGACGCCGCTGTACTTGCAAATAGCTTTCGCCGCCGATCCGGGACAGGACCGGGGGGCGGACTTCTCGGGTCAGCGGATCAAAGGCCGTGGGAAACTGGGCCAACAAAGTCGCCGTCTCTTGCCCCGTCCAGGTCCCGTAGGCCGATTCCATCAACCGCGGGTCGGTGGTCACGGGACCCGCGTAGTCGGCCGCCAACCACGTCGCGGTCTGCTGAGCACGGTGCAACGGGCTGACCAGGACCCGGTCGTAGGGGGTGAGGTCCAGCTGTTGGTGCCGCCGTTGGGCCTGACGTTCCCCCGTTGGCGTCAACCAAGTCACGGCCGTATCGAGCTGACCTTGGATCACGCCCAGCGTGTTCGCATAGGTCTGCCCGTGGCGGATCCAATCAATGGTGGTCACAGCCACCGCCTCCCTTACTCAACCTTTTGGTTCGGACTAACTTCCCGTTCGAACGGCGGTTCTAACTGGCGTCGTCCCCGTTGTAACAGGTAAATGGCCACAATCACCAGGACCGACCCAATCACTTCCGCTAGGGTTATTTTAAGGCTCAAGAAGAGAATCGACAAGACGAACGTAATCACGGGTTGCGTCGCATCCACGATACTGATCACGTCGGAAGGCGCAAAGTGACTACTGTAGAGCAATAGGCCGAACGGGAGAATCGTCCCCACCAGGATGACCGTACTCATCGAGCCTACCAAGGTCCCCGTAATTGGGGGCATGTTGACCCAGACCGGGTGCACCAGGTTGAAGCCGATGCTGGCCAAGAAGGTTCCCCAACCTAGCACCGTGACCGGCGCATGCCCGTGGTCCCGAATCAGGTTCCGGGGCAGTACCACGTAACCTGCGGCGGTAATCCCGGAACCGATTCCCCAAAGCAGGGAGCTCAGCGGAATCGCCAACTGCGCGAGGTTCCCCCGCGTGATTGCCAGAAAGACCCCGAGTAACGCCACGATGAAGGCAATCATGTCGCTCCGGAGGGGATGCTCGTGCTTAAACAGCAAGCTCCCCAGCACAATGAATAAGGGGCTCAAATATTGAAGAATCGTAGCCGCGGCGGCATTCCCCGTCTGGACGGCGAGGTAGAAGGTCAACAGGTTGGCCCCCAAGCCAATAAAGGCGTAGGCGAGCAACCACCCGATCTCTGCCCAGCTTCGAAAGACGGCAAACGTCTTCTTACCATACAGGATTAAGCTAATCACCAATAACACCACGCCCGCGCCTAACGTTCGCGTGGACAAAAACCAACTGGCCGGAATATTTTGGCCTTGAGAAATGAACTGTAAAACGGTCCCGGAAATCCCAAACATCGCCGACGCCACGGTCGCCCAGAAGATTCCCTTCATCACATTTTCAGTTGCTGCACCAGAAGTTTTCAACGCACCAAATCCTCACTTTCAACTTTCCCTTCAGCCCGTTTGCCACCGTCCTCAGGCGGCGTCGGTGTTTCGCCGACTATGGTGTGCCGAAGTCTCATAATTTTTCAATTTTAGCGAATCATCATTAAAATTTGGCGGCAAATTTCTCTTTTTTGCGTCAAACCACTCACTTTTTTTATTTTGCCGGTTAAGGCGTTAAGCCTGTTAAGTGCTCGCCCAACGGAAAAACGTCGTTATCCCGACCATTTTGGTCAAGGTAACGACGCTTCGTTGTTTCGCTTTTAAGCTGTATGGTCGACTCGCCGGGCCCATAAGTCACCCAGTAATTGGATGGCAAAGACCAGTACCAGGATAATCAGCATAGCCAGGAAAGTGACGTCACTTTCAAAGCGACTGTATCCCACGTTGATGGCCAAGTTCCCCAGGCCACCACCCCCGATGGCCCCGGCCATCGCGGTCAAATCAATCAGACTGATCAACGTAAGAACGGACGACCGGATGATATCGGCCAGTCCTTCGCGCAAGTACACCCGAAAAATAATCGCAATCGGACCAGACCCCACCGCTTCAGCGGCTTCAATGATCCCGTGGTCGACTTCCGTCAACGCATTTTGAATCTGCCGGGCGTAGAACGGTGCGGACCCGATCACCAGCGGTACGATAGCCGCCGTGGTTCCAATCGCCGTCCCTACAATGATCCGCGTCACTGGGGCAATCACCGCCAGTAAGATGACGAACGGAATCGACCGGAACAGGTTGACCACCTTATCCAAGATGTTATACACGACCCGGTTCTCCAGGATACCGCCGGGTTGGGTCACAATCAACCCAATCCCAATGGCCATCCCAATCACACCGGCAACGATTGCCGTAATCAACGTCATATAAATGGTTTCCCAAGTCGCCTGTAAGAAGTCACTCTTCATCGTGACCGCGTTTGGAAAATACTTCGCAAAAATACTCAACTAGGCCACCTCCGGATCTTTAGGCTTCAAGAACGTCAACTGGATACCCGCATCGCGGCAGTACTGCCAAGCCTGCTCCAATTGGTCGGGTTCGCCGGCCATCACGACCACCAAGTTCCCCAAAGGCGTATCTTGCAAAATCTCCACGTTCCCGTAAAGAATGTTGGAGACCACCTGATACCGCTTGAACAGCTCCGTGATCAGCGGTGCATCGGTGCTGGCACCCACATACTTGAGTTGTACCAGTTGGTGATGATCGTCTAAGCCCAAGCCCTTGGCCTGCTTGTAAATCTTTTCCAACGCTTGATCGATCTGGGTTGCCGTATTGATGAAGTCGCGTGTCAGTGGCTTTTGCGGATTACTAAAGATGGAGACCAAGTCGCCCCGTTCGATAATCGCACCGTCTTCCATCACGGCGACCTTATTACAGATCTCCTTGACGGCGTCCATTTCGTGCGTGATCAACACCACGGTCAGGCCCAATTCTTTGTTCAATCGCTTCAAAAGTTCCAGAATCGCCGAAGTGGTCTTGGGGTCCAAAGCACTCGTGGCTTCATCACTGATCAGAATCTCAGGGTCGTTGGCCAGGGCTCGCGCAATGGCGACCCGTTGCTTCTGACCACCCGAC
The DNA here is from genome assembly GCF_001434785.1 of Levilactobacillus namurensis DSM 19117. Taxonomy (GTDB): domain Bacteria; phylum Bacillota; class Bacilli; order Lactobacillales; family Lactobacillaceae; genus Levilactobacillus; species Levilactobacillus namurensis. Next base: position 6,876 of record NZ_AZDT01000064.1, on the reverse strand, counting down.
AATTGCGCCGGATAATCCTGGGCCTTCTCGCTCAGTCCGACCAGATCCAAGAGCCGAGCGACCTTGTCATGCCGCTCCTTGCGCGATAATCCGGATCCCTTTAGAGGGTAATCCACGTTGTCCGCAATGGTCCGCGCATTCATCAGGTTGAAGTGTTGGAAGATCATCCCAATCTTCTTCCGGGCTGCGCGTAACTCGCTGGACCGCAGTGCTAAGATATTCTGCCCGTTGACCGTAACCGTGCCAGCGGTAGGCCGCTGCAGCCGGTTGATTACCCGGACCAGGGTACTCTTCCCCGCGCCTGAGTAACCCACGACACCGTAAATGTCGCCGCGCGCTACCTCTAATGAGACGTCCTGAACGGCCTTGACCGTCTGCCCCTTATTATGGAAGGTCACGTCGATATGGTTTAACTGAATAATAGGTTCTTTCGTCACAGTCTTCGTTCTCCTATCTCCCCGCTGCCGTCAACGAGGGCTTACTTTAATTTCAAATTCCAAGCTGGAATGGACAGGCCATCGTAAGCTTTCTCAATGTTCTTCTTCGTGGCTTCCGTCTGGTAAGCCTTGATGATCTTCTTGAACGTGGCGTTGTTCTTATCCGACTTGTTCGCCGCAATGATGTTGATGTACGGCTTGGAGGCCTTGTTGACCTTTTCGCGGGCCAGCGCCGTCTTAGCATTTAGTTTAGCACTCGCCGCAAACTCGTTGTTGATCACGGCCGCCGTTGCGTCAGACAACGAACGAGGTGTCTGGGCCGCATCCATTGGCGTAATCTTCAAGTTCAACTTGTTCTGCGTGATGTTCTTAGGCGTTGGTAAGGCCACCTTGTCGTTGACCTTGATCAAGCCTGCCGATTCCAAGAGGTGCAAAGCCCGACCTTCGTTGGTCGCGTCGTTAGGAATGGTGATCTGGTCACCCTTCTTAATGTCGGACACATTCTTGATCTTCTTAGAATACAACCGCAGTGGCGCCAAGTACGTGTTGGCTAAGGCCACGATGTGGGTCTTGTGGGCCTTGTTCCAAGTGTTCATAAAGTACCGGTGTTGGAACGAGTTTAAGTCAACTTCGTGATTAGACAATGCCGCGTTAGGTTGATTGTAATCCGTAAAGGTGACCAGCTTAATGTTGATGCCCTGCTTCGCCAGCTTGGTCTTGATTGGGTTCCAGATTTTTTCATCAGTCCCCATGATACCGACCTTCACCGTCTTGGAGCTGCTAGCTGACTTGCCACAACCGGAGACAATTAAAAGTGGCAGTAATAATAGAAATAACCAAGCAAATCGTTTAAATTTTTTCATGATTCAAAATCCCCCTCATTACTATTCTTATGATTTTCAGCAATTGATCTGTGACCAAAAGAAAAAGTCCGCTCCTAACTTAATAGAAACGAACTTTGTCGTGGTACCATTCTAATTCAAATCGGCGTAAACCGACCCCTCATTAACACTCGTGGCCTGAAGCCAGAAGTGCGTGCACGATAATGAGTGCCGGTCATCATTGCCTAATCCGCAGACTCGGTAATGCCAATTCATTTCAGGCCATCTTCGCCTTAATCACCGCTACCCACTTTCAGCATTTCGTGGGCTCTCTAGAAGCGTGACGTCCGGTTACTCTCCTGATCACATTGTTTTCAATCGCTTAATTTACAAGTAAGTCTAATGCAATGTTAATGCACTGTCAAGCATAAGTCACAATAAATTTATTTATATAAAACCCGTCAAATCGGCGTTCGTGCCGACCTTCACTAAAGACCGTTCCCCCGCTAATCGCAAGTTTCCGGCATCACTCATCAATTTCTTAGTCCGTTTGATCAAGAATTTCATCGCGCAAGATTCCCGCGGCCTTTAGAAACATATGCGTGACCACCGGGCCCACAAACTTGCACTCGCGTCGTTTTAGGTCTCGGGCGACCGCGGAGCCAATCGTCGACTGGTTCACGATCTCATCACGGGTCACCACCGGCAATAGAAGCGGTGTGCCGTGAACGAAGGACCAGAGATAGGTCGCAAAGCTGCCAAACTCCGCTTGAATCTGCTGAATCGCCCGGGCATTTTGAATCGTCGCTCGAATCTTGCGAACGTTCCCAATCATCTGGGCGTCCCCCGCAATACGGTCGACATCCGCTTCAAGGTCCAGCTGGGCGACCCGCGGAATCGCCATTCCGACGAAGACCCGCCGGAAGACCGGCAGCTTACTAGCGGCTGCCTGCCAACTCAGCCCGACTTGGAAGACCCCCACCGTCATGAGTTCAAATAAGATATGGTCATCGTGCGTGGGCGTCCCGAAGTAGGCGTGGTATTCTTGCACGCCATCGGTCTGCCAGTCACGCCCATCATCCGCTGCAATCGTCATCTGATTGCCCCCTTTCACGGTCTAAGTGTACCATGTTGGCCGTTAGTTTAAAGAGGCGTACTTGTAACTCCATTGCGTCCCTGCGGTGTTGTGAATAACGCCCTTAACGTTCGGCCGTTGCAGGTAGGCGTAGTCAGCCTGGTACAGCGGCGTGAAGCTTTGCGTCTTGTTGATTAACTTGGCCGCTTGAACCATGTCCTGCCACCGTTGCTCTGGGTTGGCCGCATCTTGGTTCTGCGCACGGTCAATTAACCGGTCGTAGGTCTTGTTGGACCACTTACCGTAGTTCAACGAATTCGAACTGAGGGGAATCTGCATGAAGGAGATTGGATCGTTGAAGTCGGCCCCCCAATGGGAAAGGTAGATATCAAAATCACCGTTTTGCGACCGCTGTTGCGCCACCTGTGCCGGTACGTTTTGAATCTTCAGCTTAAAGCCCGGTAACGTCTTTTCCAGTTGTCCCTTCAGATACTGGGTCACGGTACTTGCGGCCGGGTCATCATTGCCGGCCATGATGTCTAGTGTCACGGTCTTGGTTCCCAGCTGCTTTTGCGCTGCGGCCCACTTTTGCTTGGCCAGCTTAGAGTTATAGGTCGTAGTATTCTTCACGGCCTGCTGACTCGCAAAGTCTTCTCCCGTCTTGGGATCCTTGGCCAAGCCGCTGGTGACGAACCCCGTTGGTGTCACGGAACCATCCCCCAAGACTTTCTTAGTCAACTGGGCGCGGTCCAGCGACAGGGAGATGGCTTGCCGCAGGTTCTGGTTGCTGAGTTCCCGCCGCTTTTGCGCATCGGCATTTTGGAAATTGTACTTCAAGTGAATCATGATGGAATACGGGTACTCTTTAAACGCCGCGTTATTCTTATAATTTTTCACCTGCTCGTTCGAAAGTTGGGCGAAGTCGAGTTTCTTACTCTGGTAGAGCCCCAAGCCTGTCTGTGGGTTGGAGACCACTTGGTAGTTGATCCGGTGCAACTTGACGACTTTATGGTCCCAATACTGGTTGTTCTTGACGAACGACCAGGTGTTGCCCGTCCCGGACCAACCCGAGATCTTAAACGGTCCGCTGTAGACCATGTACTGGGACTTGGTCGCATACTTCTTACCGTAGCGGTCCACGACCTTCTGGTTCTGCGGTGCGAACAGGGGGTAAGCCATCAGAATCTTGAAGTAGGCCATCGGCTTAGTCAACTGGATGACCACCGTCTGCCGGTCCTTTGCGTGAATCCCTAAAGTTGACGGTCGCGCCTTACCCGCGATGATCTGGTTAGCGCCCTTGATTCCGGAAAATAAGTACGTGTAGGTCGACTTGGTCGCTGGCGTCAACGTCCGCCGCCAGGAATAAACAAAGTCTTGTGCGGTAATCTTGTCACCGTTACTCCACTTCGCGTTGTCCCGAATATGGAACGTCCAGGTCTTCTGGTCTTGAGAGACCTTGGCGGAATCCGCTAATCCGGGAGCCACCTTGCCCCCCTTTCCCAGCCGGTAAAAGCTTTCGAAGACGTTCCCCGTCTGGCCGTATCCCGTGGCTTTGGCTAAATCAATCGTGTCTAGAGCGGCAGTGGCCGGCAGGTTTAAGTCCTGCTTGGGCTTTGCCGTTGAGCTGGACTGACCGCAAGCAGCGAGGCCTAACCCTAACACCATCACTGCTGCCACCAATCCAATACCGGTCCATTTTCTCATAACGATTTCTCCTCTTTTAATCAAAATTGTGTACTGCTCATCCTGCCCGAATTCCCCTAACCGGCGCCGACTGGACGGGTCGTCGCCATGATTGAACAGCACCTAACCGGGTGTCCGTCCCGCTCAAGTGCCCTCTTTGATTAGGAAAAATAGCCCCGCTAGACGACAAAAAGCGGGTATTCCCTCACGCTCAATACGTGAAAGAATACCCGCCAACTGATTAAATCGTCTAGTTATGTAGACCTAGCTTGGCTGGGAAATCACGGATGAACGCAACGCAAAAAGGCACACGTTACATTCGCAACATGCGGCAACCATAACTTGAACTGATTGACTTGCGTTGGTCATCATCGTCATTTCCCTCCTTCGGTCATTAATTTCATTACAAACGGTACTTTTTTAAAGTAACCCAATTACGGCTATTTGTCAAAAACAATGTTTTGCGTGTCAAAATAATTCCGATAAAGCGGTGACATCTCAGAATTGAAAACGGTATACTAGTAGTAAGTTGACTTAGTAGAAAGGATTTGAACGTATGGACATCGAAAAGACACTGGCCGCTCTGACATTGCCGGAAAAGGCCGCTTTAGTTTCAGGTAAACATAATTGGTACACTGCTACAATTGATCGTCTGGGTCTCCCCACGTTAATGATGACGGATGGGCCTTCCGGACTCCGGAAGCAAGACCAGAGTGCGGGCGCTAACGACTTAAACAACTCCGTTAAAGCCATTACCTACCCCGCGGCCGCTCTGAGTGCCAGCACCTGGAATCAACCGTTGATGCACCAATTGGGTGAACACTTGGGTGCTGAAGCTCGCGCCGAACAGGTCAGCCTTTTGTTAGGCCCCGGAGTGAACCTGAAGCGCTCACCACTGGGCGGTCGAAACTTCGAGTACCTCTCTGAAGACCCGTTAGTGGCCGGTAAGTTAGGGAGTGCCTACGTTCAGGGGGTCCAATCCCAACACGTGGGGGTCTCCGTCAAGCACTTTGCGGCCAATAACCGTGAAAATCAACGGTTTACGGCGTCTAGCGATATGTCCCAACGGACCCTCCGTGAGCTCTACTTACGGACGTTCGAGACCATCGTCAAGACGGCGCACCCAGCCACCCTGATGACGTCTTATAACCGAATCAACGGTGTCTTGAACTCACAGAATCGGCGGCTCTTACGGAGCATCCTGCGTGATGAATGGGGCTTCCACGGAACGGTCATGTCCGACTGGGGCGCCGTCGCTGACCATGCCGCAGCGCTTCGTGCCGGTCTGGACCTTGAGATGCCCGGTAAAGGCCAGGCTTCGGTGGACGAGATCATTCAGGCGGTTGAAAACGGTGAGTTGGATGAAGGCACTCTGGACAAGGCCGTCCGCCACATGTTGCACCTCTTACGCGACTGGCCGGCAGCTCAGGAACCTGGGACTTACGACCACCACGCCCACCACGAATTCGCGCGGAAACTGGCCGATGATGGAATTATTCTCTTGAAGAACGACCACCACGAATTGCCACTGACCCCTAAGACGGCGGGCAAGGTCGTCATCATTGGTGAATTAGCGGAAAAGCCACGCTACCAAGGCGCGGGGAGTTCACACGTCAACCCTAGCGAGCTGGTAACGCCACTGGAAGCCTTAACAGCTAGTGGGCTGACTGCGGATTACTATCCGGGATACCACTTGAACGAAGACGAAACCTCAGATGACCTGGTTCAACAAGCCTTAACAGCAGCTAAGGACGCCGACCACGTGATCGTATTCGCCGGTTATCCGGCTAGTGCCGAATCCGAAGGGTTTGACAAGAACTCGCTGATGTTACCCGAAAATCAGACTGACTTAATTGGCAGCCTGGCCAAGGTTAACCCGCACACCACCATCGTCTTGCAAAATGGTTCTGCGGTCGAAATGCCTTGGATCAACACCGTACCGGCCGTTGTTGAAACTTACCTGGCCGGCGAAGCGGTGGGTGAAGCCACTTGGGACGTCTTAACGGGGAAAGTTAACCCTTCCGGTCACCTGACCGAAACCTTCCCAATCCGTCTGACCGACACCCCAATGGCGCCGACCTTTGGTCAGGACCCCCACCACGAAGACTACGCTGAAGGGATCTTCATGGGGTACCGGTACTACGACACCCACGAGATGCACGTTCTCTTCCCATTCGGACACGGCTTAAGTTACACCACATTCGAATACACCGACTTAAACGTCACCAGCGACGCTAAGGGAGCTCAAGTCACGTTCAACGTTACCAACACTGGCGACGTTGCGGGCCAAGCCGTTCCACAACTCTACGTGGCCAACCACGCGTCCCACGTCCCAATGCCGACCAAGGAACTGCGGGCCTTCACTAAGGTTGCCGTGGCTCCCGGTGAAACCAAGCCGGTCACTTTGTCCTTGAACCGGCGCGACTTCAGCTGGTGGTGCGAAAAGGATCACCGTTGGCGGGCTGACAGCGGTGACTACGAAGTCATGCTCGGCGAGTCCTCACGCGATATGCGCTTGCAGACCAAGCTGACTATGGACTTCCAGAACCGTCCAAGTCAGGTCTCACCAGAAACTTACCTGACCACTATCGTTAAGGACCCCGAATTACTCGCGGTCTTCAAGCAAACGGTGATCAAGCCGTTAGCCAATGGCGACCAAAGCGGGAACCCCTTCGTGGCAACCGACGAAAACGGGGAAGTCGCTGCGCTCCAAAACCGGATGTTCTTGAACATGCCGTTACGAGCCGTAGTTGCGTTAGGAACCCCTCAAAGTCTCATTCACGACTTTATCCAAACTGCTAATCAAAACGGGAGATTGCAAGAATTATCCGAACACTTATTAGAACCTCATCTGTTCCCA
>NZ_AZDT01000063.1:99205-151592 GCF_001434785.1 Levilactobacillus namurensis DSM 19117 | reverse complement strand
CACTTGAATCATGTGTTTGATGGGGATTTTGGAGTTTCTGGTGAATAATTCAGGATACCTATAATCTGGTTAAGTTTTGGCTAGCGGCTAACTTGTTCTTGTAATTTTCGGTTTTTTTGAAATCATTAAAACGAGTTGCATATTATTCATTCTTAAAAAGTAAGTCAGAAAAGTATATACGAGAGTTTATTCTTGAATAGAGTGATGTCATGAAGAGAATAGTTGATTGGAAATTTCTTTTGAATATTTTTTTAAAGAAGGTTTCTCGAAGCTTTTATTCCCTATTAGTAGTAGTAATAGTTACTGACATATTGTATATAATTGGAATAGCAATGCTGCCAGTATGATTAGCCAACGAAGATTCAGTATAGTATTTATTCTAGCCATAAGTAGGAAGTTTAAGTTTGATTATCTATGGTACCCGGGTCGTGGGAATTTACTTTCAGGCAAAGATTGCACAAGTAGCTTTTGATTTTCGGTTTGACTATGTTCCAATCTTCTCAAATAAAATTTTTCGTTGGCCTCAAAAGAAGATTGATTCTGTTGACGGGAAAATGATTATCGATCAAGCTTATGAATCCATTTATAACGGTGCAAACGTTGGTATTGAGGCAGTAATTAATCAAACTATATTAATCTTGAGGTATTTATTACAGATTATTTCCGTATTAATATTAATGGGTTTTCTTAGTATCCGACCGGTAATTATAGTACTTCTTTTGAATGTATTAGGCTATTTAATTCAAGGCTTAGGAAATAGATGGTATTCAAATCACAAGAATGAACAAAATAAAATTACGAGTTATCAAGAATATTTTTCTAGAACGTTAATGGATCGCGAAAATGGTAAAGATATTCGGATATTCGGAATGGCTTCTTTACTTCATCAATATCAAAAGGAATTAGCAAATCGTTTAGTTAGTTGGCAAAGCAATTATTCTGTGGTTCTTGCTGTTGTTAATATATTACAACGATTATTTAATTTAGCTGGCATTATGTTTACGTTACTGTTTTTGATCGATAATAAGAGCTTGACAGTATCTAACTGTATATTTTTTCTAACTGCGATTCAGGTAATGAACACAAAATTTGGAAATTTAAGAAATGCGTATACCTTAACTAATAAGAATTTAGCTTTTGTGCCTAATTTTAGAAGATTTGTTGAATCAAAATTAGACACGTCCATTGAAGATAAACAGAATAATATAAATCGTTTTAAACAGTTAACGCTTAATAACGTTTATTTAAAACTTGGAAACAACGACGTCTTAAAGTCTATTAGTCTGTCAATTCATAAAGGTGACAAGATTATCGTAGTTGGAGAGAACGGTGCTGGTAAATCATCTCTAGTGAAGGTCTTAAGTGGCCTCTATGTTCCAACAAGTGGAACGGTCAAACTAAATGGAATTAATCTAAAATTAGTTAATGCTAAGTCATTGCAAAAACATATGACCGTTCAATTTCAGGATGATGTACTTTTGCATTTTACAATTGCAGAAAATATTTCCTGTACTGACTTAAATAATACGGATTATCAAAAGGTAAACGAAGTTTTACGCAAAGTTCATTTACTTGAATTCGTCAATACATTGCCAAATGGAATTGAGACCTACCTTGGAAATGAATTGAATTCAAATGGTGTACTAGTGTCTGGTGGTCAGAAACAAAGATTGTTATTTGCCAGAGTTCTTTATAAACAAGCAGATCTGAATATTCTAGACGAACCAACGGCTGCGTTAGATCCTATAAGTGAAAAAAATTTCTATCGCCTAATTCAAAACGAACTGTCTACAAAGACTGTAATTTTTGTAACGCATCGTTTGGGTTCTTTTGTTAAAAAAGGAAAGATTGTTGTCATGAGCAAGGGGAAAATTATAGCAATAGGTTTGCATAGCGATTTATTAGAAAACTGCGAACTTTATAGGAAGATGTGGCAAGCGCAACATTCGCTATACACTGCAGGTGATTGATAATGGGTAAGGTAAGAAAAAACTATGACGATATATTAAAAACAATAAGGCTTGTTATGCATATTGATAAGGCTGCTTTACCTGCTTCAGTTATTATGAGTATTATAAATGCTATTGTACCCTTGGTGATTGTATTGGGAAATACTGCCATTATAAATGCAATAGTTAGGGGAAAATTATATCATGCAAAGTCCATGGTTTTGATCGTGTATTCTGTTTCGATTGTTTTGTATATTGTATCGTCCTTGATGCAGAAGATTAGTAATACACGTGCCGTTAAGGCTAACGAAACGTTAAGAATTTTAATCCATGAAGCTTGGGAAAGGGTGAGCTTTCAATCTTTAGTTACGGCAGAATATTTTAGTAAAATGATGAAGAGTGAATCTTCGTTTCGGTATTCTGGGGGAATTGTGGTGTTTTGCCATCAAATTCAAAACTTAACCGGTGGATTAGTTACTGTCTTCGGCAGTTTTGGGCTTTTGATTTGGCTAACTTCAGTTGGCTTTCTTTCATCGACGTTAATGGTAATTTCGACGCTTACTACATTATCTTTTTTATTGATATTCGAGATGTTGTTACTGAGGGTATTTCGACACTTGACCAATGGCAACATTACATTGTTTGCTAGATTAATGGTCCTTGAGCGTAAGATGAATTATTTTTTGATGAGCATAATTAATAAATATGAAATACTGAAGTCTGTTAAAACGTGGGGGACGGCTGGCCTAATACAAAAAAGATACTTGGACTCTTGGAATCTGGAGAAAAAAACTAATCATCAGTTAGTCTGGAATGATTACATTTCCCAAATTATTGCCGCTTTGATGATATCGAATATTGTTGTTTGGATGTTTAGTCTGGTTATTTTAAAAATTCGTATGGGATTTTTACCTGTTGGTCAATTGAACACTCTATTTGGAGGGGTTGTTCAAATTTCAGCTGCAGTAGCGACTATTGCTTCGACTTGGCAAAGGACTATGAGGTTCCAAAATCAGATGGCATATGTTAATGATATTTTGAAAGAAAAGAGGATTCTTGATTCACAGGATGATTCCGGAGAAGAGTATCCGGTAATTAGAGAACACAATATTATTAGTTTTGATCATGTGAGTTTTGGTTATAATTCTGGTAACGAAGTTATTCATAACCTATCTTTTAATTTTGAACTTTCTGGAATTAGCGCAATTATTGGTGAGAATGGTAGTGGTAAGACAACGCTAGTCAAATTGATGCTGGGGTTATTGCGACCAACAAAAGGAAATATCTTTTGGAACGGGCAGAATATACGAGAAATCCAATCGGATGAGTACTTCGGCTTATTTAAAGTCGTTTTTCAAGACTTTCGCATTTTTGATGTCACAATCGGTGAGAATATTACGGCATCAGATGACTATAATCATGAGCAAATGAAAAGTGCTATTTTTGATCAAAATCTTAAGGATTGGATATCTGCTTTGCCGAACCATGAGAATTCTTTAGTGGGAATGTATGGTGAAAGTAATTTGCAGCCAAGTGGTGGCCAGAAACAGCAGATGGCAATAGCCCGGTCAAATTATAAAAATGGAATTTATCAAATTCTAGATGAGCCTTCGTCCAAGTTGGACCCAATACAAGAAGTTTCATTTTTTTCGAAAGTAGCAATGCTTTCAAGTAAGACACCATCGCTTTTTATAACCCATCGTATTGGTGTAGTGGGATTAGCGGGTACCATAATTGTATTGAGAAGTGGAAAAATTGTGGGAGTAGGAACAAAGAAGAGCCTACTTAGAAATTCTTTATACTTTAGAAAAATATGGGACAGTCAGGCGTCACTCTATAAGTAACAAATCATTCACTTTTGAATAGTCATTTAAATTGGATATTCAATTCTACGTTTACTTGACAAATCTATGTGAAATTAGAGTTTTGTTGGAATATTTTCATCTCAGAACTACAAATTTTCGGTTACGCTATGGTGATGAATACCCCCCACAGAAATTTTTATGGGATGGAAAAGACTTTAGCCCTAAAGAGGATGTGAAATGTTCGCTTCGTACTTTTCGGTAAAATGGGTCCTTGGTAGTTTACGCTTAGAATGATTTATGTGCTATATACTTAGTGCTAAGTCTAGCGATTAAGATTCTTCACCGGGTGGTGTGGTGAAGCGTCTAAGTTGAGATACAATGACAGAATGTCTAAGATGTGGACCATTTTCAAGTATATGAAGTTCGATAGAGAGTGAATGTCACCATTAAACAAAACGGCCAATCGTCACCCTGCATACCAAGTTCTTGGTGCAGGATGGCGATTGGTCGTTTCAGAAACTATTGCATCTGAGTCTCTAAGCTTAACTCACTCATGAATGTTAGGAGGAGGTTAGCGTAGCTGGGGTGGTCCGTGTTGTTCTTGATTTCAACCTGCATGTCGTGCAGGTTATCGGTAATGATTCCGTTGACGCCGAGGAACATCATCTGGTCCAGCAGGGTCACGTCATCGATATCCCAAGCGTAGACCCGTTGATGGTGCTTAGCCGCCTGGTCGATGAAGGCATCGTTTAAGGTCGTCGCCTCCATGGTATAAGCGTTGGCGTCCGTGTACGGGAAGGTCAGGTTATAGGGGAGAATATAGCTCACGAACTGGTGGGGGTCCTGTTGACGCAGGGCGGTCATGATCCGGTAGCTCAGGGTGTGGACCTGATCGTGGTGGGCCAGTAAGCTTGGGCCGAACTGCTTGATGAACCGTTCCGGCAGGTCCCGGGTGGTCGCTTTATTGGTCTTGATCTCGACCAGCAACTTTTGATGGTGGGCGTGGGCGGCTTTAAGGTAGGCCGCAAAACTCGGAACTTTAGCCTGGTGGCCGTTTTCGGTGACAGTGACCCGCGTTAACGCCTTGAGGGTCATGTCGCCAACTCGTCGTTTCAAGCCCGCCAGCGCCTTTAGATTCGTATCGTGGAGCACCACGAATTGGTGGTCCTTAGTCTCCTGGACGTCCATCTCCACGTAGTCGGGCTTCTCTCGGCTGGTTTTGATCAGGGCCGGGATCGTATTTTGGACCCCGTTACCGTTATCGACGCCCCGGTGTGCGATGGTGAGGGGCTTGCTGACGGCTAAGCCGTTGAGGTAGGCCAGGTTGAAGGCCACTAACCCCGCACTCAGTACCGTTAGTCCCAAGGTGATGAGAGCCCGGGTCCGCCATTTAGTGTGGGCTGGTTCCCGGAATTGTAGCTGCATCATCGGCGTAGGTTCGTGGTCGGCGTGACTGCTGAGGACGATGGTCATGAAGACGATGGTGGCGTAGCAGACCAGGAACTCGGTGAGGACTTCCATTAAGAAGAGGTTGACCGTCGCCATGACCAGCGCGGCGGGGGTGGTGTCGAAGAAGACTTGTCCCAGGTAGAGTGCTGCGTAGAGCACCCCGGTCATCAGCGAGACCATCACCAGGGCCAGGAGCATCCGGCTGAGGTACTTCCAGAATTGTCCCTGAGTAACCCGCCAACTCTCGCGGATAGCGGCGTGACTGTGGTACCCGTCCAGCATCATCAAGGGGAGGACGGCAATCAGGCGAATCCCCAGGTAGATGGCCAGTGCGTAGAACAGGACTAAGACGGTCGCCCAAAGCGGGTTAGCCATCAGATAACTCACGATGAAGGCGGGAATCTTGGCTTTATTGAGCAACGGCGTGGAGAAGAGAATGCTGCCGAAGGGCAGGATGATCAGAAAGTAGCCCATAAAGAACAGGAAGGTGCTGGGTGACGCGCCCGTAAGACTGGTGACCGTTCGGCGTAAGACCGCCAGGGTTCCTTGAGGCCGCCCCAGGCGAATATTGCGAATCCCTAAGAGTAGGAAGGCAAATTGCCAGTACACCAGGACCATGATGGCCATCAGGATCAGTAATAGGCCAATCACGGCTAGGGGATGCTTCAAGATAATGTTGCCCAGGTTGGTGTAGGAGACGTAGGGAATCCGTTGCCAGGCCAGCAAATTGGCGGTCAACCAACCGAAGACGGGGATCGCACAGTAACTAATGACGATGTTGGTGAGAAAGACCAGGGTCACATAACTGCCCCAGTGTTGTCGAAAATGGCGACTGGTCTGTCGCCAGAATGCCCAAGCTTGCATAAGACCAACTCCTCTGTATGGTTTCTAATTTAGCACACTCTGGATTCCGAACCACAAATTTTTAGTTGAAACCCTTAATTGGTTGACCGAACGAATTGAAAATAGGCATGATAGTGATTTAATTCACACTAAAATAAAAAGCTTGTGAATCGCTGGCATTCGTGTATGCACTTACAAACTAAACGGAGAGGAACCTTGATACAACAGCGTTTACTTGTGCAGAAAATTAATTGTGATTTTTTTAATATAAAGTTCTGGACTTTTGAAAAATCCATGATAAGATAGAAATCGTGAATAAGTTAACAATATCTTTTCTACGCAAACGCATATGGAGGCAGAGAGATGTTAAAAGACGTAAAAACGAATCCAAAAACGACTACTAAAGAAGAAACGGTTGACCAAATGATCGACCGCCTAGTCAATAAAGCTCACGACGCGCTGTGCGCCATGGACGACTTCGACCAAGCCACGGTCGACCACATCGTCCACCAGATGGCCATCGCCGGCTTGGACCACCACATGGAACTGGCCAAAGCCGCTTACGACGAAACGGGCCGGGGGGTCATGGAAGACAAGGCCGTGAAGAACATGTTCGCGACGGAAGAAATCTGGCACACCATTAAGCACGATAAGACCGTCGGCATCATCAAGGACGACCGGGAACGGGAACTGATCACGGTTGCGGAACCTCTGGGCATCTTAGCCGGGGTTACGCCCGTCACTAACCCTACGTCCACCACGTTATTCAAGTCACTGATCGCGGTTAAGACGCGGAACCCAATCATCTTCGCTTTCCACCCACAAGCACAGAAGTCATCCGTAATGGCCGCTAAGGTCGTTCGGGACGCTGCCATCGCTGCGGGGGCACCAGAAGGGGTCATCCAATGGATCGACAAGCCAAGTATTGACGCCACCACGGCGTTGATGAACCACCCACGGGTTGCCAGTGTGCTGGCTACTGGGGGTCCTGGCATGGTCAAGGCCGCTTACTCTACCGGGAAGCCCGCGTTAGGGGTCGGTCCTGGTAACGGTCCAGCCTACATTGAAAAGACGGCTAACATCAAGCGGGCCGTCTACGACATCGTCTTATCCAAGACGTTCGATAACGGGATGGTCTGCGCGTCTGAAAACAGCGCCATCATCGACAAGGACATCTACGACGATGTGAAGAAGGAAATGCAGGACCGGGGCGTCTACTTCGTGAAGAAGGCGGACCACAAGGCCTTAGCCGACGCGATGTTCCGTCCTGAAGGCGGGGTCAAAGGACCAATTGCTGGGATGTCTGCGCAAAAGATCGCGGACTTAGCCGGAATCAAAGTTCCCGCAACCACCAAGGTCTTGGCCGCTGAACTGACGGGCGTGGGGCCAAAGTACCCGATGTCTCAAGAAAAGCTGTCACCGGTTATCTCCGTTTACAAGTCTAAGGACCACGCCGAAGCCTTCAAGTTGGCGGACGAACTCTTACACTTTGGTGGGTTGGGCCACACGGCCGCCATCCACACCATGGACGACGACTTAGCAACGGAATACGGCATTAAGATGAAGGCCAGCCGGGTCTTGGTCAACACGCCCTCCGCACTAGGGGGCATTGGGAACCTGTACAACGAAATGATTCCTTCATTAACCTTAGGGACCGGCTCATGGGGCAAGAACTCTGTGTCCCACAACGTCTCGTCCTTCGACTTACTGAACATCAAAACGATTGCAAAGCGGCGAAATAACATGCAGTGGATTAAATTACCTCGAGTTTACTTCGAAAAGACGTCCGTTCGTTACCTCGACGACATGCCAGGCATCAAGCGGGTCTTCCTGGTCACCGACCCAGCCATGGTTCAATTGGGTTACGTGGACACGGTCTTAAACGAATTGAAGCGGCAACCTAACGGGATGGAATACTCCCTGTTCTCCGATGTTGAGCCAGATCCGACCACGGATACGGTCAACCGCGGGGTTGCGCTGATGCGTCAATTCAAGCCGGACACCATCATTGCGTTAGGTGGGGGTTCTGCGATGGATGCGGCCAAGAACATGTGGCTGTTCTACGAAGACCCTAAGGCTAGCTTCTTCGGTGCTAAGCAGAAGTTCTTGGACATCCGGAAGCGGGCTTACAAGTTCAATAAGCCGCACAAGGCCCAGTTCGTTGCCATCCCAACCACGTCCGGGACGGGTTCTGAAGTAACGCCGTTCTCCGTGATCACGGACTCGAAGACCCACGTGAAGTACCCGTTGGCCGACTACGCATTGACGCCAGACGTGGCCATTGTGGATTCCCAGTTCATCGAAACGGTGCCTAAGAAGACCGTGGCTTACTCTGGGTTGGACGTGTTGACCCACGCCATTGAATCCTACGTTTCCGTAATGGCTTCCGATTACACCCGGCCATGGTCCTTACAGGCCATCAAACTGGTCATGGACAATCTGACGAACTCCTACAACGGTGACATCACGGCCCGGCAAGAGATGCACAACGCTTCGACCTTAGCCGGGATGGCCTTCGCCAACGCCTTCTTAGGGGTCGACCACTCGATCGCCCACAAGTTAGGTGGGGAATTCGGCTTACCACACGGTCTGGCCATCGCGATTACGTTACCGCACGTGATTCGGTACAACTTCAAGGAACCGACCAAGATGTCCATGTGGCCGAAGTACGAGTACTTCCGGGCCGATGAAGATTACGCTCAGATTGCGCGTTACCTGGGCTTACCAGGGAACACCAAGGAAGAGCTTAAGGAAGCCTTGGTCAAGAAAGTCATCGACTTGGCACACTCCGTTGGGGTCACGTTGAGCTTGAAGGCTAACGGGGTGGACAAGGCCCACTTCGACAAGACGGTGGATCACTTGGCTGAATTAGCGTTCGAGGACCAATGCACGACCGCGAACCCTAAGGAACCCCTAGTTTCTGAATTAAAGCAAATCATGATTGATGAATACGACGGTAAGGGTGTTGAAAAGTAACCCTGACGTTACAAACGGGTCGTTGCCTCCGGGCAGCGGCCCGTTTTGCGTGGGTGGTAGTAGTCAGCGCCTTACCGGCCGGCCAGACAGGGCTGGAACGCCGTGGGCGCCATTTCGAGCCATAGAGCGGTCTCGAAATTGGGCCTTAAGGCAGCCCAGAACGCTCCCTAAGTCAAATTTCACGGCTGAGCCCTGTCTGGCCGGCCTCACGGCTAACGTTGGGTTTAGGTCCTCTAAGTTACGCCACTTGGGGGGCTGTCCCGGTGAGATTTCGGTGGTTAAGGACTGACTTGATTGCTACTGGAACCAGACGTGTTGGGCGCCGAATTTTAGGATAGGTGTCTGGTCGCCCGGTAAGGCGGATGATCCCATCAAGAGTGGCCAACGGACGACCACGGTGGGAATTTATTCGGAAGTAAAACAATTTACGGATGAAGATGGTGGCAATTTAAGGACAAAATTCGGAGGATTTTCATGAATTTTTCATTTTAGATGACAAATTTTACAGAAAATTTGCCTGCTTTATCAAGTAATCGACCTAAGATTTAGCGGAAAAAGGGCGAATTTGGGTCAATTAAAGCGTTTTATATAACAGAGGCATTACAAAAATGACAAACTGACATAATCAGAAGACTTTCTTAACCTCCGTGACATGTAACCACAATTTCCGTGTAATATTTGTCAGCTATTCTAGGAGCCGTTAAGCAATCGAAGGAGGATGTTATTTTTTTATGGGATTCAAAAAAGCTTTAGTGATGACTTTAGGCGCAGTTGCTGTCGCCGGAGCCGGCCTGTTTACTTCCAATGAACAAGCCAGTGCCGCTACCCGGGTTACGGTCAAGCAGGGGGATTCTGTTTGGGCCTTAGCCAACCAGTACGATTCATCCGTGAAGGCCATTGAAAAGGCCAACCACTTGACCAACAGCTCACTGATCTTTGTGGGGGAGAACCTGGCCATTCCAGCCAAGCACGCCACCGCAACCACGCACGCTGCTGGTGTGGCGCAACATTCCTACCGTCACACGTCTAACCAGGCGCCAAGTGCTACCACGACGACGCAGACTACAACCCAACCGGCTGCTTCGGGGGTTTCCGGCTCCGAAGCCAGCGCGAAGAACTGGATCGCGTACCGCGAATCACGGGGGTCTTACACCGCCACCAATGGACAATACATTGGGAAGTACCAGTTGAGTTCCGCCTACTTGAAGGGCGATTACTCAGCCGCTAACCAGGAAAAGGTCGCCAACCAATACGTGGCCGGCCGGTATGGTTCCTGGACCGCTGCGCAAGCCTTCTGGCAAGCCAACGGGTGGTACTAAGCCTTACTTAAAAATTTTGACGTTTAAAGTCATGAAGAGTCGTTCGGATGCAGGTCCGAGCGGCTCTTTTGTGTTCTGCTGACAGGGGGACTAGAAAACTGGTATCCTAACGGTAGAAAGGGGGAAACCGCCATGGTGACCTTTGTCTTCGCCATGATCCTCATGGTCCTATTCGGCGTTAGCCGCGGAGTCATCACGGTCTTGGTTCGTCGCCACGTGGGCCCGTACGCGCAGGTGGCTCGCTGGGTCGACCTCGCGCTGATTGGGCTGACATCGTTTGTCTTTCCCATCACACTTAGTTGGACGGCAATCGTGTGTTTCTGGCAACTCTGTTACTTAGTCCTGTTTGGTGGGACCTGGCTGCTGATCACGCGACGGTGAGGGATGTTCATCGATAGTAGAATAAGAATTGGCGGGACCGGAAACTGACACGGGCCCGTCATTTTTGTCGTCTAGGAGGGGGATTTAGGGGGTTAAATGTCAAAAAGGTTATTAGGATGACAACTTGTCATATTTCCCCGTTTTTCTTAATCAGGGTGTTACCTCTTCACAATTGGCGTGTAACGTTGAGCGGTTATGCTAGGTCTCGTTAAGTAATCACGACAACGCCAAGGAGGACAATTTAAGAATGACATTCAAAAAAGTTTTAGTTTCAACGTTAGGAACCGCCGCCGTTATCGGGGCCAGCTTCTTCGCGACCACTTCCGCCAACGCTGACGTCCGGGTCACGGTGAAGTCGGGAGATACCGTATCCAAGATCGCTACGCAATACAAATCCACCGTTTCCGCCATTAAGTCGGCGAACGGTTTAAAAAATGCCAACCTGATCTACGTGGGGGAATCCCTGGTGATTCCAAGTTCGGCGTCAACTAGCCAGACCACGACGACTCAGGCAACGCAGACTACGCCAACCACGACACAACAGACGCAAACGACTGGTACCACGCAAGGAACCAGTGCTTACCAAGGGACGGCGAGCCAATATGCGTCGAACCGGCAAGCGAATACGAACACGACGCGCTACCAAACGCCTACCACGACGACTACCCAGACCCAAACCACTGGGTCGACCAGCACGGGGACTAGTAACACGTCCAGTTCCAGTGCTAAGGCTTGGATCGCCAACAAGGAATCCGGTGGCTCTTACAGCGCACGGAATGGCCAGTACATCGGGAAGTACCAGTTGAGCGCTTCCTACCTGAACGGGGACTACTCGGCCGCTAACCAGGAAAAGGTGGCCAACCAATACGTCAGCTCGCGGTACGGTTCTTGGTCCAGGGCCAAGGCATTCTGGCAAGCTAACGGTTGGTACTAAACCGTTAGAAACGTTAATTAGAAAACCAATTGCGATAAATCCTCAAACCACCGTTGTGCGCAGCGGTGGTTTTTGAGTGGGCAGAAACCCGATGAGGACGGGGATTGAGCGACTTTAGCGGGAAAAGATGAGGTTGGTTGTTACCATTTCGTAACATTTTGTAAACCCTCCTGTAACTTGCAGAGGTTATGCTAGTCATAATTAAGCCACTAGGAGGGTTGACCCATTAAAGTTAAACGTTTTGTTCTCGCCATTTTAACAGTTGTGGCCTTGACCCTACCTGGTCTGACAACGGCCACCGATAGTGTGACGGCGCAGGCTGCCACCAAGACCAAGGTCGTTTACGTCTCCAAGTTATCGAAGAAGCAAGCGGCCGCTAAAGCCTGGATCGCTAAGCGCGAATCCGGCGGCAACTATCGCGCACGCAACGGGATCTACTACGGTAAGTACCAGTTGACGATTTCGATGTTGCACGGTGACTACAGTAAGGCCAATCAAGAAAAGACGGCCGATCGTTATACCCACCACCGTTACGGGACTTGGACCAAGGCTAAGCGCCATTGGTTGTCTCACGGGTGGTATTAATTCTAGGCACTCCCCCCTGGACGTTTTAAGCGTCCTTTTTATGAATAAGTAAGCCGCTAGTTGGGACCGATTCCGGTCTCGGCGAGCGGCTTTTTTGTCGCCAATGGGATAGGAACGAGACAGTTGAATTGACAATATATACCTATGGGGGTATATTAAAAGGCGTTGTTAATCGACCTACCGGTTAGCACGCGACAATCTTCGGGAACCCGCTGGGTGGTTAAAATTCCCACTAGAAAAGGAAGTTATGGAAATATCTCAGCCGATATACATCTAGGGGTATTTTAAAGACCCAGCAGTGTCCCACTTTGAGGAGGATTTGGATGATTAAAGAAATTCACGACGCCAACTTTGAGGCGGAAACCAATACGGGCGTCACGGTGGTTGATTTTCGGGCCGACTGGTGTCCACCGTGCAAGATGATGGACCCAATCTTAAAGAGCCTCTCGGCTGATGAAGCGTACGGCCAACGGGTCAAGTTCACGGCCATCAACGTGGACCACGACCAAGCCACGGCCCAGAAGTTCGACGTGCAGGGGATTCCGACCTTCTTGATCAAGAAGGATGGTCAGGTGGTTGACCGGTTAGTCGGCGCCCGGCCTAAGCCGGATTTTGCGGCAGTGCTAGATAAAGCCTTAGCTGATTAGACCAGCGGTGACCTCCGGGAGGGGCCATCTTTGCCGCCGGGAGCGGCGCAAAAGTGCGGGATTGCCCGCACTTTTTTTGTGGCCAATCCGACGTTCGGGGCCGTTAAGTCAAGGATTCCGGGGAATTCCTGAAAATTCGCTAAGAAAAGCCAATCTTTTCTTGAAAGCGGATACATTTTTCTTTACACTGGTAGATAACCGAAACTGATCAGATTGGGAGGAAGTACCATGAGCAAGATATTAGCAGTTAACGCCGGAAGCTCAACGTTAAAGTGGAAGTTGTTTTCAATGCCGGAGGAGACCGTCATCGCGTCGGGGATGGTCGATCGCCTGAACTTACCGGGGTCCGTCTTTAAGGTGAAGTTGGCCAACGGGCAGAAGTATGAGGAGACCCAGGACAACATCACCAATAAGCTGGCCGCCGCAATGGTCCTGACCCGTTTGAAGTCCTACGGGATCTTGAAACACTTGAGTGAAATCACGGGTGTGGGTCACCGAATCGTCGCTGGGGGGGAAGTCTTCAAGGACTCCGCCGTCATCACGCCAATCGTGTTGAAGCAGATCAAGGAACTGAAGGACTACGCGCCGTTGCATAATCCGGTGCAGGCCTACTATATTGAAGTCTTCGAACAACTCTTACCGGAAGCCCATGAAGTCGCGGTCTTTGATACCTCGTTATACGCCCAGATGCCCGAGGTCAATTACCTGTACGGAATCCCTTACGAGTATTACGAAAAGTTCGGGGCCCGGAAGTACGGGGCCCACGGGACCAGCCACCGGTACGTCGCCCACCGGACGGCGGAACTGCTAGGTAAGCCATTAGAGGACCTGAAGCTGATTACTTTACACTTGGGGTCCGGTTCGTCCGTGACGGCCTTTAAGGACGGCCATGCGTTGGATACCTCGATGGGCTTCACGCCGCTGGCCGGGGTCATGATGGGAACCCGTTCCGGGGACATCGACCCGTCGTTAGTGGCGTACCTGGCGGAAAAGTTGGATGTGACCATGCCTAAGATGATCGATATTTTGAATCACAAGTCTGGTCTCCTGGGCGTGTCCGAACTCTCACCGGATCAACGGGACTTGGAAAAGACCCAAGATGAGCGGCCGAAGTCTAAGTTGGCCCTCGACATGTTCGTGAACCGGGTGGTCCGCTACGTCGGCAGTTACACGGCCGAACTAGGCGGGCTGGACGCACTGGTCTTCACCGCGGGTTCCGGGGAGAACGGGATCGCGATGCGCCAAGCGATTGCGGATAAATTAGGCTACTTGGGCGTGACAATCGACCCAGAAAAGAACGACTTCCGGGGCGAAGAACGCGTGGTCAGTCCGGACTCTGCGCCGGTTAAGGTCATGGTGGTCCCGACCAACGAAGAGTTGATGATCGTCCGCGACGTGGTTCGGTTAAGTCGTTAGGTGGTCGAACACTCGTTGTGGTGATATAAGCAATTAAAATGAGCGGCTTTCATCTGAATTTATCAGGTGAGAGCCGCTCATTTAGTCGTTTTGCGTTAAATCCTGAGGCCGCTTCCTAAGGGATGGTTTACCGTAGCTGCAGGTCGCGGCGGGTGTAGCGCCACCAACCCACCAGAATACTGACGAGTGCCAGGACACTCAGCGTCCCGAACACGTGCCAGTCAACGGCGTGTTCCGGTACGGCGGGCATCCAGCCGAAGGGTGTGAGGCGGCGAACCCACTGGGGCAGGTCGAGGAGCCCTCCGAGGTATTGGCTGATGAAGCCTAGTGCCAGGTAGCCCCAGAGGAGGGCGCGTCCCCGTGGCCATCCCCCGACGGCGAAGGCGCCCAGCGCAAGGAAGAACCAGATGATGGGCAGTTGCCCCCAGAAGCCTTGCCAGAATTCAAAGGCGGTGAGGCCATCGGTGGTATGGGTCAGGCTGGCGTTACCGGTAAGGATCAGGCTACCTAGACTGATGCCGTAGATCAAGGTGCTAGCGATTAGGGCCGTTCCCAGGTAACTGAAGAGCAGGTAGGACCGGCTGACGGAACGGGCGTACAACCCTTCTAGCCAGCCGGTGGTCTCGTCAGTGTAGAGGCTGAGGACCAGCTGGAGACCGGGAATGATGGCGACGGTGCTCAGGACTACGGTCAACAGTGCGGTGAAGTTGACCAGTAACCGGTGGTTGGCCGCGTGGACCATGGCTGGCCCGAAAACCTGCTGCAGGGTGGCGTTGGTCTTCAAGATGTCACCGATGGTGTTGAAGACGGTCCCGTAAGCGGCTCCCAAGATGGCGATCCCCAGTAACCATCCCAGTAAGACCCGGTAGTGGCGGCGCCAGAGTAGGCTCCAAGGCCCCCGTAAGACGGTGCTGGCGGTGCGCCGGCCCGGCCGGGTGGCTAACACGCCGGACCCGATGTCCCGGCGAATGGCGATGGCCAGTGCACTATTGGCCAGTACCACGCCCGTCAGAAGCATCAGGCCTAAGGGCAGGGCGTTGGGGTGGTGATACGGGGTTAGTTTTTCAATCCACCCCAGTGGCGACCACCAGGTCAACCGGGGGTCTTGGACGTCCGTGAGCATGCGGACCAGGTAGCTGAGGCCGAAGAGAACGTAGGCGGTTCCCGTGGCGCTAGCGGCGTGGTCGGCTAGTTGGGCCGTGACTAGGGCGAGCGTCCCGAATAGCCAGCCAATCGCCGCGAGTCCCAGGCCAATCAACCAGTTACCGGTCGCGGTGGTACCGGACATCCCGGCGAGATTGAGCCCCAGTGCGTAAAGCATCCCGATGACGAGGTTGACTACGGTCAATTCGATCAGGGTGGCGAGGACGGGGACTTGGGGACCGACCGCGTGGGCTCGAACCAGTTCGGTCAGGCCCGAGTCCTCTTCGCCCCGGGTCGCGTGAACGGCGAGTCCGAGGTTCATGATAATTTGCATGATGGCCATGAAGACCAGCATTTCGTTAGCAAAGACTTCTGCTGTGGTGGGGGTGCCGCTGGCGGGGTAGGCGCCGAACATCGCGACGATGGCGGGACTCTTGAGGGTCCCCATGATGGCGGCGATTTCTGCGGGGGTCCCGTAAAGGTCGTTGAACTTAACGGCGACTGCCGTCATGAGACCGACCAGGACCAAAAGCCAGATCAGTAGCCGGGCCCGGTCACGTTTGAAAGCAATCCGGGTCAGTAACCCCAAGTGGGTCGTAGCGGTCATGCGGGATCACTCCTTTCCGTAATAGTGCATGAAGAGGTCTTCGAGGGTGGGCGGCGTACTCTGCAGGGCCACGACACCGGCGGCACTTAATTGGGTCATCACCGAAGCGAGGGCTGATGCATCGACGGAGAACTGCCACTGATTGGGTTGAGGACCGGCCTGAACGGCGTGGACCCCGGTTAGCTGGTGGGGGGCTAAGGGCCGGTGCGTGGTGACCGTAATCTCGGTGCGGGTTAGGTGACGCATCTGGGCTAAGGTGCCCGTCTCGATGATGCGCCCCTCGCGAATGATGGCGATGCGGTCACACATGCGCTCAACTTCTGAGAGGATGTGGCTGGAGAGTAAGACGGCCTTACCCTGGGCCTTGAGTTTCAAGACGGCGGCTTGGAAGAGGCGTTCGTTGAGCGGGTCCAGTCCCGAAGTGGGTTCGTCGAAGATGTAGAAGTCGGCGTCTTGGGAGAAGGCCGCAATCAGGGCGACCTTTTGGCGGTTCCCCTTGGAATAGGTCCGGGCCTTCTTGGTGGGGTCGAGGCCGAATTGCTGGATCAGGTGGTCGGTGCGGGTGGTGTGGGCGTTTCCGTTGAGCTTAAGTAATAGGTCAATGGTCTCGCCCCCGGTCAGGTTAGGCCAGAGGTAGACGTCACCGGGTACGTAGGCTAAGCGTTGGTGGATCGCCACGCTATCCCGCCAGACGTCGTGACCGAAGATCGTGGCGGAGCCCCCGGTTGCGCGAATCAGGCCTAATAGGATTCGAATCGTGGTCGATTTTCCAGCACCGTTAGGACCGATGAAGCCGAAGACTTCACCGGGGTTCACGGTCAGCGTGACGTCGCTGAGAGCTTGAAACTGGCCGAAGCGTTTGGCTAACTGGTGACTCTTTAGAATGGGTTGCGTCATGTAGAATCCCTCCAATCATCTTAAAGCGCTATCATCGTAAGCCCGGGTTGGGGGAAAGTCAACGAAAAACTGAACTATTTTTAAAAAATAGTTCACTAAATTTAAAATGACGTGGGCTTAGTGCCCGCCCAGCCGAGTGTTTTATGGGACCCGGATGTCCGAGTAGGTGGTGCGGGTATGGTAAAATGAAAAGCAGTAAGCATAACGATTTTAATTGGGGGTGGGAACAGATGACCACAAATCGGCAACGAAAGCAGCACCAGCGCGCACATATTTTGGAGGTGGCGCGGACGCTCTTTCTCCAAACCGGCTTTAAGGCGACCCACGTCTCGGAAATTGCGGCACAGGCCGACGTGTCGCAGGTCACCCTGTATAAGTATTTTGAGAGTAAGCTCAATCTGGGCCACCAGGTGGTTTTGGACCTGGTGACTCAGGGATACGCGGACTTTCAGGCCGTGGTCGATGACCCGCACCTGAGCTATCGAGAGATCGTGAAGCGGCTGATTCAGGGAAGCCAACAGGTCACCGACCAGATGCACCCGGACTTTTACCACTTCATCGTGGCGGATATGCAGGGACGCAATGGAACGGATGAGACCATGCACGCTTATCAGGCTGGTAAGCACCAGTTCTGGACCGCCGTGATTCAGCGCGGCCGGCAGGCGGGGATGATTGCCCCGGGGCTTAGTGATGAGGCCTTAATACTGTACCTGGACATGTTCGTGCACTATATCAGCTCGCCAACGGGCCAGGCCCAGATGACGACCGCTGGGGATGACGCCCATTTTCAGGCTCTGACGGCGCAACTGGATCACCTCTTTTTTTACGGTTTCATTGGCGAACCCCCGACTGATCAGAAAGAAGGACTTGAGAAATGACCACTGATACCACGTTAACTGCCGTGCATGACTTTGCCCGGAGCAAGATGCGCGATGACGAGACCGGCCACGGCTTCGACCACATTCAACGGGTGGTCCGGCTTGCCGACGAACTTTTGAAGGCTTATCCCCAAGCGGACCGGCTCCTGACCCTGAGTGCGGCTTACCTGCACGACGTGATCGACGAGAAGTTGGTGACGGATACCGCGGCCGCTAGTGCGGAAGTGCGGGATTTCCTAACGGCGCAAGGGTTTAGCGCCGACCAGCAGGCGACTATCTTCTTGATTATGGATAATATGTCGTTCCATAAGACCCTCGATGGGACCGCTAAGCCCTTGCCACTGGAGGGCCAGCTGGTCCAAGACGCCGACCGGTTAGACGCGATTGGGGCGATTGGAATCGCCCGGGCCATCTACTTCGGCGGCCACTTTGGCGAGAAGATCTATGATCCTGCAGTGGCCCCCCGTACCCAGATGAGTCACGCGGAGTACCGTAACCTGGGGAACGAGACGGTCATCAACCACTTCTACGAAAAACTCTTGACGCTCAAGGACTTAATGAACACGGACGCGGCGAAGACTTTGGCCGCTCACCGGCAAGCGGTCATGGAAGACTTCTTAGCAGAGTTCAAGGCTGAGTGGCAGGCTGAGAAATAAGGGTTCTTACGGATAAATAGAAATCGTATTGGTCAGCTCTTGTGACCAATACGATTTTTTAGTTGCTGAATCTAGGTATAAGTTCTGTATGGCCAACTCAATACGTTGAGTCATTCATTAGGGGATGTGTTACGGGATGATTTAAAATGACCATTATTTAAAGGGTTTTGCACTGATTTTATGCATTTTAGCGAGGGGAAACTTATCGAAGGTGTTTGGATTGATAGTGAGATGGCCTTTGTAATAGTAAATGATATTTGCTTCGCCATGACGGTCTTGCTTAATGTATGACAGAATCTTGTATTTGTGGTGGGGTAAAATCCGGTACTTGACATGACTTGGTGTGCCAATACGAGGTGCGTGTTTACTGGCAACGACTGTAAATTCTTTACCAGTTGCCCACACCCGCCAATGGAAGTGTCCGTTCCCATCATGTATTTTATAACGTTTATTAGAGACCCAGGTCCCCTTGAGACCGGTGGGAAGGCCTTTATGCCAAGTTGCGGCGTTAGCTGGGATGGTCGCTACTGTACCTAGCGAGACGGCGGTTAACAGTGTAATAGAAACTTTAGTGAATTTGGGCACGATGAAGGACCTCACTTTATAAGATGATGTAATCGCTATTATTTTACAGCTGAGGCTAGCAACTGTCGAAATAAGTGATTAAATTGGCAAGAGTAGTTGGTATTAATTTTTTTCGCTCGTGGAGGTGCGCAAGAAAGCCCCCGTGTGCGGTTACATTTCTTGCGCACGCAAATTTACCCATGACATTCCCTAAGAATGCGCGTATGATAGGTGTCACGCGCTAATTTCGTGAGGCCAGTCCCCAGCAGTTTAGGGAACTGGCAAATTAAAGACAACCAAGAAAGTGAGGGGTTAGCAGATGACAGAAGAACCGCAAAAAGTGGCTGGTAAGCGGCTGGTGGCCATCGTGGCCGTGGCGCTGATGGCCTTTTTTGGAATTTTGGTGGAAACCTCGATGAACGTGACGTTCCCGACGTTGATGCGGACCATGCACGTTTCGTTGAGTACCGTTCAGTGGATCACCACCGGGTACTTATTGACGGTGGCGTTACTGATGATTACCTCGGCGTTTCTGAAGCAACGCTTTACCAACCGGCAGTTATTCGTGACCGCCGCGTTGTTGTTCATTTTGGGTGATCTGATTTGTGCGCTCGCCCCTAATTTCGCCATCCTTCTATTGGGACGGTTGGTCCAATCCGGCTGTGCCGGAATCGCGATTCCGTTGATGATCAACGTGATCGTAGAAAGCGTCCCCCGGGCGCGGTTGGGCTTTTACATGGGGATGTCCAGTCTGATTCTGATGATTGCGCCCGCCAGTGGGCCCACGTTCGGGGGCTTGATGGTGTCCTTGGCTAATTGGCGGCTGATCTTTTGGGCGACGTTACCGATTGAACTCTTGATTCTGGCCTTTGGATTCGGCGCGATTCAACAGTATTCGCCAACCAAGGACGTCAAGTTCAACTGGCACCAGTTCGCACTCTTAGCCGTGGCGTTCGTCGCGATTATGTTGGGGGTCAACAGTTTGAGCACGGCCGGCTGGTTGAGCTGGCAGTTCTTGGGCGGCTTGGTCTTGGGAATCGCGGCGCTATTGCGTTACGTCCAAGTGGCCAAGCATAGTGATAAGCAATTATTGAAACTCGAGATTTTCCGGAATCCAATCTTTACGTACAGTTTCTTCGCCTACGTAATCCTGCAGTTCTGTAACATCGGGATCAACTTTGAGTTGCCGAATTACGCCCAAATCGTGGTAGGGGCGACCTCGTTAGCCGGTGGGCTGATGCTGTTGCCGGGAAGCCTGATTACGGCGTTCCTCCAGCCCTGGTTCGGGCACCTGTTGGACGAACATGGTGCCAAGTTACCAATCATGTTGGGGAGCAGCCTGTTCCTGATTGCGGCGTTAGGGTTCACCCTGATGGGGCAACGGCTGACGGTCGTGACGATTGCCGGCCTGTACATCGTCTTCAGTATTGGGCGGTCAATGGCCTTCAGTAACACCATGACTAACGGGTTAAAGGAAGTGGACATCACCCAACGGGCCGATGCCAACGCCATCTACAATACCGGTCAACAGTTCGCGGGCTCCTTAGGGACCACGATTCTGGCGGCGTTGATGTCGTCAGTCAAGGGGGGCAACCTCTCGTACGCTCATTCAACGGCGTTAGGGAGTCAGTTGGCCTTTGGGTTGATTGCAATCTTGGGAATCCTCAACTTCGGCTTTTACTTTGTCGTTTTCAAACATCAAAAGCAGGACTAGGTGCGGACCTGGTTCGAGCTGAAAAAGCGCCTTTCTTCAAATGATCAGTTCATTTGGGGAAAGGCGCTTTTAGTATATGGTCTCATACCAGGGCGGCTAGTCGAATTCCAAGGACAGGTCTAGCGCCTGGACGCTGTTGGTCAGGTAGCCCAGCGAGAGGTAATCGACTCCGGTTCGGGCGTAGGTTGGCAGGGTGGCGGGAACGATGCCGCCAGAGGCCTCGATGGTCATTTGCCGTCGGAGGTCGCTAGGAATCTGCGCACACCACCGGCGAACCGTATCGGGGGACTGGTTGTCGATCAGGATCATCTCAACCCGACAAGCAATGGCCACCGCCAGTTCAGCGGGCGTCTCAACCTCCACTTCGATTCGCTTGGTGGGGCCGACGGCGTGGGTCAAACGACACAGAGCGGTCGGCAGGTCGGTCATCAACCGCCAGTGGTTATCCTTGAGCATGACGGCGTCGTAGAGCCCCATGCGGTGGTTCACACCACCTCCGCACTGGACGGCATACTTGTCGAAGAGCCGCAGACCAGGGGCGGTTTTACGCGTATCCAGAATCCCAATCTGGGGATCGTTGAGGGCGTCGACCGCCGCATGGGTGGCCGTCGCGATGCCGCTCATCCGTTGCATCAGGTTTAACAGGGTCCGTTCACCGGCTAACAGAACGCTTGCGGAACCACTGAGGTGACCCACGACGGTTCCCGGGGTGACCAGGTCCCCATCGCTTACGACGGGACGGTAGGTGACCGCGGGGTCCAATAGCGCCATCAGGACTGGCGGTAAAGTTTGTCCCGCCAAGACACCGGCTTGCTTAGCGATGATGCGGGCCGTGATGGGCCGGTCCACGTAGGCCGCCCGGCTAGCGTCTCCGGTGGCCCCTAGGTCTTCTTGGAGGAAGGCTCGTAAAGCTGGTCGGAGCGTATTAGTGGCTAGGGTCATGGGTGACCGCCCCCTTAGGTGCTAGGGCGGTATCCTTTACGCCCAAGGCCAGGAGGACGATGCCCACTAGGAGAAAGCCTATGAAGACGCCTAAAATTGCGGTCAGGGAGAACTTGAGCTGGAGTAAGAACCCGACCATGTAAGGGCCGATGGTCGCGCCAATCCGACCGATGGATTGCGCCGTTCCCATCCCGGTTGCCCGGATAGCTTGTGGGAATTGCCCCGGCGTCAGGGCAATCAACGTCCCCCAAGCCCCCAAGTCGAAGAAGGACAGCCAAGCGCCACTGGCGAGAATCGTGAAGTTGCTGTTGGCCAGGCTGAAGGCCAAGACGCTGACCACGGTCCCGAAGAGGTAGATCAAGAGGACCGTCTTTCGTTGTAGCTTGCCCATCAAGTAAGCGGCTAAGTAGTACCCGGGAAGTTGGGCCAGGGTGATCAAGAGGGTGTAGTTGAAGCTATGGATGATGGTGAAACCGCGGAGCACCAGGATGCTAGGCAACCAGAGGAACATCCCGTAGTAGGTCAGCATTACGATGAACCAGAGAAGACTTAAGACCAGAGTCTGCTTCCGGTAAGCGGGTTGCCAGACGGCCTTGTAAGATGGCCGGGCTTGGGGCTGCCGGGGTTGGTCGGCAGGTAAGTGGCGACGCATCATTAAGGCGTACAGAACCGTGATGGCGGTGATCAGAACCGTGGGCCGCCAGCCGATTAACGGCATGACCCAGAAGGCCAAGACGGAGGCTAAGAGCCACCCAATCGCCCAGAAACTATCGGCCAGGACCAGCATCCGGGACTGTTGGGTCCCACGGTAGTGGTCGGCGATGACGGTAGCGGCGACGGGGAGTTCACCCCCCAGCCCGATCCCGGTGATGAAGCGAATCAGGATAAAGGCGGTCACGTTTGGCGCTACCGTCAGGAGTAGGTTCCCGAATGAGAAAAGCAGCAGGGTGTAGATCAGGACGTGCTTTCGCCCGAACCGGTCCGCTAAGTAACCGCAGATCAGCGCCCCGAAGATCATCCCCACGGACGTCGCCGAACTGACGACCCCCAGTTGGAGGGGAGACAGTTGCCACTCCGTCTTCAAGAGGGGCATGATAAAGGACAGCATCGCCACGTCCATGGCATCGAAGAGCCAGGCCGTGCCGACAATGATTAACAATCGGTAATTCTTGAGTTCCATGAAAAATTCCTCCCAAATCAGAATAAAGGTAATAAATACTTTTATTATTGTAAAATAAAAGTCGAAACGACTTTTATTCGACTTGGTATCCAATATAGGCGAGTTACCGGCGCTTGTCAAGGGAGATAGTTCAACCGGTAGACGGTCGCTGGTCGCCCGGCGTGTGCGGCGCTAGAGGTTCCCACGGCTGTCAGCAGGTGCTGGTGATTTTTCTTGAAGTTAGAATTGTCGATGGTCGCCAGGTCCCGGTGCAAGAAGACGGCGAAGATGGTCCGGGCCGCCTTGAGCGTGAACGTGGGGCCCAAGATCAAGAGGATGTTGGGCTGATAGTCGAGCTTGTTGCGGATTCGGTCGCACGCGACCGTCAAGATCCAGTCGTGGTCGAAGGCCAGCTGACTGGTGGGCGTACTGGTCTGCTTGACTAACTGGTTGTAGTAGCGGTCGGCCGTGGTGGTGACCGTCGAAAAGGTGGTGTGGTCGTGGCGGACCTGGTAATGGTCGGCCGCTGATTGGAAGGTAAACCATTGGGCGGCCGTGGCACCGTATCCCGGAACCAGGGCGGGCATCTCGGGAAGAAAGGTCATGTAGGCCAGTGACAGCTGGCGTTGCCCGGGGACGCGGCGGGGATGGGTGAAGGTGGCCAATTGTTCGGTGTGGAAGCTATCAAGAGCCAAGCCAATCTTTTCCCGGACCAACCGCAGGGCCGCGTCATCGGCACTCTCGTTGAAGCGCATGGTGGTCTCGGGTAAGGCCCAGTAGTCGGGGTAGGGCGCTTCAGCGCGTTTGAGCAATAGGACGTTGACCTGTTGGGTGGCTTGATCGAAGCTCCAGATGATGTTGGTGATGGTGATGTCGGGGCGGGACATGGTGGGACCTCCTTTACGAATGAGGATAGTGTCAAAATACCGCGTCTATGAGTGAAACGCAATGGGCAGTTGGCAAAAACCACTAAGCCCCCGTGACGGTCGACTTAGTGGTTGCCTTAATGCCATTTGATCTGCAGAAACAACCGCACGAGGAGGTTCGCGAGCACGGAAACCACCAGCGAGAACGTTAAGACCACACTGAGGACCAGGATGATGGCGGCGATGCCCTTGAGCCACCCTGAAGCGGCCTGGAACAGCGTGAGAACCACTGTAATGACGGTGATGACGGCCGTGAAGCCAATCAAGCCCGTCTTAGAATTGGCGAAGTCGGCCTGACTCAGGTCGAAGCCGCCCACACTGATGTTGATGGCTAGGATCAGGGCAATCAGCCAATGCCACCAAGGATCGGTGGCGCCAGTCAACGCTTCGCGGAAGTTCTCCCAGTCCAGACTCAGCGGCGTGGTGGTCAGGGCGAGGATGCCCTGAAATAGGGTGGGCAAAAGCCAAGCTGTCAGTCCCAAGAGCACCAGACTGCACCCGAAGATGGGGGCGATGCCGATAAACAGGTTCCCCGTGTTCTGGTACCAGCTATTCTGGTTCCAGGTATGGTTGACGTAGCCTAGCGTCAGATCCCGGTCGCCGTTGGGCGTGGCCTGGTCGGGATGCGGACGTTTTAACAGACGGAAGCTGGTGATGTGGTGGCCGAATAGAAGCGCCACGAGCAGGTGGCTGGTCTCGTGAAAGAAGATGCCCAGCCAGCCCAGGTACAGCTCACTGTTGATTCCGCAACCGTTCGCCAGGTAACGCTTGGTATCGCGGTTGATGTAGGTCAGTAGCGTGATGAACAGGAACGGGATGACCAATAACCAGAGACCGACCAGTCCCAGGTTCTTAAAAATAAGCGCGTAGTCGACAGTCATCGGCTATTCCAGTAGGTCGGTGAAGGTCCCGTGAACCAGGTCGGCCAGGTCGTCGGCGTTGACTTCGACCGACCGGCCAATCTGACCCGAGGAGACCAGAATCTGTCCCTGGTCGTGGGCCGTCTGGTCGATGAAGATGGGGAACTGTTTCTTTTCCCAGATACCCACCGGTGTGTTGGCACCGTGTTCGTAACCGGTGGTCTTGACCAGGTTCTTGAGGGGAATCATGTCGACTTTCTTGTTGCCGGAGACCTTGGCGAGCTTCTTTTCGTCTAAGTGTTCATCGATCGGTAGCACGCCCACCAGCGGCCCCGTGACGTTGCCACTGAGGACTAAGGTCTTGTAGATGTGGTGTTCGTCAACGTCGGCGTGGTCGACTTCCATCTGAGCCACGTCACCGGCCATGTGGGTCGCGAATTCGTATTGTTTATAAGCGACCTTGTTCTTGTCGAGAATTTGTTCTACTAATGTTTTGTGTAACCGTTTGGCTTTCTTTTTCTTTGCCATTGCGCGTCACCTTTCTGAAATTAAATTAATTGGTCCGGCCTTTAAACTAAAATGGAACGGTCACTTTTGGGGAAAAGCAGACACCGCCGGCAAAACCTGTTATACTCTAACACAGAGAAGTATCTAGTTGATGAGTAATGAGGAGATATCATGGCAGATTTAGTTTATCGACAGGTCATGCGGGACTTAAAGCAACGCATTCACCACAATGAATTCCCTAATAAGCGGCTGCCTGACGAGCGGAGCCTGAGCGAAGCGTACGGCGTGAGTCGCAGTTCGGTCAAGCGCGCGCTAAGCATCCTAGCCAACCAAGGAATTATTTTTAAAAAACGTGGGTCGGGGACCTTTATTAACCCATTATATATGAAAAACCAGACAATTTTTCAATATGAGGGGTCAAATTTAGGAATTACCGACAGTATGAAGTCGGCAGGCAACACGCCGGGCATCAAACTCTTGAGTTTTAACGTGATTCCGGCGAGTCCTGAGATTCAGCAGGATCTCTTTTTGAATCCTGGTGATTTTGTCTACGAGATTCGGCGGTTACGGCTCTTTAACCAGCAACCGTTCATGATCGAAACGGGGTACATCCCCATCAAGATTGCGCCGAACCTTTCGCAGGAGACCGTTTCGAGTTCTATCTTTAACTATTTAGAGAGTCAGGGCAAAGTGGTCACCAAGTCGTTCATGTCGATTCAAGCAGCCCCATCGACGGCAGATGACCAGGAGCTGTTGCACCTAAAGTCCGTGGAACCGGTAGGGTTGATGGAAGGCATCTTCTTCCTGGATGACGGGACGCCGTTTGAAGTGTCGAACATGCGCCTGCACTACCAATATTTGAACTATAACACCTTTGTGTCATTAGATGAAGAATAGTCACAGTCTTGACGGTCACCTTACTGGTGGCCGTTTTTTAAACCCAATTAATCGCTAATCCCTAAAATCCTTGATAGGCTACAGGTGGTATTCGCCTTACCGGGCGGCCAGCTGGTAACATCCGCGAGAAGGTTCGGTCCCGGTAGCCGATTAGCAGGGCCGTGACGCCAGTGGGCACCATTTTAAGCCGTGCAAAGACCGCCCGTCTTAAAACTGGGCCTTGGCCTAAGGTCAGAAACCCACTGACCTAACGCCAATTTCACCGGCTGGGCCCTATCGGCTACCGGGACCTGACGTTACGGCGGAAGCCGGACTTTGAGATCAGCAACGACAGATGTAAGCCGTGAGGGTGGTCAGCCAGGGCTCAGCAGTGAAATTTGACTTGGGGAGCGTCTTTTAGCTCGCCTAGTCAAAGGCCAATCTTCGAGACCGTTCTTGGGCTCGAAGTTGTGCCCACTGCGTTCCAGCCCTGGCTGGCCGCCCGGTAAGGCGAAAGAATCCACAAGTGTATTACTTCCCCCCCAAAATTGTGGACCCGTCGTTTAATTAATTGGACCGTATCAATTTACAAAAAGGTTGACTTTCATTAAAAACGTTGTATGATAGGGACTGTAAACGACATCTCGGTCTGCTGAGATGGGGTTTACGCAGCTTCTATCAGCTAGATTATGCAGTATCGATTTCAAAGAAGGAGTGTTAATTACATGGCAGCAAATGCAAACTACGACTCCAAGGAATACTTGGAAGGCGTTGACCGCTACTGGCGCGCAGCCAATTATCTCTCTGTAGGTCAGTTGTTCTTACGGGACAACCCGCTGTTAAAGCGTGACCTGACTTCTGACGATGTCAAGATCAAGCCTATCGGACATTGGGGCACCATTGCGTCTCAAAACTTTATTTACGCAAACTTAAACCGGGTCATCCAAAAGTATGACTTGAACATGTTCTATATCGAAGGTTCAGGTCACGGTGGCCAAGTGATGGTATCGAACTCATATCTTGATGGTAGCTACAGTGAAATTTATCCTAACATCTCGCAAGACGAACAAGGTCTGCAACGCTTGTTCAAGCAATTCTCCTTCCCAGGTGGCGTTGCTTCTCATGCCGCACCTGAGACCCCAGGTTCCATCCACGAAGGTGGGGAACTTGGTTACAGCTTGTCCCACGGAACTGGTGCGATTTTAGATAACCCAGACGTGATCGCCGCTGTTGAAATTGGTGATGGGGAAGCCGAAACTGGTCCTTTGGCCGCTTCTTGGTTCTCCGACAAGTTCATCAACCCAATCAAAGATGGTGCGGTTCTGCCGATCATCAACATGAACGGGTTCAAGATTTCCAACCCAACGATTCTTTCTCGGATGTCCGACGAAGAATTGACCGAATACTTCAAGGGTATGGGTTGGGACCCACACTTTGTTGAAATCAGTGTCGACAACGACACTGACTACATGCGGGTCACTGAAGACATGGCCAAGGCCATGGACGACAGTATCGAAAAGATCAAGGCAATTCAAAAGAACGCCCGTGAAAACAACGATGATACGTTGCCACACTGGCCAATGATCATCTTCCGTTCCCCTAAGGGCTGGACTGGTCCTAAGCATGACTTGGACGGCAACCCAATCGAAGGGTCCTTCCGGGCTCACCAAGTTCCAATTCCAGTTTCCGCTGGTGACATGGAACACGTTGACCTGTTGACTGACTGGTTGAAGTCTTACAAGCCAGAAGAACTCTTCAACGAAGACGGAACGATCAAGCAAGAAGTTCGGGACATGGCGCCTAAGGGTGACCAACGGATGGCAATGAACCCAATCACCAATGGTGGGATCAAGCCAGAACCATTGAAGTTGCCAGATTACAAGAAGTACGCCCTCGACATTCAAGAACATGGGAAGACCATTGCGCAAGACATGTTAGTTTGGTCCAAGTACTTGGCCGACATCATGAAGTTGAACCCGAATAACTTCCGGGGCTTCGGTCCTGACGAAACCAAGTCTAACCGGCTGTACCACGCCTTAGACTACGGGAAGCGTCAATGGGAAGAAGACATTCACGAACCATATGATGAAAATATGGCCCCACATGGTCGGATCATTGACTCACAACTTTCCGAACACCAAGCTGAAGGTTGGTTGGAAGGTTACGTTCTGACTGGTCGTCACGGTTACTTCGCTACCTATGAAGCCTTCGGTCGGGTCGTTGACTCGATGTTGACGCAACACATGAAGTGGTTGCGGAAGGCCGGCGAACAAGACTGGCGTCACGACTACCCATCCTTGAACTTCGTGGATACTTCCACTGTGTTCCAGCAAGACCACAACGGATACACCCACCAAGATCCAGGTCTGTTAACGCATATGGCTGAAAAGAAGGCCAGCTTGGTTCGTGAATACTTACCAGCTGATGCCAACACCTTGTTAGCCGTCTCTGATGTGGCTTTCCGGAGCCGCAGCAAGATCAACGTGCTGGTGACGTCCAAGCACCCACGGCCACAATGGTTCTCCATTGATGAAGCCACGAACCTGGTTCACAATGGTCTGGGCTACGTTGACTGGGCATCGACTGATCAAGGTCAAGAACCAGACATCGTCTTTGCTTCTGCCGGAACTGAACCAACTTGGGAATCCTTAGCCGCAATTTCTCTGCTGCATGATGAATTCCCAGAGATGAAGATCCGTTACATCAACGTGGTCGACATCCTGAAGTTACGTTCACCTAAGTTGGACCCTCGTGGCCTCTCCGATGAAGAATTCGACCGTCTATTCACCACGGACAAGCCTGTCATCTTTGCATGGCACGGTTTCGAAGGAATGATCAAGGACCTGTTCTTCGACCGGCACAACCACAACTTGCACGTTCATGGCTACCGTGAAAACGGGGACATTACCACGCCATTCGACATGCGGGTTCTTAACCAGTTGGATCGCTTCGACTTGGCTAAGGAAGCTGTCAACGACATTCCAGAATATGCTGTTAAGGGCGCTTACTTCGCTCAACGCATGGATGACATGGTCGCTAAGCACACGGCTTACATCCGTGAGGTTGGGACCGACTTGCCAGAAGTAAACAACTGGCAATGGAAGCCATTGAAGTAATTACGGAATAAGTTCCGAATGCATCTTAATTAAAATAAAGGACACGGTTGTCCAGCGTTACGACGTTGGCTGACCGTGTCCTTTTTGGTTACTTGGGGATAATGCTTGTTAAATGGGGGTTATCCCCAAAAACAGAGAATCGTCTGGGGATACTGGGGATAATTCTGTGGATAAATGGTCTAGAATCCTAAAAATTACCAGCTAAAGTTATCAACAGGTGGATAACTTTAGCTGAAGCCATATAAAAACCGTTTCAGTCATGGCTAAGCTGAAACGGTCGTTGACGTATACAGGAGTTTGACAGCTTACTTATTCCTTCCAGAACTGGATTCCAGTTGGTTTAGCCCAGGCGCGTAGTCTCCGGTTGGCCATCCGCTTCTTGTGCGCGGCCCATTGATGGTAACAGAACGTAATCAGGCCGTAAACGAAGAAGAAGAGAACCAAAAACGTAAAGAACGTGGATAGCCCAGAGGTGACAGAACTAGTCAAAATATCAAACATAACGATTACCCCCCATAATCATAATGTTGCCGCCAGAACACTTCTTTCGATAAAACGTGGTGCTGGCTGACGGTTCCCCCGCTACATGATAAATATACCTTGGATAACTGATTTTAGTAAAAAAACGTACTTGGTTGGGGTATTTTGATAGGCTAAACTAACCTACCGCCAAAGTACGATGAGCGTTACGCGAAAATCAATTCCAGATTAAGCATCGTGATGATGCCCGCCAGCGCATACCCGACGAATTGAGTCGCTCGGTGATTCGTGTGCGCGCCCATCAGGGTCTGGTCGCTGGTCAGGTGGATCAACGGAAATAGGGTGAAGGGCAGCGCTACGCTCAGGACAATCTGGGCGTCGATAATCATGTTCTCAAAGGCCTGGTCGTTAAAACCCACAACGGCCCCGACCAACAGGATGGGGATCAAGGTGACCGCGCGGGTCAGTAGGCGCCGTTGCCAGAGGGGCAACCGAATATGGAGGTAGCCTTCCATGACGATCTGCCCCGAAAGTGTGCTGGTGATGGAGGAAATCAGGCCGGTAATCAGGAGGGCAAAGGCGAAGAGCCAACTCATGACTGGGCTGGCTAAGTGCCCCACCACGGCGGGATCCTTGAGGCTGTAGAAAACGCCCTGTAGACTGCTGAGGTGGCCGGTGGTCTGCCAGAAGAGGGTGCCACCCAAGATTAAGAGGAGCGCATTGATGAGGAGCGCCGCAATCAGGTGCACGGTCGAGTCCCAGCGGGCGAACCGCAGTGCTTCGGTGACTTGCCGGGGGTCGTGCTGATCGTAGCGGCGACTCTGGGCTAAGGATGAGTGGAGGTACAAGTTATGGGGCATGATAGTGGCCCCCACGATGCCCAAGCTCAGCACCAGTTCAGCGTGGTGGGTCAGTAACCGGGGCGTGGGCACCAGGCCGGTGGCGATGGCGTGCCAAGCGGGATGGGCCCGGAAGACCTCTAAGCCAAAAATCACGCCGACGGTCACGATGGCAGCTAACACGATGAATTCCACGCGTCGGATGCCGAAACGCAGGAAGAGTAAGACCACCAGGACGTCCAGAATCGTGAGGAGGATCCCCCAGAGTAGGGGCAGGCCGAAGAGGAGTTTTAACGCAATGGCGGTGCCTAAGACACCGGTCAAGTCGGTCGCCATCATGGCTACTTCGTTGAGGAGCCAGAGCAGGATACGCCTGCTAGTGGTCAAGCGCCCGGCGATGGCTTGGGCCAGGTCCAACCGGGAGACTACCCCCAGCTTGATGGCCAGGGCCTGCATGAACATGGCAATCAGGATGGCGATCCAGAGGACGGCTAATAGGGTGTAGCGGTACTGACTGCCACCGGCCAGGGATGTCAACCAGTTGCCGGGGTCCATATACCCCACGGCCACCAGGGCGCCAGGTCCGCTGTAGGCTAGGAATTTCTGAAAGAAGCTGGGCTCGTAGACGCTCGGGACCCGGACACTGGCATTGATCTCTTCTAGACTGGGCCGGTCGGGTTTAGTGGGCATGCGCAACGCTTCCTTTCAACTGGTGAACGGCTAGGTCGGCCAGAAATTGACTGAACGCTGGGTCACCGTTCATGGGCGGGACCAACTGGTAGGCGTCGCCCCCGCTGGCCTTGAAGGCCTGGTAGTTTTGGACATTGTCCTCTTCTAAGGTTTCCAGACAGTCGGCTACAAAGGAAGGCGTGGTGATCAGGACGTTACGCTTACCCAGTTCGACCAGTTGTAGCAACGTATTCTTTAAGTAGGGCTTGAGCCAGGGCATCGGTCCGAACTTGGACTGGTAGGTGGTCGTGACTTTAGCTACGGGGAGCTCGGGAAGGTACTTGAGCACGCCCGCGGTCGTGGCTTCGCACTCGGCCTGGTAGGGGTCACCGTGGCGGACCATGGCGGTGGGAATACTGTGATAGCTGAACAGGACCGCATCGTAGTCCCGCTGTTGCAAGGCGCTATGTAAATGTTGGGCCAGGAGCTTTTGGTACGCCGGCTGGTCGTAGAAGTGGTGGACGATGGTGATGGGCACGCCGGCAGCTTGGGCCTGGTGGATGATGGGGGCCGTGGTGCTTTGGGTGTACTGGGGGAAGAGCGGCAGGACCACGGTTTGCTCACACCCCGCCTGAGCCATGGCCTGGAGCGTGGGGCCGATGTGGGGTTCCCCGTAAGTCATGGCGTAGCG
Organism: Levilactobacillus namurensis DSM 19117; assembly: GCF_001434785.1. Classification (GTDB taxonomy): domain Bacteria; phylum Bacillota; class Bacilli; order Lactobacillales; family Lactobacillaceae; genus Levilactobacillus; species Levilactobacillus namurensis. The sequence goes on along the minus strand of NZ_AZDT01000063.1, from coordinate 119,764 downwards.
GACGTCCCAGTCGGGCAACGCTTGTTGGACTTGGTCAGTCATGATTTGGGTGTAGGCCACCAATGGCGACCCGCTTTTCGTCCAGATATGTTGGTAGAAGGTGGCGGAGCGCCAAGAGCGCAGGGGGAGGATGATACCCCGCAGGAGGGGTTGCCAGAACCATTGAGGCAGTTCGATCACGTTGGGGTCACTTAGGAACTCACGTAGGTATCGTTTGACATCCGGGGTTCGCGGCGTGGCGGGCGACCCCAGGTTGACTAAGAGTAAGCCAGTTTTCATTAAAAAAACCTCCTTGGCACCCACCGTTCGATTCTGACGAGCGGTGGACTGTGCTATCATGAGACATAGCTTATTTTTGGGGCGGGGTCAGGCTGACGGCCGTAATCTTGACGGCGTAGCGGGCGGCGGGTGCTTGAACCGTCACGGTCTCGCCGGGATGGTGGCCGAAGATGGCCTTTCCCAATGGGGAGACCCGGGTGGTTTTGCCGGCGTCGAGGTCCGCTTCAGCGGCGCCCACCAGCTGATAAGTCGCGGTCTCGTGGTCGTCTAAGAAGTCTAGGGTGACCCATTTTCCCAGTTCGACGGTGTCGTTGGCCTGCGGGGTCACGACTTTGGCGTATTGGAGCTGTTTGTTCAAGAACCGTAGTCGGCTTTCCAGGTGACGCAGGTCCCGCTTGGCGGCACTGTATTCGGCATTTTCGGATAAATCACCGTGCGCCCGGGCCTCGGCCAGACTGGCAATCCTCTTGGGCCGGTCTACCTCCAAAGCATGAATCTCCGCTTGAATCTGGTGGTAACCAGCCGCAGTAATCGGATTAAATTGATTAGGCATCAAAGCACCTCCGTTTAATTTAGTTTAGTGTAGTTTAGATCATTCGCCTTACCGGGCGTCCAGACAGGGCTGGAACGCCGTGGGCACCACTTCGAGCCAAAGAGCGGTCTCGAAGCTGGGCCTTATTCTAAGCTGGCTGAGGAACGCCAGCTTAGAATAATTTCACGGCTGAGCCCTGTCTGAACCCGCGGACGGTCGAACGCCCGGTAAGGCGACCAGTTTCATCTCAACTTTATTTTAACGCAGAACCGGAAAGGAAGACATGCACATGCGATTAACCTTTAAGTACTGGGCCCGAGAGGCGGGGATTGGCCTGCTGTTTACGGCCGTGATTGCCTTGTTAGGCCACTTCAACTATACCCAACTACGGCTGATGCCCGGAATGACGGTGGCGGACTGGTACTTCGTGGCCAGTTGGCTGTGCTTCCCGTTCGCCAAGTGGGCCATCTTGGAAGACCATCGCCAGGTCGATGCGCCCACGATTCACCGGCGCCGGAAGCACCGGGCCGCGGACGATACGGCGTCGGTTTACGAAAAAGCCCATCAGCGGTCAACCAAGTTGCAAGCTGCCCCGAAAACCGCGTTGGCCTGGTATTGGCGCTTGGCCATGGATCTCTTACTGGCCTTCATTGCGCCGGTGGTTTTAGGCGGATTTTTAACGTATTTGCTACGACACAATTGAGTTGTTTGTCCGTTTAACACATTAACGTTGTTTTTTTGACGTTTTTGTAGCTTATCGGTTGATTGATTGCGGGCATGTTATAGTAACAGTGTTGGAAAGGGTCAGTGAGAGTTGGATAAGCTGATTCGACGGGGAAACTACCCATGCGAGTAGTTTTGACCATCATCTAAGAGATAGGGACATTAATCACAGTGTGCCGAGGAGTAAGAGAATATTGGTATGACTAGTCGGTAAGCCGGATTGAGGCTGAACTTGGGGGAGTGCGAATCAATCCGCTAGATGACACAGTCCTGTAAAAAACGGTAGCGTCCGTGAGACGATGCCGTTTTTGTTGTCAAAAAGATTGCAACCGATGCCATTTCACGTTACATTAGTGGTGAATATGTGAAGGGGGTGAGTTATGTGTTAGCCGTTTATCTTTGTGAAGATAATCCAGCACAATTGAAACACTATACGGAAGTTGTGCAACGCTATATCCTGATCAACGATTTTGACATGCGGGTCCAGCTGGCGACGGCCAGTCCCAAAGCCCTGATTGATCGGATTCAGGCGGACACCCCACAGTATGCCTTATTCTTCTTGGATATTGAGTTTCCAGCCGAAGACATGACCGGCTTAGAAGCAGCCATTGCCGTGCGCCAGCAATTAGGGTTCGCGGAGATCGTTTTCGTGACCACCCATTCGGAGATGGCGTTACTGACTTTTGAACGGAAAGTGGAACCCATGGACTTTATCGTTAAGGACCTGGGACGCGACCAGGTCGACCAGAAGATCCGGGAGAACATCGATTACGGATATCAGCGCTACACTACTTATTTGGAGAACACGGAAAACCTCTTCAGCTATACGATCGGTGGCCGGACCTTTAGTCTGCCCATGGGGGACGTGTACTTTATTGCGACGGCCGAGACCCCGCATAAAGTGTCGGTACACGCGGCCAATCAATTAGTCGAGTTCCCGGGCTACCTGAAAGACATCGCGGATCAGTACCCGGAGCTCTATCGGGTCGACAAGAGTTACTTAGTCAACTTAAGCAACGTCAGTGGCCTAGACGTCGACAAACGTCGGTTGATCTTTCCTAATGGCGACCAGACCGACGTGGCGACCCGAAAGTTTCACGCGGTCAAAACGTTGGTGCAAAAGTATCTTAAATCACGAGAAGGTGATCAGTCGTGATGCTTCATTGGTTTGACCAGAATTTCTGGGTCAACTTCGTGTTGGCGCTGACCATGCAGTGGTTCTGGACCCTCTGGGTGGGCGAAGTCCGGCCTCAGAACTGGTTATTACCCCTTAAATGGTTATGGTGGGCCTTGGTGGCCGCAGTCATCGGGCAAGAGTGGGCGTTAGTCATCCCGCCATTGGCCGCGTTAGGCTATCTGGTGCACCGTCGCAGGTATTTAGTGGTCATCTTCACCAACGTGACCCTGGTAATCGCTTTGATCGTGGTCCTGGTCAACGACCTGTGTCTCCAGACCACGATTGAGATTTGGGGTGCTACGTTTGCCGCCAGCTTCTGGGGCATCGTCAGCCGGTTAGCGGTCCAGGTCCTAATCTATTCGTTGATCTCTCTGGGTGTGGCCGCCATGCACATCCAGCCCGGGAACCTGTCCCAACTGGCCTTTAGCCGTAAGGAACAGCTCACGGTCATGACCCTCCTGGTGCTCTTGGGCTTAATGGCTAGTCTGTCGGGTCAGGTCATTCACGCGCTGGACCTGCCCCACGGCCTCCTGACGTTTGCCCTGGCCATCGAATCCTTTATGGTGGGGTTGATCGTCTTGAGTCTGTTCTTCTTTCTGCGAAGTTTCTTCTCCCGCCAGCGCGCCCGAATCAACTACCAGGAGAGCATTCTCCAGACGCGCTATGATCGGCGGATCTCGAACCAGGTCCGGGCGATTCGGGACTTCAAGCGGACCTATCAGAAGCAGATGTTGCGGTTGGACGACTACCTCGATGCGGAGGACTACCAGGGCCTCGCTGACTACTTCAAAACACTGGACAAGCACTGGCAGACCACCAAGCAACTGGTGGGCCTAGAAGTGGACGGCCTTCAGCGGTTGAATGATCCGCCCCTGAAGAGCCTATTATTTCAGAAGATTCTAGCCGCCCAGAATCGGGGCTGGCATTTTCGCTTGGAAATCCCCGACACGATCCAGGCGATTCCCATGAACAACGTCCAGCTTTTGCGGGTTATGGGAGTCTTGCTGGACAACGCGGTCGAGGCACCGCCGATGGGGGACTTACCCGAGATCTACTGTGCGATTCTGGATTATCCCGACGCCGTGGAGTTGGCCGTGGCGAACCCCGTCTCGGCGACTGATCCGCCTAAGCTAAACCGCATCATGGAGGCGGGGTATACCACCAAGGGCGGTAGTCACGGCCTCGGCCTCAGTACGGTGAAGGAAATTATTGACCAGACGGCGAACGCTTCGCTGCAGGTAGCCTTAAAACGGGGCCGGCTCTACTTTACGGTCATCTTAACGAAGGGGGAACGGGGGGCATGATTGCCGTTAATGGTTGGAGCCTGTGGCTGGCGGAAGTCTCGCTGGTCTACTGGTTCGTCTACTTTCAGTATTATTGGTTCCCCCAGTTGCGTCCGCAACCATTTACGGGTTTTTGTTTTTTGATGGGGCTAATCTACGCGTGTCTGGACCGGGTGCTGTTGAACTTGCCCCCAGACGGCCTGGTTGAGCGCATTACCCGCTGTCGTCTTACTGGCGATCGAGTTGGGATGCCTAGGACCTAAACGGTGGGTTTACCTGCCCGCGTTACTTAACGTGACGGTGTTTGCCTACCTGTTCAAGGAGTTCGTCGATACTTTGAGCATCTCGCTGACGATTCTCACCACCAACATTCAATTCGCGGCGTCGTTACCGGGAACCGTGACGGAATTGTTGTTCGATAACGTGATCTTTGCCTTGCTGGTCATGGCGTTAGGCGTCACGCAGGCCCCCATGGAGAACCTGATTCGGGCCATGCTGAATCGGCCGATGGAATACCTCCTGTTGGTCTTCATGCTGTGCCTGGCCATCGTCTTCATGCTCTTCGAGTACACGTTGCAGCTGTTGAACTGGTCGTCCATGTACATCCTGTTCATGACGGCCGTCTCGGGGACCCTGATGGTGGGGTTGTCGCTAGCGACCTATGTCTTGATGCAGACCCACCTTCAGCAGAGCCACGCGAAGTCCCAGCGGCAGCAACAGGCCTTCCGGCAACAGTATTCCACGGAGCTCTCCCGCCAGATGGAGGCGGTTCGAAAGTTCCGCCACGACTATCAGAACATGCTACTGGGCTTGGGCGGCTACTTAGCGGACCACGATTACGCGGGCTTTCGTCAGCTCTACATCGATATTCGGTCTGGTTGGGAAACCAGTGATGCCGCCGACCTGACCATCGATGACCTGGAGAATATGCCGCGGGGCATCGTCCGGTACGCGCTGTACCATGCGTACCTCTTCGCGCAACGGGTGGGGGTCAACTTATTCGTCCGGATTCCCCAGCCCCTGACGGCAACGGTCTTGGTGACCCGCCAGCTCAGCCAGTTTCTCGACCAAGCGCTACCGGTGATCATCCAGGCCGTGGCCAAGGTCGAACCGGCGATGGTCACCTTGGAGCTAACGGCGACGCGCGACGCGACCCTGTTGCAGGTGACCTTTCCGGTGCCGGATGCAACCAAGGTGGTGGGGCACCACAGTGTGCAGGGTCCCGCGTTCGCCCTGGATTTTGCCCCGTTATTGCGGGAGCTAGCGGATGATGTGACCAGTCAGGTGCGGATCAAGTTGCATTGGGGGCAACTCTTGATCGTGTTGCCGATGCGTTAGGGGCGCAACGGCTAAGAAAGAGGGTTAACATGACGATGCTGCAAACATGGCTCATTTTTAGCATGGTGAACCTGGTGATGACGTACTGGTTCGTCTACTTTCAATATTACTGGTTTCCCCAGTTGCAGCCTAAGCACATGGCCGCTTATGCCATCGTAATGGCGGGGGCCTATACGGTTGGGGATGGGCTAGTCCTAGCGTATCTGCCACGGGGCATCATGCTGCCAATCATCGGGTTATTGGTCGTGGAAGTTATCCGAATTCCCCGACGCCACCGCGCCAGTCTGCCCAGCTTCTTGAGCGTGAGCATCTTGGCCTATCTGGCGGTCGAGGTGACCTATACGGCCAGCGTAGCGGTGACCATGCTTTCCACGTCCTACGCCTTTACGCGTTCGCTACGGGGGATGGTCACGGCGATGGTCTTCGTCAGTGTACTGTGCACGGCTTTAGCAGTGGGTCTGTGGCAGACGCGGGCGCCCATGGAGAACCTGATTCAGGGAACGTTGCGCCAACGGTCGACTTACCTGTTGTTGGCCCTGATGGTCACCTTACTGCTGGTCTTCTGTGGTCTGGAAATGTCGTTGCAGTTACTGCCGGGGTCCCGGGACTACGTGATCTTCTTGGCCCTGATGGGGGCAGTTTTGATTATCGGCATCGCGCTGGGGACTTATATCTTGATGCTGACCCACTTGCAACGGGAGCGGGCCCGCGCACAGCGCAGCCAGCAGCAGTTCCAAGAACTCTACTCGACGGAACTGGAGAACCAGATGGCCCAAGTCCGGCGGTTTCACCACGACTACCAGAACATGCTATTGGGGTTGGGCGGTTATCTGGCCGACCAGGATTATGCCAGCTTTCGCCAGTTGTACGTGGATATCCGCTCTAAGTGGGTCACCAGTAACGCGGCGGATCTGACGATTGAGGACCTCAATAACGTGTCCCGGGAATCGTTACGTTACCAGATCTACCACCACTACCTCTTAGCACGGCAACGGGGCGTGCAGGTGTTCGTGGTGATTCCGCGGCCCATCACCACCACCGTGGCGCTGTTGCGGCAGTTGGACGACGTGGTGGGGCAGACCATTCCGCTGGCGTTGCCCGTGGTGGCGTTACACCGCCCGGCGACCATGACGCTGGAGTTACAGTCGACGTCTAAGGCGATTGTGTACCGTCTGATTTTCCCAGTCCCCGAGGATACGCAAGTCACGAGTTACCGCTTGGTGAACCAGCAGTGGACCCTGGATTTTAAGAACATTGTGCATAGTTTACGGGTCCCCGTGGTGGTTCGGCTGCAGCTTAAGCGACACTGGGCGGAGCTGGTGCTCTCGTTCCCCCGAAATTAGTCGGCCCCTTGGATATTCACAAACTCGTCATTGTTACGAAGAAACTTATAGCTGATAAAATTTATTAGTAATATAAAGAAAGCGCTTGCAATTATGGCGATGTTTGCTATACTAAGACTTGTAATACCAATCAATCTTTCAGAGAAGCTGGCAAACCAAAAAAGGTTTACAGATTCTTGCATTTGTGAGCAGACACTAATTGTGATGATTAGTATTTACTTACGCTTCCTCGGATGGCCCGCCACTCGGGGAAGGTTGAATCGCTCAATACTACATATTGAGATGATAGCTAATTTGAGTAACGGCGTTTCCTGACTACAAACTGTGAATACGTTGAATACTCTAATGATGCTAGTGGGAGCCGGAGTGTGGTTACTCCGGTTTTTTTGTGTCCTTTTTTGGGGGGAGCAGCCAGAACTATTGTTTCGAGACAGCCCTTAAATGACGCGTTGGCTGGAACATGGTGGTGGGTCACGGACATTTCAACATCTTTCAATTGGCCTAATCCTTGAGTTGGCGGGGCTGACTAGCTAGTAGCGGTGCGTCTAGGTTGAAACTTTTCTGTAAGTGCTTGCATAATGAGAAACGGTGCGCTATTCTGGAACCATACCCACAACCAGTATCACTTAGAGGCAACTTGATTTGGAAAAGAGGAAGTTAGTATGGCACGTTTAGATGGAAAAGTGGCAATCGTAACTGGTGGCGTCAAGGGAATTGGTTTGGCGACCGCAAAAGCCTTCGTTAAGGAGGGCGCCAAGGTGGTTATCACCGATATTGACGATCAAGGTAGCGCTGAAGCGTTACAGGAAATCGGCGACAACGCCATCTTTGTGAAGCAGGACGTTTCCCAAGAAGACCAATGGGAACCCGTTTTCCAAGCCGCTGAAAAGGCGTTTGGTCCGGTGAACGTTTTGATGAACAACGCCGGTATCCTGAGCTTCAATAATGCGGAAGAAATCACCGACGACGTTTGGCACAAGGTCTTAGCCGTTGACCTCGATGGGGTCATGTACGGGGTCAAGCACGCCATTGTACATATGAAGGCCCAGGGCGGGTCAATCATTAACCTGTCTTCCATCGCCGGATTGATTGGGATCTCCAACTTGTTCGCTTACAACGCGGCTAAGGGCGGCGTGCGGATGCTCAACAAGTCCGCTGCGCTCTACTGTGCGGAAAAGAATTACCCGATTCGGGTCAACTCGATTCACCCCGGCTATGTGCATACGCCGATGGTGGACGCTTATCCTGAAAAGCGCAAAGAGTTGGAAGCCCTACATCCAGTTGGCCGGTTAGGCGAGGCCAGCGAGATTGCCAACATGGCCCTCTACTTAGCCTCTGATGAATCCAGCTTCTCCACGGGTGCCGAGTTCGTGGTTGATGGCGGGTACACGGCACAATAAAGCGTTAAAATTTGACACGAGTGAGCATCAGTCGCCTTACCGGGCGGTCACAAAGGACCGAATCGACGATAGTTTGGTCGTGGTGCTCACGATGAGTGTGCTGTGGATTAACTTAATAATCGAATGGCTCTCTAGACTGGCTTAAAGCCAATCTGGGGAGCCATTTTATAGTCATCATGCATTAAAATAGCACACGGCAATTTCATTGTGTACCAATCGTAAAATTAGAAATAGTCAAAAAGAAATGTATCGAAGAATTATTATAAATCTTCGGTACACTTCTTTTACTCATTTAATTTTTGACTGTAACCGTAAAAGAAAACTAACGACTAGGCAGGCACAGTAGTACGCACTTGCAGCACAAATTGAATTTGCAACTATCCAAGCCACGCTTTCTATTAACGAAAGGCTTGTGGGAATCTGGAGGCTCCATGCAACGACAATAACACCACCCAGAAACTCTACCCAAGGAGAATAATTTTTATTGTTGTTCTCAGAAAATAGGTTCTTAATACTTTTTATCCTTGACAGATCCATTAATAATATAAAGTTAGTCACAATCCCTATTAAGAAAAGTAAAACTTTAAACCAGAACCCAGTGTCTGAATAAAACGCTGATCCTATAGATAGTAATACACTAATCAAAAATATTAATAGTTTCTTTATTGATACGACCATGACTTATATTTCCCACCTTTTACCAACTGGCGTTATGTTTGCGAGGTGCCCCCTTAGTGTTTTCCACTTATGGTTCATTTGGGGGATAAGCCGTGAGGAGCTAGTAAGCCTCGTGGTCCCCCGGTAAGGCGCATGAGAAGCCACTCAAAACTGGTCGAAATCAGTGGGGACGGGAGCTGTGACGGTAGTTGGGGGTGTGTCTAGGGTGAAGGGCTGCGGGAAGCTGAGTTGCCAGCAGTGAAGCCGTAAGCGGACCCGACTGGGGGAGCCGTAAAGTGGATCGCCAATCAGAGGATGACCACTAGCTGCGAGATGGACCCGCAGTTGGTGGGTCCGACCAGTCTCTAAGCGCAACTGGACCAGCGTGGCATCGGGCCGGTGATCGACGGCTTGGTAGTGGGTGATGGCCCGCTGGGGATGCACGCCGTTCACCAAGCGCTTACGCTTATCATGTGGGTCACGACCAATCGGGTCAGTAAAGGTCCCGTGGCCGCTTAGGCGGCCGTGGACCCAGGCCAGATAGGTACGCTGGACGCGTTTCTCGGCAATCAAGCGGACCATGATGGGCACCACTCCGGGGGTCTTGGTCATCAGCAGTGCTCCAGTGGTCTCCTGGTCCAATCGGCTGAGAATGTAGGGCCCGGGCTGATCAGCGCCCAGGTAGGCCGCCACGTGGTTCAGTGTCGTGCCCCGTTCACCGGGTTGATTGGGGTGAGTCTTACTGCCCCGGGTCTTGTTGATGACCAATAAGTCGGCCGTTTCGTAGAGCACGCTGACGGTCGCCGCACTATCGGGGGCGACGTCTGGGAAGGGATGAGCGAAGTCTGCGGGTAGAAAGGTCAGGGTGACCCGGTCGTTAGGCTGGACTAGCTGATTCATGGACCGGTAGTGGTCGTTGACCAAGACCCGCTGAGCGATGCGCAGGCTGTGAACCAGGTGGCTGGGCAACCACCAATCCGTTAAGAGTTGGCGGACCGAGCGGGGCGTAAAGTCTGGCGGTAGGTGCCGTGTGTAAGTCCAGTGCATGGTAGCAACATCTCCTTTGAGCATTTTTTCGTTAAAAATAGCCTTCCGCTAAATCAGCGGGAGGCTATGGGATTATCGAGAATCAGAGTTAGTCGTCTAAATCTTCCGGCTTAACGATCAGGACGTCGCAGATAGCGGACCGGCTAACGTAGTTGGTAACTGAGCCCACCATTAACCGTTCTACGGCGGTCAGCCCGGTCGACCCGATGACGATGAGTTCCGTGTCGTGGTCGGTTGGGAATTCCCGAGCGATAACTGGCTTAGGGTTCCCGAACCGAACGTGGATGCTGACGTCTTTGACCCCAGCGTCGATGGCTTGCTTCTTCAAGTCTTCGAGCCGGTCTTGGACGTCTTGAGATAACTTGTAGATGACGTCACCACTGACCGCGCCACCGTAAGTATCGCTGAATTGGTTGACTTCCAGCACGTTTAAAATGTCTAGATGCGTTTGGTTGCGCTTAGCGACTTCAATTGCTTTTTCAAGGACTGGTTGGGTTGCTTTGGAACCATCAACGGGAACCAGAATGTTTTTGTATTGTTGTAACATATGGATGCCACCCCTTCACGATGCATATAGAAATCCTATCTCTACTATATCATTTATTACCGGGTGTGTAAGCCCTTAATTTATACAAAAATTTATGAAAAGGCCATGTAAGCTCACGTGCCGGACCACCCGCACGGGGCGTTTTTTTAAATCCTGACCCGGTGAATAATTACTGTTATTATACCGCAAGTTTCCCGGTGACCGCTATGATTTTGCCGGCAGGGGTTGCGAAAAGTGGGAACATGATGTTATAGTGTAATAGATAAATAGGACACTATTAGTGCACTGCTGTCACCTTTGGGGAGGAAAAAACTATGCAATTTGATGATAAGGTCCCAATTTATTACCAGATCAAGAATTACTTGTATCATCGGATCATTGCTGGACAGTTGGCACCCGGGGATAAAGTCCCAGCGGTCCGGCAATTGGCGGTCGATCTCACGGTCAACGTCAACACGGTCCAACGCGCATTGAGCGAAATGGTCACGGAGCAGGTTCTAATCTCCAAGCGCGGCCGGGGAAACTTCGTCACGGAAGACGTGACCCAGATTGCCGCGTTAAAGCATCACTTAATCGTCACCTACGTTCAGCAGTTCTATCACCAGGTGCACGGATTAGAGTTAAGCGACGATGAGATTGTCCAGGAACTGCGGACCTACATCGCCACACAGAAAGGGGCAGACAAATGAGCAACGCATTAGCGATTACCAACTTAACCTACCGGAAGAATTATCAGACGATTCTGACGGACGTCAATCTAACCATCACACCGGGGAAGGTTGTGGGCCTGTTAGGGGAGAACGGGGCCGGGAAGACCACCCTGATGCGGTTGATTGCCGACCTTGCCAAGGGATACCGGGGAACGATCGCGGTCGGGGACGCGACGGCCGGGGTCCAACGCCGGATAGCGGTCAGTTTCAGTGAAGCCTTGCAGGGGTTCCGACCAACCACTAAGCTGAGCGCGGTGCGGGACTTCTACGCTCGGGTCTACGGGGATTTCTCCGCGAAGAAGTACCTGGACCTGATCACCTTCCTTCAGCTGGATGACGACCTGGAGCTGGCGAAGCTGTCGAAGGGGACGCGCGAAAAGTTCATTATTGCCCTGACGCTGTCTAGGGAAGCCACGCTGTACTTGCTAGACGAACCGTTCAGCGGGATCGACAGTATGAGCCGGAAACGGATTATCAGCAGTATTATCAAGTGGAAACGGCCGGAAGCCACCATGATCATCAGTGACCATTACGTCACGGAGATTGCGCCGTTATTGGACGAGGTCGTGGTGATCAAGGACCGGACCATCTGCGCTCACAAGAGTAGCGACGCGATTCGCCAAGAATTTGGCATCGGGGTCGAAGCGTTCTACGAGAGTCTCTACGAGGGGGCAATTCAGCATGACGACCTTTAGGCGAACGGTGCGGGTGCTCTGGCGACCCAAGTGGCGCATTGCCAATTGGATGTTGCTGGCGTACGGGTTGCTAGTGGTGGGCAACCTGGTCCAGACGGGATTCAGTGAAGGCTGGTTCCGGATCAACCTCATGAACATCACCACGGGCGTTGGCGTCGGTTTAGGGGTGATTGCCTTTGTTTGGCTAGCGGTACGCACCGAGCACGACTGGGTACAGGATACTTACCGCTTACTGCCAGTGACCAATACCCGTTTCTACTTAGCGGGGGTGGTCACCACGGTCGGGGCATACTTATACTTCGTGGTGGTCCGGCTCCTAGTCATGGGGCTAAGCGCTCTGGTTAGTGGCCAGCAGTCCGCGGCTAACCTGAATCACTGGTTGCGGGTTGCTTGGACTGGTGGCGTACGGGAGTTCGGGACCGTCGGCTGGTTGGGGGTGTTGGCCTTCGTGGCGCTCCTAGTTAGCCTATTGATCGTGGGAGCTTGGACCCTGATTACCTTGGTCCACTTGCTGACTAACGCGCTGAGTACTTTTTTGCCGGCTGGTCGCCAAAGGATTTTTAAAGGTCTCCTGGCCATCGTGGTTGTCGGTGTCCTGGTTTGGTTGGGCAAGTGGCTGGTTCAGTTGCGCGATTGGGTGACGGCGGCTTGGAATGACGCGGCGATGGTGAGCATCCTGGGGATGTTCGTCATCGGCGTTGTGGCGATGATGGCGGTCAACGTCTACTTGTTGAAGTTTTGGGTGGAAGCCCGGGTTCGCTAGAAAAGGGGAGTTAGAACCATGACATCATTTAAAAATTTATTTTGTGCCCTTTGGAAGCCTAAGTTACGGACGATGAATCGAATCCTTCTGTTGTGGGCCTTAGCCATTGTGGTCACCTGGGTGGTTACCGGGTGGTCGCAGGGTTACCGGGGCCTCGATTACAGTGGCTTGTTGGGCGGCTGGACCGGTATTGGGTCACTAGTGGGCCTGGTGGGCTTAGCGGCCCATAACGAGCGGGTGGTGCGCAATGATTCCTTTCGTTTGATTCCGGTCAGTGCGACCAAGCTTTACCTGACCAACCTCCTCGCGACGTTTGGGGCCTACCTATACCTGTGCGCGGTGGAAACGGTGGCCTTTGGCTTGAGCCTGGTCATCACCCATCCCGGTATCTGGCGGCAAGCCTTCCAGATGAACCTATCGCCGGATGAGCCGTGGCTAGCGATGGGCCTGGCGGTAGTCTTGGTGCTGGTCCTGCTGTTGCTAGGCAGTTGGATCATGATTACCCTGATTCACCTGGTGGTCAACGCGTTGAGCGCGTTCGTCCCGGGGTCCGTCAACGGGTCATTAAGATCTTGCTAGCTATCGTAGTGGTCTGGGGTCTGGTCTACCTTTCTGGGTGGCTGTTGAATCTGCAGACCTACCTGACTCGCAGCTTTTCGGGAGATGGCACCTTATGGATTAGCCTAGCTTTAATGGCGTTGGCTGAGGCCTTAGCCGTTGCCGTCAATATCTACTTATTAAAACATTGGACGGAAGCTCGGTATTAAAGCACATATGACTAAGCCGTCACCCAACTGGGGTGGCGGCTTTTTTTGTAAAGTCAGCGCCTTACCGGGCGGCCAGACAGGGCTGGAACGCCGTGGGCACCACTTCGAGCCAAAGAGCGGTCTCGAAGTTGGGCCTTTTCCTAGGTGAGCTGAAGCCCACTCACCAAGGAAAATTTCACGGCTGAGCCCTGTCTGGCCGCCCTCTCGGCTCATACTGGTCGTTGATGGCCGTCAAACGTGCGCTAAAAATCACCATTGCCAACTGGCGGAATGGGGGGCAATAATCTGCTGGTCTTAAGCTAAAGCTGATCTTGATGAAGCTTAAAGTCGGGTTCACTGGCATGACAAGTCGGCTAATCGGTTATTCGGGCCACCTGGACTCGCGAAAGGTGTGTATCTATAAAGTAGATGCGATGTGTTCACCGTAACATGAGTGGATTTTCTTGTTCCATTATGGTCAAGCACTATCTGGTTAGCGAATCGTTGCCAGTCACTTCAGCGTTAGCTTGTTCGATAGGTCATAGCCCGGAGGCGAGCAGGGGTTTAGCCAGCGAAATGATGGTTAGTCAGCGTTTTTGGCTGGCTTACCATCAGGCCGAGTTTTGAAATTCGTGGTCTTGGCGAAGTTCAAAATCGTGCCCGCAGGCGTTCCAACCCCTGAGCGCCGGAGGGCGGCCAGTTTGATCCCAACTAGTTCGACGTGGCTAGACGGTGTCTCTACTTGGAAAGAGCACCAAAAAACGCACGAACCTCGCGGGATTCGTGCGTTTTAGTGAAACTGATGTCGCGATTATTGCAGCTTCGATGACGTAAGGGTCAGGTTGCTGTAGAATTCGTTGTTAGCTGGACTGACGTTGAAGCCCTTGACCCGCTTGTTAACTGGGGCCCAGGCGTAACTGAACTTGCCGCCGACAACGGCTGCTTGTTCGTTCATGTACTTCTGCCAATCCTTGAAGGTCTTGGTCCGCGTGGTATCGTTCCAAGCGGAGCTGTCGTTCATCTTGTTGATCAGTTCCGTGTTCTTCTTAGTGACAAAGTGGCCCATGTTGAAGGCTGCGGTATCACCGTAAAGTTGTGATTGAGAAGGTTCAGACGAAACACTCCAAGCACCGGTCCAGATGTCCATCTTGTCTTGCTTAGGCTTCTGCAGGGTATCGTAGAAGCTGTTCATTTCCATTGGCTTACCACCAGTGTATTGAACGTTCAACCCAATCTTGTGCCATTGTTGCAGGTAGTCTTGGTAAGACGCCATGTTAGCGGCGTTACTGGTCATGGCACCGAAGTAGATCTTCAATGCCTTACCCTTAGGATCTGACCGCCACTTGCTGCCGTTACGCTTCTTGTAACCGGCTTGGTCGAGTAACTTGTTGGCCTTCTTGATGTTCAACGTGTAGCCTTTTTCGCTGGCATCGTAGTACTTCTGGAAGACTGGTGGAATCAAGGTGTTCGCACGCCATGAGACCCCGTTCCCGAACTTCTTCAGGATCTGGTCTTGGTTCAGGGCGTACATCATAGCTTGACGTAAGTTCTTGTTAGCCATCTTGGCATTCGGATCGGAAACGTTCTTCCCGGTCTTGGTGTCGTAGTACCCTAAGTTAAAGGCGAAGTAGTTGTAACTCAAAGCCGGTTGACCCACGATCTTGTAGTTCTTCAGGTTCTTCAAGTTCTTGTAGTCAGTCCCACCCAAGTTACCGGAGGCGTTAGGCACAACGGAATCGTACTTCTTGGATTGGATGGCCTTGTCGATGTTGTTGGAAGAAACCACGTTGATGGAGATGTGGCCGATTTGGGCCTTCTTGCCCCAGTAGTACTTGTTAGGGGACCAGCTGGTGGATTCACCTTCAACGACCTTGTCCAACTTGTAAGGACCCGTGAAGATTGGGTTCTTCCGGATTTGCTTAGATGAAGCTAACTTAGCGATTGGGACGTTCTTGATGTATTCGTAAGGTTCAACGGTGCCCCAGATGAAGGAGTTCCCGGAGAACTTCATTGATGGTGACATCTTGGTGAAGTGGATGACGGCGGTCCGACCGTTTTGGCCGTCGGGGTATGTAATCCCAGAGATCGTCTTGGCCTTGCCAGAGTGGTAGGCAGCCATCCCTTTAATCGCGTTAAAGTCTGACGAGTATTGTTGGGAAGTGGTGTTCTTGTTGGCGACCACTTCGTAGGCGTATTCGATATCCTTGGCGGTAACCTTAGAACCGTTCGACCACTTAGCATTGCTCCGCAGCGTGATCGTCGCGGTCTTGTTCTTCCGACTTAAGCGTTGGTTGGCCAGCCCACCGTCGATGATCTTGTAGTTCTTGTCGACGTTGAACAGGTTGTCCTGACCACCGGGCGCGAAGACGTCGGCGTCTTCCGTGTTGGAAGCCAGAATTGGGTCGGTGATTCCTTGGAATGGTGAATCGTTGACTTCAGCCAACTTCAGTGTCCCGTTCTTGGTGGCACTGCTGTCCGTCTTGGCGGTGTTCTTGTAGTTCGTGGACAGTTTGACGGAAGCGTGCGTCCCAGCAGTTTCACTGGATGAAGAAGACTTCTTGCTGGAACAAGCGGCCAGACTTAACGTGGCGAGGACCGCCATGGCTGACAAAACAAGTTTCTTTTTAACCATATCAGAGTTCCCCCTTAAATTTCAGATGCAATGGTGGTAACTCGGCGTTTCTCCTCAGGAACGTCGGGTCTTTGGAGCGTGAGACACAAGATCAGGTGGCACCATCTCCTCAAATTCATAATGCTTTCAGCGAGTCTAGTCTTCGGCACCTTGCCGTTGTGAAGCGTCGGCGGCCCGGCGGATGACTTGACCGATGTAACTAATGGATAAACAAAGAATGATGATTTCCAACGCGGCTGGTAACCAAGTCCACCAGTATTGGGTGATGTTGTTGGGGTCGTTGGCGTTGGAGATCATGGTCCCTAGGGACGGGGTCTGAATCGGTAACCCGAAGCCCAGGTAGGATAGCCCGGTTTCAACCCCGATGTTCTCGGCGAAGGATAACGTGGTATCGACGATAATCAGCGATGAAATGTTGGGCATGATCTCCCGGAAGATAATCTTGAAGTTGCTGGTCCCGGAGGTCTTCGACGCGGCCACGTAGTCCTTTTCAGATTCCGCTAAGGTCCGCGACCGAATCAGTCGCGACGTGCCTTCCCAGTAGAAGATGGAGAAGATCAGTGTCAGAGTCACGGCGTTGTAGTTCTTGATGATGGTGACCAACACGATGATCATCATGGTCATGGGAAGCATCATCATGAAGTCGTAGACCCGTTGCATCCCCCAGTCGATGTAGCCGTTGAAGTAACCGGAAATCAACCCCCAGCAGATCCCGAAGGTCGAGGAGATCACGGTCAGCCCTAAGGCGATTCCGATGGAGTTCCGCGACCCGACAATCAATTGTTGGGCGATGGACCGGCCGGC
Source organism: Levilactobacillus namurensis DSM 19117 (assembly GCF_001434785.1). Taxonomy (GTDB): domain Bacteria; phylum Bacillota; class Bacilli; order Lactobacillales; family Lactobacillaceae; genus Levilactobacillus; species Levilactobacillus namurensis. The sequence continues at coordinate 103,088 of NZ_AZDT01000063.1, read as the reverse complement.
TGAGTCGGCCCCTAAGAGGAGCCCATCGGCGCCGGGTGCGCTGAAGTAGTTCATGATATTGGTCTGCATGACTTTCGACGTGTCGATGAATAAGGAGGCAATCATCACGAAGAGGATGAAACCGACCACGATGACGAGGGCCACCATGGCGGGTTTGTCGGCCTTGAATTCGTCCCAGATAATGCGGGCCGAAGACGGGGTGGCCTCCGCTTTAGCTTCTTGTGACAACCGCGTGAGGTCGGCTGCCGAAATGTCTGAATGTTCATTAAAGTTTGCTGCCATTGTTTGTCGACCTCCTATTCGATTCGAATCCGTGGGTCAACGACACTCAAGATGATATCGGAGAGTAGGGTACCCAGTAAGTTTAAAATTCCGTAGATTAAGACCAGCGCGGTAATGACCGTGTAGTCCCGGTAACTGATCGAGTTCACGAACAGAAGTCCCATCCCAGGGTAAGAGAAGACGGTTTCGGTGAAGATGGACCCGTTCAATAACCCAGTGATGGAGTAACCGGCAAAGGCCGCAATTGGCAACAGGGAGTTCCGGAAAATGTGGTGCCGGTAGATGTCCTTGCTGGGAACCCCTTTAGCCCGCGCCGTCCGTACGTAATCGGAGCGCTTGGCGTCGATGACTTCGGACCGCAGGTATTGGACAATGTTGACGGTTCCGAACAGGGCTCCCAAGACGGCTGGCAAGAGAATATGGTAGAAACGCGAACCAATCGTTCTCAGCCAGCCTGTGGTGCCTGAGGTGATGGACCCAGTCGTAGGGAACCACCCTAAGACGTAACCGAAGATCCAGATACCGATGACCAAGATGACGAAGAAGGGGATGCAGTAAGTGACGTAGGTGTAGACCCGGATTACCGTATCAGGTAATTTCCCCTCATGCCGACCGGCGAAGACCCCCATGGGGAGGGCCAACGCGTAGGTCAGAATCATGGTCAGCAGGGCCAGCCATAAGGTGTTGGTGGCCCGACCACCGATCAATCGCGTGACCGGTTCTTGATATTGATAACTATTTCCTAAGTTCCCGTGGAATAGGTGGACCACCCAGTTCCAGTATTGCTGGTACCAGGGATCGTATAAGCCGTTGATCTTCATCAGGTGCTTGATTTGCGCGGGGTCCGCCTTAGGGTTGATCGACCCGGTGAACGGGTCCCCAGGCATCGCCTTAGCTAGCAGGAAGACTAGGATACTTAAAATGATGACTTCGGGGATCATGATTAAGATCCGCCGTAAAATGGTTTTCCACATTAGGCCTGCACCTCGGTTTCCTGTTGGGCTAATTGCTTAGCGATGGTTTCGGGTAAGGCGACCGAGTGCGTCGGTGAGACGGCGACCAGTGGGTAGGCCTTGCCTTCATCGTCATAGTACTTATCTTGTTGTTCCCGGTAGACTTCTTCGACCGCCAGACGGGAAGCCCGGTGAGCGGCTCGCTGGTTGACGTTGGTCTCGGGGATGGCCGCTAACAACCGCTTGGTGTAGATATGGAGCGGGTGGTTGTAGATGTCATCTCGGGTCCCAATCTCGACTAACCGGCCCCGGTTCATGATGGCGATGTTGTTGCACATGTGCCGGACGACCCCTAAGTCGTGGGAAATAAATAAGTAGGAAATGCCGAATTCCCGTTGAATCTTCTTCATGAAGTTCAGGACTTGGGCTTGAACGGACAGGTCCAAGGCGGAGACGGGTTCGTCGGCGATGATCAGCTTAGGGTTGGTGGCCACGGCCCGGGCAACCCCGATCCGTTGCCGTTGGCCCCCGGAGAATTGGTGAGGGTACTTATATAACGCATCAGCGTCCAAACCAACAATGTCCAGGAGTTGTAAGACCCGCAACTTTTCGTCCTCTTTGCTCAGGTGTTCGAAGTTCCGGAGGGGTTCAGCAATGATGTCTTCGATCCGCTTCCGCGGGTTCAGACTAGACAGGGAGTCTTGGAAGATCATTTGTACGTCGTGGTTGTAGTCCAACTTCCGCCGATTGGCTTTCTTGGTAATGTCTTGACCGTTGTACAGGATGGAGCCGCCGGTGACCTTTTCCAAGCCCACCACAGATTTTCCAGTGGTCGACTTTCCGGACCCGGATTCACCCACCAGGCCGTAAGTTTCGCCGGCTTCAATGTTGAAGGTGATGCCGTCAACGGCGGGTACTTCGTCGGTGACCCGGTTCCAGAAGCCGGAACGGATGGGGTAGTGGACCTTCAGATCTTTGATTTCAACTAAGCTCATTCAGTCACGCTTCCTTTCTCTGGTTGGTCTGGAAATTGAAAATCACGGTAGCAGGTGCACCGAACTAAGTGGCCCGGTGTGACTTCATGCATGGTCGGGTTGTCCTCGTGGGCACTCGCCGGAACCCAAGGAATTCGGGGTGCGAATCGATCCCCGGTTTGGGGCATCTTCTGTAAGGATGGGACGTTCCCCTGGATGACGTAGAGGTCGTCGTTTTCGTTATCCCGTTGAGGCATCGACCGCAACAGGGAACGGGTGTAGGGGTGTTCCGGCGTGTTGAAGATTTGTTCGGCGGTCCCTTGTTCGACGATTTGGCCCGCGTACATCACGGCCACCCGGTCGGCGGTCTCAGCGACAACGCCCAGGTCATGGGTGATCAAGATGATGCCGGCGTGGTTTTCCTTTTGAATCTCACGCAAGACATCTAGGATCTGGGCTTGAATCGTTACGTCCAACGCGGTGGTGGGTTCGTCGGCGATAATCAAGTCGGGCTTGCAAGCAATCGCGATGGCGATGATTACCCGTTGACGCATCCCACCGGAAAGTTCGTGGGGGAATTGGTGAGCCGTTCGCTTGGGATTGACGATCCCAACTTGGTCCAGTAATTCAAGGACCCGGTCGTGCTTTTCGGCGCTGGTGAAGGTGGAATGGTAATCCATGACCTCACTGATCTGGTCTTCGATCCGTTTCAAGGGGTTCAACGCGGACAGGGGGTCTTGGAAGATCATCCCAATCTTGGCGCCCCGGTACTGGTTGTATTCATCGTCGCTTAGCTGAAGCAGGTCGGTGCCCTCAAAGTCGATGGACCCGGAAATCTTTGTTTCGGCTGGATTATGTAACCCCATAATCGTCGTGGCTAACGTACTCTTCCCACAACCGGATTCCCCCACGATGGCTAAAATTTCATCGTGGTGAACTTGGAGGTCGATGTGCGAAATGGCGTCGTAGAACTGCCCGTTGATTTTGAAGGCCGTGCTGACGTCTTTGATGTTTAGAAAATCTGTTGCGTTCTCCACGGTAATTCCCCCATTTTCTAATTTATCTCTCATTCGTAAGTAGAACTTATTAACTCGGCGTTTGTCCGTATACAAAAACGCCTTATATATTAACTGTGATTGATTATAATTAATCAAATTCTCATTTTCAACCCCCAGTATTAGAAAATAACCCAAAAATTATTCATAAATCCTTCATAATTACCGTCAGCCCGGGGTTAGCTGGCTCTCATAAAAACATAGGAAAAAAGTTAAGGGTTGGTTCGTTCCCCGGCCGAAATCTCCTCTGCGCCACTGGTTTCAGCCATTGGCTAACGCCCTATGTTTGTGAAAACGATTTCTTAACGCAATTAATTTTATAAACGACCCTGCATATTTCTTATGCACCCCTTGCATGAACGGGGGAGCAGTAGTTATTCGCCTTACCGGTCGGCCAGACAGGGCTGGAACGCCGTGGGCACCACTTCGAGCCAAAGAGCGGTCTCGAAGCTGGGCCTTTTCCTAGGCGAGCTAAAGCCCGCTCACCAAGGAAAATTTCACGGCTGAGCCCTGTCTGACCGACCTCTCGGCTCACACTAGCCGTTAAATTGGACCCCGCGTGCCAAAAACACGACCACCACCGTTAGGCCCCAGCAGCCGATAGGGCCCAGCCGGTGAC
>NZ_AZDT01000063.1:30943-99151 GCF_001434785.1 Levilactobacillus namurensis DSM 19117 | reverse complement strand
AAGCTCAAAGTCGTGCCCACTGGCGTCACGGCCCTGCCAATCGGCTGTTGGGGCCGCCTGGATCCGCGGCTAATGATTTGACCGGTAAGGCGGATGACTAGCACCAATATCATATCTTTACGCAGGACACCAAAAAGGCGTGGGGTCTGAGACCTCACGCCTAAAGTGACGTGACTGTTACTGGATATTCTTGCTGGTCAAAGCCAAGTTGCTCCAGAAGTTGTTGTCAGCTGGGCTGACACTGTAGCCCTTGACCCGTTGGTTAACTGGAGACCAAGCGTATCCGAAGGACTCTGGTCCAACGGCGGCTTGTTGGTTCATGTAAGTCTGCCACTGCTTGAAGATCTTAGTCCGGTAACTGTTGTTCCAAGCCTTGTTACCGTTCATTTCGTTCAACAGCTTGGTGTTTTCAGCAGAGACGAAGTGGCCCATGTTGAAGGTCGCGTCTTGGCCGTAGATTTGCGTTGGGGTTGGTTCGGATGAAACGCTCCAAGCACCAGACCAAACGTCGATCTTGTTTTGAGAAGGCGCCTGCAATGCCGCGTAGAAGCTGTTCATTTCCATCGGCTTACCACCGGCGAATTGAACGTCCAGGCCAATCTTGTGCCATTGTTGCAGGAAGTCTTGGTATTCAGCCATCTGAACGGAGGTCCCCGTCATGGCACCGAAGTTGATCTTCAACGGCTTACCATTTGGCAAAGTCCGGTATTGCCCCTTCTTCTTGAAGCCCGCTTGGTCAAGCAGTTGGTTGGCTTTCTTGATGTTCAGTGGGTAGCCCTTTTCTTGGGCGTTGTAGTAGTTGGTGAAGACAGGTGGCAGTAAGGTGTTGGCCCGCCAGCTCATGCCGTACCCGAACTTCTTGGTGACTTGGTCCAGGTTCAACGCGTAGAGCATGGCCTTCCGCAAGTTCTTGTTGGCCATCTTAGCCTTAGGATCCATGACGTTTTCGCCAGTCTTGGTGTCAAAGTGACCCAAGTTGAAGCCGAAGTAGTCGTAGCTTAAGGCTGGACTGCCGACGATGTGGTAGTTCTTCAAGTTCTTCAGTTGCTTGTAGTCGGTCCCTTGCAGACCACCGCTGACGTAATCGTACTTCTTGGATTGGATGGCCTTATCGATGTTGTTCGGGGAGACCACGTTGATGCTGATGTGCTTGATCTGTGGTTGCTTGCCGTAGAAGTCGGGGTTCGGAACCCAAGTCGTGGATTCCCCTTCGACGACCTTGTTCAACTTGTAAGGTCCGGTGAAGATGGGATCCTTGCGAATCTGCTTGGAAGCCGCCAACTTAGGAATTGGCACGTTCTTGATGTACTCGTAAGGTTCGACGTACCCCCACATGAAGGAGTTCCCGTTGAACTTCATACTTGGCGTCATGTGGTTAAAGTGGATGACGACCACGTTGCCGGATTGGCCCTTAGGGTAGGTGAAGCCGGAAATGGTCTTGGCCTTGCCCGCGTGGTAAGCGGCCATCCCCTTGATGTCGTTAAAGTCGGCTGAGAATTGTTGCGACGTGGTGGCCTTGTTGCCAATGACTTCGTAAGGGTACTCGACGTCTCGGGCGGTGACCTTCATCCCGTTCGACCACTTAGCGTTGGGCCGAACCGTGACGGTCGCGGTGTTGTTCTTCCGGTTCAAAGACAAGTTCGCCAACCCACCGTTGATGATCTTGTAGTTCTTGTCCTGATTGAACAGGGCGCCTTCACCACCGGGTGCAAAGACATCTGAATCTTCGGCATTGGAAGCCAGTGCTGGGTCCGTGATGCCTTGGAAGGGTGATGAGTTGGCTTCGGCGATCTTCAACGTTCCGTTGTTGGCGGCTGCGTTGGCTTTGGCCGGGTTATTGTAATTATCTAACAGTTTGACGGATGCCCCCGCTTCAGCTGAGCTGGACGAGGCACTGCTCTTCTTGTTGCCGCAAGCAGCCAGGCTTAAGGTCGCGAGGACTGCCATTGCGGACAAAACCAGTTTGTTTTTTACCATAGGATGTTCCCCCTTGTAGATTCCTCATACAAAGGCCGGTCGGGATCTCTCCTCAAAAATCGGGACTGGTCGTGGTACACGATAGGCTGTGCGGACACCATCTCCTTAATGGGTGGTCGTGATTAATCTGCGGCGCCTTGCCGTTGTGAGGCATCGGCGGCCCGACGGATGACTTGACCAATGTAACTAATGGATAGACATAAAATGATAATCTCGAGGGCGGCGGGCAACCAAGTCCACCAGTACTGGGTGATGTTGTTGGGATCGTTGGCGTTAGCAATCATGGTCCCTAACGACGGGGTTTGCGGTGGCAACCCGAAGCCCAGGTAGGACAGCCCGGTTTCGACCCCAATGTTTTCGGCGAAGGACAACGTGGTGTCGACGATGATCAAGGACGAAATGTTGGGCATGATCTCGCGAAAGATGATCTTGAGGTTGCTGGTTCCGGAGGTCTTCGACGCGGCCACGTAGTCCTTCTGGGATTCGGCTAGGGTCCGCGACCGAATCAGCCGCGACGTGCCTTCCCAGTAAAAGATGGAAAAGATCAGCGTCAACGTGATGGCGTTGTAGTGGGGGATGATGGTGACTAGTACGATGATCATCATGGTCATCGGGAGCATCATCATGAAGTCGTAGACCCGTTGCATGCCCCAGTCGATGTAGCCGCTGTAGTACCCGGGAATCAACCCCCAGCAGATCCCGAAGGTTGAGGAAATCGCGGTCAGCCCTAAGGCGATCCCGATGGAGTTCCGCGACCCGACAATCAGTTGCTGGGCGACGGAACGGCCCCCGGAATCGGCTCCCAGTAACAAGCCGTCAGTCCCGGGTTTATCAAAGTAATTCATAATATCAGTCTGCATCATCTGGGGCGTGTTGATGAACAAAGAGGCAATCATCACGAAGAGGATGAAGCCAACGATGATCACCAGTGCGACCATCGCGGGCTTATCCGCTTTGAATTCATCCCAGATGATCCGGGCCGTGGACGGCGTCGCTTCCGATTTAGCTTCTTGTGACAGCCGGGCTAAGTCGGCAGCGGAGACGTCCGAGTGTTGGTTGAAATTTTCTGCCATGGTCACGACCTCCTATTCGATTCGAATCCGTGGGTCGACCAGCGTCAAGATGATGTCGGAGAGTAGCGTCCCCAGCAGGTTCAAGATGCCGTAGATCAAGACCAGCGCGGTGATGACCGTGTAATCCCGGTAGCTGATCGAGTTCACGAACAGGAGTCCCATGCCGGGGTAGGAGAAGACGGTTTCGGTAAAGATGGAACCGTTCAGTAACCCGGTGATGGAATACCCCGCGAACGCCGCGATGGGCAACAGGGAGTTCCGGAAGATGTGGTGCCGGTAGATGTCTTTACGGGGCACCCCTTTAGCCCGTGCCGTCCGCACGTAATCGGAACGCTTGGCGTCGATGACTTCGGAACGCAGGTATTGGACGATATTGACGGTCCCAAACAACGCCCCCAAGATGGCAGGCAACAGGATGTGATAGAACCGTGAACCAATGGTCTGTAGCCAGGTCGTCGCGTTGGTCGAGATGGACCCCGTGGTGGGGAACCAGCCGAAGACGTAACCGAAGATCCAGATGCCTAAGACCAGGATGACGAAGAAGGGGATGCAGTAGGTGACGTAGGTGTAGACCCGGATCACTGTATCGGGCAACTTACCTTCATGCCGGCCGGCGAAGACCCCCATGGGCAGCGCCAACGCGTAGGTCAGAATCATGGAAAAGCCCGTCAACCACAAGGTGTTGGTGGCCCGGCCCGCAATCAGCCGGGTAACGGGTTCCTGGTACTGGTAGCTTTGGCCCAAGTTCCCGTGGAATAGGTGGACCACCCAGTGCCAGTACTGTTGGTACCAGGGGTCGTAGAGGCCGTTGAGCTTCATCAGGTGGTGAAGCTGGGCGGGGTCCGCCTTGGGGTTGATCGATCCGGTAAAGGGATCTCCCGGCATGGCCTTGGCCAGCAAGAACACCAGAATACTTAAAATAATGACTTCGGGAACCATGATGAGGATCCGCCGTAAAATGGTTTTCCACATTAGGCCTGCGCCTCCCTTTGTACTTCTTCTTGGGCCAACTGGTGGGCTAAGGCTGCGGGTAACGCCACCGAATGGGTGGGTGAGACGGCGACCAGTGGATAGGCCTTGCCGTCATCGTCGTAGTACTTGGCTCGCTGTTCTTGGTAGATGCGTTCGACGGCTAACCGTGATGCGCGGTGCGCCGCACGTTGGGCCACGTTGGTCTCGGGAATCGCGGCCAACAGTCGCTTGGTGTAGATGTGTAACGGGTGGTTATAGATGTCATCGCGGGTGCCAATCTCGACCAACCGGCCCCGGTTCATGATGGCGATGTTTTGGCACATGTGCCGAACCACGCCGAGGTCGTGTGAGATGAACAAGTAGGAGATACCAAATTCGCGTTGGATCTTCTTCATGAAGTTCAAGACTTGGGCTTGAACGGACAGGTCCAGGGCGGACACGGGTTCATCGGCGACAATCAACTTAGGGTTGGTGGCGACGGCCCGGGCGACGCCGATTCGTTGTCGTTGGCCCCCGGAGAATTGATGGGGGTACTTGTACAACGCGTCGGCGTCGAGGCCCACGATGTCTAGGAGTTGTAAGACCCGTAACTTTTCGTCTTCTTTACTCAGGTGCTCGAAATTGCGGAGGGGTTCAGCGATAATGTCTTCGATCCGTTTCCGCGGATTCAGGCTGGACAGCGAATCTTGGAAAATCATTTGCACGTCACGGTTATAGTTCAACCGCCGGCGGTTGGCTTTTTGGGTAATGTCTTGTCCCTGATAGAGGATCGACCCGCTGGTGACCTTCTCCAGCCCCACTACGGACTTGCCCGTGGTGGTCTTGCCGGAACCGGATTCGCCGACCAGTCCGTAAGTCTCTCCGGCTTCAATAGCGAAGCTGATACCGTCAACGGCGGGGACTTCGTCGGTCACCCGGTTCCAGAAGCCGGAACGGATGGGGTAGTGGACCTTTAGGTTTTGAATAGTGATCAGACTCATTGCGCACGACCTTCCTTCAAGGCTTGGTCTGGAAAAGCGAAGTTGCGGTAACAGGTACACCGGACTAGGTGACCCGGGGCAACTTGGTGCATGGTTGGATTGGCCTCGTGGGCGCTAGCGGGCACCCAAGGAATCCGCGGGGCGAACCGGTCGCCACTCTGAGGCATTTTCTGTAGAGAGGGAACGTTGCCCCGGATGACGTAGAGGTCGTCATTTTCATTGCCCCGCTGTGGCATTGACCGCAACAACGACCGGGTGTAGGGGTGTTCGGGCGTGTCGAAGATCTGTTGGGCACTGCCCTCTTCAACGATCTGGCCCGCGTACATCACGGCCACCCGGTCGGCGGTCTCGGCCACGACCCCTAAGTCGTGAGTGATCAGGATGATGCCGGCGTGGTTTTCCTGTTGGATGGCCCGTAAGACGTCCAGAATCTGGGCTTGAATCGTCACGTCCAGCGCCGTGGTAGGCTCGTCGGCGATGATCAGGTCGGGCTTGCAGGCAATCGCAATGGCGATGATCACCCGTTGGCGCATCCCGCCGGAAAGCTCGTGGGGGAATTGCCGCGCGGTACGCTTGGGGTCCACAATCCCGACCTGATCCAGGAGGTCCAAGACCCGTTGGTGCTTCTGGTCGCTGGTCAGTGTCGTGTGGTAGGTCATGACTTCGCTAATCTGGTCTTCGATTCGCTTGAGCGGATTCAACGCGGACAGCGGGTCTTGGAAGATCATGCCAATCTTGGCACCCCGGTACTGGTTGTATTGGTCGTCGTTCAGCGCTAAAAGGTTGGTCCCTTCGAAGTCAATCTCCCCGGTAATCTTGGTTTCACTAGGGTCTTGCAACCCCATGATGGTGGTGGCTAGCGTGGTCTTGCCGCAACCGGACTCGCCGACGATGGCGAGAATCTCGTCGTGGTGGACTTGGAGGTTCACGTGGGTGATGGCGTCGTAGTAGTGTCCGTTGATCTTAAAAGCGGTGCTGACGTCTTTGATGTTTAGAAAATCTGCAGTGGGCTCCACAAAAACCCCTCCTCTTTTCTCATTTGTTTCTCATTTTAAGCAACGGCCAATTGAATAAATTGTGGCCGTATACAAATCTAGCCTCGATAATCATTCACTGGTATCATGATTCATACAGACACCATATCTCAGATTGATTTGCTGAAAAGTCACTAAGAATTTTTAGAAATCCTTGGCTCTTTTTGATTAAACCAATCATGACAGGTTCTTGAAAAATGAGATAAAATTTGACCTGCTTTTTAAATAGTTCGCAAATTTTCTTGTCAAACGGTGCATAATCTCCGTTTTTGGTATGCAGGGTGATGTAAAAATATGCAGGGAGATAAAATGAGAAAACGATGAGCGAAACGCTAGATGGACGTAGCAGAGTGGCGCCTGGCTTGGATTAGGTAGCGAGTGGGTTTGGTGAACTGGACCGGAAATTTGCAGGGTGCGCCGGTCGAAACGGGACGCCACTACGCCCGGAACAACGGTGCGCGGGGGGATTGATTCCGGAGGGTGGAGTTCCAACAGGCCCTGTCAGGTGTGGTATGATAGCTATAAATGACAGAATTTTTGAAAGCGATGGGCTAAAAAGATGAGACTAGACTTTTCTGTCGCCGTTCACAGCTTGCTCTATCTGGACGAGAATCGTCCCCGGAAGATTGCCAGCCGTGAGTTAGCGACTTCTTTACAATTGAATGCGGTCATGATCCGCAACATCTTATCCGTTTTGCATAAGCAGGGGTACATTGAAGGCTCGGTAGGCAAGAACGGGGGATATCAGTTGATTCGGGACCTGGCGGATATCAACGTGGGGGAACTCTACGACCTGACGATTCCACCAACCATCAGTTACGCCCGGTTCATCACCGGGGACTCGAAGGGCGCCAAGGTCAGTGACAGTACGGATATCTCGGCGAACATCTCCCAGACGTTGACCGATCTGTTCACCCTGGCCGACGATGATTATCGTCGGTTCTACCATCAATTCACGATGACGGATCTGAAGCGTGATCTGCATAGTCACGGCTACTTTCGGCAACTGATTCACCGGCAGCAGGAAAACGGGACGTCGGAAAACTAAGTCGTTATTTAGCGGGGATTGTGAGCACCGCAATCTAAAACATCTTCCTTTTAATTAAGGGAAGGTGTTTTTTGGTTACGGTCGCCTAACCACGCGACTCTGAGCGGACCTGAGCCGCTGACTGGCTCGGTAAACCGCCACCACAAGAAAGATAATGCTGACTTTGCAAATTCGGACGGAGAATTTGGAAGCTTGATTGTAATCGCTTCCAATGCGTGCTATCATTTTAAGTAGCCGGTTAGGGGGCAGGTTACCCCCGGTACTGGTAGGTTTGGTTAATTTTGAAAGGGGTTTTTGGGATGTATTGGTATGCTATGAAATCACACGATATTCGGCACAATCTTGCGACCGAACAATACTTAATGAATAATAAGCAGTTCGACGAACCGCTGGTGCTCTTCTATTACGAAGGCCCATGCATCATCGTCGGCCGGAACCAAAATACATTGGAAGAAATCAACCAGAAGTACGTGGAAGAACATAACATCACGGTCACCCGGCGCCTGTCCGGTGGGGGCGCGGTCTACCAAGACCTGGGCAACCTATGCTTTAGCTTCGTAGTCGACAGTGACAGCGAAGAGTTCGGGGACTTCAAGTCCTTCGTTCAACCTATCGTGGATGCATTGCACGCCATGGGGGCTAAGGACGCCGAAGTCTCTGGCCGAAACGACATCTTAGTCGACGGCAAGAAGTTCTCCGGGAACGCCATGTACTCTCACAGCGGGAAGACCTTCTCCCACGGGACCTTGATGCTGGACGTGGACCAAAACGTCATCGCGGACGCCCTGAACGTGCCAGCCGATAAGATTAAGTCCAAGGGTATCAAGTCCGTACGCTCCCGGGTCACGAACTTGAAGCCGTACTTGGCACCAGAATACCAAAACTTAACGGTGCCCGAATTCCGTGACACCCTGTTAAAGGAACTCTTCCACGTGGATAACCTGGATGACATCATGGACAAGCAGGTCACCATCAGTGACGACGAAAAGGCCGCCATTGATAAGATCTACAATGAATACTACAGCAACTGGGACTGGGTCTACGGCAACTCCCCAGAGTTCACGGTCAAGAAGCGGCAACACTTCGACTACGGGACCATTGACGCTCGGCTCCAGATCGACGGTGGGAAGATCAAGAACATCAAGTTCTACGGTGACTTCTTCGGCCCGAGCGACGTTACGGCGTTAGCGGATAAGCTGACGGGCGTGCGGTACGACCGGGAACACGTTGGGGCGGTCCTGAACAGTGTGGACACGCAACAATACTTCAACGGGATTCCAACCAGTGACGTCTTAGATTTGCTGGTCGACTAGTTTTGGTTTCCTACTGATTTTCACCGGGGAATACGTTAGAATAAGAATGGAAATTGACTTGAGGACGTGGTCGGTTGACCACGCCTTTTTAGATAATGAGGAGTTTTAGTTAAAATGAGAGATCGTAATGTCATTTCGTGGGCTGTTGTTTCCTTGATCGGTTTTTTGGTGATCAACGTTTTGATGCACCAGTCCTTCATTCAAAGTACCGAACCCGTGGCGCATGATCTGGGACGTTCGACCCTGATTGCGGTAATCCTCTACGCCATTCCGATTGTTCTAGCGGCCCTAGACTGGAAACCTTCCTTTTACGTGATGGGCCTGGTCATCGTGATCTACTCGCTGGGGTTGGTCGGCGTGATCTTGAACATGCTGTTCCACAGTGACGCCAGCCTCTTGATTCGGACGCTGATGTCGGCCTTTGGCGTGGGGATGCTGGTGGCCAACGGGTACTGGTTGGTTCTGGCGCTGCGGTTGCGGTTAGCGGAACAGAAAGAACGGGACCGTCGTCGGTTCGGAAAATAAAGAAGGGATGATTTGATGGAACGACAGATTCAAGGGTTTATGGACGCCGTCGAAAACGATGAGGTGCACCACTTCAACGCGACCGCTAAACAAGCCGACTTTTATGCCGACCCGGATGCGGTCTTGGCACCACTGGCCGCTTTCATGCGCGAACAGATCACGGCGGACCAACTGGCCCAAGCCACGTTGACCTTAAGCGACGCGGAAGTGTCCGTGCGTCTAGAGATGAGCGTGATCAACTTGCCGATGCAGGATAGTAAGACCATCGGCAAAATCATGGACGTGAGCCAAACGGCGCCGATTAACATCTACGCGGTGATCGAGACGGACGCCATCAACGTCTCCGGTTTACGGATCGACGCCCTGGCCCCGGCGACCACCTACCTGGAACAGGCCGCCACGGCGGACCAAAGTCTCCACGACTGGGTGTTGCTCCAGATCGATAAGTTGAAGACGGCGTCCGAAAACGCGGCCCAGACGGACCAACTGGCAACAACGGCTAAGCAGCCGGCTAAGAAAGCTGCCACCAAGAAGGCGACAACTAAGAAGACCGCTGCCAAGAAGACCCCGGCAAAAAAAGCGCCGGCTAAGAAGCGGACCACGCGCAAAGCGCCGGCGAAAAAGACCACCACGACTAAGAAGACAACGCCTAAGAAGTAAGAACTGCTTGCATGTCAACGCTAGAGATGCTATGATGTTTCTATGCGATGAGTCGAGAAATCACGGGTTATTGGTTCGCCAATAACTTCTGCGCAAGCGGCTAGGTGAATTTTTGATGGTGGGGTACAGATGTCACCGGATTTGTGACGTACTTGATTTTGCGGGAATGTGGATTCCAAAATAAATCCTGTTAGGTTTCGACTTAACGGCCACCGAAAGGACCTGAGAAGGTAACTTCTCAGGTCCTTTTTTTTGGCACTTAAAGTTTGTTAGGTCGGTGACCCAACCCATTGGCAATCGGTAGACCAATCGTATCGGAAATAACCGTTGGCTTATAATGAATTCCCTTGGTAGGAGTGTTTAAAGCTTGAATGAATGTTGAAAAAGATAGGTAGACCAGTATGAAAACGGTTTATCTAGAACGTGGCGAATGGTCCCATCAGGGAGGAACTTCAAGAGAAGGCGGTCATATGATTAAGTGGTTGCACTGGTATCAACGAAACCCCGTCGGCATCTCACTTGTGATGGTGATTGGCTGGGAATTGCTGCTGGGGATGTCGTTATGGAACGTTGGGTTGTTAGCGTTGGTGGGCTTCTTCTTGTGGTTGGCGGTTAAGCCGGGCCCCCACTGATCTTAGGGACGTACATAGGGCTTAAGTTACCAAAGGGTAAAGCAAAAGATAAGATTAATGATTTGGGGACTCTAAACGTTCTTCAGCGAAACTCTTGCGGCTGACGGCTTCTATACTGGAGGCAGTTAAGCGAGTAAGGGAGCTGATGACATGTTAATGCGGGGATTACCGTTCATTGTGTTCGTCTTATTAGTTGCGGTGGCGATTCTGACCGGTGGCAGTACGGCTGGCACCAATACGGCGGCTCCGGGCGTGGCGACCATGCGGACCATCTTTGTGGTGGTCTTGAGTCTGTTTGTGATTGGCGTGACCGGGTGCTTTCTGTTTGGGGCCAACATCCAGATGATGGGCTAATTTCGGTTACTGGAAAACATCCGCAGAGGGGGGAGTTTATTCCTAGCTTTTGTGGGGTATTCGCCTTATCGGCCAGCGGTTAATAACCACGGATTCAGACGGCCCCAGCAGCCGATTGGCAGGGCCGTGACGCCAGTGGGCACGACTTTGAGCTTCGCCAAACCCGCGAATCTCAAAGCTCGGCCTTAGCCTAAGGCCAGAAACCCGCTGGCCTAACGCTAATTTCACCGGCTGGGCCCTATCGGCTGTTGGGTCCTAACGGTGGTGGTCATGTTTTTGGCACGCGAGGTCCAATTCAACGGCTAGTGTCAGCCGAGAGGTCGGCCAGACAGGGCTCAGCCGTGAAATTTTCCTTGGTGAGCGTCTTTCAGCTCGCCTAGGAAAAGGCCCAGCTTCGAGACCGCTCTGTGGCTCGAAGTGGTGCCCACGGCGTTCCAGCCCTGTCTGGCCGGCCGGTAGGCGAATGGAACCGACGTTAAAAAAACTGGGTCCAGCATAGGTGACTTGCTGGACCCAGTTTTAGTTGGGGTTAGCGGACCAGGTAAACGTGGTCCTTGATGAGATCAATATTGGTGTAGTGGCGGTTCAGCTTCCGGGTAGCGGCGTTTTCCACGAACTCGGCGTTGTCCCAGAATTCAGTGGAGCCAGTCGCGCCGTGGGGTTCGCCCAAGACCACGAAGTCGACCTGGGCGGAAGACTGGCGGATGGCTTGGAGAAGTTCCCAGTCCAGCGGTAAACCGTCTGGGGACCAAGACATCACGACCACGCCGACCTGCTCGCCGTATTTGGCGAAAGCGTCGCGGGCGCTCAGGGGTTCGATGGTGGTCAGGGGATGCCGGCCGGTCTCGTTCTCCGCGGTCCAGGCCTGACTATCCGTGGCGTAGACGGTCTTGTGGGCGTCACGCAAGCCCTTAGAGATGTAGCCGTTACCGGCCATGACTTCCAGCACGGCTCGGTCACCGACAAAGTCGGCCAGATCGCTGATAAACGGGCGGGGCGTATAGGCCCACATGCCGTAGTGTTCTTCGAGGTAGTCGCGGAAGTACCGCAGGTCGTGGTCCAGGTGCGGCAGGGCCCCGGTGAGCTTGTCCCAGAGCTTGTCGCCGACCGGATCGCCTTGAGGGAACTTCTGGTTGAGGTTCTGGTAGATCAGGTCCTCACTATCGTCGGGCAACTGCAGTAGGGGTAGCTGCTGGGGGAGGTCCCCGGCAGCTAACATCTTATCGGCCAACAGAACGTTACTAATCAACAGTTTAATGGCGGGATAGTCGTTAAATTCGTGGTAGTAAGCGGTCATGCGGTCGATATAGGCCGTCTTCTGTTCGGCCAATGGCTGGTGGCGGAACTGCTTTTTGAGTTTTTTAAGTTTACGTGGATTCAATCGTCTCATCCTTTTAGCGAAAATTTGAATACCCTAAGCTTACCATACTCCGTGGAGCCTGGCTGACGACGGCCTTAATGCCGTAACGACCGGACTAGAGCCGGCCTTAGAATTAATGGACTCGTGGGTATGATTAGGCAATATGGAAACGTGGTGACGAAGCATGAGTAAGCCGTGAGGCCGGCCAGACAGGGCTCAGCCGTGAAATTTTCCTTGGTGAGTGTTTTTCAGCTCGCCTAGGAAAAGGCCCAACTTCGAGACCGCTCTGTGGCTCGAAGTGGTGCCCACGGCGTTCCAGCCCTGTCTGGTCGGCCGGTAAGGCGCTGGCCAGCACCATGGATAAAAGAAAACCAACCGCCCGCAGGCAGTTGGTCACAAGTTAATGGTCGTCTAAATGCAGATCCAATTCTTCTTGTTGGTTGGGCTGAGTGTCGGTACCGCGGTGCTCCTTGCCGTGCAGGTAACCATCGATCAACTGGTAGATCTCATAGCGGTCCTGACCACTGAGAACGTCGCGATTGAAGCTCAGTTGCTTGCCGGAGAGGAACAGGCGACCCAGGTCGTAGGCGTCGCGTTCCGTCTTCCCCGCCAGGTAGTCCATGGTCACGTCGAAGTATTCCGCTAATTTTCGTACTTCGACGAAGGAAGGCGTCCGGACGCCCCGTTCCCAGTTGCCAATCTGTGACGCGGTGTTGGTGTGGTCGTCGCCTACCGTGTTCTGTTGATTCAAGGCGTCTGCCAGTTGCTCTAAAGTAATGTGCTGACCGCGCCGTAATGCCCGAAGTCGTTCCGGAAACATCTACTCACCCGCTTTATCTTGATTTAAACTGAATGTCTAAACCTATTATACCACGAAGCGTTGGGTCCTACCGGCGGTTCGTGGGTTTCACGAACGGTTCGGTCAGGTGCATGAATTCGGCCACGTCGCGCTTGATCAAGGCCACACCGTTGAGCCAGAAGTCCGGTTGGGTCAGGTCGACACCCAGGTGCTTTTGGGCCAGTTCTTCCGTGGACATGTTGGCAGTGTCGCGTAACAGAGCGATGTAATCGTCTTCGAAGTTCGCGCTTTGTTGCGCCTTGGCGTAGATCCCCAGGCTGAAGAGGTAGCCGAAGACGTACGGGAAGTTGTAGAAGGCCGGGTTATCGATGTAGAAGTGTAACTTGCTGGCCCAGAGGTGTGGCGAGTAAGTCGACAGGTCGTGACCGAAGGCTTCCTTTTGGGCGTTGAGCATCAGTTCGTTCAACTCGGCTGGCGTGACCAGCTTTTGTTGCCGTAACTGGTAGAAGCGCGTTTCAAACAGGAAGCGGGCCCGGATATTTAAGAACATGGCAACGGGATTATCCATTTTAGCGTTGAGCAGTGAAATCTTTTCGGCGTCCGTTTTAGCCGCTTTGACGTTGGCGTCGGCGACGATTAGTTCCCCAAAGGTCGAGGCGGTCTCGGCCACGTTCATGGCGTAGTCTTGCCGCAGGAAGGGCAGGTCGGTCATCACGCTGGAGTGAAAGGCGTGTCCCAGTTCGTGAGCCAACGTCGAGACATCGTTGGGGGACCCGGTAAAGGTCATGAAGATGCGGGCTTCGTGGGTCTCGGGCGCACTCTCCATCCAACCACCAGGCGCCTTACCCGCGCGGTCTTCGGCTTCGATCCAGCGGTGCTCGAAGGCGTGCTTAGCCAGGGCGGCCATCTTCGGGGAGAACTCGCCGTAGTGTTGAATAATGAAAGCGGCGGCTTGGTCGAAGGTGAAGTGGCGTTCGGTACTGCCAGGCAGGGTCAATGGTGCTTCGACATCCTGCCACCCGGCGTGCTTCTTACCCAGTAGCGCGGCTTTGCGGTCCAGGTAGTCGAGCAAGAACTGCTTGTTATCGTCGACCACTTTCCAGATTGTCTTAAGGGTCTGGGCGCTCAGCCGGTTTTGCTTGAGCGGTTCCTGTAAGAAGTCGGTGATGCCGTGCGCCTTGTACTGGGTCAGCCGGAAGCCAGCTAGATGGTTCAAGGTGTCGGCGAAGAGCTGCTCCTTATCGGTCCAGGCCTGTTCCCAAGCGGGTAAGAGGTCGGCCCGGTATTGCGGGTCGGCGTTGCCCAGCAGGTTGTTATCCGCTTGGCCCGCCGAGAGGGTCACGGGTTGACCGTTGGCGTCGTGGAAGGGCACGTTGACCGTGGCGACCAGCGAGTCGTAGTGGGCGCTCCAGGCGGACTTACCGTCGAGGTCGAGTTGGTTGATCAAGGATTCCGTCTTGTCGTCCAAGAGTTCCTTCCCGTGGTCACGCAGTTCGCGAAGGTTAAAGGCGATCGGGGCCAGTTCGGGACGGGCGAGCATGGCGTTGAAGTGGTCGTCTGGAACTTGGACCAGGACCTTTTCAAGCTTGTCGCTGACGGTCTGAAACTGGGTGCTGAGGTGTTGTAACCGGGCGTCCATGGGCGCGACGTCGGGGTTGGCAATGTCGGCCGAGCCGATTGCGGTGATGAAGATGCCGGCTTGGCCGATTCCGGCCGCAATGGCCTGTAGCTGATTCACGGCTTTGATGAATTGGTGGTAATCGGGTGCGTCCGTGGTGACGTCCCAGCGGTCGAGCAAATCACCTAAAGAAGCTGTGTCCGTTTTGATTTGGGAAAATTTCGCTTTGAGCTGTGCGGAGTGGATCCCGCCACTGAAGAGGGTCTCTAAATCCCAGTTTAACGAGTAAGTCATGGCAAAACCGCCTTTCTAAGTCTAGATTGGCTTCATTATAGCAAATTATCTCGGAATTGCGCTGGAAAAAAGAAACTCGTATACTAGGAGCATTGCAATTAGTCAGGGGGGTGTTGCAATTTTTAAGCAAGCGCGAAACACCCGCTAAATGACGGCTTATTGGAGGGAAAGAGAAATTGAAAAAACAACATAAGTGGTGGTTGTGGGGCTTGGGAACCCTAGTTGTGATCATCATTGTCGCCTTGATCGGGGCCAGTCTGTACTTTTATAATCTGACCGTCGCCCGGGGCAAGAAGAGCTTTATCGGGGGCCCAACGGCGTTAAAGACCAGCGACCCCTTGTACACCCAAAAACACTGGTTTGAGACCGCTCATAAATATCGGTGGACGGAGACCGCTGCGGGGGCCAACTTTAAGTTGGTCGCCGATTACGTGCCCGCCGCCAAGGCCACCAAGAAGACCGTGGTGCTGGTTCACGGGTTCGCATCCAGTAAGGAACAGATGGGCGGTTACGCGGGACTGTTCCACCAATTAGGCTACAACGTTCTGGTGCCCGATGACCGGGCCCAGGGGCAGAGTGGCGGTAAGGCCATGAGCTACGGGTACTTTGAAGCCCGAGACTACCGGAAGTGGATCAACCAAGTGATTGCCAAGCAGGGGCCCCAGTCGCAGATTGCCCTGTTCGGGGTGTCCATGGGGGGCGCGACGACCATGATCGCCAGCGGCCTCAAGATGCCGAGTCAAGTGAAAGCTTACATTGAAGATTGCGGCTACACCACGGCGGACGCGGAGATCGGGTACCAGGCCAAGCAGATGTACCACTTGCCGTACTGGCCGATGGTGCCTCTGACCAGCGCGGTGACCAAGTTGAAGGCGGGCTTTACCTTTAAAGACGCCGATGCGGTGCGGGCGGTTAAACGCAACCACCGGCCGATGCTGTTCATCCACGGCGGGGCGGACACGTTCGTCCCGACTAAGATGGTCTACCAGGTCTACCGGGCCGATGCGGGGCCTAAGGAACTGATGGTGGTTCCCGGTGCCAAGCACGCCGCTTCCTACAGTCACAGTCCTCAACGCTACCAGCGTAAGGTCCAACACTTCTTACGTCAGTACTTGGGTGAGTAGTGAGTGGCATTCGCCTTACCGGGCGCCCAGATAGGGCTGGAACGTCGTGGGCACCACTTCGAGCCACAAAGCGGTCTCGAAGCTGGGCCTTTTCCTAGGCGAGCTGAAAAACGCTCACCAAGGAAAATTTCACGGCTGAGCCCTATCTGGGCGCCCTCTCGGCTTACAATTGGCGTGAAGTGGGGACTTACTGGCTACTAGGGACTATCCGCGGGTCCAGACGGCCCCAACAGCCGATTGGCAGGGCCGTGACGCCAGTGGGCACGACTTTGAGCTTCGCTAAACCCGCGAATCTCAAAGCTCGGCCTTAGCCTAAGGCCAGAAACCCACTGGCCTAACGCTAATTTCACCGGCTGGGCCCTATCGGCTGTTGGAGCCTAGACGGTAGCGAAAATTATTTAAATCACGTCTAATCCATTTTTCGGCTTACGGTTGGCGTGAATTAGGTAATGTTGTTAGGGTTTAATGGCTGCCAGGGACTAACCGCGACAAGGGCTGATGCCACTCAGTAGTTGGTGAGTCCGGGTAATCCAGTGCGTTCTCGTCATTAGTGGCGTGATTGACCGGATAAGGTACAATGACTAAAGCTACTGGGGAAGTTGTTGGGCAGCTAGGACTGCCTACAAACTAATGAGAAGATTACTCATGACTAAGAAGCCTACGCCTCCGAAGCGGTCAACTATCATTAGGTTTACATGCCTGTGAGCCTTGTTTGCCTGTCCGGTAAGACGGATGATGATTGTGATTGCTTTTAAGACGGGCCCAGTCTGGTGAAGGGAATTGCCCTAGGCGTCTTAAGTTTCCAATTGAAAATTTAACAAATTTCACGGCTGACGGGAATTGGTTGGGCCGGGCGCTGACGTAGCGGCCCGTTCAATCAGTGACCGCCAGCCGTTTTGCGTTCAGTCAGGGAGGAGTGCGGTGATTCAGTTGGGGACTCTCGCCGTTTGAACAGTTGGGTTGTGCGTCAAAATGGCGTATAATTAACGAGAACCTGACCAACCAGCGGGAAGCCTCCCGCGGCCAATTAAGGAGTAATTATTTTGTTAGAAACCGGATTGATTATCGGTCTGCTTGTCATCGGACTGATTCTAGGGTACCTCGTCCGGCGTCACCGACACTTAGAGGCGTTAAAAGCCGTTCAGGCCCAGGCCCGAACCCTCATCGAAGAAGCCACCGCGAAAACCAAGCAGCGGGTGGCCGACCTCAAAGCCCAGAGTCGGCGCGAGACCTTAGCGTATCAGCAGTCCGTCAAAGATGAACTGACCGAACAAAAAAGTGACATTGCCGTGCGTGAACAACGCCGGCACCAACGCGAGCAGCTATTGAACCAGATGGCCGTTCGGTTGGATGATCAGACTCAGATGTTAGACCAACGCAGCCAAGCCAACCACCAGAAGCGTCAAGACATCCATGCCTTACACGACCAGGCGGACGCCTTACGCGAAAAGCGGCTGACCACGTTGGCGACCCAGGCGGGGATGTCCCCCGAAGAGGCCCAACAAGAGATCTTGCATCGCGGCGAGTTGGCGTTGAAGCGTGATCGGGATATTGAGATCAAGGCGCTCAACGACGATGCGGAAGCCAACGCCGAACGGTGGGCCAAGGATGTGGTCCTGGCCGCTACGGAGAGTGGGCCGCAAGACTTACCTAAGGAACACCTGGAGCACACGGTGACCGTCCCGAACGGTGAGATTCGCAGTAAGATCATCGGGCGCGACGGCCAGCATATTCGCCTGTTGGAGACCCTGACCGGAACGGACCTGATTTTTGTGCCCGATGACAACACCACGTTGTTCATCAGTACGCACGACCCGATTCGTCGGGAAGTTGCTCGGACGGCGCTGACCAACTTGGTCGCCAGTCGCCGTATTTCGGCCAACCAGATTGAAACGCAGGTCGAGAACGCCTTACGCGACGTTAATCACAGTCTCTGGGAAGTCGGCGAACAGGCGGTCAGTCGCCTGCACGTGGGCTGGATGCACCCGGACTTGATGAAGCTGATTGGCCGGTTGAAGTACCGGACCAGTTACGGGCAGAACGTCCTACAACACTCGATTGAAGTGTCCCAGTTAGCCGGCGCCATGGCGGCTCGCTTGGGGTATAATTCACGGTTAGCGCGCCGGGCCGGCCTGTTGCACGATTTAGGGAAGTCAATCGACCATGAAGTGGAAGGGACTCACGTGGAGATTGGGGTGGAATTCGCTGAGAAATACGGAGAAGACCCCATCGTGATCAACGCGATTGCGGCCCATCACGGCGACGTTGAGAAGAGTTCACCGATCGCGGTCTTAGTTGCGGCGGCCGACGGTATTTCTGGAGCACGTCAAGGTGCCCGGAGCGAGTCCGTCGAAGACTACATCAACCGCCTGCGGTCGCTGGAAAAGATTGCCAACGACCGGCCAGGGGTCACGGAAAGCTACGCCATCCAAGCTGGTCGGGAACTCCGGATCATGGTCAACCCGCAGACCTTGGACGACCAGGCGGCGGCGACCTTGACTCAGGAAGTGGCCCAACAGGTTGAAAAGCAGCTGACGTATCCTGGGAAGATTCGGATCACCACGATTCGCAAGCTCACGGCCGTCGAGTACGTGGGCGATGAAAAAAAGAAAAAGAAGAAGAAAAAGAAGAAAGCAGCCAATGCTTCCTAGCTTGCTATAGTCCCCCTTAGGGTTGACAGATGAAAAACTATAATTTCATCTATCAACTCTAAGGGGATTTTACTATGCCTAGCAGCAAATTCACGGCCGAAGAAAAGCTAGAAATTATCAAGGGGCTATCAGAGACCGACCTAACTAAAGCTGTGTATCTTAAGCTGCACAACGTCGGCCCCAAAGCCTTTAGACGCTGGCAGAAGTTTTACGCACAGGACGGCTTAGAGGGATTGTGAGAGCGAAAATGCTGGACAAAATATAGTTCTAAACTCAAGCAACAAGCTGTGACGGCCTATCTGAACCAGGAAGGTAGTTTGGATGATATTCGAATTAGATTTGGTCTAAGAAGTAAATCGCAACTTCGAGACTGGATCAAGAAATTCCAGTATAATGGGGCCAATCATTCATTGACGGCAACTCCGTCTAGAAAGCAGGTCCGCATTATGAGTCGGAAAACAACCTTTGAGGAACGTATCGAAATCGGCGAATACGTGACAGCGAGTGGTCACACTTATAGTCAAGCAGCTGAACACTTCAACGTCTCTTATCAGCAAGTTCGTTCTTGGGTCTTGAAAGCCAAGAGCGGTGGTTACCCAGCACTTAAAGACCGTCGTGGGCGGACGAAGTCCCGCGAAGAGATGACCGAAGTCAAACGGCTTAAACTTGAAAATCGGCAACTCAAGACTCAGCTCAGAGAACAGGAAATCTACGATATCTTCTTAAAAAAAGTCCGAGAAATCCGGAACAGGGAGTGACTGCACAACACAAACTAGCGTATCAAAACATCCAAGAAATCGGCGCCAATAGCCATGGTGCCCAAGCCATTATTCTTCGTAAACTAGGCCTTTCACGGCAAGCTTACCATCAATGGCTCCAACGTGAACCGACCCCCTGGGCCCAACAAGAAGAGCTACTTAAGGGCAAGATGACTAAACTCTTTAAGCAACATCGTCAATGCATCGGAGCTGGGAAAATGAAGCTCTATCTTGAGCATGACGAGTCGATTGACTTCTACGTTTCACTTAAGCGGGTTAAACGCTTGATGACGGTTCTTCACTTCAAGTGTCAAAGCCGAATCAAGAAGCATCACCGGGTAAAGCAGGAAGAGCAGGAAGTCCGTGACAGCATCTTGAACCAGCAATTTGACCAATCCACGAAGCCCAATCAGGTCTGGTTGTCCGACTCTACTGAGGTTCGTTACGGGGCCAATGGTGAGCATAAAGTTCGCTTGTGCGGAGTCCTCGATTTACACGGTCGATACCTTTTGGCTTATCATCTAAGCCCTACGGAGACCAGTGAAGCCATGATTGAGACCTTTGATCAGGCCTTCCAAAATGCCGGTGACGTCCATCCGTTAGTGCATACTGACCGTGGATCAGCCTTCACGTCCAAGGCGTTCAATGGTTTTATGACCGACCACCAAGTGATCAGAAGTATGTCTCGACCAGGCACACCCTACGACAATGCGCCTATCGAACGGTGGTGGAACGAGTTCAAGTTGAACTGGCTAGCTAGCCATCCGATGCCGAAGACCAAGCAGGAACTTATTGGCTTGATTGAAGCTGGCGTTTATTACTTCAACTACATCGATCGAACGACACAAAGAAACGGCTTCACGGCGAATGAATATCGCCGTGAAGCCGCTTAAGCGCCACTCCAAAATTATATTATTTCGTCTGTCAACTTGACAGGGACTAGTACAGTAGCCTCGCGAGATTACTTGGTAGTACCCGATAGCCTCTAAAATATAATCTTTACTGCCGCAGGATTTTAGTACCAATGTTTGTGGCTTGTTTTCGTGCTCTCAATCTTTAGTTCGTTGTTAATGGTCTGGGGATAAGCGCCCAGCCGACGAGCGTTTGTTCAATTAGACCTCTATTGGTGTATTTTAACAATTTTTTCACATTCAACTGTGGCTAGATGGTGCCCCTTTGGTCGAGACAGGGTGAGCTGTTCTTGAATCAAGATAAAAGACTTTTTCATGGTTTTGTTGTGGGACCTCCAATGATATCAAGCTTTTCTATGCTCAGTGTATTTATTTTGTAAAAGTAGTTAGTTTAATTTTAAAATCCACAATTAAAATTTTTCTTATCGTAAAGATACATAATACAATAAAATTATTATTAAAAAAGTTGTGCATGCTTTCTTTACATGATACAATTCTCTTTGTCGTTTTTAATCATATAAATCCAGGGGTGGAAAATAACATGAAATTTTCGCGATACTTTATTACGGAGCAGAATGAATTTTATATTTTTACAAAAGGGTTAGAAGATGTTGTGTATTTACTAATTACAGATACATTCTCAAAGGCCGACAAATCATTTGGGCTTAAGTTTTTTGATACAGATTTTGAGCCAAATGACAATCATATTAAGGTTCAGGCGGCAACTTTCAGGGATTTGACTGATGAGGAAGATGCTTTCATTAATAATTTTGTTGAAGGCCTTTTTTCTTTTAAACCTAGTATTGATATATTTATTGACTATTTAAGAATTGAAGATGAGTTAAGCTTTGATTATCCAACTGATTCTGGGTTTGAAGATATGGTCAAAAAAATTAATTTGATATTTAAATCATCGGTAATCATGAAAGAGCCCCGAACTATGAATAATTTAATTCAAAAATAAGTGGGGTATTTTAGTGAAGAAGATTGTTAAGATTTTTTCCTTATTTGCAGTATTAATTACAATGTTGACAGTTATGACTGTTAGTGCCAGTGCAGCACACAGCGTCAATGTTAATCTCGGTTCTGGCTGGCGAGCTAGAATAGACGGCCCGTTGAATGCACATCAGGGGAAGTTTCATGGGCATGTTTACCATGGTAACAAGCAAATTGGGGCAGAAAATGTTGATGGGACTAAACATGATGGCCGCAGTTTTAGTAGTGTTCCTAAAAAGAAAGTAGCAAAGCTTAAGGGGAGTGCTAAATGGAAAGAAGCCAAGGAAAAAAATGGAAAATTAATGAAGCAGCGTAGTAAGTTGACTTTTTCCAATATCGGGTACTGGATTAGTAGCCATACGATGATTTTAGAACTCTAGACGAGTTTTGACTCCGTACTAACGTACTAGCCTGGTTTTGTATGTTTTTTGTGGACGACGTAGGTCTGGAATAAAATTCCCAGTTCAATCGAAATATTTATTTTAGAGACATAGAAGTTACCTGACAGGGGCTCCTATGCCTCTATTATTATATATGGTGGTGGGGATTTCAGAAAGACAAGTATATAATTATGTGAATAATTATCGGACTCGGATTTAAAATTGAAGTGCGACACATAAAGGACTGAACCAAAAGATTATGAAAAATATTCCTAAATCATCCACGAATTAAGAATAGGAATCCATAGCCAGAATATCACGCATCGTCATTACCAACAGCTTCAATATGCTGAATGCCATTTAATCAAAAAGTGGTTAAATGAAAATTCTACTGAGAAATTTCTCGTTGCTGGGTCATAGTGTAACAACTATCAGTCGCGAGATTCAACTTAATAAGGTTATTCAGATTGTCCATAATTAAAAGGTTCAAGAAGCTTACCTGAGTATCGGTTCCTTAGTTCATTGGGTCAAAGCTGCTATACAGCTTTACCTTATCTGTCGCCCTTACTGTCTATTGTTGTTACATTTGATGTGGGAGTTCTTGATTTTATCTATCAATGAAGTTTCGTCAGCGTGTTAAATGACCGGGAAAACGATATGTACGGATGAAGAAACACGTGCTGGATTAATCCATTGAAGCATATCTGCAAGTAACTAATGATTGTACAGAAATTGGTCATTGGGAGGGCGATTTGGTTAAGGGAGAACGGGGGGCGTTAGCGAGCCCGTAATTATGATGTTAACAGAGCGTTCTAGTTGTTACGAGATTACATTGTACTGGTAACTGACTACTATGTGGGCACCTGTTGTAAAGTACTTCAAGGCGGCACTAACAACTATGGTCTGGAGTACTTTAAGAGAGTGATTTTCGATAACGTTTCGGAATTCTCAGGACTTTCGCAAGTTTCTAGAACAGACGTTTACTTCGTCTACCGGTACTTGGGAGTGGGTAAACAACGAGTGCCAAAATCAATTGATCCGTGGGTTTAATCCATGAGAGGTTTTACTTTGGTTGGTTCCCCAACCCGCCCGAGATAGAGATAATGGACATGTAAAGTATTAGATTATCGATTGGCCGTTGAAGTCTCACCAGATTTCTACTAAGATACCAATTGATGAGAATAGGTTATGGGGACTTCATTTTATTTGATAATTCAGGATTTGATTTTATAATTCACCTGTGGAACTCATATGTACCTTATGTGGTTAGTGTCATGCCCATGATTGAATACTATCGTATTTGATGAGACGGATGAAAACAAAAGGCCGTGTGCTCTAGGGATTAACGACAAGGTTAATCTCCAGGGCACACGGCCTTTTTAGCTGGTTCGGTCTCGCCGCTAGTTGCGCGGTTCGTTGACGATTTGGAAGTTTTGGTTGGTCGTGGCATCGACGACGGGGTGGGCCTGCAGGTAGTCGGCAATCAATTCGCTCATCGCACTTTGGCTCTCCGCGACAATCTTGTTGGCGCCGAACATGCTGTAGTGACCGCCCCCCACGGCCCGGTACTGGTTCAAGACGATGCGCAAAGGTTGGTCGTCCGTCACGGGTTGGCCGTGGTAGGTCAGGGCTTCGACCCGGTGACCCATAGGTTGGGCGATGTTCAACCGGTAGTCGATACCTTCGTACATGTCGTAGTTGTACTGCCGGTGTTTAGGATGGATAAAGGCCGGGTTGACCGCAATCTCACCATCGATAATGGTGAAGTAGCGCGCACTGACCTCGAGGGCGGCCCGTAAGTCGGCCCCCGTGATGTTCAGTAGGGACAAGCCGTTAGGGTAGACGTAGTTGGTCATGATGTTGCGCATGGTGATGGGGTTCTCGAACCCGCGGGCCTCATTACTGAAGAGGGCGGTAGCCGAGATATCGGCGCCCATGGTCGCCATCTGGACCCGTTGGATGAACTCAATATACGGGGTCTCCTTGAGGCGTGCCTGAACGGGGTCGTCGAAAGTCATGTCGCCCGTGATGTGACCTAATGGTTGGTCTAACCAATGGGCGACTTGATCATTGAGCCCCTTAGCGGCCGTTAAGACCTGCGGATCAAGGGGCGCTTCGGCCGCAGAAACCAGGGCGGTATCGTAGTTGGTCACGGTGACCTTCCCGTCAGCGTCCCGGTCGAGGTCTAAGGTGATTTTGCCGATGGCCTGGCCCCGGAACCCGGGTTGGGTCGTCGGGGTGTCGAAGAGGCTGGTGGCGATTTGGCGGTGTTGGTGGCCGGTGACTAAGGCATCGATGCCGGGAATCGCCTGTAACATGTGGTAGGCTTCGTTTTCCCCGACATGGATGTCGTTAGGTTCGCCAGTGGCCAAGTCGCGTTCAAAGCCGCCGTGGTAGCAGACAATCACCACGTCCGCCTGTTCCCGTAAGATGGGCACGTATTTCTTCGCGGCGATGTAGGCCGATTCGAATTGGAGACCGTCGATGTTGGTGGCTTTCTCCCATTTATAGACGGCTTGGGTGGTCAGACCCAGGACGCCGATCTTTAAGCCGTCCTTTTCTAGAATGGTGTAGGGCTTGCCATACTCGGGTTGACCGGTATGGTCTAAAATGTTGGCACATAAAATCTGGCGGTCGGATTCCCGAATCGCCGCTTGTAGGTAGTCTTGGCCGTAGTTGAACTCGTGGTTGCCCAGGATCCCGCAGTCGTAATGAATCTGGTTATAAATGTTCATCAGGGCTTGGGGGTCGCGGTGGTCTTGGACCCGGGCGACGTAGTAAGCCAGCGGTGACCCTTCCAGGAAGTCCCCGTTCTCAATGGTCACCACGGGACCCTCCGCGGCAGCCTGTTCCTGGGCGATGACGGTCGCCGCCCGGGCCAGGCCAAAGCCTTGTTGGGTCCCCTTCTTCACATAGTTTGTGGGGTAGACGTACCCGTGTGTGTCACTTGTCGATAAAATTGTCAGCTTCAATGTTGTCACCCTCCAATTACGTCTAACTGGCGCTATTCCGAACCGTCCAGTTGCTAGCAAGAGTGTTCGCCGAAAACGCGGAATTGTAACGTGTTAAAGAAATTATAAGCTAGTTTACCAGATGTGTAAATTTTTGATGGCGTTTTTTACCTGATTATGAGTGATTTTCTAACCAAAAAGCGCCGGGTCACCAACCAGGATGACATCCGGCGCTTTCGGTTAAAGCGTAAATTACGCGGTACACGGACGCCTGCACACAGCAAGCCAGTCCGGGTAACAATTACTTTGGAGGAGTAAAATTTCGTAACTTATTCATTAGATTCGTAAGTTATATTTTCACTATACCCCTAAATTGTGAAGAAAATGTGACGGACTAGAAAAATTAAGGGTCAACAGTGTCGGTTTGTGAAAACTGGCGGCCGTTCCGGTCAGGCGGTGGGGCGGCGGAGTACAGACGGGACGCTTTTCAGCAAGCTTTCATCGATCGGGTAAATTTGGAAAGGGGAGCCGTTGTGAACGGGCGTCAACCGGTGGGAAAATTTTAAGCTAAGCTTGGAGGTTACGGTTGCCGGGAAAGAAAATAAAATGGTTAACCCTGCCTCTCTTTCGGGGGCGTGGCGAATTTTTAGCCACTTTGACGGGACTGTGGAAGCCGTAAATGGGTGAAAGTGCTTGCTTGCATGAATGAATATCCAATATAAATGAATAAAATTACAAGTAAGCGTTCTCGAAGATGATGGCCCCATTTTAGTGAGATTGGGTAAAAAATTGGGGGACTATTCATGGACGGGCACAACCTTGTGAAAGATTTGAGGCCGGAATAGGACCTGATTCCCCGCGAATATCACAAATTTAATTGCAAACAAATGAATTGTTTTCTGAACCAACCAACCCCGAATCGGAAATCAAAAATAATTTAGAAACTTTCCAAAAAAGGTTGATTATTCATTCAATTGTGGTAACATATAAATTGGTTCTACTGGATAGTTCAATGAATTGTTGGTAGTGAACCAAAATGAGTCAGTTGTTGTTTTCTATCGTTAACTCAATCCAACGATGAGGAAGTGCTGAGATATGATTAATTTGTATATTGCACCAAGTAGTGCATCCAGTCGGAAAGCGCGGGCATGGTTGAAGGACCACGAGATTGCGTTCCAAGAACGGAATATTAAGTCGAAGCCATTGAACGCAGCTGAGGTTAAGCAGATCTTGCGGCTTACGGAAAACGGGAGTGAAGATATCATTTCGACGCGGTCGAACATCTTCAAGCAACTCCACGTTGATTTAGATAGTCTATCCGTTAGCCAATTGGTTGACCTAGTTGTGAAGTACCCCGACCTGATCAAGCGGCCCATTATCTTTGATGATAAGCGGCTGGAAGTTGGGTACAATGAAGAAGAAATTCGCCGGTTCTTGCCACGTGAAGTGCGGACGGCGGAACTCCACCACTTGGAGTCCCAATTAAGTTCATAACACCAATCGGTCAGTTCTCGGGGGAGTGCTGATCGATTTTTTGTCCATTGATTAAAATTTAACGATAATAGGCATTGGTAACAGCTCGGCTGTTGCCAATCAGGCCATAACCAAAACGGGAACGTCCAGTTAACTGCGGGCGTTCCCGTTTTTAGTTGGGTCTAAAAAACGGTCGGAAATGATTCCGGCCGCTGTGATCATTAAAGTTAAACTAACTATCCGTTAGGTTACCGTTGGTACTGACGCGCCATCTGGGTGTATCCCAGCTGTTCTAGAGTTGCGGTAATCGTAGCTTCAATCGTCTCGGTAGCGACGACGTCAAACCCAGCCAGCTGGGCGACAATCAGACTTTCGACGCGGTGGACGACCGTGGGATCATTCGTCAGGCTGGTCAGGTCTTGATGAATACGCGCAGAATCGAACGCAACGTGCGCTCCCGTGGGCGTCTCCACGGTAAGGCTTCTAGGATACATGGTTCCCTGTGATCTGCGAATAACGTCCATTCTTCCAACCCTCCTTGAGGTTTAGGCGACCAGCTCTGGTCATAGGTAATAACTGGTTCCTAATGAGTATAGGTCTATGTTACGATGAAAGTCGGGAAAAAACAACTATATATAGACAAAATTCTCTAAAAGTTTCGATAAAATCTACATATAGTAGGAAAACCACAGAGCGTGGTGCTAGATTCATTCCGAAAGTTATGGATAACGGGGAATAATTGGGAAATACTGAGGTGTGGGGTGGACGCCTTACCGGGCCCCCAGATAGTCGCGGGTCCAGACGGCCCCAACAGCCGATTGGCAGGGCCGTGACGCCAGTGGGCACGACTTTGAGCTTCGCTAAACCCGCGAATCTCAAAGCTCGGCCTTAGCCTAAGGCCAGAAAACCGCTGGCCTAACGCTAATTTCACCGGCTGGGCCCTATCGGCTGTTGGGGCCTAACGTTAGTGATCGTGTTTTTGGCACACGAGGTCCAATTCAACGGCTAGTGTCAGCCGAGAGGTCGGTCAGACAGGGCTCAGCCGTGAAATTTTCCTTGGTGAGCGTCTTTCAGCTCGCCTAGGAAAAGGCCCAGCTTCGAGACCGCTCTGTGGCTCGAAGTGGCGCCCACGGCGTTCCAGCCCTGTCTGGCCGACCGGTAAGGCGAATGGCGAATGACTCATACTGGTGATAGCTTGAAGAACGGCTAAGAATTGACAGGCTTACGGGGAACGGCTAGGATAGGGATAATCACTTTTGTGAGAAAACAATGAGAAAATGTAAAGGGAAGCGATGCGAATGGTAACAACGGGCGTCAGTGCACGAGATTTATTTCGATTAAAGTCCCTCTCTCAGCCGAATGCGGCGGGTGGTTCCTATTACTTTGTAGAGAATCGCGTCGATGAGGCCAGCAATGGCTATCGGGCGCAACTAAACAGTGTCGATGATCAGGGCCATCAGCGGGTCGTGGCCACGGTGGGTGAACAAAACGTTCAACCAGCAGTCACGGCAACGACGGTTTTTTTTGCGGCCAAATTACCGGACCAAGTGGCCCAGTTGTACCAAGTACCGCTTACGGGAGGCACGCCCAGCTGCGTAGCCACTCCCGGCGAAGCGGTCAAAACAGTGTTAGCCGCGGCGGATGGCCACAGCATTTATTTCAAGACCACGGCCACAACGGAGAAGCCTAAGTTACCGAACACGGAGAAGTTCCCGGTGACCCGGCACGTGGGCCGGTTGATCAATAAGGCCGATGGCTACGGGTGGTTGCCCGAGAAAGTCACGTATCGCTTACGGCGGTACCTGCCCACTAGTGGGGCCTTGGAAGAACTCTTCCAGACGCCGTACGACTTCGACCTGACCTCCGTGAGTGCCGATGGACATCTGGTGACCTACCTCCAAGACGACCAACCGGATAACGACCGGGACTTTGCGCACGGGGCGTATTGCCTGGACGTCACCACCGGCCAGACCAGCCATTTAACGGCCAGCCTACCAGCCGGTCAGTTCGCCGATGCGACGCTGGCACCGAACGGTCAGACCGTGGCGCTGGTGGGGCACGACGGCCAGTATGGCAGTCAAACCATTTCCAACTTGTACTTAGCGGACCGGGCGACCGGTCGCTTGACCAACTGCACGGCCGAGTTGGCGGCGGATCTGGTTCCCGACTTTGCGGGGGACTTCACCCAGCAGGTCGGCGGTAAGTTGGTTCGGTGGTTGGATAACGATCGGGTCGCGGTCGTGGCCGCCTTCCACGCCCACAGTCAACTGTACGTGGGGAACGCGGCGGGATTGCACCTGGTCAACGACACAGCCCAACAGATCGTGGACTTTGATGTGGTCGCCGCGAACAAGGTGGTCTTAGCCGTGTCCCGGCAGACCTTACCCAGTGCGTTGGTCACCGTCACGCTGGATGATCAGCAGGAACGGGTCGTGTACGATCCCAATGCGGCGTATGAACGCAACCACCATTTTGCGCAGCCCCGACATTTCGACTATCAGGCTGGTGACGGGCAAGCTTTAGAAGGGTGGTATCTACCCGCCCAGACCCAAGCACCTCGGACGCCAGTCCTGTTGTACGTGCACGGGGGGCCGCACGCGAACTATGGTGAGACGTTCTTCTACGAATTCCAGGTCCATGCCAGCTTGGGTTACGGGGTGGTCTTCGTGAATCCCCGGGGGTCGACCAGCTACGGCCAGGATTTTGAAAATGCGGTCAACGGCCATTATGGCGAGGGAGACTACACGGACGTGATGAGTGGGCTAGATTATGCGCTGGAGCACTTTACTGAACTGGACCCTGACCGGCAATACATCGCCGGCGGGTCGTACGGTGGCTTCATGACGTTGTGGACGATTGGTCACACCCACCGCTTCGCAGCGGCGGTCTCGCAACGGTCGGTCACCAACTGGATTAGTCTCTTCGGGACCAGCGACATTGGATTCCGGTTCAACCCCGTCGAACTGGGCCTCGACCTCTTCGATGAGGGTGGGGTCGCGGCTTACTGGCGACAATCACCGCTGGCCTACGCGCCACAGGTCACGACGCCGGTGCGGTTGTTACACGGTGAATGGGATATGCGGTGCCCCATCAGTCAGTCCGAAGAATACTTCACGGCGGTTCGCCGTGCGGGAGTCGATGCGGACTTCATTCGTTACCCGCAAAGCTTCCACGGCGTCTCCCGAGATGGCTTGCCTAGCTTACGGCTACAACGAATCGCGGACATGGACGCCTGGTTTACGGCCCATCCTACGGTTCAAAAAGATGCGCCACAAAATTAACCGTCATTTTTACGGAGTTAGCAGTATCTCCTCAGAAAACTAACGCGCGGTCACGACTGGGAAGTTTTCCCGGTCATGGCCGCTTTTTGGCGTAAAAAAGACCGTCATCGACTGAGAATCGATGACGGTTTAATTTCGGCAACATAGGATTGATTGTGAAGCTAATATTGAGGGTGGCTTCCGCCTTACCGGACGCCCAGACAGGGCTGGAACGCCGTGGGCACCACTTCGAGCCACAGAGCGGTCTCGAAGCTGGGCCTTTTCCTAGGCGAGCTGGAAGACGCTCACCAAGGAAAATTTCACGGCTGAGCCCTGTCTGGGCGCCCTCACGGCTCACGATGGGAGGGTGAAATTGAGGGCGGTGTTGCGGGTTTTTAACGATGTCAGGCACTGGTAGTCGCTAGGGCTCAGCCGGTGAAATTGGCGTTAGCCGAGTGGTTTTTCTCGGCTTAGGCCAAGGCCGAGTTTCAAGACTCACGGGTTGGGTGAGGCTTGAAATCGTGCCCACGGGCGTCACGGCCCTAGCGGCTGCCGGGGCCGGATTCTTTCGCCAATTTAGACTTAAGGCGGAAGGGTACGCCACTGTCGGAACTTAGAACTGCGTCAGTAAGGCTTGGTAGATGACGGAAATGACGATGCCGGCGCCGACGATGCCAACGGCTAGGGTGAGGCCGGTGGCCAGAAAGCTAACGATGGATTGAACGGAAATGGCCACAATGGAGCGGGTGAGTTTTGCAAGCATGATGGTTACCTCGACTATCTTGAATTCTTTTCGGTTCCCTATCATAGCAGAACCAGCGAGAAAGCCAAACGATTTTTTGAAAGAAAATCACCCGTTTTCACCCCGAAAGTAAGCTGGTGAAAGAATACAATCGATTGCAGAAATCTCCTGATTAACCGGGCGTTTTAGCGTTAGACACACAAAACCCCTCCGCACGCCGATGGTGGGAGGGGTCCAAGTTGTTTGATTTTAGAGTTAAAGTGGGAACTTAGTCAGCGACCACGTTACCAACGCGGGCGTAACCTACCGCATGCCACCAAGGGGCGTGAACGGCTTCCGTAACCACACCACGGTTTTGGGAATCGATCATCTTACCGTTACCGACGTATAACCCAACGTGGGAGATGGAACGCTTGCTACCACCGAAGAAGACCAAGTCACCCTTCTTGATGTGCTTGTAGCTAACGTGCTTGTACTTGTTGTATTGGGCTTGTGCGGTCCGGGGAATCTTCTTGCCGGCACCCTTCTTGAAGACGTAGCTAGTAAAGCCGGAGCAGTCGAAGCGGGAAGGACCAGTGGAGCCCCAACCGTAAGGCTTACCTAATTGTGCCTTAGCGACCTTGTGGATCTTGCTGTAGGACATCTTGGAAGCAGCTTGGGCTTCGGTTTGGTTCAGTTGCGTGCCGATGAAGGCAAATGCAACGATAGCGACTAGGGACATAACGATTTTAACTAACGACTTCTTCATAAAAGTAAACAAACTCCTTATTTTTTAGCTCGTATTTAAACAACTTATTTTTAATAACTCGTAATCGATGTGTTTAATACTATCAGGGAGTTGTTACAGAAGTGTCTCAAACCATTATCAATCCAATTAAAGTCATGGATAAGTCTGTAAAATAATGCGCTAATTAGCGGGATAGGCTCGGGGAAAATGCCGGCGGGCCGCCATTTCTGGCGTTAGGGTGATTTGTTGCAAGCGGTGTGTAGTTCGGGGCTTGAAATAATAAGTCAGGGTGTCGAAATCAATAATTCCACGATAATGGGTGTAATTATGGTTGGTTTCGAACCGTCGTTGGGGGTCGAACGGCAGCGCAACGTCGGCCAACCAGCTAAAAATTTGGGGGATGGCGTCACGGGTCGTCGCCAGTTGGGGAGTTCCCCAGCGGGCAATCGCCATGTGCACGAACCGTTTAGTGGGGACCGGGCCAACTGGTAGGGGCTGACCGCTTCTAAGGTATGTACTGGCCGCCTGAACCGTGGCCGCCGTGAACTGGTCGCCGGGGACCTGAAGGAACTGGTTAAGGTTTTGGAGATGCCGGTCGAGGGTGGGGGTGTTGGTCAGGACGCCGCTGGGATTTAGTTGGGCGTGTAAGGTCAAGTCGGTGGGTTCGATCACCAGCGTTTGCCCCTGGCGGTCACTGAGGATCCAGTGGAAGGGGTAGACGTAGGGGTCGTTGCCCCACCGGCGGTTCACCAGGGTCACCCGCGGGAGGTCGGCAATCACGGCCTCCAGTGTGGCGTGTTCACCCAAGACCCAGTTGATGAAGTCCTGCGGGGTCAGGTTGATCTGACCGGCGACGGGCTGATCAGCGTAGGTCACGGCTCCGGGTAAGTAGAGTTCGGCACAGCTGATGCCGGTCTCGTTAACGCCGTCAGCCATCAGGTAAGCGGGCCGATCGGCGGCGATGCGGCCCCCGCCTAAGAGGGCGTAGCGGGTCTTACGATCGGCGCCCAGCGCCGTTTGCCAGTGGTACTGACGGGGCAAGAAGACGGGCCGCCAGGGCGTGGTGGTGGGAAAGTCCATGGTCCGGGCAAATAAATGGTGGTGTGATGCGGTGGTGTAGGTTAAACTAGTACACACACGGAAGACCTCCTTATAGGTAGTTTTTCGAAGCATTGATGACGCAACGGTGTGCGTTGCGTTGTAAACTAAACGTGGCTAGCAAAAGTCGCGCTTCAGGTTACCAATACCTCTAGTATAACGGAATTTGTCGCGACTGGTGCTTGTATTCAGACGCTGAATCTCGTAAGCTAAAAGATAAATAAGAAGTCCCCACGGGGGTAAGATTTGGAAGGGAACGGACGACATGAAATCAACTTGGAACTTAGTTGGGATGGCCTTATGGTTATTAGTCTTGGTCACCTTAATCTGGATGACGCACGACATGCGCGTGCGGCGGATTCATTTAATCGTTAAGGAGGGACGGAGCTTTTCCTGGCGGAACTTTACCATTTCCACGGTGGAACTAGTGGTTTGGCTGCTGTTCTTCGGGGGGATGAGTTACACCACCTTCTTCCAGAACGTCAACCAGCTGGGCAGTCGGGTCAATCAGACCACGCGGTACGACCCCTTGGTCTTGAGTACGGGAGTCGGCAACGGCTCGTCCTACTACGTTGAAGTCCGGAACGGTCAGGGACAGAAGCCGATTCAGCGCTACACGTACCTGACGGAAGGGGAACGGTACCAGGTCGACAGTATGTCCGCCACCGTTTCCGCGGGGAAGCATCCCATCAATCTGCCGGCATCGGCCTACCACTGGAACCGCAAGGCGGTCGCTAAGTACGACCAGCGCCACCAGAAGGCCTGGGTCGGTGTGATTGAGACCACCTACAAGAAGAACTGGGTGAACGGCATTGGCCTTCACGCGGGACGGTTAGCGAACCGGTTCACGTTGATTCGGATTCCGGATCACTCGTTTATGGTCCAGAAGTAACCAATGGTAAAGGGGGATGCAACGGATGACTAGTCAAGCAGACTACATTGACCAGCTCGGCCTCGAACCTCATCCGGAGGGGGGGCTGGTTCAAGGAGACGGCGCATAGTGAGGACCGGTACTTCGCCTTGGAGAGTCACGGTCAACGGTACCGGTACACGGCCATTCTGTTCTTGTTGACGGCGGGCAATCCGTCGCACTTTCACCGGTTGAACCACGATGAGCTCTGGTTCTTTCACGATGGGGCACCCCTGACGATTCACTGTATCGCGCCCAATGGCCAGTATTCAACGGTCAAGTTGGGGTTGAACCTAGCAGCGGGGGAGGTCCCCCAGTTCCGGGTCCCCCGCGAGACCATCTTCGCTTCGGAAGTCACGGCCCCGGACAGCTTTGGTTTAGTTAGTTGTGTGGTGGCCCCAGGTTTTCATTATGATGATTTTGAGCTATTCACTAAGAACCAGCTACACCGTAAGTATCCTAAGCTGCCAACGGTCATTGACCGCTTGGCACTAGATACTATCGATTAGGGCTGACGATGGGAATTCAAGTCACCGTTATTAGTCATGGTCAATAAATTCGCGAGAACTGAAAACTTCCGCCCAACCAGGGAAATTGTCCTGGAGTGGGCGGAAGTTTTTTGGTGTTTAAGGTGGGGGGTGGCGGTCTACGTATTATCCTTGGCGATGGTCAACTTTGCCAAAGCGTATAGGATAATTAAAAAGACTACTTCCGCAAAGAAGTAGTCCCCCAATAATACCGCACTAGGCTTGCGAACTTGTGGCGGCCGGCGCAACGGTCGTCACTTTTTATATACTTGAGTATACGACAATCGTTGATTTGATTCAATAGATCTGGATTGGTGATGACTAGCACCAAGTACCTTAAGCCAGGTGAATCAAGGCCACGCCTGTAATCATGATGATGAGACCCAGAATTTGAACCGGGGTGATTGGGTTACGGGGACTGCCCAACCAGCCAAAGTGGTCGATCAAGAGGCTCCCGGTCATTAGGCCGACCAGGACGATGACCACGGTCAACCCCGTGCCGACGACGGGAACTAAGTAGACGTTTCCCAGCACGTACAGGGCGCCGATGATGCCGCCCAGCCACATCCACCAGGGGTTAGTCTGCCCCTGGGGATGGCGCAGTTGTAGGGGCGACCGCAAGCCTAAGTTTAAGAGCAATAGGGCTAGGGTACCCACCAAAAAGGATACGAAGGCGGCGTTCAATGACGAGGCTAAGACTTTCCCTAGGTGGCCGTTGATGGCGGATTGGGCGGCGCTCAGCATGCCGACTAGCACCCCTAGTAGGCGCCAAGGCCATAACCCGTTGCCGGGAACCGTGGTCCGATCGTAAGTCTTCCGGGTCAGGAACCAGGCCCCTACGGCGACCGTGGTGATAACGCCAACTAGGACCAGTAACGCGCCCACCAGCCGAATCGGTGTCAATGGGCTGACCTTAGCGTGGAACCAGCCGTAGTTGTCGATCAGAAGGCCCATCAGAATCTGGCCGAAGACTGGCAGAATCACGGTCTGGACGCTTCCTAGTTTAGGGAAGAGCAGGATGTTGGCGGTCAGGTACAGGACGCCGAAGATACCGCCAATCCAGAGCCAGGCGGGCTGGGTCTGAAAGAGCTGGGGGCTAAAGAGGAGGTGGTGGTCGACGATTAGCGTGGTCCCAGCCAGGAAAAGCGTGCCGATGGTAAAGGAAATCAGGGACGCCAAGAATGGGGTCCCCACGGCCCGGCGTAACCGGGAATTAACACTAGTTTGGATGGGGAGGCCGATACCGATGGCGACCCCGATGAGTATGGCAAACACAAAAACGTCTCCTTCCCATGTGGGTTTACTCTTAAGTAAACACCTAATGGTCCGGAGACGGGACAAATTAGCTCACTTGTTTAAGTGGTCGGACTTAGAAGTCGTTGGGATCGGCGGCCAAGGGCTGATAGGCGTCCATGTCGGCGTCACGGTAGTCCCACCATTCATTGTCGTAGCCCACGAACCCGGCCTGGGTCATGGCTTGATCGAGCAACTGGTAGTGGGCTTCCTGGGTGGGCGTCCGGGGGAACGTGCGGTGGGCCCGTTCGGAGAAGTCGTCGAAGGCGCTTTGCATCTCGAGTTCGCGGCCGGCCTGGTCACACAGGGTCAGGTCGAAGGTCACGCCCTTTTGATGGGAGAAGTTCGGGTTGGGTGGGGCCACGAAGCTGGGATCGGGGTAGACGTCAAAGAGCCGCTTTTGAGCGGTCACCGGCCGGTAAGCGTCCCAGACCTTGAGGCGGTAACCTTGGGTTCGTAGGGCAGCGCTGGCCCGAGCCAGTTTCTCGGCGGTCCCGGTACGGGCAATCGCCGTGGTGAAGTCATAGATCACTTGGTGAGTGAAGTTGTGAGTGGTCGCGTAACGCAGGTCCACGATGATGCTGGGGTCCAGCGTCTGAATGTTGGTGAAGCCAGTCTGGTCATGCATGGGAATCCCTCCTGTGTGTAAGTGCTTCCAGTATACCGGGAGGACAGCAGAAAGACAATCGAGGCACTACTTGAATAAAGTTATGCCACTCACGCAGAAAATTAATAGGTAGTGTCTACATGTTCTGGGCGTTTTTGACCATTTGTGCCATGACTCGGGCGACGGTATCTAAGTCCTTTTGGGGAATGTTCTGGGTTACGGTATCCTGAAAGGCGTCGGCAATCGGTAGACTACTAGTTAAGCGGCGACGTCCGGTGTCGGTGAGCTCAAGTAATCGTTCGCGCTTGTCGCGTTGGCTGGGCGTGATGGTGATTAGAGCATCTTGGCTTAATTGACCAACGATTTTGACCATACTGGGGCCGGTAATCCCAACCATTTCTGCTAAATCGTGTTGATTGATTCGGGGTTGCTGTTGAATATAGTACAGAGCCATCCAGGCGCTTTTGGCAAGTCCGGTTGGTGTCAGTGCTTGATTGAACTTAGTGGAAAACAGCTTGCTGCTGCGGGTGGTGATAAACATCATGCAACTGGCTAAGTCGAATTGTGGTGTTGCCATTTAAATCACCTACTTTAGTTTTTAATCAATTATAACATGGACTAGCCGTATAGATAGTTAGCTAACTATTGATTTTGCAAGCAATCATTGTATAATATAAATGTAAGCGCTTATAAAATACGGGTTAAAGGAAGTTAATCTAATGAGAAGATATCATGCTTCAGCTAGAAAGATGGCTAAAGGATTACAAGTTGATGTCCATACGCGAGGAATCCACGAGAGATTGGATGAACCCAAGAGCGGTGGGGGAACAAATACGGGGATGAACCCGGTTGAGATGGAACTGTGCTCGCTGGGAACATCATTGCAGGAAACGGCAGCGCGACTAGCAGCAGATCAGACCTTCAGCTACCAGAAAATGACGGTCAACCTAGAAGGTGATTTGGACCCAGCTGGGTTTACGGGGAAGGATCCGAATGTCCGGAATGGCTTCCAGGAGATTCGCTTGGCCCTGGATTTTGAGACTCAGGCCACCCAGGCCGAATGTGAAGCGTTTGCCGACCGGGTTGAAGCGGCTTGCCCGATGGCGCAGATGTTGCGTCACGGCGTAAAGGTTAGCGTTGATAAAGTTGAAGTAGTTTAGGGGGCAATAGTGATGTCAATTGATACTTATAAGGTTAAAGTTACGGGCTCAGCGACGTCGGATCGGTATCAGGCAAGTGTGCGTGATTTCTCGCTAGAGTTGGCACCAAATTCGACACAGGTGGCTAACGCTTACGAGGCGATTTTGGAGGCGCTAGGTGGTTGTGAATCCATTGTGATGGGGTCTTTCTATAGAAAACAGAAGTTCACTTACCGTAGCTTCTATCTCACTTTGGAGGGACTTCAAGAAGCTCCGATGCAGGGGTTGAGCGAAATCAAGGTGGGCGTTCACTTCGACACGTCTGAGAACAAAAAAGCTTGTACCGATTTTGTTGAATTTGCTGAAGGAACCTGCCCAGTAATGGACAACTTGACGAACACGGTGCCAATTAAACGAACTGCGGTTACGATTAAGCATTAGACAAAACAAGTAAGCAATCACCACTGATGATGGGCGGTCGCTTACTTGTTTTTTGGTCGTTAGAACGATTATTTAATGGATTCGACGTGGTCCTGAGCGTAGACTCCAATGTCGGCGATGTGGACGGTTCCGGCGTGGTGCTTGCCGTTGACCGTCAAGAGACCGATCTTGTTGTAGGCCATGGTCGTGGTCGAATCGGCGACCACTGCCACGCCTAGAGTCGCGCCGGTATCGGCGTTGATCCCCGATGGGACGTCGATGGCAACGGTGCTGGCGTCCGTGGCGTTGATCGCGTTGATGGCCGCCGCAAAATCACCGGTGACCTCGCGACTCAAGCCCACGCCGAAGATGGCGTCGATGATGGTGGTCGCGTTGATCACGTCATTGAGTTCCGTGGTGAACGGAATCTGGTAGTAACGGGCAATCTTTAATTGTTGCTGGGTCTGCTCGGAGGCCTTGTCAGGGTTCCCCAACAGGTAGATGGACACGTTAATGCCACGAATCTTTAAGAGGCGCGCGACCGCGATGCCGTCACCACCGTTGTTCCCGGTAGCTGCGACGACCACGACGCGGGTCAGGTCGTAGTCGTCATTTAAGAGGTTGTTGAAAGTCGCGAGGGCGGCGCGTTCCATTAAGACCATGGACGGGATGCCGATGTCGTTGATGGTGTGGGCGTCGTAGCGTTGGGCTTGGGCAATCGTAATGGCTTTACTCATGAGAATTCCCTCCTTGAATCTAAATCTTGAATCGGTAGTTGCCTTACAGATCATCGAACGGGTGATCGAAGTTTAAGACTTGCACCGACAGTTGTTGGAGCTGCTCGGTCAAGGTTTGAAAGTCAACGGGTGCATCATTCGGCGTCACGTGTTGCCACCAGTGGTGCAGGACCTCGATGGCCCGGGTAACCAGCTGTTTGCCTTTAGTGGTCAGGGCCAGTTGCTTATTGCGCCTTTCGGCGGGGTCATCCGTCTTGACCAGTAGGGAGAGGTGGACCAGGTGGCGGACCATCCGGGTCATCAACCCCTCATCCACCGCAAGCGTGCGCGCGGCCATTCGCTGATTGATGGGGCTGGCCTCGGATACCAACACCAGGAGATAGAACTCGGTGATGTTGATGGGTACCTGGTCAGCCTCCAGAATCTGGTTCATGTCGCGCTGAAATTGGCGGTGGAGGATTGCTAAGTTGGTGGTAAAGTCGAGAATATAGTCTTCCATCGTAGCCCCTCCTTGAAGCGTTATGCTCATCTCCTAGTTTACACCAGATGGGCGGGAAGGATAATGATTCGTCTCATAGGTTTCGGAAGTCGGAAGTGATAGAATAATTGTAAAACAAACTTTAGGGGGCACCAACGTGTTTATTCAAATTCCAACCGATATGGACGAAGTCGCCATGCGCCAACTACAATTGAAGAAAATGGGCGATGATCGCTCAGAAGATGCCATCATCCAGCAGGCCGTCTTGGATACCTTTCAGGCGTTCTTAGACCAGATTGAAGACGGCCACTACGATACTGCGAGCTGGCAGGGGAACGACTTAATCGTGACCGACATTCTGGGGCATCAGACCGCCACGATCAAACCACAGGGACAGTCACTGATCGAAGATTTTCGGCAAAGTGCCGACCAGACCCAGCAGTACCTACAAGACCAAGCCATCGAGGCTGCGGGGTCGCGCTAGGGGGCTGTACTCGTTTTGACATGACTTCAGGAAGGGGTGTTTCCGGATGGAACAGGAATCGTTGTTTAGGAACCCCCAGCAGGAGCCCTTGGCCAGTCGGGTTCGGCCGCGGACCTTGGACGAGTTCGTGGGCCAGACCCACCTGCTAGGCGCCGGAAAGATTTTGCGGGAGCTGATTGAAAATGACCAGATCTCCTCGATGATCTTCTGGGGGCCACCGGGTGTTGGGAAAACCACGCTGGCGGAAATCATTGCCCACCAGAGTCAGGCCAGCTTCCTGCGCTTCAGTGCCGTGGACAGTTCAATCAGTCAGATCAAAAAGATCATGCGGCAAGCCGAAGCTGACCGGGAAATGGGGGAACGGACGCTGGTCTTCGTGGACGAAATCCACCGTTTCAACAAGGCCCAGCAAGACGCCTTTCTGCCTTACGTGGAACGCGGCAGCATCACCCTGATTGGGGCGACTACCGAGAACCCCTCGTTTGAGATCAACTCGGCGTTGTTGTCGCGGTGTAAG
This sequence comes from Levilactobacillus namurensis DSM 19117, assembly GCF_001434785.1. Taxonomy (GTDB): domain Bacteria; phylum Bacillota; class Bacilli; order Lactobacillales; family Lactobacillaceae; genus Levilactobacillus; species Levilactobacillus namurensis. The sequence goes on along the minus strand of NZ_AZDT01000063.1, from coordinate 60,329 downwards.
GTCTTCGTCTTAAAGGCTCTGACCACCGACGACATTGAACAGTTGTTGACCAACGCGATTGCCAGTCCCAACGGGTTTCCCCAGACCCAGGTGACCTTAGAACCCGATACCTTGCGGGCCATCGCGGAGTTCGCCAACGGGGATGCCCGGACGGCGTTGAACACGCTGGAGATGGCGGTGCTTAACGGCGATAAGCAGGGCGACCAGGTCAAGGTGACGATGAAGGACCTCAAGCAGTTGATCAGCCAGAAGTTCGTCCTCTACGACAAAACGGGGGAGGAACACTACAACATCATCTCGGCGTTGCACAAGTCGATGCGTAATAGTGACGCCGATGCGGCAATCTATTGGTTGGCGCGGATGCTGGAAGGCGGCGAGGATCCGCTGTACATTGCTCGGCGCCTGGTGCGTTTTGCCAGTGAGGACGTTGGGTTAGCGGACACCAATGCGTTGAATGTGGCCGTGAACGTCTTTCAGGCCTGTCAGTTCTTGGGGATGCCGGAATGCAACGTCCACTTGACGGAAGCCGTGACCTACTTGGCTCTGGCCCCCAAGTCTAACGCCATCTATAAGGCTTGGCAGGGGGCGGCTAAGGACGTTAAGGATAGTCGCGATGAGCCGGTTCCGCTGCAATTACGCAACGCGCCGACTAAGCTGATGAAGGACCTTGACTACGGGAAGCATTACCAGTACGCCCACGATACGCAGGATAAGTTGACCACCATGCAGACCATGCCGGACGCGTTGGTGGGCCACACTTACTATCACCCCACGGATGAAGGTCGCGAGAACCTCTTCAAGAAGCGGCTGGACTACGTGCGGCAGTGGCATCGGGACCATCCAGCACCGGGGCCGTCGAAATCCGCCGATAAATAAACGGATAAATTATTCACCATTCACCCTGGTTTTGCGTTAAACTAGAGAGTGAAAGGCGCCCTTAGTGTAATGGATAGCACATAAGATTTCGGTCCTTATGATCCGAGTTCGACTCTCGGGGGGCGCATTTAAATTGCGATAATGAGCGATAAACGTTGAGATGACGCCAGTTAGAGCTGGCGCTTTTTTTGTGAGAAAAGTCTGTTCAATGGTGGTTATCTAGCTCTTTTGAGTGGCCTGTTTCGTTCTACGGATTAGTTAGTGGATGACTAGTTGTAAGTTGGGAGATGTTCACTCATAATTAAACGGTTGCCTACCTGCACTAGCAATAGTGAGGAGGTGTAGTAATGTTCACATCTTTTTTCGCCCCGCTTGCGGTTGGACTCTTAGTAACCTTGTTTACGGACTGGTTAGATCGTAGACGCCACAAGTAAAATTCTAATAGGCAACACCCTAACCCACCCGTTTAGTGATATAAACGTATAAAAAAGGCCCCGACTACACCCATAGTCGGGGCCTTTGGTGTAGCAATGCTACATCTTTCTTCGCAAGGTTATTATAGCATGAATGGAAAATGGATACACGTTTATGATACATATATGGACGTGAAAACAAACACTACTGGCTTTTTATCGTCCATGTCATATTTGATGATGACACTAACGATAATTAACAATGTAATCGTTGATATGACAGAGACCTCAGGCGTTAAGGCCGGGCGTACTGATTCCCGCGAGATGCCCGGGTGGCGCCGCTGGATTGAGCCTTGGACTCCGATTCGTACGTGTAGTTGCCCGGATTGGTCACCTGTGAATAGTACTTGTCGCTGTCGGAGACGTAGACCATGCCGGATGCGGCCACGTGCCACTGGCCGGATTGCGTGGCAGAGTGGGTCGTGGTCCGTGTTTGATGGCTGGTGCTGTTCGCACTGGCGTTGCTGGAACTAGCATTAGTGGTGTGGCTGGATTGCCGGCTAGCTGAGGTGATGGGCTTGGCGTTGTTACTACCGGTGGTGTAGTTGAGCTTGATGCCCTCCGCCGAATTGATCACAGCGACTGCCGTGTTGAGCTGGCCATCCGACGACTTGATGTCCACGATGGAGCCGCGGGGGATGGTTTCACTGCGGTAGTAGAGGGGCGTGGTTTGGTACTTGATGGTATCACTGGTGTTGGGGTTAGCTTTCCAGTAGTCTTCCGCGGTTTCTTCGGCGTAGCGCATGCCACCATCCTGGTCTGCTCCGACGTTTTGGGGCCGGGTACCGGTGGTGAAGTTGTTAGCCGAGGTGTAGGACTTGGCGCCTAGTAGGCTATCACCGATGGAGTGGCTCCGGTTATAGAGGTAGCCGTGGTAGGTCCGACCGGTGAAGACGTAACTGATGGCGACTTTGGGATTTTCGGTGGGCCAGCCGCTAGGTTCTAGCGGACTACCTTGCCGGGAGCCCCGGGAGTTGGCGTATTCGCCGTAGGTTAAAACGGCGCGGGCGGTGCCGGCCCGGCCTTGAGAATCACTGGCAAAATGGTAATTGCCAGCCTTCAGGTTCTTGAAGCCGGTGGTGTGGGCCTTGCCCAGTTTCCAGTAATAGTTTTGAGTTGGTCCCGCTGATTCCTGGTTAGTATAACTGACCAGTTTTTTGAGCACCTGACTATTCCGAGACGTGGTGGTCTGGGATGTTGCGGTCGCGGTGGACTTAGTGGCGGGGTGCTTAGCGGTTTTGTGGGAAGCGGCCGCGTGTTTAGTGGCGCTGGTGGCGGACTTGCTGGACGAGTTGGCCATGTTGGCCTGGTCCGAGTGCGTCTTAGTGGTTGAATCGTCGCCACTCCCCCCGATGCCGATGAAGATGAACGCAAGCACTAAGGCAATCAGGGCGTTGCGTCCTTGGTGGTGCGGGTTACGGTGGCGGACTTTGTTGGTCACCCAGAGAATGCCGAGAATCATGGCAATGAGCAGACTGAGTCCCCCGATGAATGATGACATGAAAATTTCCTCCTCAGGAATACTAGTATTTGGATAGGTCAGCTAACTTGGAGATGAAACACGACCACTAAAGTTGGTTGATCACGTCATTAAGCATACCAGAAATTCTAGAATGAAAGAAATTGAGGGCGAAATTTAATCGGCAAGCAACGGAATTGATGCGGTATTAATTTGGGACTGCGGCTTAGTGTCTGATTTGCGCATTGACGAGACAGACTTGAATGCACAATTAGGCAACCGCTGGCGCCCTCGTCTAAATGACCGACATTCCAAAAAGCCCGCAACTACTTACGATAGTCGCGGACCTGGAAGAACATTATAGATTTGGGTTGGCTCTTTCCACAAACTGTTTAAAATTATTAGCGAATTTGAGTATTGAGAACCATGAAAGTTGACTTAAATGGGGTAACCGTCTATCCTTATATTACCTAAAAGGTAATTTCAGAATGACGGAGGATGGCATGGACGTTGTTTATAAGAATGGAACTGTAAAAAAGCAGTGCACTGAGTTAAGTCAGGCTAAAAGAGATTTTTCGGAAAAAGTTGCTAAGAAGCTATTGAAAATAGTTAACTTTTTAGACGCTGCAGATAATCTTGAATCCATTCTTAATAATCCAGTGCTTCATTTTCACGCGCTTAAAGGGAAGCTAAATGGGCTGTATGCGATAGACATTGATGGCAGAAGGGGCTCGTGTAGATTACTTGTTAGATTTGACGATTATCCTCAGGAGATGGTGTTTTCGAATTCAAAGTCCATCGAAATTATTCAGGTTACGGAGGTAAGTAAACATTATGAGTAAGGAAGTTGAATACAAGGACTTAATTGCTTTTCATCCGGGATCCTATGTTGAAGAAATTGTAGAGGACTTGAACATTACCCAGGCTGAGTTTGCCAAACGCTTAGATCTCTCGCCGAAAACAATTAGTAAACTAATTAGTGGTGAGGATGGTATCAGTGCTGTTACAGCAAATAAATTAGCCAAGCTCACTGGTATATCGTTACAAACGTGGATAAACTTGCAGGCAAACTATGATGCGAAAGTTGCTGAAATTAAGAATGCCAAAAATACGGATGAACGGCATGTATGTGATTTAATTGATATTAAATATTTAAAAGATAATCATTTTTTGAAAGACAAAAGATATTCGGCTAATGAGAAGATTCAAAAACTCAGAACTTTATTGAAGCTATCCGATTTAACTCAATTAACCGAGTTTAATTCAGCAGTTAGTTATCGTCGTTCTAGAGTAGCAAAGGATGAAAAATCAATAGTTTTATCAAATGTTATGCTGGAGTTGGCTACCAATAATGCTAGAAACATCACAACGAATAAGTACAGTAAATCTAAACTCCAAAAGGCACTTCCCAATATAAAAAAAATGAATTTAGAAGCTCCAGAGAGTTTTTATCAGAAGTTGAAAGATACTTTGCTAGATTGCGGGATTGTGTTAGAGGCTTTACCTCAAATGACGGGGGCAAGATTAAATGGTGCAACCAAGAAATTTAAAAATGGTAGTGTCTTACTGATGATTACAGATAGAAATAAAGCTTCGGATATATTTTGGTTTTCACTAATCCATGAATTAGGACATATTTATGACGAAGATTTTTATTCTAGTTATGATGATAGAGAACAGTACGAGGAAAAAGAGAATAAGGCAAATGCTTTCGCTTCTGAATTTTTTATTCCAAGTAAAAGTTATAAAGAATTCAAAGCTAGGGGAGATTATTCGGCTATTGCGATAAAACAATTTGCGGCCAAACTAGGAATTTTGCCGGGGATCGTTTTGGGAAGACTACAATCAGATGGAACTGTAGATTATAGAGCTTTAAACGCGTTAAAGACTAAATATAAGATAAACGTTAACGGAGGCGATTAAGTTAATACGATGATTAGATGATCGATACAATGCGGCTAATCATATCACTAGACTGGATGTAACGATGGCCCCTAGCCATCATGCGTCCTGAACGAAGTCAGATCAAAGGAGTCCCAATCGTGTATCTAAATGTCCTCCAAAAAGGCCGTGACCTCTTTCGCGACTATCCTAATGTACGTGAACCCGCGCAGGCCAAGCAAGCGGCATTGGCGAACCCGACTTTTTCTTGGCACGCCACAGCCCTACAGGTGCAACGCCAGCGCTTCGTCCTCTTGAACCACGATGCCAGTGCGTTGTGCGTGGTATTGAACGCCACCGCCACCGACCAGCCCCGGTTGGCCGACCAATTCTGGGATCAGCTGGCCCAGCAGTGGCCCCAGTACGGTCTACCAGCAGCGGACTTGGCGACTTACCGGCAAGCCGCGGGGGCGTGGCAGATCATGGCCCCCAGCGACCACCGACAAGTGCGGCGGTTAAGTGAACAGGGGATGTACGTGGATTTCCTGTGGCAGCAGGGGATTACGTCGCCGTTAGAAATGGCGTTACTGGTAGCCCAGACACCGCCGTTGGGGCGGCAATTACCGCGCCACCAGGTCGCCACCATCGCAACGGATTTGGCACCGAGTCGGTTTCGTTGGCGTGAGTAGCGTTTGAAAAGTTTACCGGAGTAGCTCAGCGGGGCCGCTCCGGTTTTAATTTGGCAACTTTCTGGCGAATACGGCTTAAATCAGCGTCGCCTGGGGCTTAAAAGTGGTAATCTGAAAGACAATCAATCCCATGTGATAGAAGGTTTAGCTGTGAAAAAATCATTCAGTTATCTTTTAGTGGTCCTAACGGCGGTGGTGGTCTTACTGGCCGGCGTCTTCCTGGTCTCGCAACAGCACCTCGCGAACACCACGACCCGAACGGCGAAGGTCAAGCCGTCCCGGCCCAAGCAGACCGTGACGCCATTGACCGCTGCGGCATTAACCAAGAATCCTAAACTCAAGTATGCCAGCGTCATCTATTACGGGATCCACTACTCCAAGATTCAACGGTGGCAGGAAGCTTCTAATGTCAAACGGGGCTGGCAGGTTCAGCTAGACCGGGTTCAAGGGACCACGCGGTATTCGGTGTGGCCGGACCAGCACATCCAGGCCAGTCACAAGAATTTAGAGCCCAACTGGTTTACACTGAGCGGTCGGCAGGTGACCTACCATAGCTTTATCGTTCACTCGAACGGTGACTATACGGTCTTAAAAGTCTCGCAGGCACAGCTTTTAAAGCGGATCAATCATGATCAGGCCGGCCAGCGGGTTCGCAAAATGCTGGTTCGATTAAGCGTCTTGGATGAACGCTGAACGACCGATTTTCAGTGAAAAGGGCTGGTATTGGTTTTCTAACTGTTCTATCATCATTAGTAGCGGAACAACGCGACGACAAGACAGATAGGGGGGCCCAACCATGCAGGGCGATTACTTAGACCAGCGGCTGATTGGCCGTCAATTTACCATATCCGCCACCGATTTAAGCGTCGGGGCGACCTTTTACGGCATCCTGTACCACCTGAATGCCACTCAAGACTTACGGGTGGGGGATGTCGTGGAAGTGATTCACGCGGACCAGCACGGCTTGACCGTCCGCGTTGTGACTGCTGATTAGGAGGGGATTCAGATGTGGGGAGCTATGTTAGGATTACTAATCCTACTAATTATTATTTTGGGCTTACTGTTATCGGTGAAGATTATTACGCAGCCTGACCGGGGCGTGGTGATCACCTTAGGGAAGTACAACAAGACGTTAACGCCGGGGATTCACCTGATTGCGCCGTTTATTTCGCACGTGATTCGGGTCAGCACGGCCCAGACGCCGGTCGACTTGGACGAACAAGTGGTGATTACCAAGGATAACGCGGAGATTTCCGTGAAGATTTCGCTGAAATACCACGTGACCAATATCGAAGACTTCGTGTTTAAGAACGAGGATTCGGTACGTAGTATGACCCAGGATACCCGGGCGTCCTTGCGGGGCATTATCGGGAATAAGGAATTAAACGAGGTTCTGAACGGGACCGAAGAGATCAACCGGGCCTTGTTCGCGGGGCTATCGGACGTCACGGCGGGATACGGGCTCAACGTGGACCGGGTTAACATCGACTCCGTTAACCCGTCGCGGGATATCCAGGACTCGATGAACAAGCTCTTGAAGGCCACCCGGGAACGGGACGCGGCGATTGCGACCGCCCAAGGGAAGAGTAAGTCGATCACACTGGAGAACGAGGCCAATAACCAGGCCCTGTTAGCCACCAACCAGGCCCAAAACACGGCGCTGGTGAATTCGGCGACGGCCAAGGCAACGGCGATCCATACCGAAGCGGATGCGGATGCTTACCGAATCGGAAAGCTGAACGCGGCGTTGAGTGTGTCTTCGCAGAACTACTTTATTTCGCAAAACATCGCGGCCTTCAAGGAACTGGCCAACAGCGACGCCAATACGGTGGTCATGCCCAATACCGCCATCGACAGTTTAGGCGCCGTACCAGCCTTTGCGGAGGCGTTTAAGGCGACGAAATCGGCTAAGTAAAGTGTTGGCTGGCAGCGGCTGTGATGGCCCTTCGCCTTACCGGGTGCCCAGACAGGGCTGGAACGCCGTGGGCACAACTTCGAGCCACAGAGCGGTCTCGAAGATTGGCCTGATTCTAAGTCGGCTGAGAAACGCCAACTAAGAATCATTTCACGGCTGAGCCCTGTCTGTGCGCCCTCACGGCTGATGCGAGCGCTAAATTGTGCATACGTTTTGTCATTATTGGTTCAAGTGTGACGCTGTACGATATTATGAAGTTAAATGGACAACCTTCAAAAGTCGAGGGTTGTCCATTTTTTAATCGGAGTTTGTAGAGACTAACGTCAAGAGAAAGTAGCTAATTCATCTATAAAGCTATCGCTAACGGAGGGGAAATTTGATAAACTATTTTTCGTATCAATAATATATAATCATTACATATGGGAGAGTTAAGATGAAAAAGAGAATTTTACGTGGGTTATTAGTAGGAACGGTTGCAGTGGTGGTGGGGAGTTCTGCGGAACCCTTATTAGGGATGGTAACGCAACGTGAGGCAATTGTAACGGCTCAAGCTAGTGGAGTAACCAGTATTTCTCAAAGTCAGTTTACTTCTGATATTGAGATTTTGCGTGAAGCTGTGCGGACTAGTAGTGACTATATTCGTGACCGAATGGATATTGGGACGATTAACAATATTCGGGATGCGGGAATTGACGCTTATGCGGATGGCGACCGGGATAGTTTGACGTTTACGGGGACCTTTGAAGACTACAGCTATTCATTAGGGTTAGAAGACACTAATATTGAGTTCAATCAGGACCGTCAAGGCATTTTAGTTCTGTACCGTTACTTCCAAGACCGCTTCTCGGCTAGTGATAACGCTACTTTGAAACGTGATTTAATTGCGGTCGATCGTGATGAAGATTGGGAAGACCAAGCGCAGGGGATGGCGTTGTTTGCGGATGACTTGGCGGGAGCTTTCAATAATTACGCGCAAGACTTGGTTCGGTTTACGGAAGACATCGTTCCTGAACCGGTAGCACCAATCCCCGCACCTAAGCCGGATAAGCCGGTTAAATTCAAGAAACTGACGGTAAGCCGCTACCGCCGCAACGCTAAGAAGTTAACGGTCAAACATGCCCCAAAAGGGGCCCGGGTAGTCATCAAGAACCAAAAGCACAAGGTGGTTAAGCGATTGACCCTGACCAAGAAGGGAAAGGTCACGATTCGGTTGAGTAAGGCACAGGTCAAGAAGCTCAACAAGGTCAATAAGAAGTTTACCCTGGTGGTGGTAGCTAAGCATCACCGGACCTATACGGTAAACGCAACGATTAAATAACTAAAAATGAGATTTCGATGAAAAACGGTCTTGCATTTCTCATAATCTCTGCTTATAATAGCAACCAATACTTAAAAAAACGTTGAAGAAAAAAGTAGCGCTGCCGGCGATGCCCAGTGAGTCACGTGAAATGCGAAGTGACCATCTAGGCGGTGCGAAAATCATTTCTGAGTTCGGTGCTGAATTTGTAGGTTACCGTGGCAGCCACCATTACCAGGCTAGCGGATGTTGGTCCGTGATGAGTGTGACGTCGTTGGACGCCACAAAAAGGTGGTACCGTTCTACTGAAACTAGTGAGAGCCCTTTTCCCGTTGATGGGAGAAGGGCTCTTTTTGACGTTTAGAGGTTAATTTTAAGGAGGAATCAAGATGGAACAGACAAAACAGACGCGATGGCAATTATTAGTGGTGAGTTCGTTGATTTTCGGCATGTTCTTTGGTTCCGGTAACTTGATTTTTCCGGTCCACCTGGGGCAATTAGCCGGCCAGCACTGGTTCACGGCAGCGTTAGGCTTCGCCGTGTCGGGATCGTTATTTCCCTTACTGGCAATTCTAGCGGTGGTGGTCACCCAAAGTGATGGTCTCTATGACCTGGCTAAGCCGGTGGGGCGCCATTATGCGGCCTTCTTCTTGGTCCTAGTTCACCTGACCATCGGCCCGTTCTTCGGGACACCCCGGACTGCTGCGACGGCTTACCAGATGGCCGCCGAACCGTTCTTGCCTCAGCGATGGACCACGTTGGGCCAGTGGGTGTTTACCGCAGTCTTCTTCGGGTTAGCTTACCTGATTGCGACCCATCAAAACAGTCTGATTAAATGGGTCGGCAAGTACCTCAACGTCTGCTTCTTGGCATTACTGGCCATCATCTTCGTGGTGGCTTTCTGGCACCCCATGGGTGGCTTGGCGCACACGCCGACCGCAGCCTATCAGAGTGGTGCGACCATCAGCGGGTTGTTGGAAGGTTATAACACCATCGATGCCGTGGCGCTGTTGGCGTTAAGTGTCACCTTCGTTCACGCGGTGCGGGGATTAGGGTACCACGACCGGGAACTGACTAAGGTGACCGCCAAGGCGGGGGTCTTAGCCATCGTGGTCGAAGTCTTAGTGTACTTCGGGTTGGTGCTATTAGGCGCCTTTAGTCTAGGGCAGTTGACGCTGTCAGCTAATGGTGGGGTCGCGTTATCCCAGATTGTGGGCCACTACTTCAGTCGCTTTGGGACGGCGTTCTTAGGCGTCTTGGTCACGTTGGGGGTCTTCACCACGGCATTGGGTCTGGTGACCTCGTTTGCCCAGGACTTCCATAAGTTGTTCCCGAAAGTCAGTTACCTGACCTGGTTACGGATCACCACGGTGGCTTCGTTCGTGGTGGCCAACGCCGGGTTGGATAACATCATCGCCTGGTCGTTACCGGTCTTGATGCTGCTGTACCCGTTGTCCTTGGCGTTGATCCTAGTTTCCCTGACGGTGGCCAAATGGGCCTACGCGGGAGTGGTCTACAAGGCCACGATTGCCTTCACGGCGGTGCCCGCCATCCTAGATCTGTTGGCGAACTCGCCAGCCGTCGTGACCACTTGGGGCCCGGTCGCCCGGGTCTTACACCTCTACCACACCTACGTGCCCTTGGCGAGCCTGGGCTTAGGCTGGTTGGTGCCGACCCTAGTAGGCTTTGCCTTGGGCCTGGGTTGGGGGTACTGGCGGTTAGTCGTCGAGCGCAATACGCAGGAGGCTTAGAGTCGGTTGATCCAGTCGTCTAGTTGCCGCATCCGGGTCGCTAAGTAGCTGGGGAGTGCCAGGTTCGTCTTTTGAATCACCTGTTGTTGCGCCCAGATCATCAGGGCAGCTTCGATCAACGTACTGTGGCGGAGCTTCTTGAGATTTTCTTGCCGGTAGGTCTGCTGCAGGCGGACCCGCACTTCCTTGGTGAGTTCGGGTTCTAAGTATTTATCGTACACTCCGGGATTAAAGCCCTCGGGGTGGTCACAAGCAACGGTCCAGACCAACATTTGGAGCAGTTGGGGCCGGACGTGTTGCGCATTCATTTCACTAGCGTAGAGAAATTGTTTACGGGCCAAGCCCTTGGCCACGTTGCCCACGCACCAGTAGAATTCGTTTAGAACGGCGTTGAACGCAGCTTGGGTGGGGGCAAATTGCCGGTGACTGTGGTCATCGGTTGGCCGGGAGGTGAGCGCCGGATCCTGGGCCCACACGATGGTGTTGAGCGAGTCATTTTTCAGGTAGGGGGACAGGTCGGCCATGGGGGCAATCTTGAGGTCGATGCGCGTGGAGTTCACGAACTGGACCAAAAAGATGCGCCATTGGTTCGAGTGGGTGCCGAACAGATTGCTATGTTCGGTGTGCTGGCAGATACTGGGTTGCCCGAACTCGGTGACCCACGTGGTGAAGTCGAACGCGGTTGGGTCGGCGACAAAGTAGGTCACGTCGATATCCTGCCAGCTATCTGAACCGGTGGCGGTATCGTTGACCGACCCCTCGGTGCCCACGGCTTGGATGAAGGTGTGATTTTGGGCATAATTAATGAGATGAGTTAAGATTTCAGACATCAAAGATCACTCCAATTTCTCTAAACTAAGCAGTTAAACAATGGGGGTAAATGATTCACCCTAATAGGTTGATACCCATCAACATTATATGACTTGTCCGAATTGATAGCGAGAACTTGTCTCGAAAAAATGTTAAGAGGTTGGGCTATTGAGACAATGGGAGTAGGGGGCCTAATTGCGCGCGCCGGTTGGACGAGCAGCAATAAATTATTGATTGTCACGGGAACCAGCCTGCTGAAAATGGGGGCTGGTTTTTGGGTTGCCGGTCTCCTGTTAGTGGCCCAACCCCACTTTAATGGGGGAAGTTTGAACGGAAATCGGAAAAACGGTTGAATTTTTAGAGCGGGAGGACGATACTAGGGTTAGTTGGTTCGCCCAACCATCGTCGCAGAACTGCAATCGCTTTCAATCGAGGCTCGGTCCCGGTTGCTGGAGAATGAAGTTAGTTGGGATTTTGGCGGGGGCGCACCAACGGATTAAAGGAGGGAATGCGTATGGTTCGTCGCAGTATGAATCGTAATCAGTTGCACGACCAGAATCTCAAGCTGGTCCTACAACAAATTTTTAACAACCATCCAACCTCCCGTATCGAAATTTCTCACCAGTTAAACTTGAACAAATCCACGGTCTCCTCACTCTACAACACCCTGATGGCCGATGGGTACCTGTCCGAGCTGGGATTAGGGGATGCTTCGACGGCGGGGGGCCGCAAACCAACGTTAGTCGCAATCAATCAAGACTACGGCTACACGTTGACGTTTGACCTAGGCTACCGCCATCTTCACGCGTTAGCCACCAACTTGAACGGGCACATCTGGCAGTATGACCGCATTGACACTAAGGGTCAGACCATCCACGACATGATCGACCGGATCAACCAGTACATCGCTCAGCTCCAGGAGACCGATACCACCAGCCACGGCTTGCTGGGCATCTGTTTCTCGATTCACGGAATCGTGAACCAGAATCGGGTGCAGACCTCGCCGTTTATCGACATGGACGGGGTGGACCTGGAACAGGTCTTTAGTGACCGTTACCAGGTTCCCGTGGTGCTGGAAAACGAAGCCAACCTGTCGGCCATCTATGAGCGCGACTTTAACGGCGCTCGGCAGCTCAACAGTACCGTCACCATCAGTATTCATCGAGGAATCGGGGCCGGGGTCATTCTGCACCGCGACCTGTTCCGCGGGGAACACGGGGATGCTGGCGAAATCGGGCAGACGATTCTGAACGTGACCACTAATGACCAGGGCCGGTTGACGCCGATTCGGGCCGAAGAGATTAGTTCCGAAGACGCCATCATTCGCCAAGTCGAAGAGCAGAAGGGCCTGGATAACTTAGACAGGTCCGACATTGTGCGCCTGTACCGCGACCACGATACGGATCTGGCGGTGATTCTCCAACGGGCCACGATTGCCATCAGCAGTCTGATCTACAACACCATGCGGACCCTCGATCCTGACGCGTTCTTCTTGAACTCGCCGCTGATCGAAGAGTTGCCGGACCTGCTGACCCAGATTCGGGCGGGCTACCAGAAGTTGGCCCAAAACGACGTGACCATCGACCTGACCACCAACGCGCGGTTGGCGACGGTCCTGGGAGGCTGTTCCCTGATTACCCATAAGGCCTTAGCCTTGGACGGGTACGAATTAACCTTTGAACGGCCAGAAACGTCAACGCCGACGGAACAGTAAACGGCATTCGGGCCGACTGGTAGCGCTAGTCAGCGCCTTACCGAGCACCCAGATAGGGCTGGAATGCCGTGGGCGCCACTTCGAGCTTGAAGCTGGGCCTTTGACTAGGGCGATTTCTGAGTTATCGTGGTTAGTCAATTAAGCAGTCTGCGCAACTGGCGAATTGGTGTGGCGAAAATCAGCTCACTTTATATAGAAGAAACGCGTTCGGCGGTCCCTCATTAACGGGGGACCGCCTTTTTGAACTGGGTTTAAAATTTGAAAAACCAGGGAGGACCGGTCCGGCTTACGGCCAGTTGGGGTTAGCGGGGGCGCGTGTGAAACCGGATACAAAAAGTTGAACTTTTTGCCCGAAAACGCTTGCACCAAAAAAGAACCCGTGTATAATAAGATTTGTAAGTTGGTTGTAACAACGAACTAACCCAAAGGAGCTAAATTAATTATGACTGAAGAATATTGGAAAGGCGTCGACAAGATTCAATACGTCGGCCACAGCGACAAAAAATCAGGTTTAGGTTTTCAATACTACAATCCAGACGAAGTTATCGGCGGCAAGAAGATGCGCGACTGGTTACGGTTCGCCGTTGCCTACTGGCACACCTTTGACCAACGCTTAGTTGACCCATTCGGTGACGGGACTGCGCAACGTCCTTACGACAAGTACACCGACCCAATGGACTTAGCTTTAGCTAAGGTTGACGCAGCGTTCGAATTCTACGACAAGTTGGGCGTTGACTACCTGTGCTTCCACGACCGCGACTTGGCACCTGAAGGCGACACTTTACGTGAAACCAACAAGAACCTGGACAAGGTCGTTGACAAGATCGTTGACTACCAAAAGACTTCTGGCATGAAGGTTCTTTGGAACACGTCAAACATGTTCACCAACCCACGCTTCGTTGAAGGGGCCGCAACGTCACCATACGCTGACATCTACGCTTACTGTGCCGCTCAATTGAAGCACAGCCTGGAAATTGGTAAGCGGGTTGGCTCTGAAAACTATGTCTTCTGGGGTGGCCGTGAAGGTTACGAATCACTCTGGAACACTAACATGAAGGAAGAACAAGAACACGCAGCGAAGTTCTTCCACATGGCTAAGGACTACGCAAACGAAATTGGCTTTGACGCACAAATGTTGCTCGAACCAAAGCCAAAGGAACCAACTACGTTCCAATACGACTTCGATGCCGCAACTACGATTGCCTTCATGAAGGAATACGGTCTGGACAAAGACTTCAAGTTGAACTTGGAAGGTAACCACGCCAACTTGGCTGGTCACACTTACCAACACGAAATCCGCGTTGCCCGTGAAGCTGGCCTCTTAGGTTCTCTGGATGCCAACCAAGGTGACAAGTTGATCGGCTGGGATATCGATGAATACCCATCCAACTTGTACGAAACGACGGCTGCAATGTACGAAGTCGTTGAAAACGGCTCAATCGGCCCTCGCGGTGGGTTGAACTTCGATGCTAAGCCTCGTCGTTCATCCTTCGAACCAAACGACCTGTTCTACGGCCACATCGTCGGCATGGACAGCTTCGCCGCTGGTTTGCGGGTTGCCGTTGCCATGAAGGAAGACGGCTTCTTAGACCAAATCAAGAAGGACCGTTACAGCTCATACGAATCCGGTATCGGTGCTGATATCGAAAGCGGCAAGGCTGACTTCAAGTCCCTTGAAAAGTACGCAATCGACAAGCCACAATCCGAATTGTTGGCCGCAACGCACTCCGACCACTTGGAAGAAATCAAAGACACCATCAACCACTACATCATCGACACGCTGAGCAAGTAATGCGGTGATCGCGGTTAACTGAACACACGAAAGATGGAGGATGGACGGAGGTCCGTTCTCCATTTTTCGTCAAAGAACCCCTGAATTTCGGGGGTTGAACCACCACAAGCACCCCGTGTGTGCTGCACGGGTCGAACCAGATTGCTCCGGACGCCTTTGGACTGGTCAGTCAGGAACAGAATGCGGTTTTCTCGTCGTCATGCTTGGGTATACGATCAACTTACAGGCTCTGCCACGAAGATGAGTGGTGCCGAGTCAGGACTGATCAGAAGGCGTACGGCTTAAACGGGCTTGTGGGGGTTCAGCTTCCGAAACGGGGACGTACGACGCATCGTCAGTGATTATCAGCAGGAGGGTTATACTAATGGGAAAGTATGTACTGGGGGTCGACCTAGGCACGAGTGCCGTTAAGGTCTCCGCCCTCGACCACAGCGGGCAGATTGTTGCCCAAGAAAGCTTCGGCTACGACTTGATTCAGAAGCAACCAGGCTATAATGAACAGAATCCAGAAGACTGGGTCTCCGGGACCACGGTCGCCATTGTGCGATTGATTCTAAACGACCACTTGGCAGCCGAAGACATTGAAGGATTGAGCTTCTCCGGGCAAATGCACGGGTTGGTCCTCTTGGACGAAAACAAGAAGGTCTTGCGGCCATCCATCCTCTGGAACGATACCCGGAGTACGCCACAACGGGAAGAAATCGAAGCCAAGATGGGCGACGAATTCGTCGACATCACGCGGAACCGGCCCCTGGAAGGCTTTACGCTGACCAAGCTGTTGTGGGTCAAGGAGAATGAACCGGACATCTGGGCTAAGGCCAAGTACTTTGTACTGCCCAAGGACTACGTGCGTTACCGGATGACCGGGAACCTGGCCATGGACTACTCCGACGCCACCGGGACGGTGCTGTTGGACGTGGCTAAGGGCGAATGGAGTCAACGAATCTGTGACGTCTTCGATATTCCGATGAGTATGTGCCCACCGTTGATCAAGTCGATCGACTTGGCGGGGACGGTTACGCCCGCTTACGCTGAATTCTCCGGGTTGACCACGGACACGAAGGTCTTTGGTGGGGCCGCCGATAACGCGGCCGGTGCCGTGGGGGCCGGAATCTTACAGCCTAACATGGTGCTCTCCAGCATTGGGACGTCTGGGGTGGTCTTGAAGTACGAAGACAACGCGGACGTCAACTATCACGGGGTCTTGCAGTTTGAAGACCACGCCATCCCAGACAAGTTCTACTCGATGGGCGTTACCCTGGCGGCGGGCTATTCGTTGAGCTGGTTCAAGAAGACCTTCGCACCAGTGGAAGACTTCACGGACTTTGTTTCCAGTGCTGCGAAGTCAACGGTCGGGGCTAATGGTTTACTCTACACGCCGTACATCGTGGGTGAACGGGCACCGTACGCGGATGCCGACATCCGGGGGAGCTTTACCGGGGTCGATGGGACGGACCAACGTCATGACTTTGTGCGGGCCGTGCTGGAAGGCATCACCTTTTCGTTCCGGGACATCTTCGACATCTACGAAGAAAATGGCGGCGACTTCGATACGGTAGTTTCCATTGGTGGTGGGGCCAAGAGCCCACTTTGGCTGCAGATTCAAGCCGACATCTTTAACCGTAAAGTCGTTAGCCTGAAGAACGAGCAGGGACCAGGCATGGGGGCCGCAATGATGGCCGCCACTGGACTGGGCTGGTTCGATTCACTGCAGGACTGTGCCAAGACCTTCGTCGACTTTGGGAAAGTCTACGAACCGAACCCAGAGAACGTTAAGAAGTACGCTGAATTACACCAGATCTACAAGCAGGTCTACGCGCAGACCAAGTCGATCAGTGCCCAACTGTTGGACTACCGGCGGAATAACCTGTAAAAAATCATCCAGATTAATTGTCAATTACCGGATTACAGTTATGTGACCCGGCTTTTGGCGTCTCGTGAAAACGCCTAAATAAAAAGGTAATGAAATTTTCAGAAAACGCTTTCTTTTTACGCAAAACTTGTGTTAGACTACTCCTTGGTTGGTTGTCCACACCAACTAATTCGGATTTTGATCGACCAACTTACACTTATAGATCTCAATTCTCGAATGTCAAAGGAGCTAAAATTATGCATAAGGTATCAACTGGGTTTGTGTACTTCTTCGGTGCACTCGGCGGGTTGTTGTTTGGTTACGATACCGGGGTCATCTCCGGTGCCATCCTCTTCATCCAACGCCAGATGCACCTGGGATCCTGGCAACAGGGCTGGGTCGTGAGTGCCGTCTTACTAGGGGCCATCTTAGGGGCCGCCATCATTGGCCCATCGTCAGACCGGTATGGTCGGCGTAAACTCTTATTGCTTTCTGCCATTATTTTCTTTATCGGGGCGTTAGGCTCGGCGTTCTCGCCAGAGTTCTGGACCCTGATCATTTCCCGGATCATCTTGGGGATGGCCGTGGGGGCCGCTTCAGCGTTGATTCCGACTTACTTGGCCGAATTGGCACCCGCTGATAAGCGGGGGACGGTTTCTAGCCTCTTCCAGTTAATGGTCATGACGGGGATTTTCATCGCCTACGTGACCAATTACACGTTCGCCGGGATGTACACCGGTTGGCGGTGGATGTTAGGGTTCGCCGCGATTCCAGCTGCTTTGCTCTTCTTAGGTGGGCTGATTTTACCAGAAAGTCCCCGGTTCTTAGTCAAGACGGGGAAGGTTGATGAAGCGCGGGCCGTTTTGGATACCATGAACAAGCACGACCAGGCAGCGGTAAACGCCGAAATCACCCAGATTCAAAAGCAAGCTCAAATCGTCAGTGGCGGTTGGACCGAACTCTTCGGTAAGACGGTTCGGCCAGCTCTGATCATTGGGATTGGGTTAGCCATTTTCCAACAAGTCATGGGATGCAACACCGTGTTGTACTACGCGCCAACCATCTTTACGGATGTCGGTTTCGGGGGTTCGGCCGCGTTACTGGCGCACATCGGTATCGGTATTTTTAACGTGATTGTGACGGCGGTGGCCGTTTCCATCATGGATAAGATCGACCGGAAGAAGATGCTAATCATTGGTGCCGTGGGCATGGGGATTTCCCTGTTCATCATGAGCATTGCCATGAAGTTCTCCGGGGGATCTTTTGCCGCCGCTGTGGTCTGTGTGATTGCCTTGACGGTCTACATTGCGTTCTTCTCCGCCACCTGGGGTCCCGTGATGTGGGTCATGATTGGGGAAGTCTTCCCGTTAAACATTCGGGGGTTAGGGAACTCCTTCGCCAGTGTCATCAACTGGACGGCGAACATGGTGGTTTCGTTGACCTTCCCATCCTTACTGGACTTCTTCGGCACGGGGAGCTTGTTCATCGGCTACGGTGTCCTGTGCTTCTTGTCCATCTGGTTCGTCCACAAGATGGTCTTCGAGACGCGGAACCGGTCGTTGGAAGAGATTGAAGCCACGTTGCGTGAACGGAGTGGTGAAACGGTGTCAGCAACCGTTGCGCCCGCGACGCATAGCGCGAACTAACTGAATTGAATACCAGTTTTTGGGCCGTTCCGGTGAGGGCGGTCCTTTCTGCTGTTCTTAATGAACGCGGAGTTAAATTCAATCGCAAAACTATTTTAGTTACGAAGCGGCTGTGCTATGCTTCAAGTGAGAGTGAGAATTGGTGCAGTTAGTTTTTCTTCGAACTAGTGGATAAATGACCAGAATAAGGTCATAAATAGACAAATCCAAAAGGTTTTAAAGAAGGGTGATGGCACAAATGACCAACGATTTTGTCGCGATTCCGAGCTTGGAGTCCAGTATTCGGTTATTTGGGGGACATATGCGAACCGTGGCCGGTGGCTGGAAATTCTTCGGTCAGCAACACCAATCGTTTGAGCTAATGTGTGTGGTCGCGGGCCAACAGAAGACGGAGCTGAAGCACTTGCCACCCATGGTTTATGGACCGGGAGAGGTCTTGATCATCTCGCCGGGGACCTGGCACGTGAATGAGAACGCGAGCGCGACCGAAACAATGACCTACATTACCTGTCACTTCGATATGGAAAACCTCAACTTGAAATCGAAGCTGATCAGTTATGTGGCTAATTCGGTGTACCATGCTGATAGCTTCTTTGCCCAAATGGCGCTGGAAACGGCGCACCAATTCGTAGATATCAGTAAGGATGATCAGCTGACGGAGGAGGAAAAGCAGCTACAACTGCAGATTGTTTTCCTCCAGTTTCTCTACAGTATTGTCCATAACGGGGAGAAGTTCCGCAAATCAGAACGCAGCTATACCGACCGGGAAGCTAAGTTGGCCCGGTCGTTAGCCGATCTGATGACGGATGACTTGAAGTCTGACCAACCGGTATTGGGCAGTTTCGAAGAGACCTGTCAGCACTTGAACATCAGTGCGGGGTACGGTCACCGGGTCTTTCGTAAGGTTTACGGCATCACGCCGTTACATTATTTAGAAGACAAAAAGTATGCTAAGGCTAAAATGTTGTTGGGTTCGCCAGAATACACGATTGAGCAAGTTTCGCACTTGATCGGGGCCCAGAGCGTCTCTGCTTTTAGCAAACAATTCAAGAAATGGTCGGGAACGACCCCCAGCAAATACCAGCAGCAAGCCACTCAGAAGCGGCGGGTTCGGACCGTCCGGGGAAGTGGATATTTTGAATGAAAAGGTCACGATTTGACAAAAAGCCGTCACTCCTGAATCTATCTTTTCAATCTGTAAGCGATTACAATGTAGTTGTGAATGAGACATAGCTAAAATCATCACAAGTACAAATCCCCGGAAGGCGCCTTACGGGGATAATCACATAGAAAAGCATTTCGAAGGGAGTTCATACAGATGGCTGCAAATACGGAATCGACGACCAAAGCCGCGACCGATGAATTTGCCAAACTATCTTGGCGTGAGCGAATCAGCTATGGTGCTGGGGATTTAGCGCAAAACTTAATCTTCGGGACTGTTGGTTCGATGTTACTGTTCTACCTGACCACGGTTTATGGAATTTCAGCCGCTGCCGGGGCAACGATTTTCTTAATTGTTCGTTGGGTCAACGTCTTCTGGGATCCGTGGGTCGGCGCCTTTGTCGACAAACATAACTTTAAGGCTGGGAAATACAAGCCATACTTAATCTACGGTGGGATTCCATTGACGGTTATGGCCGCATTGCTGTTCCTGCCAAGTGCCAGCTTACGGGGCAACGTGATGTACGCATTCATCGCTTACCTGCTGACCGCTTTGATTTACTCGTTCGTTAACATTCCTTACGGGGCCTTGAACGCCTCATTGACGCGGGATAACAACGAAGTTTCAACGTTGACCACGGTCCGGATGACCGAAGCCAACATTGGGAATTTATTAGTTTACACGTTCTTGCCATTGTTTGTTCAATTAGCATCACCAAATCCGGTCTCTAAGGATATCGGGTTGTTCGGAATTCACCTGAACTTAGGGGATTACACGTCTCCTAAGGCCGGGAAAGCCTACTTCATCGTGATGGCCATCTACATGGTTATCGGGTTCATCATGTTGATGACCACGTACAGTGGGATCAAGGAACGGGTCTTACCAACGGAAGAAGAATCACAATCCGTTAAGTACTCTGACCTGTGGTACGAATTTAAGAACAACAAACCGTTACAAGTTCTTGGGTTCTTCTTCTTAGTCGGATTTACTTTCATGTTCTTTGGAAACACGGTATGGCCATTCTACATGCAATACAACATTGGTCACTCCGAATGGATGGCTTCCATCAACTTGATTGGTTCCATTCCTGGGATTTTCTTAGTCTTCTTATGGCCAATCGTCCGGAAGAAGATTGGGAAGAAACAATTCTTCTACATTTTCTTAAGCCTGTTCGTTATTGGGACGTTAATTCTGTGGGTATGGTCCTTCCCAGCCTTCAAGAACGCCGTTGCCTTAGGTTACATTGGCCGGTTCTTGATGTAATGGGGGATTACCGCCGCTACTGGTTACATGTGGTCTCTGGTTCCCGAAGTTGTGTCTTACGGGGAATACAAGTCCAAGAAGCGGGTTGCCGGAATTATTAACTCCATCATGGGTCTGTTCTACAAGATTGGGTTGGCCCTTGGGGGGATTATCCCTGGGTACATTAACGCCTTCTTCAAGTTTGATGGTGCCAAAGCTACGCAAAGTGCCGGTGCCTTAGCTGGTATCCAGTGGTCGATGATCTGGTTACCAATCATTTTGGCCTTCGTTGCCATGTGGGTCATGAGCCGTTACCCATTGAGCGATTCTGAAGTTGACCGGATCAACTTGGAAATCGAAAAGGAAAAGAAAGCTAGCCAAATTTAAAGCGTCGTTGCGTTAGTCGAGTTTAGCTCAGAAAGGACGAAATTACTGATGAAAATTCAAAACCCTGTATTACCTGGATTTAACGCTGACCCAAGTTTCATTCGCGTTGGAAACACGTACTACATCGCCAATTCAACGTTCGAATGGTTCCCTGGTGTTCGTTTACACGAATCCCAAGACTTAGTTCACTGGAACCTGTTGCCATCGCCACTGTCCACCACTACGTTGCTGGACATGAAGGGGAACCCATCTTCCGGTGGGATCTGGGCACCAGACCTGTCATACGCTGATGGGAAGTTCTGGTTGGTCTACACGGACGTGAAGGTCACTGAAGGACCGTTCAAGGATGTGCAGAACTACCTGACCACGGCGGACGACATCCGCGGACCTTGGAGCGACCCAATCAAGTTGAATAACATGGGCTTCGATGCTTCATTATTCCACGACGAAGACGGTCGGAAGTACTTGGTTCAACAGACCTGGGATCACCGTGAATACCACCACCCGTTCAACGGGATTACGTTGACGGAATTCGACACCAAGACCATGAAGCTGAAGCCGGAAACGGCCCGGAACATCTACAACGGTGACGATGTGAAGTTGGTTGAAGGGCCGCATCTGTACAAGATCAACGGTTACTACTACCTGTTCGCCGCTGAAGGTGGCACGGTCTTCACCCACCAAGAAGTGGTTGCACGTTCTAAGAGCTTAGACAAGCTGTCCTTCGAGGGCGAACCAGATGGTCCATTCATCACCAACATGGACACCCCAGACTTCTACTTGCAGAAGCAAGGTCACGGGGCACTGGTCAACACGCCAGAAGGCGAATGGTACTACGCATCCTTGGTATCTCGTCCTTGGAACCATGCAACGGAATCCAGCCATGATCCACGGGGCTGGAGTACCTTAGGGCGTGAAACGTCCATTCAAAAGGTTGAATGGGACGACCAAGGCTGGCCACGGGTCGTTGGCGGTCACGGCGGTCAAGTTGAAGTGGACGCGCCAAAGGGTGCCATCGAAACCAAGGCACCGAAGGACCACTCCCAACACGACGAATTCGACAGTGACAAGTTGGACCTGAACTGGAACACCTTACGGCAACCATTCACGGACAAGTTAGGGACGGTTGGTAACGGCAAGTTGACCTTAGTCGGGAACCACTCCTTATCCAGCACGTTCGACGTTTCCATGATTGCCCGTCGTTGGCAAGCCTTTAACTTCGATGCGGAGACCAAGGTCAAGTTTGACCCAGCCCGTTACGAAAACATGGCCGGCTTAGTTAACTTCTACAACGACAAGCACTACTCATGGGTCTACATCACCCGTGACGAGAACCGGGGCCCAGTGATTGAAGTTGCGCAAAACGACAACAACAATTACACGTCCTTCTTGAAGGACCAAGCTATTCAGATTCCAGCCGGAACGGAATATGTCTGGTTCAAGACTAAGGTGCGGAAGCAATCCTACACTTACGAATACTCCTTCGACGGTTCAGAATGGCACGAAATTCCAGTTGAACTGGATGCCGCAATTCTTTCCGACGACTACGTCTTACAAACGTACGGTGGATTCTTCACTGGGGCCTTCGTGGGTCTGGCAGCGGTCGACTACGCTGGCTACGGCCAAACCGCAGAATTCGACTACTTCGATTACAAGGAATTGGGCGACGACTAACGTTGCTTGAGACCAGCATATAGATGTTATGATCAGCCCTCAGAAGGTCCACCTTCTGGGGGCTGATTTTGTGAAGAAAATAAGGTGTTTCGCCAGGTCAACCATCACCCAAATTAATTATTGAGCAACCCGGTACGAATCCCGGAATAAAAGCTAAGTTACCGCTTTCATTAAACTGTAATTCTGGTAGAATAGGAGATGTACAAAGTTTCATTCATAAAAAAGGAGTGAATGGCACATGGCATCAAATGGTAAAGTAGCAATGGTCACTGGTGGCGGTCAAGGAATTGGTGAAGCAATTTCGAAGCGTTTAGCTAACGATGGCTTTGCAGTTGCAATTGCTGATTTGAACTTAGACAATGCCAACAAGGTGGTTTCAGAAATCGAAGCCGATGGCGGCAAGGCGATTGCGGTCAAGACGGACGTTTCCGACCGGGACAGCGTCTTCAACGCGGTCAACACGGCGGCCGAAAAGCTAGGCGGCTTTGACGTGATCGTCAACAACGCCGGCTTAGGCCCAACCACCCCAATCGACACGATTACTCCGGAACAATTTGATACAGTCTACCACGTTAACGTTGCGGGGACGCTGTGGGGCATCCAGGCGGCTCACGCGAAGTTCAAGGAACTCGGCCACGGTGGGAAAGTCATCAACGCAACTTCCCAAGCCGGGGTTGTCGGGAACCCGAACTTGGCCCTGTACAGTGGGACTAAGTTCGCCATTCGGGGAATCACCCAAGTGGCAGCCCGTGACTTGGCCGCTGAAGACATCACGGTCAACGCCTACGCGCCTGGGATCGTGAAGACGCCAATGATGTACGACATCGCGCACAGAGTCGGTCAAAACGCCGGCAAGAGCGATGAATGGGGGATGCAGACCTTCGCTAAGGACATTACCTTAGGTCGGCTCTCCGAACCCGAAGATGTGGCTAACGGGGTTGGCTTCTTAGCTGGGCCAGACTCCAACTACATTACGGGTCAAACTCTTGAAGTCGATGGTGGGATGCAGTTCCACTAACCGCTTAAGGCTTAAATAATAATCTTGATAGCCGCTGTAATCTGCTGGATTACGGCGGCTATTTGCGTAGCAGGGCAGGGAAGATGTGCTTTGCCAATCAACTCTGAGCACCACCGGAGGCTAGTTAAAAATAGTCGAAAGTTAGGCGGCGACATGCTATACTGTGGGTAAACAAAAGAAGCCCTGTGTGAACAGGACTTCCAATGTAGAGCCGTTTAAGACGGTGGTAGCTTAATATTGGTTAAATAACCGCTAGCTGTCCAGAGCTAAGGCGGTTATTTTTTTTGCTGATTTTTGATCAGCTCAACAATCAATGCAATCAGGGCGATGGTAAAGGTCCCGAAAGCTAGCATTAATTGTAACGCGTCCGAAACGGACACTACGGCTACTCCTTTCGTTAGGATTTTGGGGTGCTAAAGGAATTATCCCATGAGCACCACCCCCAATCGGAAATAGCCACCGCCTTAACTGCTCTACGAAATCTAGTATACAGGGACTGGTGACAACCAGCCAAGCCTCGAAGCTTATAATAATAGTTATTGTGGGTGAATCGGCGCCAGACGGTTTTGATGGAAAAGTATGCATGATGCCGGCTGGTTAAGTTCCCCCAAGAGACTTCTTTTAGTGTTCAGCTAAGGGAAGTCTCTTTTTGATCTCACGAGGGTTCAAAAAGGCGCCCCAACAAGCTAGCGGGGCGCCATTAATTAATGAATTATAGTTTCGGTTGTTCCTGGTTCTTCGTCGCAACTTGTTGCATGTCGACTGGTTCGCCGGTCAAGGTAGTCCGGACGACGAAGACGTCGACTTGGGCCATCCGACTGACGTAAGCCGTAACGGACCCTTCAACCATGCGAGCCACGGCACTCAGTCCGGTGGCCCCCAGCATGATCAGGTCATTTTGGTGGTCACGGACGAATTCGTGGGCGATGACGGTCTTGGGGTTCCCGAACCGAACGTGATAGTCGAGATCCTTGAAGCCGGTCGCAGCCGATGTAGTCTGTACCAGTGATTTCAGGTAGGACGTGGCGTCCTGAGTCAACTCGTGGATCACGTCACCGGGCATGGAACCACTGGCGTAGAAGCCGTAATGGTTGATGCGCAACACGTTCAAGAGGTCGATGTGGGCGTGATTGGCCTGGGCGACCGCTACGGCCTTTTTGAGGGCCAACTCAGCTTGAACGGAGCCATCGATGGGCACTAGGATACGTTGATAACTGGTTTGTTCTGCCATAGTGTCCCCCTAAGCCCGGCCACGAAGCGTGATCGTGGCGGTGTCTAAGACGTGGCCGTTGATCTGGTGTAACAGGTCGTTCAACCAGAACCCATCCTTGAGGTCCAGGACCGTGTCCAGTGCGTAGACGGTCAGACTGTAGTCGTGGTCCTTATCAGGTGGGAAGGGGCCCGTGTAGTTCTGGAAGACGGCGGGGTCGGTGTTGCCGACTAGTGAGCCGGCATTGCTGTTCCGGCCGTGGATGTGGGGAACCGCATTGGTCCGGGAAACGTCCGCGGGAATCTCGCGGGTCATGCCGGGAAAGTTCGCGGCGACCCAGTGAATCCAGGGGAACCCGGAGACGGGAACGGCGTCGAAGTCGATGAGGTTCAACGCTAAGGTTTTCGTTTTCTTGGGTAATTTACTGAGACTGATGGGAAACGACGTCACGGGTTGGCCACCGTAGACGTTGTCACCGGTGGCGTACTTACTGTAGTCATCGGCAAGGTACCCGTTTTCTGTCGGTACAAAGATACGCATGAAATCCCTCCTAAGTCGTGGTGCATACCTTATTATACCGCAGATACCAGGCTCCTCGCGAGTCTTGCGGGGGAACTCCTGAACAATTCCGGCCCCGGTAGCCGATGGCAGGGCCGTGACGCCAGTGGGCACGACTTTAAGCCGCGCAAAGCCCGCCCGTCTTAAAGCTCGGCCTTGGCCTA
Organism: Levilactobacillus namurensis DSM 19117; assembly: GCF_001434785.1. Classification (GTDB taxonomy): domain Bacteria; phylum Bacillota; class Bacilli; order Lactobacillales; family Lactobacillaceae; genus Levilactobacillus; species Levilactobacillus namurensis. Next base: position 34,759 of record NZ_AZDT01000063.1, on the reverse strand, counting down.
AGTCGAGAGGACCACTCGGCTAACGCCAATTTCACCGGCTGGGCCCTATCGGCTACCGGGGCCTCACGTTGGTGCTGGTCCATAACTAAGACTGCCAGATGATTTAAGCACTACAGTGAGCCGAGAGGGCGCCCAGACAGGGCTCAGCCGTGAAATTTTCCTTGGTGAGCGTTCTTCAGCTCGCCTAGGAAAAGGCCCAGCTTCGAGACCGCTCTGTGGCTCGAAGTGGTGCCCACGGCGTTCCAGCCCTGTCTGGCCGACCGGTAAGGCGGATGACACATTCCTAATTTTTTGGGAATATCGCCACTGATATTCATCTATAATGTATAAAAACTCATATATTTAAATAAACTAGCATAATCTTGCGAAAATGATTGATTTTTAGGATGATGAGTGTATGCTGGTAACATCTTACGTGTTTGGTGAAGGGATGGATGTGTAGTGACACCAGAGAAAAAGCTGACGATTTTACAGGACTTGATTCAGATTCCTTCGGTCAATGACCATGAAGCCGACGTGGCCGATTACATTGCGGACCTGTTTGCGCCGTATCCCCAGGCTAAGGTCGAACGTCTGACCTATGCGCCCGGGCGAGATAACCTGATTGTGACCATTGGCAATGCCGCGGGTCCCCGTCTGGGGCTGTCTGGGCACATGGACGTGGTCGCCCCCGGCGATACCACAGCTTGGCACCACGATCCCTTTGGCGGCGAGATAGTCGACGGCCGGATGTACGGCCGCGGGACTTCGGACATGAAGAGCGGCCTGGCTGCTTTGGTGGTCACCATGCTGGACCTCTTAGACCAGGGCGTCGACTTGCCAGGAAGCGTTCGGTTACTGGCGACGGTGGGCGAGGAGACCGGTGAGTACGGGGCTGCCCAACTGACCGACGCCGGCTATGCTGATCATCTGGCCGGCTTGGTCATCGCCGAGCCCAGTGGCCTGGACAACGTGGTCTACACTGCCCGGGGCGTTATCGACTACAAGGTGGTGTCGACCGGGAAAGCCAGCCACAGTGCCAGTCCGGAAAAGGGCATCAACGCCATCGACAACCTGATGACCTTCTATAACGCGGTTCGGCCCTTAATGGCGCAACACACCAAAGTCGATCCCGTTTTGGGTGGTCTGTTACATAACGTCGACCTGATTTCCGGCGGTGAGCAGATCAATTCGATTCCCGCCCACGCCGAATTGATGGCGAACATGAGGACGATTCCAGCGTACCCCAACCACGTCCTGTACGCCGAATTGGAGGGTTTGATTGCCCAGCTGAATCAAGAGCCCGGCGTCCAGCTAACGTTAAGCTACAGTTACCCCGAAGAAGCGATTCCGGGGGACCCGAACGCACCGTTGGTTCAACTGGCTAAGCAGGTCAGCGACCAGGTCTGCGGTCACGATACCCAGATCGTAGGGTCCGGCGGGGCCAACGATGGCGCCGAATTCTTGCGGGCTAAGGGTGACTTTACCAGCATCGAGATCGGTCCCGGCAGCGCAACGTCGCACCAGGTAGACGAGTATGTGGATTTGGACGACTATCTGCAAGCCATTCAGATTTACCAGCAGTTGATCCCCGCATTTTTCGCCCAATTTACTAAATAACCGGCTTAACTGATTCCTGAAAATAATCATCTGAAAACTTGAGAAGTTCCCGTTTTTAGCGGGAGCTTCTTTTTTGAAATAACCTATCATTAAATGATAGGTTTATATAGTATACATTTAATCGTAAATCATGTATGATGCTATCAGCAATAATCGGGCAATTGACCAACGGGGTTCGACACCTTTTTTGAAACCGCTTAATTAGGGGGCTGAAAGGGTGCGCAAAATTAAATGGGGGGAAACAACATGCGGATGAAAACGACCACGGCGTTACTCTTGGCAGGCTTACTTTTGGGGGGCAGCCAGGCCGGTAACTTGACAAAGCAAGCACTAACGCTGACCACGCCCATCGTGGCTCAGGCAGCGACTACTAAGGATGCCCTGAGTGGCACCATCGGCACGGCGACCTGGCAGGTTTCCAGTGACGGCAATCTGACCTTAAGCAACGGGACCTTACCGTCAACCACGGTCCAAACGAGTCCACTGCGAGCTATCGTTGACCAGTTGGTGGCGGACCCGACCAATATCACGGTCACGCAATTGACGATTGGGAAGCAGGTTAAGGCGCCAGAAAATTCGTACTATCTACTGGCGAATCTACCAACGGTCACGCAATTTAACAATCTAACGGACCTGGATGTCAGCGATGTGACGGATATGAATGGGATGTTAGCCTTGAATCCGGGAATCACCACGGCCGATATCACGGGGTGGGACACCCGCAACGTCACGACTATGGATGCCATGTTTAACTCGGACTCGGCACTAGAGACCGTAAAGTTGGGACGTTTGGAGACGCCCAATCTGACGCGGATGCAGGTCATGTTTGCACTGGATAGTCACCTCACGGACCTCGATTTATCTGGCTTGGATACGGCCGGTGTGACGAATAACTTCATGATGCTGTCCAACGACTATAATCTAATGAACCTTAACTTAGGAAATTGGGCGGCGGAGACCCCCACCAATTATCTGATGGGCTACACACAGATCAGCAACTTGCGCCAGTTGACCCTGAGTCCCAAGATGACGCTGAACCAGGGAACGTTCCTTAACCTGGACACTACGCACTACCCGTTATTGGATACCGAGATCTACACGGGCAAGTGGGAGAACGTTCAGGATAAGTACGTGCCTGCGGGGACGCCGGGCAAGCGTGCGTACACCACTAGCGAATTGGAAGCGCTCTATGACGGCACCCATACGGATGAGTTGTCTGGCAATGAGACTTACCAATGGGAACCGCTACTGACGCCGGAAAAGGAAAATGGCGCGCCGGTCACGGTCCGTTATCACGACCAGGACGGGAAGACCATTAAGGAAGACGACCAATTGACGGGTAAGCTGGATGAGACCTTTACCGTCGAAGCACCGACCATTGACGGCTACACGTTACAGGATACCCAAGGTGTCACTTCCGGGACCTACACCACGGACCCCCAGAGCGTGACCTTCGTGTACCAAAAGGACGCGGACGAGTCGTTGAATTCCTCGAGTTCATCTAGCGCCACGACCCCATCTGGCGATACTAATTCGGGTGGTGGCTCCAGTACGGATTCGTCCAGTACCACCGGCTCATCGTCTGCCGGAAGTTCCAGTAGCCTCGAATCGTCGGGGTCGGCCAACCTGGTTCAACCTAAGATGAGTGTGACGGCGGTCAAGAAGATTGGGTTCTACCGGACGGCAACTTTCTCGGCGAAGAATCGGGTGAAGTGGTTCCCTAAGCAGACGCGGGCCAAGCGGCCACAGTTCGTGGTGGTTAAGACGGCTTACTCGAAAAAGGGACTCTTACGCTACCAGGTCAAGGACGTGAATAAGGGCTCCAAGACTTACGGCAAGCGCGGTTATATCACGACTCAGCAAGCTTACGTCAAGGGAACTTACGCCACGACCAAGCCTAAGGCCATCAAAGTGGTCAAGGGACTAAACGGCTACCGGGATGTGAAGTTAAGCCACAAGCAGACTCACTACCGGCAGGGTCAACGTTTGGCGGTCAAGAAGCTGGTTCGGCATAACCTGACCACGCGGTACCTGTTGAAGAACGGGCAATACGTGTCCGCGAACTTGAACTTTAGTCAGGCAGTGAAATAAAAGGTGACACGCAAACATCCTAAGATTAGCGCTGTAAAACTGTCTTGGTTTTACAGCACTTCCTTGAGTGACATTGCTATAGCTTTATTAGGACCGGCCTTAAAACAAAAACGTGGTGATCGTCAC
>NZ_AZDT01000063.1:0-30880 GCF_001434785.1 Levilactobacillus namurensis DSM 19117 | reverse complement strand
CCTAGGCGAGCTGAAAAACACTCACCAAGGAAAATTTCACGGCTGAGCCTTGTCTGACCGTCCTCTCGGCTTACAATGGTATAACCATAATGTTCACCATTAGGGCACGGTACTCAAGCATATTATTGACGACTATGATCACTTAAAAAAACCTCATCCTAAACAGGATAAGGTCACGGTGGTCGTTTGCGTTAGTCAGCGTTTTGGGCTGGCTTACCCAAAGGCCGAGCTTGAAGACCTGGGGCTTTCAGGGCTCCAAGTCGTGCCCACCACGTTCCAGCCTCTTCAGGGCCAACCGGTAAGGCGGATGATTGCTACCATCTGTCCCTTGACTAAATGTAAGAAAGGAGCCTGGGACAAAGCGCCCAGGCTCCTTTTATTCTTGACGATAACGATACGATGCTGAAACGTGCGACCGAAGGCAACCAACGAGCATTAACCGCCGTTGGTTGCCTTCGTTTGGGTTACCGGACGAACTGTAAGTTGTAGTTACCTTGACCATCGGACGTGATGGTGTAGTTGTTGTATCCGGCTTGCAACCACTGATTCTTCGAGGCCTGGGCCCAGTTTTGGGCGTCACCTACGGACGAGAAGGTGTGGGTGGTGTCGAAGGTCGTAGGGTTTTGACTGGTCTTCTTAGCCGACGAGGACGTTGGTGCAGACGAACTGCTGCTGGTCGTGGCGGTGCTGGAGACCTTAGTCTGATCCAATAACTTCTGTTCGCGGTTCTGGACAGCTTGATTGGATTCTTGATCGATCATTTTTTGTAATTTTTGCTTTTGCGTGACGGTAATCCCATTGTCGTTGTACGCATCGAGCCGTTTTTGGAATTGGCTGTACGCGGATGCTTGCGACGCTGATGACGCGTGGGCCAGCATCGCGGAGTCCGAGCTGGAAGCCGTGGTTGAATGCGTGCTGACGGCCTTGTGCCCGTTGATGGCCAGGACTAGCAGGATGGCAATGGCTAGCGTGAGCAAGGTCATGATCCAGGGCCACCACCGCCGTTGACGGTGCCGACGACGCAGTGGCCGTTGGTCATCGGCATTAAAGTTATACCGTTGTACGCGTGATTTTGGTTCTTGGTTGTTCAACTGAAAAACCTCCATGTTCAAAACGGTGTAAAAAACGAGCCTGCCGAATCGACGGCAAACTACCACACCCTTCATAGTAACGCAAAAGCGCCGTGGTGAAAAATCTAAACGCCCTAATTGCCGAAAAAACGGGGAATGATTTTCGGAACGGTCCCGGATATTGTATGATAGACCTGTAATCAAGTTTGAAAGGTGGTTTTTTTGTCATGCATAATGATATTCCCAGCTTACCGATGAATAACGGTAACCAGATTCCCCAATTAGGCTTGGGCGTCTTCCAAGTCGATAACGCTGAAGATACGAAGAATGCTGTGAAGTGGGCTTTGAAAGCCGGCTACCGGCACATTGATACGGCGTCCTATTACGGTAACGAGCAGTGGGTCGGCGAGGCCATTCGGGAGAGTGGCGTCAAGCGCGAAGACGTCTTCGTGACGTCTAAGTTGTGGAACAACGTACGGGGCTACGATGAGACTAAGGCAGCCTTTCAGACCACGCTGGACAAGCTCGGATTCGATTACCTGGATATGTACCTGATTCACTGGCCAGCTCCGGGTTATGCGGAGAGCTGGCGGGCCATGGAAGACCTGTATCAGGCCGGCAAGATCAAGAACATCGGGGTCTCCAACTTCCAGAAGTCACAGTTAGAGACGCTGATGAAGACGGCCAAGGTCAAGCCAGTGGTCGACCAGATCGAAACGCACCCGTACTTCCAGCAAAACGACTTGCACGCCTACCTAGAAACTCAGGGAATCTTGCATGAATCCTGGAGTCCGCTAGGTGGCGGTCGGAATAACGCCCTGACCGACCCCGTCATCAACGAATTGGCGGCGGCCCACGACGTGAGTGCGGCGCAGATTATCCTGCGGTGGCACGTCCAACGGGAAGAAATCGTGATTCCTAAGTCGACCCACGAAGCACGGATTGCTCAGAACCGCGACATCTTCGCCTTTGGCTTAGATGAAGACGAGATGCATCAGATCAGCGACCTCGACGCTGGTAAGCGGGTCGGTCCCGACCCTGACGATGCGGCTTGGTTGAAGCAGTCACAGAGTTATTCAACGGGTAAATAAACGATTAGTGACCAAAGACCACTCATTGGCATTCAGCCAGTGGGTGGTCTTTTGCGGTTATTTATAGCGGGGAATGTGTTGCGCATCCGCTTGGGGTAAGAGCTGGTCGGTTAGAGCGTTCACCACGGTGATGGGGACCTGGGCGAAGGGACTCAAAAAGCTCGGATGGTCCGGGTCCGGGACGTCTTGGTTGTGCTTTAGGTCCGGCGCCATTTCCAACAGGTCGGTTTTGTGCAAGCCCAATTTTTGGGCGTAGTAAATCACTTCGCGGTAACTGTAGTTCTTGAAGTAGAAGTAGTAAGCCAGGCCGGCGCCGGTGAAGTACCAGAAGATGGTCCATTGCAGGCCAATCTTGCTGGGGTCCAGGAAGCCGGTGGTGATGGCGGCAATAACAAACACCAGGTAGAGGACCACGGAGACCGCGGCCCACCGTTGTTTGTGCGTCAATTTAATCATCTCACTTCGTTAAGGGTTGCTCCTAGTGTACGGGGTTTTGCGGACGGATTTCAAGCGATTTCGTAAAAATCAAACCAGAAAGCGTCAATTCAGAGCTTAAACGTGTATAATGGCACAGTATTATTGGGTAATAGGATTGTGGCCTGTCAGGTCACTCACTGGTTCTTGAGATAAAGTAGACGCCAATTACCCAACCCGTTAGACAAGACCCTAGCCGCTAGGAAATGAGAGGTAAAAATAGTGAATTTAAGTTTTGAAACGATTCAACCCACGGATTTTGACCAAGTCGACCAGCTGGTGACGGATGCGTTTGCGCCGATCCCTGAAAGTGACGGCTCCGAGGTTGATTTGATTCATCAACTACGGACCAGTTATGACTACCAGCCTAGTTTTGAAATGGTGGTCCGGCCGGGCGATGGCAGCATCGTGGGTCACGGCTTGCTGACGCCGGTCACGGTTCGCGGCAACGTCCACACCACCAGTATCTTGGCTTTGGCACCGTTAGCTGTCGCCCCCGATTGGCAGGGGAACGGCGTCGGTACGCAGCTGATGCAGGAGCTGGAATCCCGGGCCCAGTTGGCGGGTTATCCGGCCATCAGCGTGGTGGGGGATTCACGGTATTACGGACGTCACGGGTACGTGATGGCGGAAGATTTTGCCATCCATAATTCGTTGCACGTACCGATGGGGAACCACCTGATCAAGACCTTACGTGCCGGGGCGTTGGCCCACGTCGGCGGGATGCTGGAATATCCCGCAGCCTTTAACAAATTTTAAATTACTGGTTGACGGTGATTTGTGAGCGTGGTAGTATCTAAGTCAATCAAATAAATGAACGCTAAATTCCATTACCAAGTAGCGGATTATCTGGGTGTCAGGAAGTCGGTGGGTGCTGCGAACCGATCAGGGTAATTACGACGAAATACAGTGGAACGTCCTGGTCCGCCAGGCGGAAAAACTAGAGCCGTTAACATCTAGAGAGTGGAATAACTGGACCTTCGGCGTCCGGTCTATTCAAGCTAGGTGGTACCACGGTCCTTAATTCGAGAATCGTCCTTGTTGCAAGTCAGATCTTGCGGCAGGGACGATTTTTTATTAGAGAGAAATTAAGGAGTGTGATTGGTATGAAGCAAGCAACTGAGAAGAAACAATGGCAACCGGTAAAGTTGGGTGAAGCGTTGGCGGTCTTACTGGTGATGTTACTCATCATGGGGACCGGTGTCATCAAGTTTGGGTTGTCCCCACAGACGCCCGTGATGTTGGTCATCGCGTTGGTCATGCTGTGGGCGCGGGTCCGCGGCGCAAGTTGGGATACCGTTCATGCCGGCATTACGGATGGGGTCAAGACCGGGATCGTGCCATTATTCATCTTTATTTTAATCGGGGCCTTGATCGGGGTGTGGATTCAAGCCGGTATCATTCCTTCCATGATGGTCTTCGGCTTCCACATGATCTCCGCAAAATGGTTCGTGCCATCCGTCTTCCTAGTTTGTGCGATCATCGGGTCGTCCATCGGGAGTGCTTTTACCATCATCTCAACGATTGGGATCGCCTTGTTCGGGATGGGGACTACCATGGGAATGAACCCCGCACTGGTTGCCGGGGCCATCATTTCCGGGTCCATCTTCGGTGACAAGACTTCACCGCTGTCCGACTCCACTAACCTGGCATCGGCCATGGCCGAATCCGACCTCTTCAGTCACATTAAGAACCTGATGTGGTCCACGATTCCCGCCTTCTTAGTATCGCTAGTCCTCTACACGATCATCGGGTCCGGGGCCGCTACGGACGCCGGCATGGGCAAGATTAGCACGACCTTAGCTGTCTTGAACCAGCACTTCACGATTACCTGGTGGGCTGCTTTGCCGCTGGTCATCATGCTGGTTTGTGCGTTGATGAAGGTGCCCGCCATTGCCACGCTGTTCTTAAACATCGGGGTTGCCATCGTGATGATTTTTATTGAACAACCTAAGACTTCCTTGTCTGGTTTGGCGGCCACGATTGAAAGTGGCTTCGTCTCCAAGACCGGTAACGCCGGCGTCGATGCCTTGCTCTCCCGGGGTGGGGTGGCGTCCATGATGGGCACCGTTTCCTTAATCATCCTGACGCTCTCCTTAGGAGGTCTGCTGATGAAGTTCGACTTGATCCAGACGGCCATGGCACCGTTAGTGAAGCGGCTGGTTCGTCCGGGTTCTCTGATCACCTCCGCCATCATTGCGGGGATCGGGGTCAACGTCTTCGTTGGGGAACAGTACTTATCCGTCATCTTACCGGGAAAGGCGTTCAAGCAGGCCTTCAACCAACGGGGCTTAGCTAACTTAGCGTTGAGCCGGGTCCTCGAAGATGGTGGGACCGTCATCAACTACTTGATTCCTTGGGGGGTTGCCGGCGCGTTCGCGGCCAACACTCTGGGCGTCTCCACGTTGGCTTACCTGCCATTCTGCTTCTTCAGTCTCTTGTCCCCAGTCTTCTCCATCTTAAGTGGGTTCACGGGAATTGGTCTGAAGCGGCAAAATCCGACGGTCAAGACGACCACGGCCAGCGAAGCCGTGATGCCGGATCCAGAAGCTTCTGGCCGGTAAACTAATCCCATCCCCGACCACTGTGGGCAGTGGATTATTGGTAAGTCGGGGACTGTATAAGGATAGTTCCGTCAACCGCCAAACGTTTTGACGTCAAAATCTGAAATCAATCAAAAAAGTCGCGTTAACGGCTACTTCCAGTTGCGGAAGAGCCCGTTAACGCGACTTTTTTTAGTATTAAAGGTTTTGAACTAGGTCGAGACACTGCCAAGCGTTTAGATGGGTTTTAGAGCTGTGTACCAGTAAACGATGGGATGGGAAACTGATAAATCATGACGGTGGTCGCTGATGGCAGTTCATGATATACTATGGACGTGCAAAAGCCACCGTATCTAAGTGCGGTGGCCCTGTAACTGTAGAAACCGTTTAAGACGGTCAACAGAATTGACTATCAAGCTAAAAGATCGCCCGATAACTTCCTGCTAAAGTTATTATCTAACGGCGGTCTTTTTGGTTATTGTAAACGTCCATAATCTTGAATACCAAATTAACAATGAAGGTTAAAAGTGCTAACTGTAATAGCTCAGCGGAAACCAACAATGCTAATATGGCAACGATTATTGAACCAGACACAAGGCCCCTCCTTTCCTGCAAGATGAGGTCAAATTTCATCATGACCACCCTCTATTGGTTAGGATTTGCTGACCGCCTTTAACTTTTCTACCTTTCCAGTGTATCATCATCCAGGACGTAAGAGAAACCATAAACGCTGATAGACTAGGCTTTATAGCTATTTTTATATATTTTTAGAATTGCCAGATAAGGTGTGTTATCGCCAAGTAAAACGATGGCAACAGTCACCAGTAAAGTCGCGTTAACGGCTACTTCCAATTACGGAAGAGCCTGTTAACGCGGCCTTTTTTAGTATTAAAGCTCTTTAACCAGGTCATACCAAGCTTCGCCGGCATGCTGGGAGGTCGAGACGCCAACGACTTGGTAGCCGTTCTTTTGGTAGAAGGGGATGCGGTCGGCCAAGCAGGTCAGCGCAATGGACTGGCAGTGGTGTGCGGTGGCCGATTCGGCGAAGGCACTTAGGAGCCGCCCGCCGATGCCGCGCCCTCGAGCGGTGGGCGCCACGGCGATGGTCAGGATCATCTGGTGACCGCCAGTCGGAAGGTTGGTGGGCGCTTGGTCGTACATCCAATCGGCGACTAGTTCGTCAGCGACGATGGGGCCGCAAACGAAACCCAATAGGGTGTTATGCTCTTCGGCTACGAGAAAGGTATCCGGAAAGGCTTGAATCCGGGCCGCGTAAGCTTCGGGGGTGCCCGCTTCGGCGGCGGTAAACCCGGCATGTTCAATCTCTAGAATCGCGGGTAAATCAGTGGGAACAACTTGGCGTAAATGCATTAAATCAGCTACTTTCAGGAAATTTGGATTCGATTTTAGGCCGCGTGAGTGCTTCGCTTGCAGGGCTAAAGTATCCCATTTTTTGTCAGCCATGAATTAAGCAGAAATCCGTAGCCTAGAATACCATGCCATCTCAGCACCAACAACGGGAAATCGGCTGGGCGGTCATAGGAAGGGTTTAAAATCCAAGAGCTTATTGCGATGGCGTTCGAGCTTTTGTTGATTCCAACCTTGGACGGAAAAGGATATTGAGTCCGGTAAAACTTGAGATTGGGTAACAGCCCTTGATGAGACTGGCTGATTAAAGTTTAAGTCCAGAGAAAAATCCGCTGCAATTTCCCCTAAAGCAGCCGCAACGCGAAACGCGGCAGTGACCTTCGTCACGTCGAAGGTCACGGTTGCATGAGTTACGCTAAACTCACTCAAAAAATCGGTGGCATTATAACGTTGATCAAAATTAAAGAAAACGAGCTTAATGTAAAGAAAGAATAACTCTCGGTTTGGGTCCATAGTCTCTCTCCCACTGATATGAATGATGGTCATCGTGGTCACGGCTTAAGCAGACTGGGGACTGCTCCCAATGGACTTATTCCCGCTATGACCATTAAACCATGGTAATTAGAAAAGGTGGTGGCCAAACGAAAATTAGCTTTCAATCTCGCGAAAATTGGGCGTACAACCAAGCTAGAATAGGGCGATGAGCCGGATTTAAGATGCGGGTTAACGCGCCACTCAGCCGCTGGTCACTGTCCTCACAGAGCTAAGTTCGTAAAGTATGGAAACGACGTGCTTTAAACGCTTATTTAACCATTCGGACTGGCTTTCTTTGTAAACTATGGGCGATTAAGGAAGGAGTAGAAGTAAGTCAAACAGTTGGACTGATAGTGAGGTGACGAGTCACCGTAACGCTCGTTTCTGAGTGATGCGATCTTTCGCCCATCCCTCAATGGAAAGGAGCTTGTCGTGATGCAAGACGAAACCACCGAAAAGAAACACAAATTAATCCAGTACGCCAACGGGCGGTCGCTGGAAGAAATCAACGGAACCGTAGAAGTGCCGCATGACATTAGTTTCATGAAGGCCCTTTTTATGTACTCGGGACCAGGTGCGTTGGTTGCCGTGGGGTACATGGATCCCGGAAATTGGTCGACGTCGATCACTGGGGGGCAAAACTTCCAGTACCTATTAATGTCTGTCATCTTGATTTCAAGTTTAGTTGCGATGCTGTTGCAGTACATGGCTGCTAAACTTGGCATCGTGAGTCAAATGGACTTGGCCCAAGCCATTCGGGCGCGGACCAGTAAAGCCCTGGGCATTGTGTTGTGGCTGATGACGGAATTCGCCATCATGGCCACGGATATTGCGGAAGTTATCGGGGCGGCGATTGCGCTGTACCTGCTCTTCCACATTCCATTAGTCATTGCGGTTTTTATCACTGTCTTTGACGTATTGCTGTTACTGTTGCTGACCAAGATTGGGTTCCGAAAGATCGAAGCCATCGTGGTCTGCTTGATTATGGTGATCCTGGTGGTCTTTGCCTACCAGGTCGCCTTGTCGAACCCGAACTGGGGCGGCGTCTTTGCTGGCTTGATTCCGACCGGTAAGACCTTCGCTCAGTCGCCGACTATCGGGGGCAATAACCCGTTACAAGGAGCATTGGGCATCATCGGGGCCACGGTCATGCCGCATAACCTGTACCTGCACTCTGCGATTTCCCAAACGCGGAAGATTGACCACCACGACGAAAAGGATATTGCCCGGACCGTTAAGTTTGCCAGTTGGGACTCCAACATCCAACTGACCCTGGCGTTCTTTGTCAACGCGTTGCTCCTGATCATGGGGGTCGCGGTCTTCAAGTCGGGTGCCGTTAAGGATCCTTCCTTCTTCGGTCTGTTCCAGGCATTGTCGGATACCTCGACCATGAGTAACGGGGTCTTGGCCAGTGTGGCCAAGACCGGGATTCTGTCCACACTGTTTGCGGTCGCCCTGTTAGCTTCCGGGCAGAACTCGACCATTACGGGGACGTTGACCGGGCAAGTGATCATGGAAGGCTTCGTGCACATGCGGATGCCATTGTGGTTACGGCGGTTAGTCACTCGGGTGATCTCCGTGATTCCGGTATTGATTTGTGTGGGGATGACCAGTGGTGAAAGTGCCATCGATGAACACGTGGCCTTGAACGATTTGATGAACAATTCGCAAGTCTTTCTGGCGTTTGCGTTACCATTCTCCATGCTGCCGTTACTGATGATGACGGACAGTAAGATGGAAATGGGAAAGTTCAAGAACTCCTTGTGGGTCAAGATTCTCGGCTGGATCTCCGTGATTGGGCTGACGTTCTTGAACATGCAAGGGTTGCCCGACCAAGTCACGGGCTTCTTCGGCGCGAACCCGTCGGCCAGTGAAGTCGCGTTAGCGCACGGTATCGCGGATGCGTTGATTTTGATTATCATTGCGTTGTTAGTCTGGACTATCGTGGAACTCCACCACGGAAATCAACGGTTGGCGAAGCACTTAAAGGCGGAAGGTCAACCATCCGCGGTTGAAGCGGCCATGGTAGAAGGCGTCGAAAACCATGAAGAGGGAGGCGCGGCGAAATGACCACGCAATTTAAGCACATCCTGGTCGGCGTTGATGATTCGCCGGATGCGTTATTGGCCTTCAAGTACGCGATTCATCAGGCCAGCCAAGATCACGCCGAACTGGATATCGTCTCGGTCTTGGAGAACCAGGCCATCAACGTCTATCAGGCGCTGACGAAGGATTTTATTCACGGCAAACGTGAGGAACTGGAACGTCACATCCAAGGGTATGCCCATCAAGCGATAGCTGCGGGGGTGCACCCCGTCCACACCATCGTGGTCGAGGGGGAACCCGGTGAAGCCATTGTGGGGGATGTGATTCCCCAGATTCACCCGGACCTGTTGATCGTGGGATCGCGGGCTAAGAAGGGCGTCAGTCGCCACTTCGGGAGCCAGGCGGCCTACATGGCCAAGTACGCCCCGATTTCGGTGTTAGTGGTTCGGTAAAAAAGGAATACGATGAAAGGAATCTGCACCTTAATTGGGTGGCAGGTCCCTTTTTTGTTGCACCCAAAACGCGATAGATTAAGGGTGCCTAATCTAAGGGTAACCTAGCGCTAACTTACTTGGAGAATAATTGGGGGATTAAAATTTTTATTTAAAGAGTTTTAATTGGTAAAATTAGGGCCCATAACGCCGTAGAAATTGAGGGCTTAGAATGTTGTAATAGCCACAAAGAAACCGGTTTCTAAAAAGTAAACTAATTGTTAACTTCAACTTCTTGTTCCCCCGAATAAAGTTTAGGGGGCTCTAAAAAAGTCTTTGCAGGTGATTAGAATTAATGTACAATGAGGTCGTTGTTTAGTTCTAAAACACTTTACAAACTTCTAAGGAGAGAGGAGTTTTTTTACGTGGCAGATAACACAGTAAAAAAGCATAAGTTGATCCAATACGCCAACGGGCGGTCACTCCAAGAGATCAACGGTACGGTAAAGGTTCCGCGCAACATCAGTTTCTGGAAGGCATTATTCATGTATTCTGGTCCTGGTGCCTTGGTCGCGGTGGGGTACATGGATCCCGGGAACTGGTCAACGTCGATTACCGGTGGTCAGAATTTCCAATACTTATTGATGTCTGTTATCTTGATTTCAAGTTTAGTTGCGATGTTATTGCAATACATGGCGGCCAAACTTGGTATCGTGAGTCAGATGGATTTAGCCCAAGCCATTCGGGCACGGACTAGTAAACCCCTGGGAATTGTCTTATGGATCATGACGGAATTAGCCATCATGGCCACGGATATTGCCGAAGTAATTGGGGCTGCGATTGCCTTGTACTTATTATTCGATATTCCGTTGGTCATCTCGGTCTTCATTACGGTCTTCGATGTTTTGCTTTTGCTATTATTGACCAAGATCGGGTTCCGGAAGATCGAAGCCATCGTGGTTTGCTTGATCATGGTGATTCTGGTGGTCTTTGCTTACCAAGTTGCGTTGTCCAACCCGGACTGGGGTGGCGTCATCAAGGGCTTAGTGCCTAGCGCCGCTACCTTCTCAGATGGCCCAGTCATCGGGGGTAACAGCCCGTTGCAAGGTGCCTTAGGGATTATCGGGGCGACCGTTATGCCGCATAACCTGTACCTGCACTCTGCGATTTCCCAAACGCGGGAAATCGACCACAGCGATAAGAGCGACATTGCACGGACGGTGCGGTTCGCGAGCTGGGATTCCAACATCCAATTAACGTTGGCCTTCTTCGTGAACGCCTTGCTGTTGATCATGGGAGTGGCGGTCTTCAAGTCTGGTTCCGTCAAGGACCCATCCTTCTTCGGTCTGTTCCAAGCATTATCCGATACTTCAACCATGAGTAACGGGGTCTTAGCCGGTGTGGCCAAGACGGGGATCTTATCCACGTTGTTCGCGGTGGCTCTGTTAGCTTCTGGTCAAAATTCCACCATTACGGGGACGTTGACCGGGCAAGTCATCATGGAAGGGTTCGTGCACATGCGGATGCCACTATGGTTACGGCGTCTGGTAACCCGGTTGATCTCTGTGATTCCCGTGTTGATTTGTGTCACCATGTTCAGTGGTAAGAGTGCGATTGAAGAGCACACGGCCTTGAACGATTTGATGAACAATTCGCAAGTCTTCCTGGCGTTCGCTCTGCCGTTCTCCATGCTGCCATTATTGATGATGACGGATAGTAAGATGGAAATGGGTGAGTTCAAGAACTCGCTATGGGTCAAGATTTTAGGTTGGATCTCCGTCATTGGGTTGACCTTCTTGAACATGAAGGGCTTACCGGATCAGATTGCGGCGTTCTTTGGAACGAACCCAACGGCCGCACAGACGGAAACGGCGAACATCATTGCGTACCTCTTGATTGCTGCCATCATGGCCCTGTTAGTCTGGACCATCTGGGAATTGCACTTGGGTAACCAGCGATTAGCTAAGCACCTGAAGTCTGAGGGCGTCGAATCGGCTGTTGATGCTGCGCAAATCGATGGTGTCGACAACCAGGAAGCTTAGAGACGAACACACTTTAAAGGGGAGATTAGATGGCAACCAAGTTTGATCGAATCCTAGTGGGAGTCGACGATTCCGCCGATGCTTTACTAGCCTTTGACTACGCACTGCATCAAGCCAAGCGAGACGATGCGGAACTCTACATCGTGTCGGTCTTGGAAGAAAATGACGTCAACATTTACCAGGCCTTGGACGATGACTTCGTTCACGGCAAACGCGATACGCTGGCCCAACACCTGCAAGGGTACGCGGAAAAAGCGCAGAACGCGGGGATTAGTAAGGTTCACACGTTGGTCGCGGAGGGGAAACCGGCGGACACCATCGTTCGCGATGTGATTCCGCACGTTCAACCAGATTTGTTAATCATCGGATCAGAATCCAAGAAGGGCGTCAGTCGTCACTTCGGGAGCCAAGCCGCTTACATGGCCAAATATGCGCCGATTTCGGTTTTGGTGATTCGTTAAAAATTGCATAACAAACGCTTGTGGCGGTCTAAGCCATGTCCAGTTGGGCATGGCTTAGGCCGCCATTTTTGAATCGAGTGATGAGAAACGTCTGGGGGAGATATGGTGTGAATGATCAATTTTGGAACGGGTATCGGCTTTACCGAACGCGGTTTAAAACCCGAAGGGAGCGGTCAAAGGTACCAGTATCAAGGAATCTATTAGTGAAACAGGGATTGCGAATCGAGTACGTTTCGGTGGCTTGGATGGCCTTCGAATGTTTAGTGGGCCGATTTGGTCGCGGCGTTCGTCTTGGTCTACTTCATCGCCAGTGAGGGGTGGGAAGCCCTCCAAAAGGGCCGTCACTAGGAGGATTAACCTGAACGGTACTCAAAAAGCCTGCGGAAATGCGCTGACATTTCCACAGGCTTTTTCGTTTAAGTGGTTCGGCAGAAGGAGCAAAGAATGAATCTGCAGGCGGGACGCTTAATAGTGGTCCCCGTTGGTGATAGAGTTCTTCACGATTACGTAGTCGACCGTCCGGATGTCCAGCAGGTTGCGCCCACCGGCGTACGAGATGGAAGACTGGAGGTCTTGGTGAATCTCCTGGAGCGTGTCCGCAATGTCGCCGCGGTAAGGGACCAGCATCTGCTTGCCTTCCACGTTGCGGTAGGCGCCCTTTTGCTTCTCGGACGCGGAGCCCCAGTATTGCTTGTAGACCCGGCCGTCGATGGTCAGCTTACTGCCGGGTGATTGTTCGTGACCGGCCAACTTGGAGCCAATCATGACCATGCTGGCACCGAAGCGAATCGACTTGGCGATATCGCCGTTGTAGCGAATCCCGCCGTCAGCCACGATGGGCTTCCGGGCTGCTTTGGCACAGAGCCGCAGGGCCGCGAGTTGCCAACCACCGGTACCGAAACCGGTTTTGAGCTTGGTGATGCAGGCCTTACCCGGGCCGATGCCGACCTTAGTGGCGTCCGCACCAGCGTTTTCAAGTTCCCGCACGGCTTCGGGGGTCCCGACGTTCCCGGCAATCACGAAGCTACCTGGTAAGGTCTCTTTGATCTTCTGGATCATCCGAATCACCGAATTGGCGTGGCCGTGGGCGATGTCGATGGTGATGTATTCGGGCGTCAGGTCCGCGGCGGCCAGTTCGTCGATGAAGGTGTGTTCGTCAGGCTTGACGCCCACACTGATCGACGCGAACAGGTGCTGGTTGTGCATCCGTTCGATGAAGCCGCGCCGTTCGGCTGGCTGGAAACGGTGCATCACGTAGAAGTAGTCGTTTTGCGCGAGCCAGACGGCCAGGGGTTCGTTGATTACGGTTTCCATGTTCGCGGGAACCACGGGAATCCGGAAGGTCCGACCACCGAAGTTAATCGTGGTGTCGGCTTCGGAACGGCTTTCTAAGACACATTTGTTAGGAATTAATTGAATGTCTTCATAATCAAAGACTTCGGCTGGATGCATGGGCAAGTCCTCCTTAGGTTAATCAGCTGGGCTGTCCCAGATGTGATGTAAGATGTTGGTTTGTTCCCGGTCTGGACCGACGGATAAGGTCGCAACGGGGACACCGACCAGTTCTTCCAGGCGCTTCACGTAGTTCCGGGCGTTGGCTGGCAGGTCTTCTAGTGACTGGCAGTGGGTGATGTCTTCATCCCAGCCAGGGAGTTCTTCGTAGATTGGGTGGCAGTTCTCCAGGTCCTTCAGGCTAGCGGGGTAATGGTAGATGGTCTCACCATTGAGTTCGTAGGCCTTGCAGAGTTTGACGGTCTTCAGACCAGTCAAGACGTCCAGGCAGTTCAGAGACAGGTTGGTCAAGCCGGAAACGCGCTTGGCGTGCCGTAAGACCACGCTGTCGAACCAGCCGATCCGCCGGGGCCGCTTGGTAACGGTACCGTATTCGTGGCCAGTCTCCCGGATGGTATCCCCGATTTC
Source organism: Levilactobacillus namurensis DSM 19117 (assembly GCF_001434785.1). GTDB lineage: Bacteria > Bacillota > Bacilli > Lactobacillales > Lactobacillaceae > Levilactobacillus > Levilactobacillus namurensis. Next base: position 16,900 of record NZ_AZDT01000063.1, on the reverse strand, counting down.
GTCATGTAATTCCGTGGGGAAAGGACCGTCGCCGACCCGGGACGTGTAGGCCTTGCAGACGCCGACCACGTGGTTGATCTTGGTTGGGCCCACGCCGGCACCGATGGTTACGCCACCGGCAACGGGGTTCGAGGACGTCACGAACGGGTAGGTCCCGTGGTCGATATCCAGCATCACCCCTTGGGCCCCTTCGAACAGGACGTTTTTGCCCTGGTCGATGGCGTCGTTGATGACTACTGAAGTGTCGGTCACGTAGGACTTCAAGAGTTGGCCGTATTGGAAGTAGGTGTCGAAGATTTCGTTGAAGTCTAACGGTTGTTCGTTGTAGAGCTTCACGAAGAGGTCGTTCTTTTCTTCCAGGTTTTGCTTTAATTTCGCAGCGAACGTGTCGTGGTCGAGTAAGTCAGCGACCCGGATGCCGACCCGTTCGGCTTTATCCATGTAAGCGGGGCCGATGCCTTTATTGGTGGTCCCGATTTTATTGGTCTTGGTTTTTTCTTGGCACTTATCTAAGAGAATATGGTAGGGCAGAATCACGTGGGCCCGGTCAGAGATGCGCAGGTTATTCGTGTTCACACCGTTTTCGTTGAGGTAGTGCAGTTCTTGCACTAACGACTTCGGGTTGAGGACCACACCGTTACCGATCACACTGGTCTTGTCGGCGTAGAAGATCCCGGATGGAATCAACCGCAGCTTGAACGTCTGACCATTGAAGACGATGGTGTGGCCGGCGTTGTCACCGCCTTGGTAGCGGGCGATAACGTCTGCTTTTTCACTGAGAAAGTCCGTGATTTTTCCTTTTCCTTCATCGCCCCATTGACTACCAACTACTACTATTGATGACATAACAACACCCCATCGTTTTATTTTGCCAAGCCGAACGCTCAGCAAGAATTAGTTTATCAAGTTCGTAAATAAAAAGCAAGGTAAAAACGAACAATTATAAATTTTATTGCGGCTAAAGTTCTAATTAATTGCGGTGAAAACGAATTAATACCCCTAATCATTCTCTATAGAGTGGCGTTCTCCCGATAATCTATGGTATAATGCCTGGTGTTGAAAAACCGTAAATTCGAAATAATGTTCGTGTTTTGAACAAACTTATGGAGGAACTGCCAGTGCTATCACGTTATACGCGCCCGGAAATGGGCCACATTTGGTCGTTGCAGAACCAATACGCTGCTTGGCTAGCCGTCGAGATTGCCATTGACGAAGCTTGGGCTAAGCTGGGGGAGATACCAGAAGAAGATGTGCGTAAGATTAAGGAGAACGCCCGCTTTGACGTGGACCGGATCGCCGAGATCGAAGCCGTGACCCACCATGACGTGGTGGCCTTCACGCGGGATGTGTCGGAGTCGTTGGGCCCGGAACGTAAGTGGATTCACTTTGGGGTCACCAGTACGGACGTGGTCGACACCGCGCAGGGCTACCGGTTGAAGCAGGCCAACGCCCAGTTGCGCCAAGGCATCGTCACGCTGACGGCAACGTTGAAGAAGATGGCGTTAACTTATAAGGATACGGTGATGATTGGCCGGACGCATGGGGTCCAAGCAGAACCGACCACCTTTGGGCTGAAGATTGCCCGCTGGTATTCGGAGATGCAACGCAACTTGGCCCGTTTCGACCGGGCGGCCAAGGGCGTGGAAGCCGGCAAAATCAGTGGGGCCGTGGGGACGTTCGCCAACGTGCCACCGGAGATCGAAGAGTTCGTCTGCGAGCGCTTAGGCATTACGGCCCAGCCAATCAGTAGTCAGGTTCTACCGCGGGACTTGCACGCCGATTACATCGCGACTTTGGCGCTGATTGGGACCAGTATCGAAGAGTTCGCCACGGAGATTCGTAGCCTGCAGCGTTCGGAGATCCACGAAGTTGAAGAACACTTCAATCCGGGCCAGAAGGGCTCCTCGGCCATGCCGCATAAACGGAATCCGATTGGTTCGGAGAACGTGACGGGGTTGGCGCGGGTCCTGCGGGGCAACGTGATCACGGCTTACGAGAACGTGAGTCTCTGGCACGAGCGGGACATTTCCCACTCGTCCGCCGAACGGATCATTTTACCGGAGAGCACCACGTTACTGGACTATATGCTGCACCGGTTCAACCGGATTCTGACTAACTTGGATGTCTTCCCGGAGACCATGAAGGCCAACATGGGACGAACCTACGGCTTGATTTACAGTCAACGACTTTTGTTGAAGCTGATTGAAGCGGGGATGAGTCGCGAGGACGCTTACGACCTGGTCCAGCCGTTGACGGCCCAGGCCTGGGACCAACAGGTACAATTCCGGCCGCTGGTGGAGGCCAGCGCGGGAATTACCCAGCGGTTGAGTCCGGCAGAAATCGCCGATGCGTTTGACTACCATTACCATTTACGCCGAGTCGATAATATTTTTCGGCGTTTGGGCTTGTTACCAGCCGCAAAATAATTTAAGATAGATGAGTTGAAAAATCCGCCACTGGACGAGCACCTAGTGGCGGACTTTTTACGTTTCCAAGTCATTTTGAGATAGCGTATAATCAGAAGTAACGAATATAAGAGCGAAGGGAGTCGAAGCACGCATGGAACAGCTTGAGCAGGGATTGGACCAGCAACTACGGGAATTGGTCAAGATGCCGAACCCTCAGGGAAAAATTGCGGATTATCGCAACCTGGTGGTGGGCTTGGTCGGCCTGCGTTTTCTCGCGCAACGCTGGGAACGGGGGCTTGCTCAGCACGTGGCGCCAGCAACGTTGACGCGCCAATTAGGGTTCTCGTTACCAGCTGACCAGACCTGGACGGCGTTGGTCGCGCAACCGGAGACTACCCGGTTATTCCAGATGCTGGCCCATTTTGCGACCGAACCTGAGCCGTTTTTTAAGGACTTGTTTAAGCCGGTCAATCTGCAAAGTAAATGCCTGGGCAGTACGGCAACGGCACGGCAGACGGCGTTACGGGCTGTGATTGCGCAAGTCGATGACTTGGCCGTATCGGCGACAGCCTGGGGAACGGTGGCCGACCAGTTGATTGCGCGGTTTGCTTGGGTGATGCAGAAGCAACGCGAAGCACCGTTTTACACGCCCCAAGCCATTTCGGCGGTCTTGGCGGGCGTGATCGGGGCGCACACGACAGCCCTTGATAGCGTCTATGATCCGACCATGGGAACGGCTTCGCTCCTGTTGGCGTTGGGTCACCAAGTGGCTGTCGACCGTTATGTGGGGCAGGAAGTTGATGAAGCCGTGGCGATGATTGGCCGGCTGAACCTGTTGCTGCATGGGGTCTCGTACCAGCAATGTACGACCTATCTGGGGGATGTGTTGACTGCGGATCAAGCGGGGACCCAACAGTTCTCGGCCATCATTGCCAACCCACCTTATTCCGTGCATTGGGCGGCTAATCCGGCGGCCGATGACCCCCGGTTTGCGGCCTACGATAAGTTACCGCCGAAGTCCAAGGCTGACTTGGCGTTTATTGAACAGATGGTGTATCACTTGGACGATGCCGGAGGGGTCATGGCGGTGGCGCTACCTCACGGGGTGTTGTTCCGGCAGGCAGCCGAAGGGGCTATCCGGCGGACCATGATTGAACGGGATAACCTGATAGACGCGGTGATTGGCTTGCCGGCTAACCTGTTTCCAGGGACGACTTTGCCCATGATGGTTCTGGTCCTTAAGAAACACCGAACGACGCGGGACATTTTCTTTATGGATGCTTCGAAACTAGGCAGTAAGGGGAAAAACCAGACCGTACTGACCGCTGAACAGGTGGAACGAATCGTGACGACCTATCGTCAGCGCGTTGACGTGCCTAATCTTGCGCACGTGGCGTCAGCGGCGGAAGTGGCGGCCAACCAGTATAATCTGAATATTCCGCGTTACGTGGACACCTACGTGGGGGAACCCCCCGTTGATTTGAAGCAAGTCACGCAAGAACTCCAGGCGACACAAGCAGACTTGACCCGTACGCAACAGGCTTTCAATCAGATGTTGGGCGAGCTAGCGGATAAACTGGGTGACCCGCAGAAGTTGGCGGATTTACAGCAATTACTAAAGAAGAGAGATTAAAAAAATCCTGAGCCAAATCGGTTCAGGATTTTTTAAAACTATTGCGAAATTAAGGTTGGCGTTTACGGAGATAACTCTAGTGCTGTTCCGCCGCAAGTAAAGCTGCTCGGAGCGCGTCGTCAACGGCGTAGATGTATAAGCCGTGAACACCACGGGTCATTAAGACGTTCAGTTCGTTGGCTAATAACTCTTCGGCCACGTAACTTCGATTACCGTTGTCGAAGGTTCGCTTTTGAATGGCTTTCCGATTTTGACTAGCTTCGCGATCGAAGACCAAGTGGCCGTCACGGTATTTCACGGAAGGTCCGATAATGACGGCACTGTAGTTTAGGTCGAAACCTTGAATCGTGAAGGTTGACCCCACCTCATTAATGGTTTGAGATTGTTCGGCCCAGGGAAGCTGACCTTGACCGCGCGGAGCTTTGAGTTGTAGGTTCCAGGGGAGGGTAAGGTTGCCCGCGGTGACGTAGTAGGTCTGGTCCCGGTGACTGTCTTTATAGGGCCAATCGAAAGTCGCCACGACCCGAGACAGCCCATTTTGCGTGTTGGCTGCTTGCCGTTTCAAAGCATTGTACATCTTTTGAGCGTCGTCAAAGATGCGTAGGTCGTAGCTAGTATCGCGAGGAATGGACTGAATGATATGGTGTTCCAGAAGGTCATGTAGCCACTGTAAAGTTTTGGGATTGGCTTGTAGCCGTAGTTGCTCTTTGAGTTGGATGAGATTTTGCTGTTGTTGCGCGTGATTTTCCAGTTTCAGAATACTGCTACCGGTCCGGTATTCTTCAGTTTTAAGGATTTGTTTGCGGTCAAAGACAATAACCGTGATTTTGGAGCGTGCCATGATGTCGTTAAGCTGGTTTTTCCCCGTGTAGCCCTGGTTACCCTGAGTTAATAGCAGGTGCGCTTCGTCCACTAAGACCACGTCAACGGGGGCATCCGGCGTGTGGGATTTGATAAATGTTGAGGCAAGGCTGACGTTATCAGTGTCCAAGTCCAGCTTTTGCGCAATGTTCGTGTAAACCTTGACCTGTTCCTTATGGTTTACGATGAGGTGCGTCTGGGTTGGGGTAGGCGTATCCGTATCGGAATGATTTAACCGATAAAATAACGTGCTCAGCAGGACTGTTTTACCGGAACCCGCTTCACCTTCAACCATAATAAGTTGATGGTGTGCGCCAGCTTGGGAGAGGGCGGTAATCCGCTGGAAGATTTTCTTACGGGCGGTCTCCTGTCCGGCGGTTAATTTGTGGAAGGGCGAGGCTTTAAAAATTGCGGAATCGCGAATCTCCTGTTCAATGGGGAACAGATCCTGGTTGAGGCGGTGCAATTTTTGCCAGATTTCAGAGAAGATTTTCGACCGCTCATCAACCGTGAAATATTTGTACTGTTGATTGGTCCGGCGATTGTTTAGCGTTTTGACCTTATTGACGCCCAACATGTACATCATCATGGTGTTTTCGATGTCGAGGGTGAGTGATTTGTTGAAATGGGGATGGCCGATGACTAACATTTCGGTGTTTTTATTATCTCGAAATTCCTGCCAGTCGGTGCGGTCTTCTCCTAAATGTTCTTGGGTCCGTTGCTCGATATCGTTAGTTTCGCCGACATAGACGCGATAACCGCCTTTGGATTTGTCATAGACGATGTAGACGACCGGATATTCGAGAAGCAGTTCCTTGTTCTGCGATGTTTGATCTAATTCGGTAACGGCGTCTTTTTGAAAAAGAATGGGATGTGTAATTACGGGTTTTAGGGGTTGAACCATTGAAGCACCTTCTATCGATCGAATTTCCAGTGACGTTGTTGGTTGATGGCCAGCTTTTGCTGGACCAAGTCGTTGGGCGTCACGTCCAGCTGGTCGCACATGTAGTAAAGGTAGGTTAAAACGTCGGCTAATTCGAGTTTTAAGCCTTCAACTTGTTTGTCCGTTAGCTGGTCGTGGTCTTGGTGCCACAAGAAGTACTCGTTGACCTCGGCGGACTCAACCATCATGGCGCGGGCTAATTCGGGGAGCGTGTGGTATTTTTGCCAACCGCGTTGGTCACGAAAAGCCTTTAGGTCTTTGATTGTTTCAGAATAATCAGTAGCCATTGGATATCCCGACTTTCTTTTGAGTAATTTAGTCAAATTATAGCATTTTCTCGATCCCCTGGGATATCACGAAGATGAGCGATTGAGAGAATTCGGGTTATTTGGTAGCACTACCGTTATTGCCAAGTTATCCCCAAACCACAAAAAGACCGCTTCAGCCGTGCAGGGCCGAAGCGGTCTTCTCTGAGGAGTGCACTTCATTAGGGGGGAGAAGTGCAATTTGAGGAGTGGTCAGGTTTGAGGGGTCCTGACCAAGATAAATTCTCTAGGGGGGAGAATTTAAGGGATTGGATATAGATTTTGACTAGTAATCGTTGTTGGCGAATTACTATGATGTTTACTATACCCGCCATTTGTGAACGAAAAAGGGGGTAAACTGTGACGACTTTTCGATAAAAGTCTAAAGGAAGTTTTAAAGCTTAAGAGGTCCTTAAAGCTAGTCTGACAGCAATTCCGGGTCGAAGTAGGTGGTCAAAAAGTCGAGGACTCGGGCCCGGTAGCGTTGCGGATTGATCCAAAAACTCTCCGCATGAGTCGCATTTTTCACAATCCATAATTGTTTAGGCGCGTGGGTCGCCGCATAATTCTCGTACGCCATCCCGACCGGCACGTAGACGTCCTTCTCGCCGTGGATGAACAGGATCGGCCGCCGGTTCTTCTTCAACTGGTCGATCGAGGTCACGTCGTTGAGGTAGTAGCCCAACCGCCGCTTCGAAATCGTGCTGACCAGGGGTTCAATCGGGTACTTTGGCAAGTGGTACCAGCGCTTCAAGAGGTAGACCAGCTCGGCTTCAACGCTGGAGTAGCCACAGTCGGCGATGATGGCCTTGACCTGGGGCGGTAACGTCTCACCCGAAAGCATCTCCATGGTCGCACCGCCCATCGAGACCCCGAACAGGAGAATCTGGACCTGAGAATTACTGCGGTCGATGACCTGTTGGATCCATTGCAGGTAGTCCAGTCGGTCCAACCAGCCGAAACTGATGTACTTGCCGGCACTTTCACCGTGGCCTCGGTCGTCGGGCAACAGGACGTTGAAGCCCAGGTTATGGTACATCTGGGCGAAGTTCGCCATGGTCTCACCGTTGCCCTTGTAGCCGTGAGCGATGATTACCGTACGGTTGTGGGGCGTTGCCGCCGGGATATATTCGGCGACCATCCGGTTTTGGGGGTCGTGTTCGTGCAGGTACCAGGTCTCCTTAGGAGTGGATTGGTACCAGTCCACGTAAGCGTAGTAGGCGTCCGCGTATTTTTGTTTCTCGGCGGACGTTTCGGGGACGTAGTTGACCCGTTTGAAGGCGAAGTTGAACAGGTGCTCACTGGCCAGTAAGGTGGTCGCGGCAGCACCTAATAGGGGTAAAGCTAAAGTGGTTGATTTCTTCAAGGGGGACTCATCCTTTCTCAATATGCAAAATACTTGGTCATTATAGAAGAAGCGTTGCGGCAACACAAGTTAGGTGATTGATGGTTAAGATGAAAAGAGACGCGAAGGAAGGGCCTTCACGTCTGCGTATTATGCTAAATAAAGTTGTTTTAACCGGTCGACTTCCTTGTTGGTCAGCCCCAGCACATCGTGCAAGTAATCTTGAACGCCGCCATACTGGGTGTTAATGATCTTTAAGGCGGTATCGAAGTAATCGGGGTTGACGCTTCCCAGCGCAGTCATGTTCTGGATGAACGCAGCACTTTGACCACGGTCTTGGGCGTCGCGGGTCATCTGGTCTAACTTGGGTTTTAAGTTCTGGTTAGTGGCCAGGTAGTCTTGGCGAATCACCTGAGGATCCACGCCTAAAGCACTGAGAATCAAGAACGCCCCGATTCCCGTCCGGTCCTTACCGGCCGTACAGTGGAACAAGACGGCCGACTGGTCGCCATCGTTAGCCAGCAACACCTTAAAGAATTCCCGGTAAGCCGCTTGGGCACTGGACAGGGTCACCAGGTGCCGGTAGACCTCTAACATGTGCTGGTACCCCGCTTGTGGGTCTTGGGAGAATTGACGCTCTAGGTCCTCACGCGCCGCGGAAGCGTCAGTCTGGTCGCCATCGGGGAAGACGGGTAAGAACTGGTACTGCGCGCCGGCAGGGACCTTGTCGGGCGCTTGTTGGCGTTCCTGCTTGGACCGGAAGTCCACGTCAGCCACCACGCCATAATCGCTTAGAAGTTGCTGGTCCACCGGGGTCAACCCAGCCAGACTGGCGGTTCGGACTAGTTTATGCCATTTAACGGTGTGACCGTCAACGGTAGGATACCCCCCGAGTTCACGGAAGTTCAGGCCGCCCGTCACCTTTAGAATCCGATTCTGTGTCATGCTTGAATACCACCCTTTCGTCGTGTTTCGCTGGCTCTATTCTAACGGTTTTTGGGTAAATTACCTAATGATTCATTTCGAGAGGGGAAGCGTTTTTGGCTTAAACGCTGTATACTGTCATTAAGAGCGAAAAGAACTGATTAAGGTATAGAGAATAGGGTGGTAGTTGTGAGTTTGCGGGGGAAATGGTTACTTTTCAAAACCCAGCACAGTCAGCTGAAACGACAGCTTCAACAGGCCTTTTTAAAACCGAGTCGCCGGAATAACGCCGTCGTTCCAGACAAGTTTGCGACAGACATCGTTACCAAGGAGCGGCGGATCTTCGATGGCCGCATCCTGACGGCCGATTCCGGATCGCCATTACCGCAACACGTCATCTTATTACACGGTGGGGCCTACACCATGCAAGGTATTGCCAGTCACCGGGAGATTATGGAAGCGTTGATTCATCAGGCGAATCTGCGAATCACCTACGTGGACTTCCCGCTAGTGCCGGAAGCCACGGTGGACCAGACGCTGATTTTTACGCTGAACGTGTACGATTATCTGCGGGCCCAGTACCCGGACGACCAGTTCTTCTTACTGGGAGATTCCGCGGGCGGGGGACTGGCACTCACGGTTCTCCAACAGTTGCGGGCCCAGCAAAAGCCGATGCCGGCGGGGAGCATCTTAATCTCGCCCTGGACCGACTTAAGTATGATGAATCCGGACCTCCAGGCGGCCGCGCGTCGCGACCCGTACTTGACGCTCGAGACGCTCAAGCGAATCGGGTACGCCTACGCCGGTGACCACGCGGTGACCGACCCGCGCGTCAGTCCCATCTACGGGTCGTTCGATGAGTTGGGTCCCATCCTGATGTACTTCGGGACCAACGAACTGTTGCACGCCGATGACCAGCGCTTATTGCAGAAGCTGCGGGAGGCCCCCGGGACTCCGGTGGCGGCCCATGAGATGCGGGCCATGTTGCACGATTATTTGCTGTGGACCAAGTTGCCGGAGTCCAAACGGACCCTCAAGGCAATTAAACAGTTTATTTTGACCGGTCAGCTCGAATAGGGCCGGTCCATTCGATAACGAGTCGTCCTGCTAACCAGCGGGGACGGCTCGTTTTTACTGTGCGCAATTGGACGTGGGGGATAATGGTCTAACTAGTTCCGCAGTCAAACGATTCATCGATTTAATCAAGTGGCTAACCCAACTTAGAGTGGTCGAGTGGTTAACGGATGACACGGTCGTGGGACTGAATAGCTGGGTTGTGGGGGCGACCGACCGGATGGTTGTGGGAACGGGCTCATCGGGGACCCACCGGGGGGCTTAATGGTGGGGCGGTTTAATTAACTAACCGAACTTAATTAATCAAAAGGTTGCGACCAAAGACCGAATGAATGAGCCGAATGCGATAATCTTAACGTGAACCCTGCTATACCGGAATTGTAAGGGGAGCTGGTTCGCAATCTTGGGACTGGTGCCCAATTAAGAGAGGAAGCGTGGTTCGATGCGTTTACAAAAGTTACAACAAGTAGAAACGATCACCACCAATTTTCGGCTTCACCAATTCAAGAAGAGTTGGGCGACGGCGGCGATCCTATTAGTCAGTACCGGATTAGGTATGGCCGGGCTGAGTCAACCCGCCCATGCGAGTACGGTCAGCGATGCAGATTCAACGACACAGGTGACCTCAACGGCGACCACGGCGCCAACGAGTACCACGTTGCGGTCCACCACGACTAGCCAACCCACGGCCACCAGTTCGTCAACGGTGACCAGTACCACGACCGCGACCACGGCGCCTGCCACGACTACAACCAGTGATTCGGGGACGCAGAGCAGTACGGCGACCGCCACTTTGACGGTTCCTCCGGTCAGCGGTCCGACTAGCCCCACGACCACAACGGATACCACGACCGGGTCAACTGACAGCACCACGAACACTAGCACGGCGACCAGCGGCACAACGGCTAGCACCCCGACCGGTACCACCAGTTCAACCACAACGGGGACTAGTGTGACGACGGGCACCACGAGTACAACGGGAACCACGACTGGCACGACGACGGGAACCACGACAAGTACGACGGGGACGACGACTGGTACGACTACGGGAACCACGACAAGTCCGACTGGCACAACCACGGGAACGACGGGGACCACTACCGGGACCACGACGACAACGGCTACGACCCCAGCTACGTCGTTGTCCACGACCACGGACATTCAACCTAATAGTGCCGCGGCTTTACCGGACAATACGGTGGTCACCTTTGGCGATAGCGGTATCGCGCAGAACGTGCAAACGGACTTGGGGACTACGGGTTCCGTGACCTTAGGGGACCTACGGCACTTCACGGGGACGACCCTGAATATCGGGACCGTGAATACGGCGTTGCCGGTGACGGGGACCTTAGCGGGGATGCAGTACTTGCAAGCTCTTCCCCAGACGGCTAAGGTCAGCCTGTACATGACCTATCCGTCGGCGAACCTCGACCTATCGCCGTTAATGCCCGTCCACTTTAGTCAGTTGAGCCTGATGATCCACGACATGGGTCAGGTCAACCTGGCGCCCTTAGAGCAAGTCGACCCGTCCGATATCAGCCTGCTACAGATCTACGGGTCAACGCAATCCGGCTTGCAAGATTACCAACAAAACGCCAACGGATTGACCAACGCCCAACTAGCGCAGTTGGGACCTTGGTTGACGGCAATCGATGAAGCCGGGCACAACACGACGTTCAACTTTAACGACAACTCGCTCACGGACTTTTCACCGTTGAAGGGTTTCACTAAGCCAGCGCTGGTCACGGGCTTGGGGCAACGGGTCAACTTGAACGCGACGCCAGTTAACTTCGTCGTGGGCCAACCCGGCGTCTTCACCGCAACGCCATTAACTGGTCTGCAGGGCGAAGATTTGACCAGTCACTATCAAAGCACTTGGAACAACTATCCGACCCAGACTACGATGGCGCAATCTCAAGAACTCTTCTTGACGCCGGTCAGTGGGCATGAATTCAAGATTGCGACGGCTTATCCCACGATTCCGAATGCCAACTGGTTTGCCTACGGGTTACGGGGGTACTACCACTTCGAAACGACGGCGGATTACCCGAACTTTATCATGTTGACCTACCCAAATGGTGTGACCTTCAATTACGACGTGATGGTCTATCAACCCGCTAACTGGTTACCGGCACCCGAAGTCTACGTACGGTACCTGGACGGCAATACCGGCCAAGCCTTACGGAACGCGACGGTGACCTACGGGACCAATATCGGGGACAGCTATAACCTGAGTCAACAGGCACAATTGGCGAATTACCAACTGGATACCACGCGAAGTGCGCCCTTGACGGGGACCTACACTCAAGATCCACAGTACTTGACCATGACCTACACGCCAGAGGTGGCGGGCGGCATTACGGTCAACTACCTGGATGCGGCTGGTCACGCCATCGCACCGGCGACCCAGTTGACCGGTAACGTGGGCACGGCCTACACGGCGACGCCCGCAACGGTCGCGGGGTATACCGCTGGTGCGCCGTTGACCGGCAGCCTACCCGTGAGTGGGACGTTGCCGTTAGCGGCCGGGGAAATCAGCTATTCGTACACACCGAATACCCTGACGCGTACAATCCAATACCTGGATACCACGACGGGGCAGGTTTTGAAGACGCAGACGGTGACTGGTCCTTACCTGAGTACGGCCAACTACCAGCCCACGACCCAACTCGACCAGTATCTGGCTGACGGGTACCGGCTAGTGGCCAATCCTTACAGTGCCACGGCGGCGTTTACCACACCTGAGCCGACGGCGACCTACCAGATTGAGCTGGCCCATCAACTGACCACGTTGACGCCGACCACGCCGGACTTACCGAGTGACGTGGACCTGACGCACACCGTGACCCGGACGATCCAATACCAGGACCTCTTTGGGGAAACGTTGGCGCCCAGCACACAACAGACCGTGACCTTTACCCGCACGGCGACCCGCGATGACGTCACGGGCGCGCTGACCTACACGCCGTGGCAAGCGGTGGGGACGAGTGACTTTGCGGCCCAACCGGTTCCGGAAATTGACGGCTACTTGCCAGAAATGACCACGGTTCCGGCAGTCACCGCCATCACGGCAACCAGTCCCGATGTCACCACGACTGCGTGGTACCAAGGTATTCCGGAAAGCGCGCCACAAGAACCCCAAGAACCGCAAGGCACGCCGACTACGCCGTCCACGCAACCTACAATTGATACTACGACCACGCCAACCACGACACCGACGCAACCAACCTTGGGTCAGGTCATCGTGATCACCGTGGGACCGGAAGGCACGCCATTACGGCCAGTCCAGACTTTGCAAGGTCCGCTGACGACCCCTTACCAGATCACGGCGCCTAAGCTGACCGGTTACCGGTTGACCAGTCCAACGACCATCACGGGGACCTACACGGCCACGCCGAAGACGGTTCGTTTGGTTTATGCGGCTAACGCGACCGGATCGACCACGGCAGTCAGCCAGTCTCCAACCGCGGCAACGTCAACGACGACATCGACCGCAACGGCAACGGGAACCGCGGCGGCGCAAGCCAAGACCTTGACCGCGACGCCGACCGCAGAACGGCTCACACCACAGTCGCCACGATTGCCCCAAACCGCAGAGCACCGCTCAACCACGAGTCGGTGGGGCTGGTTGCTCTTAGGGTTGACCGGCTTGCTGGCTAGCGTGAAGGGCTGGTTCCGCCGCGTTAAGGACTAGTTCCGTAAAATCGTGAACATTGAACGCAAAAAAATGAGGAATCGATTCAAGTTGAGAATCGGTCCCTCGTTTGGTTTTATTTCGTTAAACGTCCACGTGGTGTTTCAGACTCGGGAAGACGTGCTGGTCGGCCCAGGCCATCACGATGCCCTGGGTGACTAAGGCCCAGACGGTCCCGAAGCCGATGGCGTGCAGCTGGCCGGTCATCAGGTAGGAGAGGACGATGATGATTACTGGCGGCAGGTAGCTGGCCCATTGCGCAATCACCGCCGACCCGTGTAAGAACCGGAAGCGGATGATGTAGGACAGGTCGTCGTTGGGGTGCATGATGATGTTGCAACGCTGATAGATCGAGACGGCGAACGCCACCCCGAACAGGCCGATGATGTCGACGATGACCCGACCGGTCAGACTTAAGTGGCCCACGCCCAGCCAGTCCCAGAAGTAGCCGATCCATTCGACCAGGTAGCTAAAGGGGACGATGTATAACAGGTTGGAAATCAGCCGCCGGCGGTCGAACTTCCCCAATAAGAGTTGGTTCATCAGGGTGATCACAATCCCGTAGCCGAAGAGCGTGGTTCCTAAGGGCACGTGAATCCAGTTGGCGAGGTTGACGGACGACCCGGTCCACACGGCACTTCCCAAGTTGGTGGAGATGGTCAGGGCGTTGGCCGCGGAGTTCAGGACGATGGAGAATGCCAAAAAACGCATCCGTTGTCCAAAGTCCTGCATCTTCGCCACGATTGTCACCTCTCCTCTCAAGTCTGTCCAAGTTAAAGTCTAGCTGAATGCTTGTGAAAAGAAAAGGGCAAATCCCAAATTGCCGGCTTTTTCGCCCGGTGCACGCAAAATGAGACGGATTGGCCGGAAAATTCTGGGGAGGCGGCGGTCCTCCAGGTCAGCGAAAGAATTCAGATGGAATAGTTAACAAAAAGCGCAAAGAACCTTATATTAGAGGTGTAACTAAAATTAAAGCGAGGTATAAATCATGACAGAACGGCAGTTGATTCAAGAAATCTTGAACTCCGAAGCGATTGAATACCACTTCGAAAACGTAGACGAAGATTCGAAGGAATACACGCTATTATTAAAGCGCTTAGATAAAGACGTGCGGCCCGTTGAAGAGCTCAATGAGGAAATCAAGCACTACTTTAAGAGTGCGGATTTCAGCTACCAAGAAGAGCTTAATCCCAAGGGTGTCGATGCCGACATCCGCTTGGTGATCAAGCGTTAATCACAGAATCCAAGAGTGGTCGGTCGCGTTGGTGGCCGGCCACTTTTAGTGGGTGCGCGGCGTGTGGTATCCTAAAAACAGTTAGTTTAACAAGGAGGCTCACGCATGACCCTAGAAGAACTGTACCGTACCATGGCCCAAACGATGGGGCCGCAACCCTGGCTGCGACCGGGGACCCCGTGGGCGGAGACGCCAGTTGAAATCATGCTGGGCGCCATTCTGGTCCAGAACACCAACTGGCGTAACGTGGAACCGTCGTTGCGTCAGCTCAAACGGGTGACTGGTTTTGACCCCGCCAAGTTGCGGGCCTTAACGCTAGATGACCTGGTCCCGTTGATTCGGACCAGTGGGTTCTACCAGCGCAAGGCCGCGGCGATTCTGGCACTGGCGACGTGGCTGGGTCGGCACCACGACGACTTGGCGGCACTGCGCCAGATGGCGGGCGACCAGTTACGGACCGAACTTTTGGCAATCACCGGCATCGGCAACGAGACGGCCGACTACATCTTGATGTACACTCTCGACCACGGGACCTTCATGGTCGACACCTACGCCCGGCGGCTCTTTGCCTGGTTGGGCGCAACCATGCCTAAGACCTACCCGGCGTTTCAAAAGCGGGTTCGTGCCCAGTTAGACCTGCCGTTAAGCGATTGGCAGGAATTTCACGCCTTGATCGATGAGTTCGGCAAGGCCCATAAGACCGCGGACGACTTTGCGGCGTCCTTCTTGGCGGGACACCAGTTGACGGTCTGAATCCTTAAGCAACGGTAAAAGAACGGTAGGACCCAGCACTTATTGGAAGCACCCATCCGGGCTTCGTGATATGATAGGTGCAATTGAAATGTAACCGTTTCCTTATAAAACGGTATTCTGGAGGGAGTTTGAACATGTCACTGAAGCAACCTGAGAATTATATTTTAGCGATCGACCAAGGGACCAGTAGCACGCGGGCACTGATCTTCGACCACACCGGCCGGAAAGTTATCGAGGGCTACAAGGAAGTTCCCCAGTACTATCCTCACGCTGGTTGGGTCGAATCTGACGCCAATGAAATCTGGAATAGTGTGCTGTCGGTGATTGCCAGTGCGTTGATCGACGCGTCGATTCACCCGGAAAACATCCAGGC
Organism: Levilactobacillus namurensis DSM 19117; assembly: GCF_001434785.1. GTDB lineage: Bacteria > Bacillota > Bacilli > Lactobacillales > Lactobacillaceae > Levilactobacillus > Levilactobacillus namurensis. The sequence goes on along the minus strand of NZ_AZDT01000063.1, from coordinate 1,353 downwards.
CATCGGGATCAGTAGTCAACGGGAAACCACGATCGTGTGGGATAAGGTGACCGGCGAACCTATCTACCACGCGATTGGGTGGCAAAGTCAGCAAACGGCCAAGTACGCCAAGCAACTCGCGGCCGACCACGGTCAGGAGATTCAAGACAAGACGGGCCTGGTGGTCAACGCCTACTTCAGTGCCACCAAGGTCCGGTGGATTCTCGACCACGTGGCCGGTGCTCGTGAACGGGCGGAAAACGGTGAGTTGGCCTTCGGAACGGTTGACAGCTGGTTGGCTTGGAAGCTGTCCGGCGGCCGGATCCACGTGACCGACTACAGTAACGCCAGTCGAACCATGTTGTTTAACATTCACGACCTGCAGTGGGACGCCGACATCTTAAGTTGGTTGGACATTCCGGCGGCGATGTTGCCGGAGGTCAAGTCCAGTTCCGAAATCTACGGGGTGACCCAGAACTTCCAGTTCTACGGCGTGGAAGTCCCAATCGCCGGGCTAATCGGGGACCAATCGGCCGCTTTACTAGGCCAGTTGGCTTTGAAGCCGGGGATGGTCAAGAACACCTATGGGGACGGGGCCTTCGCCATGATGAACACGGGGACGCAACCGCAGACGTCTAAGCACAACCTGTTGACCACGATTGCGTACAAGTTGGATGGTGACGTGACCTACGCCCTAGAAGGGTCCATCATGGTGGCCGGGACCGCGCTGGCCTGGCTCCACGATAGTCTGAAAATCATTGACAACGTTCCCGAGTCGCGGCAGGCTGCCATGGCCTCGACCGACGATGACGAGGTATACGTGGTACCGGCCTTCAACGGGTTGGGGGCGCCGTACTGGGACCCCGATGCCCGCGGCGCGGTCTTCGGGCTGACCCGGGGGAGTAACCGCAACGACTTCGTGAAGGCTACGTTGCAGTCGATTGCTTACCAGACCCGCGACGTCTTGACCACCATGACGCAGGACACGGGCATCACCATCTCCGAATTGATGGCCGACGGGGGCGCCTCGCGGAACCGTTACCTGATGCAGTTCCAGGCGGATATCTTAAACACGCCGGTGCAACGATCATCGGATGAAGAGACCACGGCCTTAGGGGCTGCGATTGCGGCGGGACTAGCGGTCGGCTATTGGCAGGACCTGGAAGAGGTTAAACAAATTCGCCAGGCCGGTCGGTTGTTCACGCCTGACATGACCAGTGAACGCCGGGAACGGCTCTACGCGGGCTGGCAACAGGCCGTCTCCGCCACGCGGGCGTTCAAGCCACAGCCTAAGGACTAACAATAAAACGACAAAAAGAAAGGCTCTTTGTCAACTGGTGTTGATGAGGACTAATGTGAGAATCCAATTCATTT
>NZ_AZDT01000012.1 GCF_001434785.1 Levilactobacillus namurensis DSM 19117 | reverse complement strand
CTCATCATAAAACATTGATTTAACAACATTCTTATTGACAAGACGTAGAAAAAACGCAACGTTGCGGTCATCTGCTAGTGGCAGATGATAATTATCAATTCCCGGCAAAATCAACAAATCAGCATCCAAAGGATTTACCTGTGAAAAATCTTTCTGCGCGACCATCGGTAACTGATCCTCACTAAGGTAAACCGTTCGGTCCGCCCCCACCGTGGTGAGCGTCCAATCGTCGTAAAACGCTAAAGCTTCCGTCAGCGCCGCAATTTCAAAGTTACAAAATCCTGGGTATACCATCACTAACGCTTGTTTCATCATCTAACGCCTCCAATTAACTGAACAAGGCTCAGACTATTTCTCCCATTTATTGTCCGCTTAACCCAGCTTCATTGTCAATACCGCATCACCACTTGCAGCTAGCATTCAATCTGAATCCTAACTGCCACGACTTCCCGGCAACGCCACTGGTAAGTCTACTTGCGGTCCCAATCATTGCGCCCCATTGCCCAACGCAGGCCCTCAACTCCCCAGAAGAACAGGACCAAGACCAGCCAACACCCCATCAGCGTGAGGACTAAGACCAGGGTCATCGCCGCCTTATGGTGACTCTGCCACCACAGGGTGATGATGCCGCCAAACGCCGGCTGGTGACGCAACCACGCTAACGGCGTCATGAGAAAGTCTAAGATGGCCCCAAAGACTAACCACTGGTTGGCGTGACGCACCGCGGTCCGTAAAGTTCGTTTCATAAAATCGCCCCTTGTATGTACGCTAAACGCCCGTTACTCACACGAGTAATGGGCGTTTAGTCCTTAAAATAAGATATGGTTTACTTCACAATCAGTTGATCTAAGTCTCCCAATTGTAAGGCCAGGTTTGCCAAGCGCGTTAATTCAGCTAACCGGTTATTCCGGACAGCGTCATCATCGGCCATGACCATCGTGGCTTCGAAGTAGTCCGCGATGACTGGTTGAATCGCTGCTAAGGCGGCGTAGAGGGCCTTTAAGCCCTTAGGTGCTGCCGCGGCCACTTTATCGACTCCGGCATGCAGCTGACCTTCACTGTCGTTTTCGAACTTGTCCGCGTCAATCGTCACGTTGGCAATATCCTTCGGTGCCTTTTGTGACAACCGAATGACCCGCGTCAACGACTCGATGACGTCCTTGAAGTTGTCGTCAGCCGCGTGGGCCGTTAAGATGTCCGCCGCCGTGAACAACTGCGAAATATCGGTACTGCTGCCACCCAAAACGGCGTCCACGATGTCGTAACGGATCTTGACACCCTTGAAGATCTTCCGGACCCGTTCCTTGATGAAGTCCACGATAGCGTCGATCTGACTAGCTTGGTCTAAGTCTGGCGCCACGTTAGCTGCCTGTTCCGCCGCGATAAAGGCGTTTGCCAAGTCAGCTACGGGTAACGCCCATTGCTGGTCAGTGGCGATCCGCACAATCCCCGTGGCCTGTCGCCGCAAAGCGTACGGGTCATTAGAACCGCTTGGAATCATGCCAGCAGCGAAGAACGTCAAGATGCTGTCGAACTTATCCGCTAAGGCCAAAACGGCACCGGGAACGGAAGCGGGTAAGGCGCCGTCCGCGGAGATTGGTTCGTAGTGTTCGCGAATGGCCTGGGCAACGGCGGGATCTTCACCCTGTAACAGGGCGTACTTCTCACCCATGACCCCTTGCAATTCTGCGAATTCGCCGACCATTCCCGTCACTAAGTCAAACTTGTAGATCTGACTAGCCCGAACGGCCGCCTGAGTCTGCGCATCACTCAGCGCTAAGCGGTGAGCCAAGACCTTCACGATTGCTTCGACCCGGGCCATCTTTTCGGCCACGGTACTGATCTTATCGTGGAAGCTGACGCTCTTGAGCCGGTCGACGAAGTCCGCAATACTCTTCTTTTGGTCTTCCTTGTAGAAGAACATCGCGTCTTCCAAACGAGCCGTTAAGACCTTTTCGTTACCAGCGACCACGTTTTGCAAGTCGTGGTCCGTCCCGTTCCGTACGGAAATGAAGTTCGGCAACAGCTGACCACTCTGGCTCCGTGCGTAGAAGAACCGTTGGTGGTCCCGCATGGACGTGATCAGGACTTCGTCTGGAATCGTCAGGTACTTCTGATCGAAGTTTCCTTCGAACGCCGTTGGCCATTCCACCAGGTTGTTGACTTCTTCTAACAAGCCGGCGTCGATGTCTACGACCCAGTCATGGTCACTGGCAATCTTTTCAATCTGCTTCTTGATCAACGCCTTACGCTTATCCGCATCGGCGATAACGTATTCGCTAGTCAGGGCTGCTTCGTAATCAGCCGCGGTCTTCAACGGAATCTCCTTGCCCAAGAACCGGTGTCCCCGGGTCACCCGATCCGTCGTCACGTTCAGGATGCTGAACGGAATGACCGTGTCATCCAGCAAGGCCACCAGCCAACGAATTGGCCGGATGTATTCAAAGTGGTGAGCGCCCCACTTCATCATTGTCGGGAAGGTCATGGCCGTGATCACGTCTTTCAGACCAGCTAAGACCGTTTCCACGGGTTCTCCCGCGATGAACTTGTCCACGTAGACGTACTCCGTGCCCTTAAATTCCTTAAAGACGATATCATCTGGCGTCAGGCCTTGGCCCCGCGTAAAGCCGATTGCTGGCTTGGTCCAGTTGCCATCCGCGTCTTGGGCGATCTTCTTAGCCGGACCCTTGACGGATTCACTGATGTCCGCTTGCTTATCGGCCAAGCCCGTGATTTCAATAGCCAACCGCCGAGGCGTGGAGAACGGCTGAATGGCGTCATAACTGACGCGTTGTTCCTTCAAGTAATCGGCGACACGCTTCTGAAGTTGTCGAATAGCAGGCGTCACCACGTGAGCTGGCATTTCTTCCAGTCCAATTTCAAGTAAAAATGTGTGTGCCATTATTTTGCCTCCTCAGAATCCGCTAATAATTTTGCGCGTAACTTCTCGTCTTTGATCAACGGGAAACCACGCTTTTTCCGTTCCGCCACAAAGGCCTTCGCAATCGAACGGGCCATCTTCCGAATTCGGGAAAGGTAGCCAGCCCGTTCCGTCACGGAAACGGCACCCCGGGCATCTAACAGGTTAAAGGTGTGGCTGCACTTCAACACGTAGTCGTAAGCCGGGTGAACCAAGCCGTTAGCAATCTGCTTCTTCGCTTCGGCTTCGTATTCGTCAAAGTGCCGGGACAGCATATCCTGATTACTTTCTTCAAAACTGTACTTGGAGTGTTCGTATTCGGGCTCCTTGAAGATGTCCCCGTACTTGACGCCGTCGCCCCATTCCAGGTCGAACACGGAATTAACATCCTGAACGTAGGAGGCTAACCGTTCCAACCCGTAGGTGATTTCGGACGTTACGGGATCCACCGTTTGACCGCCCACAACTTGGAAATAGGTGAACTGGGTGACTTCCATCCCGTCCAACCAGATTTCCCAACCAACACCGGCACAACCCATCGATGGGTTCTCCCAGTTATCTTCAACGAACCGAATATCATGTTCCAACGGGTCGATGCCCAGTTCCCGCAAGCTGTTCAGGTACAGGTCCTGAATGTTATCAGGCGATGGCTTCATGACCACTTGGAATTGGTGGTGTTGGTATAACCGGTTCGGGTTCTCCCCGTAACGACCATCAGCTGGCCGCCGGGAAGGTTCTACGTATGCCGCGTTCCAAGGTTCTGGTCCAATGGCCCGTAAGAACGTGTAGGGACTCATGGTCCCGGCACCCTTTTCAGTATCGTAAGCTTGCATCAGCATGCAGCCCTGAGCAGACCAATACTGTTGTAACTTTAAAATGATTGCTTGCATGGACAGTTTTTCGTTCATGGATGCTGTTCCTCCTTATTCGTCTCAATAAGCGCACAAAAAAGTCCCTGCGCGAATCTACACTAAAGAGATTCACGTAGGGACGAATTAATTTCGCGGTTCCACCCTACTTCTAGTCACCCGACTAGCAGCTTACTTGGAAACGACTCCGAATGTGCCAATGTCCGCGCGTGACCGTCCGGCTCCCACTCACCCGAACTCGCTGAAGACCCACATCGCGCACTTCTCATTCATCTACGCCGACTTATTTAACTGAAATTAATAATAAGCGTCTCCGGCGAACTTGTCAATTATCCGTTGTCGGATTCTGGGCCAACCGGGGCGCCCACGACTGCATCTGGTCCAAAAAGCGCTTGCTACGGGGGTGGACCCCAATCTGGCTCGCGTAGATTTCGTCCATCAGCTGCCGTAATGCGGCCTCCGTAGCGGGCTTAACCTTAATCGTGTGCAACCGGTCTAAGTCTAAAACCGAAAACTGCCGCAAATAATAGATTGTCCGCTGGTTCAAGTGGAGACGCCGGGGATCTTGGGCCCAATGCCGTTGGCACAACAGTCCCCCGTAGCTTTCCGAGTAATCAAACGGCAGGTCATTGCGGCCACACACCGCACAGCCCAGCAACTGAGGCGCCACCCCAAAGGCCGGCATCAGCTGAATCTCAATGATGTTGGTCACGATTGCCGGATTCAGCCCCTCATCGATCAAATCCAGTGCCCGGTGGACCTTATGGTACCAGTCTGGCAACTGCTGGCTGTCTGGAAAGGCAATATCCACCAAGCTCATCACGTAGGTGGCGTAGGCGTTCTTAAAGATGTCCGTGCCGATAGCCTGAAACTGGCGGGTCTCCCGGGCAGTCCGAATATAGGATAAGCCGTCGTCGGCAATGTCGCCGACGTAGCTGCCGACGGTAAACGGCAGGATATCCGCCGTCATCTTGAAGCCTTTTTTCTTAGCCCCCCGCACCAAAAACATCTTTTTTCCGAATTCCTGAGTGAAGAACTTGACCAGATAATCCCGTTCGGCGTAGTCTCGCCGGAATAACAAGATGCCATGAAAATCCGTCACGTGACGTGCCAAGGCCATCCCCCCTCACAACTTAGCTTAAATCACGAAATGACGCTAAGTCACTAGCGTCATTTCCCAAATGTTCTTTAAATATCACTCTTACGGTAACCGTAAGACTTCAACAGGTTCGACTTATCACGCCAACCCGGCTGAACCTTCACGAACAGCTTCAAGAAGACGGGACTTCCCAACAGCGACTCAATGTCCTGCCGGGCCATGGTGCCGATCTTCTTCAACATGCTGCCGCCCTTACCAATCATAATGCCCTTTTGCGTTGGCCGTTCCACGATAATCGTGGCGTTAATGTGTACCCGACCATTCTCCTGGGTCTTCATACTCTCGATTTCGACCGCCACGGAATGGGGCACCTCTTCACGGGTCAACATGAAGATCTTTTCGCGAATCAATTCGCTGACCACAAACCGTTCTGGGTGGTCCGTCAATTGGTCAGCGGGGTAGTATTGCGGCCCGTTTGGCATCTGGTCGACCAGGTCGCCCAGAAATTCGTTGACGTTGTTCCCTTCCAGCGCCGAAATCGGGTAAACGGCCTTCCACGGTAGGGCCTGCTTGTACTGGTCCATGACCGTCAGTAGGTCATCCGGTTGAATCTGATCGATCTTGTTGATCACCAGGTAGACCGGGGCTTTGATTCCCTTAAGCCGGTCAATAATAAAGTTATCCCCGGCTCCCCGCTTTTCGGCCGCGTTGATCATAAACAACACGGCGTCCACTTCGTTCAACGCGGATAGTGCGGACTTCACCATGTAGTCCCCCAACTGGGTCTTAGGCTTGTGCACCCCCGGCGTATCGATGAACACGATTTGCGCATCATCCGTGGTGTAGATCCCTTGAATCTTATTCCGCGTCGTTTGGGCCGTATTCGACATAATGGCGATTTTTTGCCCAATCACCCGGTTTAAAAAGGTTGATTTCCCGACATTGGGCCGTCCCACGATGGCCACAAAACCGGATTTGTAATTTGGATTATCCATAACTTCCTCCTAGAACCAGCGCAAAATCGCTGGTAACATCACCAGGCAGCCCACGACCACTGCGAAGGCAGCGGCGAGTAACACCCCGCCAGCCGCAACGTCCTTGGCACGCTTGGCTAACTCATGATAGGTCTGCCCTACGATCAAATCAACGACCGCTTCCACGATCGTATTGAGGGTCTCCGCAATCAACACCAAAAAAATCGCCAGCGTTAGCCAGAGCCATTCGTTGACCGTCAGCTGCAGGATGATCCCGGCCAACACGGCTAAGGTCCCCACGACCAGGTGCTTGCGAAAGTTCCGCTCGGTTCGCACCAGTGCTTGCAGGCCGTCTAACGCATGCCCTAGCGACTGGCGGAACGCGCGGTTTTTCCCCGTTTGTTGGGATTTATCGTTTAAGCCCATAGGCGTCTAGAATATCGGCCTGCAGCTTAAACATGACCTTCTCGTCTTCTGGCTCCATGTGATCGTAGCCGTTGAGGTGTAGGAACCCGTGAACCACCAAGAAACCTAGTTCACGGTCGTACGAGTGGCCCAAATACTCGGCCTGTTCGCTGACCTTATCCATGGAAACAAAGATATCGCCGATGTTTTCGGGAATTTCAGCGGCCATTTCATCGTCCATGACCAACGGGAACTCTGCGTCTTCGGCCTCATCATCTTCAATCGCGAAGCTGATCACATCGGTTGCCCGGTCGACGCCCCGGTACTGCTTATTGATCCGGTGAATATCTTCGTTGTTCATCAGGGTCACGGACATCTCCGTATTGTCGGCCAGCTTTAAGTAGTCCCCGGCATACTGCAAGACATCTTGAATCAGTTGTACTTTTTCGGCGGGTACGCCCGTCTTGGTCTTATCATAAATCTCTAAATCCATTATTTTTTAGCTCCATTTGGTTTAGTATCGTTCGCCTCGTAAGCGTTAATGATCCGGGCAACGACGGGGTGCCGAACCACATCGTCCGCACTGAACGTCACGAAACTGATATGGGCAACGTTCTGCAGGATATGTTGTGCTTGGATCAACCCTGAGCGGGCGTTATTCGGCAAGTCAATCTGGGAGATATCCCCGTTGACGATCATCTTTGAACCGAAGCCCAACCGCGTCAAAAACATCTTCATCTGCATATTGGTGGTGTTCTGCGCTTCATCTAAGATCACGAATGCCGATTCCAGCGTCCGGCCCCGCATATAGGCCAACGGTGCGATTTCAATCACGCCGCGATCCATTAACCGTGTCGTGTGCTCCGCACCTAGAATGGCGTATAACGCATCGTAGATGGGCCGTAAATAAGGGTCCACCTTTTCCTTCAAGTCTCCGGGCAAGAACCCTAGGCTTTCACCGGCTTCTACGGCTGGGCGAGTCAAGATGATCTTCTCAACATCCCCGTGCTTCAACGCCGCGACCGCCATGACAACGGCCAAATAGGTCTTCCCGGTTCCGGCCGGTCCAATGCCGAACGTAATATCGTTATGCTTAATGGCATCGATATACTGCCGTTGGCCGAAGTTCTTGACCCGAACCGGCCGCCCCTTGGCATCGTTCAACAGCTTCTCTGAATAAAGGTCTTGGAAATAAGTCAAGGTTCCCTTTTCCGCCATCTTCATCGCACTGACCACGTCAGAACTGTTCAGGTGAACGCCCTTGGCCAACAACGCACTCATATTCCGCAGAATATTCAGCGTATGGTCGACCGCCGTCGCATCCCCTGAAACTTTGATTGAATTACCGAAAGGCCGAATCGTCACCGATAAGCCCTCTTCGAGTAACGTCACAAACTGATCCTGTGCGCCCAGAAGAGCCGCCTCATCGTTGGGATTTTCTAGGATATATTCTTTTTCAATCATCGCGTTTTCAGTCAAAAACAGTGGCTCCTTTATGTTCCAAAATAGTGGTCTACATACCTGAATTTTAGCATACCACCGGGCATTGTAAAAGCATTCTGGGCCAAATTCAGCCTTCCCGCCTCACTGGTGGTTAAAATTGGACGCTAAACACGGCAGTTACCGGATCAGTCGGTCAAAATCGGCCACAAGAAAAGCCCCACAATCCCTCGCGTGTTTTCGGGATTGCAAGGCCATAACGTCGGACTCGCGATGACGCCCGTTACTTACTTAATTGGGCCTTAACGGTCTTGTTAACAATGGCGCCGTCCGCTTTTCCTTTAACTTGCGGCATCACAGCACCCATGACCTTACCAAAGTCACCCATACCACTGGCGTTGACCTTCGCGATACTGTCCGCCACGATCTTAGCAATTTCGTCTTCACTTAATTGCTTAGGGGCGTACTTTTCAACCACCGCGATTTCCGCCTTGACGTTCGCCACCAAGTCATCGCGGTTACCCTTCGCAAACTCCGCCATGGATTCCTTCCGTTGCTTTAATTCACGGGAAACCACCGTTAATTCTTCATCCGGCGTTAACTCGTGTCCCTGCTTGACCTTTTCGTTCATTAAGGCCGCCTTCATCATTCGAACGACGCTCAAGGTCAGCTTGTCATGGGCCTTCATGGCCGTCTTTAAATCTTCCGTTAATTGGGTTTCTAAACTCATGTCGGTTTCCTCCTAGAATTAGGTTACCAATTTATTCTACTCCTAATTTTTAATCCCGTCAGGTCGAGAGTCATCCGGCTTGCAGTTTTACCCCAGAATCGGTAAGCTGAGGGAGAACTTACAAAAAGAAAGGGATTGATTTTAGGATGTACGCTATTGGCTATACGCAACACCGTCCGTTGAATGACCCGGACAGTCTCCAGGGCTTCGACCTGCCGAAACCCCAACCCACGGGCCACGATTTACGCGTACGGGTGAACGCCGTTTCCGTGAACCCCGTTGATCTGGTCGGCTTTCAGCGTGATGCTCCGGCGCCGGATCAACCCGCCATTTTAGGGTGGGACGCTGTCGGCGTAGTGGACGCGATTGGGCCCGCAGTTACCCTGTTTGCCCCTGGTGACGCGGTCTTCTACGCGGGCGACTTCAGCCGCTCCGGCAGCGACGCCGACTACCAACTGGTCGACGAACGTATCGTTGGGCCCGCACCACAGAAACTGTCCGTCGCGCAAGCGGCTGCAATGCCGCTCACTTCGTTGACCGCTTGGGAAGCTCTCTTCGAGCAACTGGGGATCGACCCACACGCTAACAACCAGGGCAAAACGCTACTGGTCATCAACGGCGCAGGGGGCGTCGGGTCCGTGGCGACCCAGCTGGCCCACTGGGCTGGCTTAACCGTGATTGCGACCGCCTCACGCCCTGAGACCATCGCCTGGACCCGGGCACACGGCGCTGATACCACCGTGAACCACCGTCAGGACCTGGTCCCTCAAGTTCGCGCCCTCGGACACCAGTACGTCGACTACATCCTAGAGCTGAGCAACCTAAACCAGCACTGGTCAGAAATCGTCGATCTGATCAAGCCTAGCGGCAAGATCGTCTCCATCACTGGGAGCGAGGTTCCACTAGACTTGCGGGCCCTGAAACAAAAGCGGGCCACCTTTGCCTGGGAATGGATGTTCACCAAGGCCTGGTTCCATACGGACGATTTACAGACCCAACACGCCGCACTGACCACTATCAGCCACTTGCTGGACCAGGGCGTCCTCCAGTCTACCCTGACCAAGACCTTCCAACCCTTCACCGCCGAACAGGTCCGCGCCGCCCTACAACTAGTCGCGACCCACAAGATGATGGGCAAGGCCGTCATTCAAAGATAAACTTTAATGCACGCCGCACGACCGCTGTAACCCGTCGTGCGGCGTTTTAGTCGCGCATCAGCAGATACAAAAAAAGCCCTTCAACAGATCATTCAATCTGTCAAAAGGACTTTTAATTAAAAGCGACGCTTCTTAGCTTTACGCTTCCGCGCTGCTTCAGATTTAAGCTTTTTCTTCACACTTGGTTTTTCGTAAAATTCGCGTTTACGGTATTCTTGTAAAGTACCGCTACGGGAAACCGTACGTTTGAAGCGCCGAAGAGCGTCGTCAAAAGACTCGTTTTTACGAACGACTGTCTTTGCCATTTTGAAATTCCCTCCCTCCGAGCACAAGTAATAACGCTGGTTAAAATTCTCTTACCAGCGTGACGGTTCTTAACTATTATACATAATCACACAAAATGCGTCAATGATGGTTTTCAATTAAATTTGAACCGTTTTAGCCCACGGAGTAAACTAGAAGAAAACACTAGAGGAGCTAGCCCGTATGCCGCAAATTACAATCTTTGTTATCTCCGATTCATCCGGGGAAACCGCCCTGACCGTCGCTCAAACGGCCACTTCGCAATTTCCCGACGTTAAAGTCAGCTATCAACGGTTCCCGTTCATCCAGACTCACTCGATCCTGGATAGTATCCTAAATCTTGCTGAAAAACAACACGCCATGCTGTTCCACACCTTGGTCAACCAGGAGCTCAGCAACCACGTACGCGACTTTGCCGAGCAACACGGCCTGCAACACTTCGACTGCATCCAACCCGCCATGAAAGTCATGCAGGCTGCGACCGGCCTCCAGCCCGAAGGTGTCCCCGGCTTGGTCCATAACTTGACCGATACGTACTTCGACCGAATCGCCGCCATGGAATTTGCCGTGACCTACGACGACGGGAAGGACCCGGCCGGCCTCCTCAAGGCAGACATCGTGATTCTAGGGGTCTCACGGACCTCTAAGACCCCGTTGTCCCTCTTCTTGGCCAACCGTAACTTGCGGGTCGCAAACCTCCCCCTGTCGCCACAGACGCAGCTGCCCGACGAGCTCTGGCAGGTCGACCCTAAGCGCATCTTCGGCCTGACCAATAAGCCCAGCATTCTGCGGAAGATTCGTCAAGAGCGCATGATCTCCTACGGTCTTCCCGCGGACAGTGCCTATTCCGACACCGAAAAGATCAGCGAAGAACTCGCCTACGCCGAAAAGATTTACAAAAAAATTGGTTGTTTAGTGATCGACGTCTCCAACAAGTCCATTGAAGAGACCGCCACGCTAATTATGGAAAGTGTCGATTACGACCTCATTCCCCATTCACTTAGTGACTAGCCCTAACTGACAGTTGATGATAAAAAACCGGAAGCACCCGTTAACTGGGTTGCTTCCGGTTTTTGGTCGTCTTCTTAAATGGCCGTTAACGAGCCAGGTAGGCTTCGAACGGCTTCCCCGCTAATGCGTCGGCCTCAAGGTCCGGATTGAAGCGTTGATGGCGTAGCATGGCCACTTCGTACCCGTGAGGATTGGCCCCCGTCTTGCGGTCAGGTCCCACCGGCGGAGTCTCCATGATTTTAGGTACGGCCGTTAACTGCGGGTGATGCGCAATCTGATTTAACACGTCGAAGCCCAGGGTACCGAATCCGATGTTCGTGTGCCGGTCTTTATGACTACCCTGGGGGTTCTTCGAATCATTCAAGTGCACGACCTTCAGGCGGTCAAGTCCAATGACGTGGTCGAAGGTGTTCAGAACACCGTCAAAATCAGACGCAATGGCGTAACCCGCGTCACTGGTATGGCAAGTGTCAAAGCACACCGACAAGCGGTCGCTAGCGCTGACTTGATCGATAATGGCCGCCAGCTCCTCAAACGTCCGTCCAACTTCGGTGCCCTTTCCCGCCATGGTTTCCAAGGCAATCTGGACGGGAGTGTCCGGCGTCGCAGCTAGAATCTGGTCGAGACCCTGAGCAATCTGGGCAATCGCCGCCGGTGCCCCCGCCCCCACGTGAGCCCCTGGATGTAAGACGATCTGATGGGCCCCAATCGCCGCGGCCCGTTGAATTTCTGCCGTTAAGAATTCCACCGCAAACGCAAAGTTTTCCGGCTTCTTAGTGTTCCCTAAGTTGACCACGTAAGGGGCGTGAACCACCACGGCGCGCTGTGCATGAGCCGCCATGTAGGCTTGTCCCGCCACCGCGTTCAACTCAGCAATCGGTTTACGGCGTGTGTTCTGGGGCGCTCCCGTATAAACCATAAAGACGTTTTCGTCAGCGGCCGCCGCCTCCTGCGCCGCCCCCAATAACATGGGCTTTCCCTTCATACTCACGTGTGAGCCAATCAGCAATGTCGGTGCTTCACTCATCATCCTCATCCTTTCCCGTTCGAATCAACCGCGCGACCCGTCGACTAGCCGTCCCGTCCTCCCAATCACAGAAGCGGTGATAAAAGGCCTCTTGGGCCGCCACATGATCAGGGAATTGTCCGTGATCCCGCCAGACATCCAGCTGCTGGTAGAAACTGGACGCTTGGGTGACCAGCGGCCCTGGTAAGGCCTGCGCCGTATAGTCGAAGTAGAACCCCCGTAACTGGTCGCGATAATGAGCCAAGTCATAGGCAAAGAACAGCTGGGGCCGCTTCAAGTTTGCGTAGTCAAACATCACGGACGAGTAATCCGTGATCAACAGATTCGAAATCAAATATAACTCGGCAATGTCGGTCTCCGCTAACACCGTCACCCGATCCTCATACCCCCGAATGTCCACTTGGTCTTTGACCAAATAATGGGGGCGAATCACCAAATGCGTATCGGCCGACACATGCCGGAAGAATTCGCCCAGATCAAAGGGCAGATCGAAACGGTAGACCCCCGGCCGAATCGCGTCGTCATCCCGCCAGGTGGGCGCATAGGTGACCACGGGCCCCGTCACCCCTGGTAACAGGCGCTGCTTTACCGCCGCCACTTGGTCGGGCGTGTCCGCCGCGTACAGCACATCGTTGCGGGGGTACCCGATCGACAGAAACCGTCCGCGATAGCCGAACGCCCGTTTAAAAATCTCTTGAGAGTACTGATTGGGCGCAATCAGGTAATCCCAGCGATTGGCCGCCGTCACAAAGTCCGCGTGGTAGCGCGCCGTAGTCTGTCCCGGAATCGCTACGTGGTCAATGTCGGTCCCTAACTTCTTCAAGGGGGTCCCGTGCCAGGTCTGAATCGTTGTGGTGCGTCGGTTAGCGTGCCACCAATTCGGTAAGCGGGAATTCAAGACCCAAAATTCCGCACGGGCCATCAAGTAGACCCACTTGGGAGTGAAGCGCTTGATCAACTGAATCTCTGGGTACTTCGCGTGCAACGCCGCGTACTCCCGGGGTTTCACACTAAAGTACGCTGTAGTCCGATAACGGGGATCTTCGGCTACTAATTCCCGGTAAATCGCGGCCGGATTATCATTGACATCCTTGCCGTTAAAGCTCTCAAACAGCACGAGTCGTCGCTTAATGGGTAAACAAATAAGCCCATCGTTCAACACGATGAGCCCATAGCGAGCAACTAGCTTTGCCATCTGGATAACGCTCTTTCGCCCGTTAGCCATGGTTAGGTTGCTCCTTTCTAACTTAAATCAAATCGACGAATCGTGACCGGAACTTGTAGTGTAAGTGGGACCCTAACAAGAGCACGAAGAACACGAACGCCCAAAATTCTAACGTCAATAAGGGGTGTTGCCAGAACCAGCCGGTCCCCAAGAAGGATTCCCGGAACCCGTTCACGATGTAGTAATACGGGTTCAGTTCCAACAAGTGCACGAATGGTGCTGGGAAGGACGTGGTCACAAAGTTGAACAGGACACCGGACACGTAGAACAGCATCCGCATCACGGATTGTAACAAGATGTGGTAATCACGGACCAGCACACTGATACATGAGTTGAAGACCCCTAACGCGACCAGTAACATAATCATCGCGAAGAAGTAATACAACCACTGGAACCAAGCCACTTTAGGGTAGACCCCGTTCAGCAGCCCAATCACGATGGAAAAAGCCATCATGGTCCAAAACGAGCTCAGGTTGCTGACGACTTTGATGGTCGGCAAGACCGACACGGGAAACTTCATCTTAGCGACCATGTTGACCCGTTGGTAAATACTCTTTGACGCGTCCAACGTCGAGCGGTTCATGAAGAACCACGGGGAAATCCCAATCACCATCCAAGGCAGGTAACTGGTCCCGTTCAACGGTTGGCCGTGCTTTAACCCGACCCCGAAGACTAACCAGTAGATTCCAATCTGAATCAATGGGTACAAGTATTCCCACATTAATCCTAAATAATGGCTTTGATAACTCGCTTGATCTTCGTAGCGGGAAATCCGAAAAATGATTCCCAGACTCGAGATCTGTTCTTTGAATAAGGTCATGACCTCTTTCAAGGCACTGCACTCCTTTAAATTTTAATCGTTCGCGACCGGCTTGAACACCGTCAAGTAGTGGTCCACGACCCGGTCGGTGGCCCGACCATCGTTGGCCGTATTCCACCGCGCATTGAATTGCGTCAAGTCCGTCTGACGGTCGGCTACGATAGCCGCGGCCAATTCTTGGCTCGTCCGTAAGACCGGACCTGGCAACCAATCCAAGAGGTCCGATTGAACCCCCGGGTTATGCGTGTAACTTGGTAAATCAAATAAATAAAACAGCAGACTGTGGGCGTTGCTCAACAGACTGTAGTCGAAAGCCACGGATGAGTAATCCGTAACCACCGTCTCCGCCACCGTCAACAGTTCCGTGGTGCTGACCATCGGCGCAGAGACGACTTGGTCGCCCAGCTCCCGGTGTAGGTCACTCGCCGCCGTCGCTAAAGCCGGATGGAGCTTCACCACAACTCTGGCCTGCGGATCCGCAGCCAAGGCTTGACTCAACCCCTGAGGTGGCGTGAACGTCACGCCCTCACGATACGTGGGGGCGTACAAGATAACCCGGTGACCCATTAAGGCCGGCACCGCTTGGTAGACCCGTTGCCGGGTCCGTTCGACCCACTGGTCATCCCGCAACCGGTCCGATCGCGGGTAACCCAAGACGCGCATCTTATTTGCCGGTGCGTGATAGCTGCGCTGAAAGACCGCCCCCATCGCGGGAGAGCCCACGACGTACTCGTCAAAGTGATCATAAACGGCTTGGAACCGTCGTTGGTCACTCGCCGACCGCTGCTTGGTCGTTGGATCTTCCCAGCCGAACCGCTTGATGGCCCCGGCCGCGTGCCACAACTGAACGATGCGCATTCCTCGAGGATGGTACAGTCCCCCTAAAAAGGCGTAGTAGTTGTCGCAAAACAGGATGCGGGCGGTCATGATCACGGGAATCCCCGTTAAGACGAACCGCAACCCGTCCCGAAAGACATGCGTTTGAATGCCCCCGGCTGCCAGTTCCTGAGCCACTGCCGCTTGAGCCGGCCGGTAAAACACTACTAACTGGGCCCCCGTCGGCAACGCTTGGGCCAACGAGCGAATCAACGCAACGTTATCGTTGAAGCTCATTAGGTACACCACGTTGTTTCGGCGGCGCATCCCCGTTACATGAGACATCAGCCGCACTAACCACAAATAAAATTCTTTCACATTCATCACCAATAGTTTTCAATTTTTGCGGCCCATAACATTGGAAATTATACCACATCTCTCAAGTGAACCCAGCAGTTTTTAGGAAGCTTTAAGGATTCCACCCCAAAATTGGTTACCATTTCCCCAAATGACCGTCCACAGACCATAAAAAAAGCCACCCTGGTTAGTGGGGGTGGCTCCTTTGTCTTCTGGACAACTGTATCCTAACAGTTTCACCAGCGGACCACAACTATCCTAACAGGTTAGCGTGGTCCGCCTTATTAACGGTCGCTTTTTAAAATGTATATATTCATTAAAAATTCATAACCATTTTTTGAAAAGGCTTTCGTGATTAATACATCATCTTGGTGACCCATTGGCCATAGAGTTCCCGGTTTTCATAGTCCAGCATGCCTGCATCTGCGGCTTGGGCAACGATTCGGTCGGTCGCCTTATCACGAGAAGTGGCCACCATCATCCGGTCCTGCAACGCGTCTACTAGTGATTCAGAAGCAATACTTGCGGCTTGTTCATGCCAATTTTTATTCATATTTAAGGCTCCCTTTTGCTTATTTATACATTGTTTCACCAGTTTAAAACAACGTCCTTAAAATTGCAACCACAAATCGTACGGAGCGGGTAAAAAATTTCTTTGCCGCAAACAGCGCAAAAAAAAGCCGCCGGTCTTGCCGACGACTTCTGATCAATTACCATTTAGGCTCGTAAAAATGGCCAAGGACCTTGACCGTATCCGAGATGCTGACAAACGCCTTCGGGTCCGCCTCTTCCATCGCAACTTCTAACGCATCCATCTCATACCGTGTAATCACGGTAAACAGAATCGTCTTCTCATCATGGTGGTAGGCCCCTTCCGCCCCGTGAACGATGGTGATCCCTCGCCGCATGTGGTTCTGGATACTATCGATCACGGTCTTGGGCCGGCTGGTGATCACCATGACCTGCATTCGCTGTTGCCGGGTGAACGTCATGTCAATGACCTTGGCGTTCACAAACAGCCCCAGCGCAGAGTAAAACGCGTACGGCCAACCGTAGACGAAACCGGCACTAATCACGATCAAGCTGTTGAAAGCCATGTTGATGGACCCCATACTGCGTCCCGTCTTACGCCGGACCACGATGCCGATGATGTCCAGTCCCCCGGTCGAGATACTGTTCTTCAACGCAAAGCCCGTCCCGTACCCGTTCACGGCGCCCCCGAAGATCGCACAAATAATGGGGTCCGTGGTCAGATGAACCGGTTGAATGACCCGAATCATCGTGGAGGCAAAGACGACACAGATAAACGTAAAGACCGTAAAGGATTTACCAATTTGTTTCCATGCCAACACGAACAGCGGCACGTTGATCAAGAAGAGCCCGAGGGCCGTCGTGATCTGCACGGGGGCATACCGTCCGGTCAACGTATTGATCAATTGGGCAAGTCCCGTCGCCCCGGAAGAATAAATGTGTCCGGGGGTCCAGAAAAAGTTCACCGCAATTGACACCAAGACCCCGTAGAAAAACGCCACGGAAAACTTGGCCGTATAGGTATGCCGTCTGAATAACTGCTGCACATCGTCCATGATTTAAACCCCAACCTCACTTACTTTATCATTACTATCGCGCGCCTAAGTATAGCATTTATCGCGAATGGCCACCAACGGAAAATCTAATCTCTTAGTGACTTCTAATGCTGTTGCCAGTGTTCCTTGACGAACGCTTCCCGCCCGCCGGCTTCTTGTTCGGCCATCCGCGCCGGATTCTTCCGATAGAATTGCTGGTGGCGTTCCTCGGCCGGATAGAACGGCTGAACCACTTGAATCTGCGTCACGATGGGCCGTTCAAATTGCTCGCGGGCCTGCAACGCCCGTTTGGACGCTGCCGCAGTCGCCTGCTGGGCCGCACTGTTCACGAAGATCACCGGCCGATAGTTATCGCCCCGATCCTGAAATTGTCCACCGGCATCGGTCGGATCCGTCTGTTGCCAGTAGAGTTCTACCAACTGGGCATAGCTCACCACGGCGGGATCGAACCAGATTTTTACTGCTTCGGTGTGTCCCGTGGTGTGCGCCTTGACCTGTTCATAGGTGGGATTAGCGACCGTCCCTCCGGTATACCCGGATAAAACTTTATGAATCCCCGGTTGTTCCTCAAACGGTTGAACCATGCACCAAAAACACCCACCGGCAAACGTTGCTGTTTCCAAACTCATTTTATCCCAACTTTCTTTCTCAACAATTCCCATCCCAACCTCAAAACCGCTTGAAATCAGGACGCTTCATTGGCTTAATTAAACGGCTTTTAGGCACAAAGGTCAAGGGAGTCATCTAAAAAAGGACGACTACCGAAGTAATCGCCCTTTCGTCAATGACTTAATTAGTTGTCCTGATCTTGATCTTCATCGGTGATGGCCAAGTCCAAGTCATCCAGTTGCTTGGGAGCAACCGTACTTGGCGCTTGGGTCATTGGTTCCGTAGCCTTCGAGTTCTTCGGGAAGGCAATCACGTCACGGATGTTGTCGCGCTTAGCTAACAAGCGAGCGAACCGATCTAGGCCAATCGCCAGACCACCATGAGGCGGGAACCCGTAATCTAACGCCTTCAACAGGAAGCCGAACTGCTTTTCGGCCCGTTCTGGCGTGAAGCCCAAGGCCTTGAGCATCTTCATCTGCAGGTCGCGCGTGTGAATCCGGATGGACCCACCCCCTAATTCCAGACCATTCAAGATGATGTCGTAGCTCTGTGCGTAAGCCTTGTGGGGGTCTTCACCCTCGTTCAAGTAATGCTCATCACCCTGCTTAGGCATCGTGAATGGGTGGTGCGCAGGTACCCAGCGCTTCAAGTCCACGTCGTAGTCGAACAGTGGCCAGTTCACGATCCACAGGAAGGCCCACTTGTTTTCATCGATCATGCCTTGGTGCTTGGCAATGTCGACCCGCAAGTAAGACAACGTTTGGGCAACGACTCGCTTGGAGTCCGCAGCGAACAGCAATAAGTCGCCGCTCTTGGCACCCGTTGCGGCCGTGATCTTGGCGAAGTAGTCACCATCCTTGAAGAACTTCGCGATAGGCCCGCTGAAGCCGTCATCGGTAACCTTCATCCAAGCCAAGCCCTTCGCACCGAAGCGTTCAATGTACTTTGCGTACTTGTCCAGGTCCTTACGACTGTACAGGTCAGCTCCGCCTGGTACGGCGATGGCTTTGACCTGGCCACCATTTTCAACGGCACCAGAGAAGACCTTGAAGTCGGTGTCCTTCATAATCTCTGACAGGTCCTTCAGTTCCATGCCGAACCGGACATCCGGTTGGTCGGTCCCGAAGCGTGCCATGGATTCGTCCCAATCCATCCGCTTGAATGGTAAGGTCACGTCGACGTTCAAGGTATCCTTCATGACCTTCGCAATCAGGCCTTCGGTGATGTCTTGAATCTCTTCGGCCGTTAAGAAGGACGTTTCCAAATCAATCTGGGTGAATTCAGGTTGCCGGTCACCCCGCAAGTCTTCGTCCCGGAAGCACCGTGCAATCTGGTAGTACCGGTCGAAGCCCGCACCCATCAGCAACTGCTTAAAGAGTTGTGGAGATTGTGGCAGGGCGTAGAAGTGACCCTTATAGATTCGGGAAGGTACCAAGTAGTCCCGGGCCCCTTCAGGCGTTGACTTGGTCAGATCCGGCGTTTCGATGTCAATAAAGCCGTTATTGTCGAAGTAGCTGTGGACGGATTGAATAATCCGGTTCCGCAACATAATCCCTTGTTGCATTTCCGGACGCCGCAAGTCCAGGTAACGGTACTGTAACCGCAGATCATCGGACGCCGTGATGCCGTCCTTGATGTCAAACGGTGGCGTCTTGGCCTTGTTCAACAGGTTGATTCCCAGAACTTGGACTTCCACTTTCCCCGTCCGCATATCTGGATTGATTTCCTTACCGACCCGCGCAACGACTTTCCCTTGGATTTCAATTACGTATTCGCTCCGTAATTGTTCCGCAACAGCAAAGGCGTCCTTATCGTACTTTTCACTGAAGACCAGTTGGACGATGCCTTCGCGGTCCCGTAGGTCAACGAAAATCAAGCCTCCTAAGTCCCGGCGCTTTTGGACCCAACCCTTTAAGACAATGGTTTGGTCCAGATACTGTTCGTCGACTAAGCCGGCGTACGTGGTACGTTTCAAATCTTTTTCCATTGATTTTCCCCTCTTATTTTGTGTTGAAGCCTTCGCTCACAACTTTTTGAAAATCTTGGTAAATATCTGCCAACGGCACACTGATCTCTTCACCCGTGGCCATGGCCTTTAAGTTCGCCGTCTGATTGGCCAACTCTTGGTCTCCAATCGTCAGGGTGTACTTGGCGGCTAAACGGTTAGCCGTCTTGAACTGGGCCTTAGGTTTACGGCCAAGGTAGTCCCGGTCGGCCGTCAAGCCCGCATGCCGAATCGCTTGAACCAGCTTCAACGTCTCAATCGACGTGTCATCCCCGATTCCTACGATGTAGACGTCTAACGAATGCTGGTCAGGAACCGCCACTTGTTCGGCTTCCATCAGCAAGACTAACCGTTCGACCCCCATCCCGAAGCCCACACCGGGCATTTCGGGACCACCGAGTTCCTTGACCAGCCCGTTGTACCGGCCACCGGCCAAGACCGTGGTGTATCCTTCACCCAACGCCGGTGAATCTGCCATGATTTCGAAAATGGTGTGGTTGTAGTAATCCAACCCCCGCACCATGGTCGCATCGACGTCGTAAGCGATGCCTAAAGCATCCAAGCTCGCCTTGACCTGGTCAAAGTGCGCCGTGGCTTCGGGCGTCAAGAAGTCCAGGATCGACGGTGCATCCGCAACGATGGCCTGATCGTGTTGATCCTTACTATCCAAGACCCGCAGCGGGTTCTTGTGCAACCGGACCTTGGAATCGTCACTTAACTCTTCAAAGTGGGGCTCCAAGAACGCAATGAGGGCTTGCCGATAAGCATCCCGGGTCTCTTTGTCGCCCAACGTGTTCAGCGCTAACCGTAAGTGGGTCAACCCCAGCTTGCTGAGGAGGTTCATCCCCAAAGCAATCACTTCAACGTCTAACTCCGGTGCATCACTCCCGAAGGCTTCCACCCCGATCTGATGGAATTCCCGTTGACGACCGGATTGGGGCCGTTCGTAACGGAACATGGGGCCCATGTAGTAGACCTTGTAAGGCTTAGTGGTCTCCGGACCATACAGCTTATTTTCAACGAAGGCCCGTACGACCCCCGCCGTTCCTTCCGGACGTAGGGATAAGTGCCGATCCCCCTTATCCTTAAAGTCGTACATTTCCTTCGTCACGATATCCGAAGTATCCCCGGATGTCCGGGAGAAGACGTCGAAGTTCTCAAACATCGGCGTCCGGATCTCATCGAACCGGTAACGGGCGAACAGGTCCCGCGCCGTGGCTTCGACGAATTGCCAGGTCTCAGAGGTCCCGGGTAAAATATCCGCCGTTCCTTTTGGCCGTTGGTAACGCATATACATTCTTCCTTTCTTGGCGCTGCCCAAAATAAAAAACGCCCCTGTCAATTGACAAGGGCGCAGGTATGCACGGTACCACCTTTTTATTTTCTCAGCAGGATAACGTTGCAAACGAATGGCCACATCAGGACCATTAGCCTCAAAAGTGTCTTCAAATTCACCACGTTGGTTGCTTTCAGCGAGACAACCTCTCTGTAAACGGATAACCTTCTACTAGTCTTTCTCATCGGCTTCTATTTTATTCTCCTTAAGAATACTGAAAGCTTTGCCAAAAGTCAAGGTTCCCGCTGATAAGTTAGCAGGTTGTCCCCGTTGGGCGTGGTATAATTGTCATAATTTGAAAAAGGGAGCACGGACATGCATTTTAAACCAAAGAACTGGGCTGGCCTGGTCACCAGCCTAATTATTTTACTGGTCGCCGGGGGCCTGCTGATCGCGTTCGTCCGCAACAACGCCGTAACCGCCACCGTCAGTAACTTAAACCTGCGACGGGGCCCGGGATTGACCTACGCCGTGACCACCAAAGTGGCTAAAAATAGCCGGCTCACCATCATCGGTGAAAAAGATAACTGGTACCACGTGCGTGACAGTCAGAACCACTTCGGATGGGTCGCCAGTTGGTTAGTTGACCATCCCGGTAAGTTAACCCACGCCACCACCCTCTCCGAAGCCACCATTGTCCTGGACCCCGGACACGGGGGCAGTGATTCCGGTGCCCTGTCGATCGACCAGAAGCACGATGAGAAGACTTACACCCTCGAGTTGGCCCAACGGGTGGCCCGCCTGCTCCGGGCTAAGGGGGCTCACGTCATCATGACCCGCAATTCGGATACCACGGTTAGCTTGGCTCACCGCCCCGAACTCGCCAACACCCATCAAGCGGACGCCTTCATCAGCTTCCACTTTGATTCTTCTCCCACCGATAATCTGGCTTCCGGGACCACGACCTACTACTACCACCGCAAGACCTCATACGCCCTGGCAGAGGCCGTCAATCAGGAAATGAACGATTTACCGCTGACCAATCGGGGAATTCGCTACGGAAACTTCGAAGTCATCCGGGATAACCGGCAACCAGCCCTCCTGTTAGAAATGGGCTACATCAACACCAAAAAGGACTTTAGCGACATTCGTAACGCGCGCTATCAAGAAACCGTGGCCAACAATGTCGTTCAAGGTCTTAGTCGCTACTTTACGACTCAGCATTAATCATTTGGAAAGAAGCGAATCTCTATGCAACTATCAGCAAATTGGCTCGCCCAATTACCATTACCTACCGTTACCGCCGCCACACCCGTCTCCGGGGGCGACATCAACCAGGCTTTTCGTCTGACGACCGCCGAAGGCCCCTACTTTTTACTGGTCCAACCCCAGACCCCCGCGAGCTTCTACACTCACGAGGTGGCGGGACTGCACGCCCTTAGTCAAGCCGTTAACGTTCCCGACGTCATCGGGACCGGCACCATCGACGGAGATGCCTACCTGTTATTGGAATTTCTGGAAACGGGTACCGGTTCCCAGTACGAACTGGGGCAAGCCGTCGCCCGGGTCCATCAAGTGACCGCGCCCAAATTTGGCTTCGACCAGGACAACCTGGTCGCCAAGCTCCCCAAGCATAACCAGTGGCAATCCGACTGGACCACCTTTTACTTACAACAACGACTCGACCCCCTGGTGCAACGGGCCCAAGCCCATCACCTCTGGAACGCACACCGGGAACGTGAGTATCAACGGGTTCGCCAAGCCATCGTCAACGAAAACCAGGACCGCAAGATTGTGCCCGCCCTGCTTCACGGCGACCTCTGGGCGGGAAACTACCTCTTCACCGCCGAAGGGACCCCCACGTTGATCGATCCCGACACCCTGTACGGTGACCGCGAGTTCGACCTGGCCATGACTACCATCTTCGGTGGCTTCGATGGCGATTTCTATAAGGGTTACCAAGACGCCTACCCACTAGACGCCGGGTACGCTGACCGGTTACCTCATTACCAGCTCTACTACCTTCTAGCCCACCTGAACCTCTTCGGTGAGACTTACGGTGAAGCCGTTGACGTGACCTTAAGTCGAGGATAGGCGCCATCCTTTCAACTAGACGCTAAAAGCCTCAGCACCTTAACGCGTGCTGAGGCTTTTTAATTAGCTTAATTCGTAGCCGATGATTACTTGGCCAATAGCCAGGTCTGCAGCTCACCCAATTGCGTGACCCGAATCTCTGGTTGACTCTCATCAACGATCAGGTGTTCCGGGTCGAAGAGGGCACCAGCCATTCCCGCCCGGTGGCCCGCTTGCACGTCTAAGTTCCGGTCACCAATCATGATGGCCGTTTGCGGGTCAACGTCATATTGCCGACAGAGCGCTTGCAGGCTAGTGGGGTCCGGTTTTCGTGGATACTGATCTGCCGCTGTCACGGCCCCCGTGAAGGCCGCCTTCAACCCTAACTCGGTCAACCGATCCAACGCCTTGGCATCCCGGTGCGTCACTAAAAAGTGATGCCCGCCCCGTTGACCCACGGCGGTTAACAACTCCGCGGCTCCGACAAACGCCTGAGCTTGTGCCAGCTTAGGTGCGGCGGCGAGCTGGTAGAGCTTGGCCAGTCGTTCTTTCCCCAAGCTAAACTCCGCTGAGAACCGCTGCAGGGCGGTCCCCAGACTATGTTGCCGCATGGTTTTGTAAATTTCTACCGTATCGATTTCAAAATCATTGACCCCATCATCTACCAGGGCCTCGCTGAACGCGGCGACCATCCCCGGATAAGTATTGACCAAAGTCCCGTCAAAATCCCAAAATAAATTCTGATAACGCATGATCTGGGCTACCTCCTCAAAAAAACGGCCAGCAGGAACACTGGTCGTTTCGATTATCGTTTAAAGCTGATCCGTATCGAACCAAATCGTTACTGGTCCATCGTTGGTCAATGCGACTTGCATGTCCGCACCAAAGACGCCCGTCTCCACGGGAATCCCCGTGGCCGCTAACTTAGTGTTGAACTCGTCGTATAGCTGATGCGCGTGGTCGGGATCTCCCGCCCCCACGAAGCTGGGCCGGTTGCCCTTCTTGGTGTTGGCGTATAGCGTAAACTGGGAGACTGACAGAACACTGCCTTGAACATCAGCAATGCTCAGGTTCATCTTGCCCGCCGCATCACTAAAGACCCGTAACCGACTGATCTTGCGCACCAGGTAATCCACCTGTTCGCTGGTATCACTGTCCTCGGCGCCCACCAATAGGCAGAAGCCCGGGCCAATCTGACCATGGACTTGACCATCGATGGTCACACTAGCTTGGGTAACCCGTTGCAGTAAAATTCGCATCTTGTGTCCTCCTAACGGAACGGGCGCTTAACTACGTAAACGTCCGGTACGTTCTTGATATTATCCATGACCCGTTGCAGCTCCCACTTATTACGGATTCCCAGGCTCACCGAGATGATGACCATCTTATTATGGTCGACCTTCCCGTTGATCGATGTCAGATCCTTGGTGGAGTTGTTGATCATCCGCAAGACCTCGTTTAGCAGGCCGTTCCGGTTGTAACCTTGGACTTCAATGTTGGCATTGTAATTGGTCCGGTTGCCGTGTTCGTCGCCCCACTTCACGGAGACGATTCGCTCGCCGTTCTCTTCAGCGTGACGAACGTTGGGACAATCCGTCCGGTGAACGGAAACTCCCCGGCCCTTGGTGATGTATCCCACAATCGGGTCTCCCGGTACCGGTGAACAACAATGACTCAGCCGGACTAACAGGTTGTCGACGCCTTCAATGACGACGCCATCCGGTTGCTTCTTCCGGTCCTTTTTGTCCGTTTCCCCATCGTTCTTGATGGTCTGGTGCTCTTCCAATAGCTCGCGTTCTTCTTGGCGCCGACGTTCATCCTCGGCGGCTTGCCGTTGATCTTCCGTCAAGCGGTTAACCACCCCGCGAGGTTGCAGATCACCGAACCCAATGGCGGCCATCAGGTCATCGACTTGCTGGTAATGCAACTTAGCCGTGACCTTATCCAGGTTCTCCTTGGTCAGGGTCGCTTTAGGGTCATAGCCCAAATCACGAACCATCCGCTCGACCATTTCCTCTCCTTGGTCGATGTTTTGTTCCCGATCCCGTTGCCGGAAGAACTGCTTGATCTTATTACGTGCGCGCCGCGTGGAAACCAGCTTCAACCAATCCCGACTAGGACCCGCCGAACTACTCGAGGTCCGAATGTCTACAATGTCCCCATTCTTGATCTCGTAATCCAGTGGCACGATTTTACCGTTGATGGTCGCACCCGTGGTGTGGTGCCCAACCTCCGTATGAATTGCGTAGGCCATATCCAGCGGGCCAGCTCCCTTAGGCAACTCTAAGACGTCGCCCTTGGGGGTGAACGCGTACACGTGGTCCCCGAAGAGCTCACCCTTAACACTGTCCATGAAGTCGGCCGCGTCATCGGTGTCTTCTTGAAGTTCGATGATGTGCTTGAACAGGTTCAGCTTATCCCCCGTGTTGGTGGCCTGAACCTTATCCTTCACACCTTCCTTGTAAGCCCAATGCGCCGCGACCCCGTATTCTGCCACGGCGTGCATTTCCTTAGTCCGGATCTGAACTTCCAGTGGCTTACCCTCGGGACCAATCACCGTGGTATGTAGCGACTGGTACATGTTGGCCTTAGGCATGGCAATGTAGTCTTTGAACCGTCCCGGCATGGGCTTCCACTGGGAGTGAATCGCTCCCAAAACCGCGTAACAGTCCTTGATGGTGTCCACGATCACCCGAATCGCTAACAGGTCATAAATTTGGCTAAATTGTTTATGTTGGTCCTTCATCTTACGGTAAATCGAGTAGATGTGCTTAGGCCGACCATAAATTTCCGGATTCAGCTTCAAATCCGCAATCGACGTTTGAATATCCTTGATTGCCGCCGCAATGTAAGATTCCCGCTGATCCCGCCGTGAGTTCATCAGGTGGACGATGCGGTAATACTGTTGGGGGTTCAGGTACCGCAGCGAAATATCCTCAAGCTCCCACTTGATGGTACTGATCCCTAACCGGTCAGCCAACGGTGCGTAAATTTCCAACGTTTCGTTGGCGATACGCCGTTGCTTATCCGGGCGCAAATGCTGCAACGTCCGCATGTTGTGCAACCGGTCGGCCAGCTTCACAATCATCACCCGAATATCCTTCGACATTGCTAAGAGCAATTTTCGGTGATTTTCCGCCAGCTGTTCCTTATTTGATTTGTACTTGATCTTTCCAAGCTTGGTGACGCCATCGACGATCAAAGCCACGTCGTCGCCAAATAGTTCCCGGACATCCCCCAACGTGACCCCCGTATCCTCCACGATATCGTGGAGGAATCCGGCAGAAACGGTTTCGGGATCCATGTTCAGGTCAGCCAGAATCCCCGCCACCTGAATGGGATGCATAATATAGGGTTGGCCAGACTGCCGGAACTGATCTTGATGGGCAACCGTTGCAAAATGACAGGCTTTGACCACCATTTCAACGTGTTCCGCATTCATATATTGTCCCACTCTGGCAATTACATCTTCAGCCGTCCAAACGCGTTCTTTGGTCATATCGGCCGTCACCACCCTTAGTTTTTAGTTTCTTGTGTTGTGACCATGGTACTTAACCCGGCCGTCAAATATGACAGGCACAGGTACACCAGCGCAAAGTACTGGGTATATCTTGGCAAGAAGGCATACGCCCCTAGCCAGTAACAGACTGGAAAAATCAGGACCCACCATTTGGGCTGCTGCCGACGGGCAATCACCCGTCCCACCGCAATCGCTGCGCTGCCGTTGATCACCAGTAGCAAAACACCGAAACGAATCACAGCACTCACGGCTAACAGTTGGGCCACTGCCGGGACCACTAGCCCCAAACCGATTCCGACGACCCAGTAGGGCCACCCGAGCTTCTTCAAATGATCCATTCTGACCCCCACCTAACTCTCTTTCAAGAATAATTGCAACCATTTTAGCATGTTTTCAGGACGATTTCACCTGATTTTCAGGATTACTGCAGTTCCCACAAGACCGAGGCCGCCGTTAAGAAATACAGGGGCGCCGTCTCGGTCCGCAAGATACGCGGGCCCAAGCCCACCAGGGTCGCACCAGCCGTCTGCGCTAGGGTGACTTCAGCAGGACTAATCCCCCCCTCGGGCCCGAAGATGGCCAGAACCGTCTGTCCCGAGGTGACCGCTTGCAACGCGGTTTTAAGGGCGCTGTGTTCCCCCTGTTTGGCCGATTCTTCGTAGGCCATGACGGAATGGTCATAAGTCGTCTGCAAAACGGCCCGCAACGTCGGCGCATACGTCACATCTGGTTGGCGCAAACGGTGGGACTGCTCCGCTGCCCCGTGCGCGACCTTGGTCAAACGCGCCAACTTCTTCGCCACTTTATTTCCCTGCCACTTGGCCACTGACCAATCGGCACCGTAGAAGATCACGTGGGCGACTCCCATTTCGGTGGCTTTCTGCGTGATCCATTCCGCCTTTTCCTGCTTAGGCAAGCCACAGGCAATCGTAATAGCTGCGGGCAACTCAACGGTTGGCGTTGGCACCGCTTGTAACCGGACGGTCGCCGCAGCGGTATCTGCCGTCAGGAGCTCACCGTGGAAAAGGTGGGCCTTAGCATCCACGAATTCCGCCGTATCGCCCACTGCCGCGCGTAAGACCACGACCCAGTGGTGGGTAGTCGCCGCATCCAACGTGACCTGGTCACCATCTTGCTGCTGGTGCTCTAAGAAATACCGTTGCATCCTTATTCATCCTCCGTTGGTTTATGCGCGATCACGCCACGCCAATCCTTCATCTGTAAGATGTTGTCAATGATGAAGCCCTGCTTCTTCTGAGCGGCAACCACCGTCTCTAGTTTATCCGCAATGATCCCCGATGTCAGGAAATAACCCCCGGGCGTCAAGTTTTCCCAAGCCTGCGGAACTAACGGAACAATAATCTCAGCCAAGATATTCGCCACGACCAAGTCGACCGGTTGGTGAATCCCGTTCAATAAATCATTGGGCTTAGCCACCACGTCCGCAGCGACTGGGTTCAACGCCAAGTTGGCCTTAGCGGACCGGACGGCAACGTCATCAAGGTCAAACGCCGTGATCTGGTCAACGCCTAAGAACTTCGCGGCGATGCTTAAGACCCCGGAACCCGTTCCAACGTCGTACATCCGCTCGCCGCCCCGAACCACCATTTCCAATGCCGTCAGGGAAAGTTGCGTGGTCGGATGGGTCCCCGTCCCGAACGCCATCCCCGGGTCCAGGCGAATCACTTGCTCGCCCGGTTGAACCGGTTGATAGTCTTCCCAGCTAGGGGTCACGGTCAAATACCGGGTGATCCGGACTGGATGATAATATTTTTGCCAGGCAGTCGCCCAGCTCTCGTCCGCCACCGCTTGGGTGGTCACTTTTCCGGGGGCGGCGTTCAGGCCAAAACTAGCCAGCTCATTGACCCGTTGTTTAATGGTGGGCAAAATCTCCGGTACAAAGACCGTCGCCGGGTAGTACGCTGTGACTTCAGCCCCCGTGGTGCGATGCGGGATATCCCCCAGGTCGAGAATCTCATCGGGTCTAGCTTGTAAATGCTGGTAATCTGCCGCGTCATCAATCTTAACGCCACTTGCGCCCGCTTCTTGTAAGATGTTGCTGACCGCTTCTACGGCCTCGTTGGTGGTCAAAACACTGACCTCAGTCCATTGCATCAGTTAAATTCCTCCTTGAACTACAAAAAGCCAGCGACAACTAAGTTTGTCGCCGGCTCACCATTAGCCTATCAAATTATTGTCCCACGACGCTACACTTTTTCAGGATTAGTCGAGTGGTCGGCGTGACGTTGTTCCCGTTCAGCAAGATGTGCTTCTAAGTAATCCAGCATATCCGCTTCATTTTGGAAAACCCGTGGATGCTTCTGCTTGTGCAGCCGCAGATCAATCTCGTTGATCCGCTGACGCCCAGTCCACGTGTGACCATAACGAATGATTACCCGATTATTGAGCGAATCATGGCCAAATTTAAAGACGTAGACGCTCTCCGGCGCCATCAACGGTCGAATGTACGACTTTTCATAACGATAATTATGTTGCCGTAAGAATTGTTTGGTTCGACTCAGCATGGTAATCACCTCCTAATTCGCGATAATCCCCGGTAAATCAAGGGTTACAACCACCCGAGATTATCTAAATACTTCTGAATATATCAATGCACAATAATAGAGGATTCCGTCCTCAAATGCAAGTAAAACGTTCGCAAATTGACTTACCGTGCCAACGATTGTCACTTGATTTCATTGCAACAGCTATTCATGAAACCACTTACATTATTATAGCATACTTCCCCCAACTTTTTCAGCGCCAATCCTAAGTCCGCTTAAAATAATGATTTTTATTGCGTTTAGGTTGCAATTTCACTCAGAAACGCTAAAAATTAAAGGTAATTACTAAGGGAGGTCCGTACTATGCTCAAAGAGTTCAAAGAGTTTATCGCACGCGGCAACGTCATGGACCTAGCCGTTGGGGTTATTGTCGGGGCTGCATTCACGGCCATCGTCAAGTCACTGGTCACTAACCTGATCAACCCACTGCTGGGGGTCTTTGTCGGCAACATCGATTTTTCCAATCTGGTCTTCACCGTGGGAGACGCCCACTTTAAATACGGGGCGTTTATCAATTCCGTCATTAACTTCCTAATTATTGCATTCGTGGTCTTCTTACTGGTCAAGTTCCTGAACCGACTCGTTCCGAAGAAACCGGAAGAACCCGAAGAAACGCCGGAACCATCCGCGGAAGAACAATACCTCAAAGAAATCGTGACGCTGTTAAAGGACCAAAAGAAATAGCTTTACCGGGACTGACCGCCTAACCGCGACGATCGGTCTTTTTTTGTTTGCAACGCTCTTAAAGAGCGTCCCACCGGATTCTAGGGATGATGGCGTTATCTCGCACAAAAAATGCTATACTGAGAACCGTGACCAAAACGACTAACGGTCCGGATGCGCCCAAGAGTTTCATAATCCTTTTAAAGCGAGGTAACCACCATGAAAGAAGAAAAAGCATTCACTGAAACGGACTGGCAGCGGGCTCAAGCCGCAGTCTATAACGAATATGACCGGTTAATTAAGCGTCTTCACGTTGAAGGCGTTGACTACACCATCCTACAAGCCCGCCGAATCGTCATCTACCAGGACCTCGTTCAGGAGTGGAAGCACAACCTCCCGACTCTGATGACGGACCTGACCGATAATGCGATGGCCGAAACGGTCTTTGAGGACCTCGCTACTGACGGCCAAAGCCACGTTCTAGATCGGTGTGCTAAAAAGATGGAAAAGTGGCCCGACTACATCCCGTCACCACTCACGATCTGGCTAGAATTAGCCGAAGATGCCGACCGTGAAGGCTAACCCCTATAACGAACAAACCGCGCTGACCGAAATCAGCGCGGTTTTTTGGGTCTAATGACCCGTCCCATAAAGGTTAAGAATCAAGCTTCCCACCAGAATCATGCCGATGCCTAAGACACTGGCCAAGTTGATGGGCGCATGCATGAAGAGGACGGCGACCAGGGTGGTCAACACAATGCCGACCCCACCCCACAACGCATACGCCACACTCATGTTCACGGTCCGTAACGTTAACGATAGGAAGTAAAAACAAATCGTATAGGCCACTAACGACGTCAACGTCGGTCCTAGCCGCGTAAACCCGTTCGAGTAGCGTAACATCGTGGTGCCCAAAAGTTCCGTCACAATCGACACCGCTAAATACAAGTATCCCATAAACTCAACGACCCCCCACCGCGTCGGCTCAACGACCTTAATGCCCAGTCGCTCACCGTGACGCGTCTTAATGTCATCCCCTAGAATTCTACCACACCGAACCATTCGACGCGATGCTTCCGACCGAACGCCCTACGATTTCTGTGGGACTAACCCCGTCGGCGTCACCTTAAACCACCCGGTCCGAATCTCTTGATGGTAGGTCTTACGCATCATGACCGTAAAGGTGTGGTGGTACTCCGGAATCGCAATGTACTGGTAACGCTGCACATTTTGCTTGAACTGGGCCGGAGACTCCATAAAGTTCTCCTGCCCCACACCGTGGTTGGTAAAGAAGTAGTAGTTGGCTAAGAAGCCAGCATAGTAGCTGTCCACATCACCCGGATGCGGGTCAACGAGCAGCACCCGCCGATGAGTCAACTGCGTGCTGGGCGAGGCAATCTGTGCTAACTGCACGGGCAACGTTCCCCGGTTCATCTGGTTGGTGAACTTGGTCCCGTTAATCTCCGAGTACATCATGATGATGGCAAAGAAGATCATCAAGAAGCTCCCCATCTGATACGCGTTCTTGGTCACGATCGACCGGAAAGCTCGCAAGTCACGCTTGGCAAATTCTTGCTCGTAAAACGCGTAGTCGATGGTCCGGGACAGAACCATGGCCCCGATAAACAGTGCCAGAATCACGGTACTGCCCATATACCGTTCGAAGCCATCTAGCCGGATGGCCTCCGCATAGGGCATCGATAAAACGTACATCCCAAATAAACTGGCATAATACAGTCCAAAGATCACGTCCACGGCCACTAAAGTCTTTAACAACGGATTCTTCTGATGACTGCGCCACCGAATCAAGATATAGCACCCCAGCAGCAGACCGTTGATCAGGAGGATGCCCTGGGTCGACAACGACTGACCATTCACCACTTGTTTTAGGAACTGATGGCCCAGCTTCAGGACCGTCCCGTTTCCTTCGTGTTGCAACTGTTGTCGGTACGCGGCCGCACTGATCTCGTGCTTGGACACCGTGAACGTGTGCGTCACGTGCCATTCCCACCACAGAAAGGGCAACGCTAAAACCACTAAGGTCCCCGTAAAGCGTCCCCACACACTGGCCCAGCGGCGAGGCCAGCGCTGAACAAGCTGCGGCCGTGTGGTCCAGAGCATCCCCAAAAAGTAGCTGGCCAGGACCACCACGAAGAAGGTCGCCGAATTCTTGACCAGTAAGAGAACGGCCCCCACCAACGCAACGTGGCCACACTGGAGCCCAGGCTTCTGGCGATAGACGTAGACCCCGACCAATCCGGCAACGGTCAAGATGGGCAGCACGTAATCCACTAAGAGGTTGTTCAAGCGGATGTTGATGTTAAACACGTACGAGACGGCAATCGTCAAACATAATAGGAAGGACGTGAGCGCCCGGGTCCGATCCCGCAGTACCGCAAAGACTGAATACGAAGCTGCCCAGATCAGTAAGAACTGCGCAATCAACATGGCGCCTTCACTGAACCCGACCCAGTGAACGAATTGCGTGATAAACAACGCTGTCGCGGGCGGATACGACGTGAACGAGATAATCGTATCGTGGGCACCCGGTAAGTGTCCCGTAAAGGTCAGAAATTTGACCATGACCGCCCAATGCGAAAAATTATCATAGTGGACGAGCGGACTATGACCCAAGACCTGAACCATGACCAGTCCCAGGCCGACCATCCACCCATCGAAGAGGTGCAGGCCTTCAAAGGGTAACGTGCCTTTGCCCCAGAAGCCTAGCAGCCACCAGTACAGTAACAGTGCGACACCCACAAGCGTGATGACCCAGATCCCCGGAGTCAGCCACCCCACCATTGCAAAGCCATACAATAAGATAATCTGTACTAAAAACACCGTGATCCAAGACAGGTAAGGACTCACGCCTAAGCGTCGAACCGTTGCGTTATACCCCAGAACGCCTAAGCTGTAAACCCCTAATCCTAAAACCCATGTCATATTGTTCCCCTTACTTCCTAACGTTGCCGCAACAATCGTTGTGGTGTGACCCGATACAGTCCCGTGATGACCCGTTGATGGTAAACCTTCTGGGTTAAGACCGTAAACGTGCGGTGAAATTCCGGAATCACCACGTAATCATACTGCTGCACGATTTGGCGGAAGGCCGCCGGCGAGACCATAAAGTTCTCCTGACCGACCGCCCGATCCGTGAAGTAGTAGTACCGTGCCGCGTAACCGGCATAGTAGTCGTTCACGTCCGTAGCGTGTGGATCGACCACTAACACCTTCCGATGATTCAAGTGCGTCCACGGCCGCGAACACCGCTGGAGTTGGAGCG
This sequence comes from Levilactobacillus namurensis DSM 19117, assembly GCF_001434785.1. Lineage (GTDB taxonomy): Bacteria > Bacillota > Bacilli > Lactobacillales > Lactobacillaceae > Levilactobacillus > Levilactobacillus namurensis. Next base: position 9,653 of record NZ_AZDT01000012.1, on the reverse strand, counting down.
GCAAGGTCTGCTGGTTCATACGATTCGTGAAATTCGTCCCCGTGATTTCCGAATACATCAACGTAATCGCAAAGAAACCCGCAACCAACGTACTCAGCTGGTACGCATTCTTCGACATGATCGTAGCAAACGACCGTGAATTTCGTTTCTCAAAGTTCTGTTCGTAAAATGTCGCGTCTAAGACCCGGACAAACACCATGGCGCCCAGATAAAGGCCCAAGATCACGACACTGCCCATGTACCGCTCAAACCCATCCAATAAAATGGCTTCCGCGTAGGGCATGGACAAGACATACATCCCCAACAAACTCAGGTAATACAGGCCAAACATCCCGTCTAACCAGCCCGCCGTCTTCAGCAACGGGTTCCGTCGGCGCTTGCCCAGACGAATCACGACCCAAGCACCCACTAACAAAAGGTTGAGTAACAGAATGCCCTGGGTCGATAACGACTGGGGGTTCAGAATCTGTTCCCCAAATTTGCGGGCAATCTTGAGTATGGTCGCTGGACTCTCGCTGGTCAGCTGATGCCGATAGGCCTGCGCACTAATCTCGTGTTTCGAGACGGTGAACGTGGCGTGGACGTGCCACTGCCAGAGCAGAAACGGCAGACTCGCCACCCCCATCGTCCCCGCAAACCGTAGCAGGTTGCCAGGCAAGGCCCATCTCGTCCGGTTGGTCTTCAACAGGGTGACCAGAAAGGCCCCCGCGATAACCACTACAAAGAACGTCGCCGAATTTTTCACCAGTAACAACGCCGCACTAAACACCGCCACGTGACCGCACAGCAACCACGGCCGCGTGCGGTAAGCAAAGATCCCCGCAAGTGCGGCGACCGTTAAGATGGGCAACACGTAGTCCACTAACAAGTTATTAAGCCGAATCGCCACGTTAAACACCAGTGATCCCGCAATCGTAAAACACAGGATCATGGTCGTCAGCGCACGCGTTCGGTCACGGAGCACCGCGAATACAGCGTAAGCGGCCGCCCAGATCAATAGGAACTGAGCCACCAACATCGCGCCTTCACTGAACCCGACCCAGGTAACGAACTGCGTGATAAACAGCGCCGTGGCGGGCGGATACGAGGTAAACGAGATCAGATGATCGGTCGCCGCCGGTAAGTGGCCGCTAAAGACTAAAAATTTGACCATGACCGCCCAGTGCGAAAAGTTATCGTAGTGGACCAGGGGGCTACGAGCCAGGACCTCTACCATGGCACCGCCTAAGCCTAACATCCAAAAATCAAACAGGTGGATGCCTTCAAAGGGCAAGCTACCGCGGTGAAATAGGCCTAAAATCTGCCAAGTTCCCCATAGGATCACGCCAAGCCCCGTCACGCCGTAAATGCCTAACCGCAACTGCCCCAGCATGGCCGCACCGTATAGCAGAAGAATCTGTAACAACATGGCGGTGATCCACCGTAAATAAGGACTCACGCCGAGTCGCCGTAGCGAGCCCGTGTAGCCCAATAAACCGATTAAATAACTTGCACCACCCAACCAAGCTGCCGTCATCCTCATCTCCCAACTATCTGGTCTTGAGCCTGTGAGACTAGACCCGGTTGAACCAGCGACTCATCCGCCGTTCGTAGGCCTGAGTCCGCACGACCAGGTTCATGTATAATTCATCAAATGGTGTAATCCACGCATCTTGAACTTGGGGCAGCGTCTGGTTCGCCCCGTCATAGATCAATTGCAGGTAATTGTCCCGGTTATGGTCGGGGGCTACGGCGACCTGCGCACTATAAATCGGTTGTTGTCCCCGGTGCGCAATTCTAGCGACCGTTCCGGTCAACGTGATCCAACTTCGCCGACGCCGCAACCGAATCTCAATGGCATCACCCGTCGCCAGCGGCATGTCTCCGGTGTCGGTGAAGGTAAAGGCCACGCCCCCTTCTGATACATCGGTAGTCTCCAAGGGGTGCCAGTCCCGACCACCGGCCAGCTTGACCTTGCCGTCGACCGTTCGAATAAAGCGCTCGTTCTTCCGGTACACGTGACGCCCCATGGCAATGAACAGGCACATGCTCAAATTGATAAAGTGCATCAATAACCAGAAGGTAATCACGCTCCCCACCAAGATCTCCGAACCGTACTTACCATAGTTGAATTTCACAATAGCAATCAACGTTACGGCCCATAACACAAAGTAAGGAATAATGTACAGCTTATCCTTAAGCGAAAAGGTCACATTCTTAGAGGTCACCTTAAATTTCTTGGCCTTGATCCCAATCGTTTCCATAATCACTGGAATAAACAGGTACGGCGCAAAGAACGTCTCTTGGACTTCCCCCCACCGTTCGTTGCGAATCATCCCTTCCCGGTCGCCACGACCCGACGTGTCCCCCATCACATAGTGCAGGAGGAAGTAGCCGGGGGCCCAGACGATCATCAGGATCCAGAAGTTCGCGTTGACCACTTGAATCTTCCATAGGGCATAGAGAATCGGCGCAATGATATAAATAATTCGGCGGAAAAAGGCCCACCAGTAAAAGTAGGTGTTGATCAGAATCAGGCGGTTCATCCACGACAACTTCGGGTTCCAGAAGATATGGAGGTTCCGACAGCTCTGAATGACGCCCCGCGCCCAACGGGTCCGTTGTTTAATGACCCCCTTCAGGTCAATGGGGGTAATCCCACTGGACTGGGGAACCTTAGTTGCCAGGCTAATATACCCGGCCATGTTCAACTCAGTCCCCAGTTCAAAGTCTTCGGTAATGGTATCTGTCGGGAAGCCGCCCACCTCATCGACCGCCTGACGCAAGAAGACCGCGTTTGATCCGGTGAACAAAGCCCGCTTATTACCCCCGTTGAGCACGTTCACGTCCCGCGAGAAGAAGTCCTGTTCGTTGGGCACGATTCTTTCGGAAAATAGATTGAACTGAAAGATGTCGGCGTTGTAAAAACTTTGGGGCGTTTGCACAAAGCCCAGGGGTTCCGTATGGTCCGGGTCGTCCTGTAAGGCTTGAAAGTTCTGCTGGAACAACGGTACGGTCTGGTTGAGAAAACCCGAAAACGGGATCATATCCGTGTCAAAGATCACGAATAACGGGGAATGCAACTGTTCTAAGGCGTGGTTGATGTTCCCCGCCTTGGCCTTTTTATTATCCGTCATGCCAATGTACCCCACATGGTAGTACGCCGTTAGGGCTTGCACCTCCGGTCGATTGCCATCATCAGCCACCACGATGTGCAACTGCTTGCGGTTGGGATACTTGATGTAGGTCGCCGCGTTGATGGTCTTACGCAACAACTCGACGTCCTCGTTATGCGTCACGATGATCAGATCGACGTCTGGCAAGGGCTGCCGGGCATCGTAGTCGGGAATCTCTAAGTCTTGTTTCTTACGGGTGGCTAACATGCGGAAGAAAATCAGCATGAAGCCCGTAAAGTTCGAGACGATTTCACTCAGCACCAACAGCAACGCGAAAATCAGCGTAAATAAGTGGGCGTGCCAGGGAATCGTAAAGAATACCCGCCATAGGAGGTAAATCACGGACAAGATAATGGCTAAAACGTTTAAAATCCGTCGCTTATTTGACATGGGATCGCCTCTTGAAAATAAAGTTCTTTTGCAAATAATAGCTGAGCAAGAATAAGCAGAAATCCCCGACTAACTTGGCAACGGTCGGCGTCAACGCGCTCTGCCAAACGAGACTTAAGAGTTCGGTCAACCCGTGGGTCAGATAACCCGAGGCCAGGGTTTGAAGAACTAGCAACAGACCATATTTCCACAATGTACGTTCCCCGGCATTCTCGAAGACCACGTGGCGGTTGATCTGGTAATTCACAACGGCCGAAGCTAACCGGGCGAGAATGGTCGCCCCCATGATCACCGCCAACGATTGTTGCTGGCCTAATAGCAACATGAACAGGCTGAACAACCCGATATCGATCACAAAAGACGCCAAGCCACTAGCCGCAAACTTAAAAAAACGGGCGTAGATGGCCAGCGAGTCTCGAACCACCCGAAAATGCGATGAGGCGTTGCCGTCAAGGTAAATGGTGGGAATCGGCTGTTCACTAATAGTCACGTGATGCTTCTTAGCCTCGAGCAACATGTCGAATTCAAATTCAAAGCGCTCGCCAGGAAACGTCAGCGCAGTGGTCAGGTAGGTCCAGGGAATCACCCGGAGTCCCGTCTGCGTATCACTAATCGTCTGATGGGTTAATACCCGAACTAGATTATCCGTTAAGATATTCCCGAAACGACTCCGCCAGGGAATATCTCCCGTAAATTGTCGCGCTCCGATAATCAGGTCATCCGGTCGCTGAGTGGCCAAATGAAGGCACTTTTCGAGGGCCGCCACCGTGTGCTGTCCGTCAGCATCCATGGTCGCAATCCCCGCCAATTCTGGCAGATCGGTCTGCTGAAGGTAATACCGGAACCCCGTCTTAAGGGCCGCACCCTTTCCCTGATTCTGGGCATGACGCAGCAGGCGCAACCGGGAATCATCCAGGCGTTGCAACTGCTCAAAAATGGGTTGATGCTTCGCGTCGCTGCCATCATCGACCACGACAACGCTGGCCAGCGCCGGTTGCTGGGCCAAAAGTTGGCGCACCAATTGTACGAGTTGCGCATCCGGATCCAGCGCTGGAATCAAAATACCAAAGTTTAACATAACTGTCCTCTATCCTTTGTCTGATCTCCCCTGAGACCGTTCGTCCCCAAATCAGTCATTGACGACTGATTTGGGGACGATTGTTTATCTAATTAACATATTAACGGTTTTAAACCGAAGAAACTAGTCGTTTTTGACCACCCACCGTGAAATGGTTAAGCGACTTTCTTCCAAACCGGATACCATTTTCCGGTGAATTATTATCTCCTATAAACGAGTCATTCGCTCGTTTAACGTTAAAAGTGTGCGTGATTCCCCCTCGCATACGTTTTCACTAATTTCAGCAGTCCCATCAAAATCAACATGTCGTGTAAGCCATCACAAGCAAGTTTTCCCGTTAAAAGCACATCGAATTCATCAGCTCCTTGAATCATTTTTAGGATAGATTAACAATCAAGAGATAGCCATTCTGCCGCTGAAGACCTTAAACCCACACAAAAAGCGCCGCAGTCCCCAGACCACAGCGCTTACTTCATTCTATCGGACTAACAATACCGGCATTGACGACTGATGATCCGCAGTACCCGACCAATACGCAATCAGACCTAGGTCCTGGAGATGCGTCATCTGTGCATCTAATTCAGCCGTCGTTAGTGCCAGCTTTTGAGCCAGGTTGACCACGATTCCCGGATGCCGCGCTAGATGAACTAATTCTTTCAACAGATCATATTCCGCTGTCGTTAGCTGATCCCCCGTTTGCTTAAACGCCTCGAAGAAGGTGCTGAGACTGCCATCCGTCCCCAAAACAAATCCTAACATCATCTTCATCCCCCTTAATAGCGACTCATCAAATTTGATAACTCCATTATAGGATAATGGACGAACGGCCCCTACCAAAACCATTTTCCCTAAAGGACTTGATTCTGTCACTTGCCCATCCTCAAAGCCAAAAACGGATTTCCCGCAGAACTCGTCGCACGGAAAATCCATTTTCAAGTTTCATTTAAGTCTTAAACTACGCGTGGTACCGCCGGTGCGCACCCGCAAAGCCCAGTAGTCCCACTAGCGTACTCAATCCAACAGCTAACCACCCGGACTGCTGGTGATCCGATGTCTGCGGCAAGGTGGTTGCCGTGTTCACTTGCACGTCCGCTGCCGGCGTCGCCTGATGAGTAATCGTCGACGCCATTAACGGCTGGGCTGCGGTTCCTTGAGTCGTGGTCGTACTCGTTACTTGGGTAGTGCCCACCGTTTCGCTAGTCGGTGCGGATGCTCGGGACTGCTTAACCACGCGGTCACCATCGCCACCCCGAATTAACTTCGCCTTTGGTGTCGTGGCCTGATCAGCCGCACCGGTAGTGACTAACTTCGGTGTCGTGATTGGCGTGCTTGGGTCCGCGGCCGGTGTAACCGGCGCATCCGTCTGAACCGTGTGAGTGACTTCATCCCCGGCCCCACCGTCAGAAGCTACGGGAACGCTCGGTGTCGGATTGCCGACATCACCAGCGCCAGCATTCGATTCCGTTGGCGTGGTAACGGTCCCGGTTGACCCAGTATCCGTCCCGGGTTCGGTCGGTGTCACATCCGTGCCCGTTGACCCAGTACTTGTTCCGGGTTTGGTTGGCGTGGTGGTCGTCCCCGTGGAACCAGTGTCCGGCTTAGTTGGTGTGGTTGTGCCCGTTGACCCGGTATCCGTTCCGGGCTTGGTCGGCGTCGTCCCCGTATTCGGATCGGTGACCGTCACAAGGGCTGTCCGTTGCACAATGTACGGGGTACCCGTGTCATTATAGTCATCGGCAACGCGGTACGTGTAGGTAATCGTTGCCGTCCCCGCCTTGGCGGCCTTACCGTTCACGATGACGCCCGAATCGTCTGACGTCGCCGTCACGTCGCTAACCGTTAACGGTTGATTCTGGTCGTTCAATCCCGCAACAAAGTTATCTGCTGCGTGCCAGTCTTCACCGACTGTTAGCTGGCTGTCCTGAGTCTGCAGAACCTGCCGAACAATAATATAAACGGAAGGCGCAATTTGTTTACCTTGATAGCCACTCGTCACCAAGTCGCCCGCAATTTGTAAGTCCTGTCCGTTAGACGTGTAGTTATAGGTCTGAAAGGGTTGGCCGTTGTCGTCTAAGGCTAAGGAGTAGCCCAACTTAGCTAAAGCTTGGGCCAGCGAGTCGCCGTCAGCCGTCTTGATATTCTTCCAATTAACGATAGCCGTACCACCGTTGAAGAAGACGGGGTCAGAATTAGTCTGGTCGTGATTCCAATATGGCGAATGGGTATCCGAAAAATCGTTATGGTAAGCAACTTGGTCTAAGCCTACGTCCGGCATGATGTTCTGAACTTCGTCTGGGGCCACCGCATAAGCTCCCGTGGTCGGATCTTGGACAACCGCTTCATACTGCCCTTGGACGTTACGCCGCGGATCAGCATACCGAATCCGTAAGAGGCCACCACCGTTTCCACCGAGGCCATCTAAATCGAGGAGACGAAATTCGGCGTAACCGTTCGGTGAGAATTGATCAATCTTATTGGCTACAATGGGTAAGGTCACATCATAGCTTTGGTTCGGCACTAGGTCACCCGTAAATTCAATTTTATCCACGTCGTCCCAGGTCAACTGACCTGCCTGCACCGCTTGGTCAAAGGCTTTCGCCGTATACGGGTGGGTCCCAAGATAGTAATGCGTGGTAATCCCTGGTCCGACTTGGGCGGCAATGTCGGTCGCGGTCATGCTCTGGTCAATGGTGACGTCAGAAGTCGGCGTATAGAACTTAACGCTGTTGGGTAACGAGAGGTCAATCGTTGAATACCCGCTCTTATAAGGCAACGAAGACGCCATATGAACGTGAACGTGTAACGTCACATCCGTAGCCTGCGGGTCAACGATGGCTTGAATCCCATCATCCACATCGTTATCCGTCGACAGAGACGTACTGGTTCCCTGGGCGTTCTTGGCCGTCAAGTAAGCTGAAGCAATCGCGTAAGAATTCCCCCGTTCGTCTTCAAAATGCCCATCTGGATGGTTCGTAATGGCTTGAATTGGCGCAACCGGTGCGTTGGGATCGATGGTCTTGCCGGGCGTCTGTGATGGCGTTGGGTCTGGAATCACATAGTTAGACGCATCATCCGTAATGGGCTTGCCAATGTACGGATTCGAAGGCATGGGATCGTCATCCATGGGATTGACGGGCGTTGTCTCGGAACTGGCAGCCGACTTAGGCGTCGTGGTCGTAGACGTCGTGGCTGCTGGCTGGCTCGTAGCTTCGGTTGTGGGTTGTGCCGAGGATTCGGTAGCCCCGGACTGATCATCCGTTGAATTATCGGATGAGCTAGTCAATGACGCCGATTCAGCCTGCGGCGTTGCGGGCGTCTTCACGACCTGGCCACTCGTCGTCTCAGTCGTATTGGCCCCAGACGTTGGCGTGCTATCCGCCTGCGCCGGAACCGCTAATGACAATCCGGCACACAGCGTGGTCACACCAATTGCGGTAAACAGCCACCGTTTCCCAGCCTTATAGCTTTTGTAGTGAACTTTCGTCTCAAACATACCACTCATCCTCCAATTCATTTATTTTAGTGTGTAACCTTTTATCCCCTTATTTGCCTCCATTATAGTTCCTAGCATTAATAAGTCAATGTGAAATTTACCGCTATGATTTATTTTCGGATAATCATTTGTGAACATAAATTATTGTTAGTAGTATAATCCCTGTAAAACCAGTCAATTAAGCTTATCAGTCTTAATATCTGCTTGTGAACAATATTTAATTGTTTTTTGAATTAGCCACTTTTGAGATTCTGTTTCCTTAAAAGCAGGACCACGATATCCTTTCAATTAGAGCCTACCATTCAGTTTACACCGTCATCTCACTCAAACCGTAACAAGTTATTTTTACCCTAGACGAGGTGTAAACGAGCGTTTCGATAGACAGTACATTCAATATATGGAATAATGACGTTAACAAATAACTTATAGGAGGTTTTGACAATGAGTCTCAACGACAAGATTGACAGCACTAAGGACCAGGTTAGCGGTAAGGCCAAGGAATTAGATGGTAAGGCAACCAACGATAAGTTACGCGAGGCTGAAGGTAAAGGACAAGCCGCCTGGGGGAAAGCTAAGGATAAATTCTCCGAGTTAAAGGACGCCGCCAAAGACACCGCCGATGACGTTAAGCGCAAATTAGAAGAAGAGAAAACCCAAGAGTAAACTGTGGGGGGTGGCCATTGGTCGCCCCCCTTTTTTAATTGGGACTAAAGTTTTCTTGGAGGCTTTATGCGGCTTATGTGGGAAAATACGCCATAAAAAGCCCTAGACACACGGTAGCTCATAAATAAGGAGCCCCCAAAAAAGACTACCAATCGCTGAGGCTATGATTGGTAGTCTTTTTTGGGGGCTTTTCAAAAGCGGTGACGTCCATCCGCTGATACATACTGACCGTGAATCAGCCTTCCCGTCCAAGGAAGTCAATAGTCTTATGACCAATCACCAGGTAACCAAGTCCCGGGTCACCTTACAACAACGGCCTATTGAACGGTTGTGGAACGCGTTCAAGCAGAATTAACTAGCCAGCCGATGTCGAAGAGCTCATTGACCGAATGATACAAAGAAACGGCTTCACAGCGAACGAATATCACCGTGAAGTCGCTTGAGCGCCACTACAAAATTATATTAACAAGGATTAGTACATGCTACTGTAACTAGAGCTAGATACATTTAACATGCATTAACTATCAGCTATAAGGAACCATGTATTACTAGGAGAAATTTAATAAGAGATATAAAAAGAAGGACTACCTGAAAAAAGCAAACCACTTTTTCGGACAAAAATGCTCTTTTAGAAAAATCCAAAAGATCAAAATGAAGTGTTAACCCTACGAGAGCTAGGAAACTTATAATATCTAAATACAGTGGATTATTTATGAGAATTGAGCCACACATTAGAACAATTGTAATGCCAAGCATGTAATATTGTATTCGAATATATTTTTTTGCCATTATTTTGCCCTCTTTAAAAAGTACTTATTTTCCTGAATTATTCATACCTTTCAAAAAAGTCGTCAGTTTTCATGTTTTTCAAAAA
>NZ_AZDT01000062.1 GCF_001434785.1 Levilactobacillus namurensis DSM 19117 | reverse complement strand
CATACCGGGCTTATAGCCCGTGAGCAAGCCACCCGTTTTACGGGTGGTCTTGACTTGTCGTAAGGTTAAGACTAGATGAATTGAATCCCACCGTCGATCTGAACGGATTGTCCGGTCATGTAATCGGAGTCGTGAGAACCTAGGTAGGAGACATAGTTGGCGACGTCTTCTGGCGTCTCCACGCGGCCTAAGGTGATGGACTCGGAGTACTTCTTCAGGTACTCGCCCTTAGTTCCACCCAACTGCTTGACCATTTCTTCGTCGATCAGACTCCACATGCTGGTGCCGACGATTCCTGGGCAGTAGGCGTTCACGGTGATGTGCTTCTTACCCAGTTCCTTGGCAGCCGCTTGGGTCAAGCCCCGAACGGCAAACTTAGTGGCGGAGTAGGCGCCCAGTAAGTCGAAGGCAATGTGGCCGGCGATACTGGAAGCGTTGATAATCTTGCGAATCTTGTCACCGTCGTCTTGTTTTTCAAATTGAGCGGTCGCCGCTTGGATTCCGTAGAGGTCACCGAAGACGTTGATACTGAAGATCTTTTGCATGTCTTCGGGGGTTTCGTCTTGTAACAACTTGATCTGCGCGATTCCGGCATTGTTGACGTAAGTATCTAGGCGGCCGAAATTGTCAACGGCGGCTTTTACGAAGGCTTTATGTGCAGCGGGGTCGGAAACGTCACCCTTAACGCTGACGGCGGCGAAGCCCTTTTGCTTCAGTTCTTCAGCGGTCGCTGCGGCGGTGTTGGCGTCATAGTCGGCAATGACCACAGCGTACCCGTCTTTAGCCAGCCGTTCGGCGATGCCTTTACCAATCCCGCGACCGGAACCAGTAACTACTGCCACGCGTTTTTCTTCACTCATACTTAAGCGCTCCCTTCACAAACCTAAGGACCAACAACATCCTTAGTATAGTAGAAAAGAAAGTCTTTCTGCAAGCGTTTACATCGGTGATTTTACTAGCCAAGCCACTAGCTAGCGTTAGCAGTGATGACTAGGGGATGGGGGCTAAAAAATGCCGACCAGCATCGCTGATCGGCATTCGGCAGATTGAATCGAGGGTTAGATGAATTGAATCCCACCGTCGATTTGAACGGATTGGCCCGTCATGTAATCGGACTTGGTGGATCCTAAGAAGGAGACGTAGTTGGCCACGTCTTCTGGCGTTTCTACGCGACCCAAGGTGATGGATTCGGCGTACTTCTTCAGGTATTCACCCTTGGTGCCGCCTAGTTGCTTGACCATTTCTTCATCGATCAAGCTCCACATGCTGGTCCCAACGATTCCTGGGCAGTAGGCGTTGACCGTGATGTGCTTCTTGCCCAGTTCCTTGGCAGCCGCTTGGGTCAGACCCCGAACGGCGAACTTGGTCGCGGAGTAGGCCCCTAACAGGTCGAAGGCCACGTGGCCAGCAATACTGGAGGCGTTGATGATCTTACGAATCTGATCACCATCGTCTTGCTTTTCGAATTGGGCAGCGGCGGCTTGGATTCCGTAAAGGTCACCAAAGACGTTCACGCTGAAGATCTTCTGCATGTCTTCCGGCGTTTCGTCTTGCAACAGCTTGATCTGTGCAATTCCAGCGTTGTTGACGTAGGTGTCTAGGCGGCCGAAGTTGTCAACGGCCGCTTTTACAAAGGCTTGGTGGGCTGCGGGATCGGAAACGTCACCGGCCACGCTGACGGCTTCGAAGCCGTTTTGGTTCAGTTCCTTAGCGGTGGCTGCGGCGGTGTTGGCGTCGTAGTCGGCAATCACCAGACTGTACCCGTCTTTAGCTAGTTGTTCAGCAATTCCCTTACCAATGCCTCGACCGGAACCGGTAACTACTGCTACGCGTTTCTCTTCACTCATGTCGAAAATCTCCTTCTTATGGTTTGATGATTTTTCCTTACGAGGCTTAAGTATAGAGAAAAGTTAGCGAGTTTGCAAGAATTTTCACAATAAATTTATGCTTGAGCGACCGTTTTCAGAAACCGTGTCCAGAGAGTTGGCAAGCGGTGTTCGGTTGTACTCGAACGCCATTGCCGGTAAAATAGAGGCATTGAGTAAACAGAGAAGGAGAGCAAACCATGGATTTATCGGCGGCACAAAAGGTCCTCAAGACGACCTTTGGGTATGATGATTTTCGTCCGGGACAACGGGCGGTCATCGAACACGTTCTAGCGGGGGAGAACACCCTGGCAATTATGCCGACCGGTGGCGGGAAATCGCTATGCTACCAGATTCCGGCACTGCTTTTTGAGGGGATCACGGTGGTGGTCTCACCCCTGATTTCGCTGATGAAGGATCAAGTGGATGCCCTAAACGACAGCGGGATCCCGGCGACTTACATCAACAGTACCTTGGAGTGGCCGGAGATTCAGGACCGGTTAGCTGCCCTGCATCAGGGGGCGTTCAAGCTTTTGTACGTCGCGCCCGAACGATTAGATTCGGCGGCGTTCTTACATGCGCTGGGCCAGTTGCCCATCGACCTGTTGGCGGTCGACGAGGCCCACTGTATCTCACAATGGGGCCATGACTTTCGGCCCAGCTATCTGGAACTCAGCACGGCCATCGAACAGTTGCCGACCCATCCCCGAGTACTGGCGTTGACTGCGACCGCCACGCAGCAGGTGGCCACGGATATTCGGGAACGGCTACAGATTCCGGCCGACGATGAGGTCAACACGGGATTCGCCCGGGATAACCTGAACCTAGCGGTGGTCAAGGACCAGGACACCGACCGGTATATTCTGGATTATCTGAAAGTGAACGCGGACCAATCGGGCATCATCTATGCCAGTACCCGAAAGGAAGTTAAACGGCTGACGGACCTGTTGACCAGGCACCACGTTAATGTGGCGCCGTATCATGCCGGCTTGCCCGACCAGGAGCGGCGCCAGAACCAAGAGGACTTTCTCTATGATCGGATACAGGTGATGGTTGCCACCAACGCCTTTGGAATGGGTATCGACAAGAGTAACGTGCGGTTCGTGATCCACGCTCAGGTTCCGGGGACCTTGGAAGCTTATTACCAAGAAGCTGGCCGGGCTGGTCGGGACGGGTTGCCTAGCGAGGCGATCCTCCTGTACCGGTCACAGGACTTGCAGATTCAGCACTTCTTTATCGACCAGTCCGAGATGGACGACGCGCATAAGCAAAGCGCCTACCGGAAGTTACAGAAAATGAGTCAGTACGCCAATACCCAGGGGTGCCTCCAGCAATTCATTTTGAGCTACTTCGGGGAAACCTCGGAGCCCTGTGGCCGGTGCAGTAACTGTAAGGATGACCGCGAGTCACAAGACATCACCACGGACGTACAAAAAGTTCTGTCGTGTGTGGTGCGGATGCGGGCCCGGTACGGGAAGGGTATCGTGGCGCAGGTCCTAACGGGAGCACGGAATAAGCGGGTCCTGGACCAACAGTTGGACCAGTTGCCGACTTACGGCATCATGCGTAACCAGCGGCAAAAGAGCGTGGGGGAACTGATCGACTTCTTGATTGCCTCAGGCTACCTCCAGAGTGTGGGGGGCCAGTACCCGACGTTGCAGGTCACCGCTTTAGGGGTCACGGTCTTACGGGGAGAACAACAGGTCTTCCGCAAGATGGCCCGGCAAGCGCAGCGGCTGGCTCCGGAAGACGATGCCTTATTCGGTCAGTTACGGGAATTGCGGCATCAGTTGGCTGAGGAGCAACATGTTCCGCCGTTTGTAATCTTCTCCGACCGCACGCTACACGACATGTGTGCCGTGCAGCCCACGACTCCAGCGGGCTTTCTGGAAGTCCGGGGCGTCGGGCAGAGCAAGTTGGATAAATACGGTGATGCGTTCATGCAGGTCATTCGTGAGAATCAAGCTTAGTCCCTATAATAGGATGAAAAAGGCCTCACTACTCGAATTTAACGAGTGGTGAGGCCTTTCGTTTAGCACTATTTTGTTGAGGGATAATCGGGTCCATCCGCCTTACCGGGCGTCCAGACAGGGCTGGAACACCGTGGGCACCACTTCGAGCCAAAGGGCGGTCTCGAAGTTGGGCCTTTGACTAGGGCAGCCAAGAACGCTCCCCAAGTCAAATTTCACGGCTGAGCCCTGTCTGGACGCCCTCTCGGCTCACTTTTGGGTTGTCTGTAGAAGGCTGCTTACTGGATGAATTTATCCCCGGGGGGGGCAATCCTCGTGAAGCCATAATCTTTAAAAATGGTTCCGCGGGCATCAATAGGAATACCAGAAGTCGACTCATACGGTAAGGCGGATGATTAAAGCGGATGGTTAATCGGCCACCTGGATGCGGAACATGTTCCAGGAGAGTGGGGCCAGCGTGGTGCTGAGCTGGTGAGCGTCAACCGTGACCTGGGTGTTGGGCTGCAGGTGCATGTGTTGGTCTTCGTTGGTCTCCTTGATTCCGTAACCGCAGAATTGGGTGGCTTCGACTAAATTCTTGGCCGTGAACTCGCACAATTCGGTGCTGAAGTCCAGTGGAGTCTGGCCCTTATTTTCGGCAAAGACTACGACTTCGTGCTGGTCAGGATTGTAGACGGCTAGACTATCTAGGACGGGAACGTCTTGGAAGTCCTTGCTGTTGTAGGTCGGTGTGGTCTGCTTAGGGGCTAACGCAATCCCCCGGCCGTACTTGGAAACCTGCATGAATGGGAAGAAGATCGACTGGAGCCAGATACCCTGATCGTCCGTCATAATTGGGGCGATGACGTTGACCAGTTGGGCTAAGCAAGCGATTTTGACCCGGTCAGCGTGCTTCAAGAGGGTGATCAGCATGGTACCGACCATCAAGGCGTCTTCGAAGTTGTAGTGGTCTTCCAACAAGTGGGGGGCGTGTTGCCACGGAGCCGTCTCGTCGTCTTGCTTGTGGGAGTGATACCAGACGTTCCATTCGTCCAGGGCCAAGTTTAAGGTCTTGGTGCTGTGCTTGCGGGCCTTGACGGCATCACAAACGGCTACAATGCCACTAATGAATTCGTCGAAGTCGATGGACTTCGCCAAGAAGTTTTCGAGGTCGTTTTCTTGGTTGTCGTAGTAGCGGTGGAGGGAGAGGTAGTCGACGTCATCGTAGGTGTGGTCGAGGACGGTCTCTTCCCAGCTGCCAAAGGTGGCCATTTCCCGGGTTGAACTCCCGCTGACAACCAGGTCGATGTTGGGATCAACTAACCGCATGACTTTCGCGGTCTCGTGAGCCAACCGGCCGTATTCCTCGGCGGTCTTGTGGCCAATCTGCCAGTCGCCGTCCATTTCGTTCCCTAAGCACCAGGTCTTGATGTTAAACGGTTTTTCGGCCCCGTTCTTCTTTCGAAGGTCGCTCCAGTAAGTCCCGCCGGGGAAGTTGCAGTATTCAATCAGGTTCCGGGCGGCGTCGATGCCCCGGCTCCCTAGGTTGACTGCCATGTCTGGCCGCGTGCCGGTCTGCTGGGTCCACTTCATGAACTCGTGTAACCCGAATTGGTTGGTTTCAATACTCCGCCAAGCCAGGTCTAGGCGTGTTGGCCGTTGGTCTTTGGGGCCGATGCCGTCTTCCCAGTTATAGCCGGAGACGAAGTTACCACCGGGATAGCGGATTAGATCGATGTTGAGGTCTTTGACCGCTTTGACCACGTCTTGACGAAAGCCATTGTCGTCTGAGTGAGCATTTCCCGGGTTATAGAGCCCGTCGTAGACACCGCGACCCAGATGTTCGATTAGGGCGCTGTAGAGCCGGTCATCAATCTTAGAAATCTGATTCGTGGGGTCAATGGTGAGTTTTGCGTGCATAAGAATGATTCCTCCAAACTAAGGGTGTCTTCATTAAAGGGGGAGGCCAGAATCGGCGCTCCCCCTTTAATGAGTAATCTGTTTAAAAGCTAAGGCGTATGCGGTCAGTCAGCAGATGTCGAAGTCTCTGACTTGGCATTTGGATCTTCAACTTCACCAGCTTGAACAGGGTCTTCCTTCTTCAGGAAGAAGACAGCGAACAGGGTAATGAAGAAGACCACGATTCCCATAATCACGTAAGTGTGTTGGTAACCGATCACATCGTACATCTTCCCAGCAACAGACGAGAAGATGAAGACGGAGATTTGCTTAGCGAAGTTAGATGCTAAAGCGTAAACCGTGGCGTACAGACGGATATCGAAGGCACCGGCAATGTACTTCATGATGGAAGTCAACAGCAAAGGCATTTCCAGACCAGCCAACAGACGGAAGCCCACGACCCAGATCCAGTTAGGGGATAATGCAGACCCTAAGATCCGGATACAAGTGATGAACCCGTAAATCAACAGACCATTCCGAGAACCAATCTTGTTGATGATCCAAGGCATTGGGAACATCAAGCAGAATTCAATCGCGGTTTGAGCGGAACTCATGTAACTGTAAACCAGCGTCCCTTGAGCAGCCGTATCGAAGAACGTCTTGAAGAAGATGATGAATTGTTGGTCAAAGACATCGAACAGTGCGGAAGCACCCATGTAGAAGATCGCCAAAACCCAGAGGTTCTTGATCTTGAACACGGACAGAACCGTCTTCATATCCAAGGAGTTGGACGTGTCACCGGCAGCTGCGGCGTTATCTAAGTCGATCTTGTCACTAAAGATCAGTAAACCAGTTAAGATAATCGCAGCGATGGTGCAGGCCCAGAAGATGGAGTTTGGTTGCCAGAGGAAGATCCGGCCGGCAACTAAGGAAGCGACAACCCCGGCAACGGAACCACCGACCCGAGAGTGGGCGTATTCGAAGCCGTTCGCCAGGCTGGCCCGTTGAACATATTGTTCAATAACGGAAACCCCACCGTTTAAGACGAAACTCAGGAACGTCCCAGTGACGATGGCCACTAAGAAGGCGTTGATGTGCAGGATTGGCATGAAGACCCACTGGAAGTACGGGCCAATGAAGATACCAACGATAGAAATCGTCAGGATCAAGGTCTTCTTAAAGAGTAACTTATCGGAAACAACCCCAAAGATTGGTTGGAAGATCAATGAAATCCCGGCCATCATGGAGAACACGGCACCAGATTCGGTTCCGTTCAAGTGTGCCACTTGCTCCATCCAGAGGGTCAGATAACCGTTAACGACCGCCCAGATAAAGAAGTAACTAAAGTGGGTAATGGGGAATCCCCAGAAATGTTTTGATTCAGTTTTTGCAGTATTATCCATAATTTATCTGCTCCTATTTAGTCATAGTTGTAAGGAACTGGTTTGCCGAAGTTCGGCGTCCCATCGTCATTCCAGGTAAATGGTTGAACCATCGTATGCCGGTTAGGATCGTACAGTGGATCACCCTTGATGTCGGTGTAGTTCCGGCAGTGGTAAACCAAGATATCGGTCTTGTCGTCTTCAGCCACCGTAAAGGAGTTATGGCCGGGACCGTATTGGTGAATTGGCATGTTGCTTTGGAAGACGGGCGTCTTGGACTTCTGCCAGTTAGCAGGATCCAAGAGGTCGGCGTTTTCATCGACGGTCAACATTCCCATGGCGTAGTTTTCGTCAGTCGCACTGGCGGAGTAGGTCAGGAAGAAGCGACCATTCCGGTGTAAGACAGCTGGACCTTCGTTGACCCAGAAGATCTTGGTTTCCCAGTCGTATTCTGGCTTGGTCAACATGACCGGCTTAGTCTTCAACGTCCAAGGGTTTTCCATTTCGGCGATGTAGATGTTGGAGTTCCCTTTGATGGCTGGATCCTTTTGGGCCCAGACGTAGTATAACTTGTTTTGGGCTTCAAAGACCGTGGCATCTAAGGCGAAGGTGTCTAATGGCGTCACGATTTGACCATGTTCGGTCCAGTCGGCTTCGTCGCGCATTGGATCTGGATTGTCACATTCGATGCAGTACATCCGGTGTTGGAACATCCCGTTGTGGTCGAATTCCTTAGTGTGGGAAGCGGCGAAGTAGATGAACCACTTGCCATCGATGTAGTGCAGTTCTGGCGCCCAGATCAACTGGCTCATGGCACCGCTACCATCTGGGTGCTTACGCCAAACAGTCCGGGGTGCGGCGTTCGCTAAACCGTTCAAGGTCTTGGCCCGCCGAATCTCAATCAGGTTGTAAGCAGGTACCGAAGCGGTGAAGTAGTAGTAACCGTCAGTGTGCTTGTAGATGTAGGGGTCAGCCCGTTGGACAATCAAGGGGTTGATGTAATCTGATGCTTGTACCATAAAATGCGTCTCTCCTTTAAAAAATGAAAATAATTTGTAAGGACTTAAAAATTGCTAATTCCAATAAATCCTAATAAATAAGTACAACTGCAATATACGACCGTATGAAAACGTTGTCAACCTTTTTGTTAATCTTTCTACAAAAAGAATTGACAAATAGGTTGATAAGTAATCATAATGTTAAATGTAAGCGGATATTATCTCACACTTCTAGAACAGAATTAACTTTTTAGGAAATGTAAGCCATTAAGAAAGCTAGAAAGGAATTTCATCATGCAGTTAGATGTTTCAGAAGGCTCGCTCAAAGTTTATGAAGCGTTAGCCAGTTCGGTCCGATTACGAATTATTCGTCTGTTATCGGAACACCCCATGAGCGTCAAAGATTTGGCTACGGCTTTAGACCTGAGTAGCCCCATCGTCACTAAGCACCTGAACAAGTTGACTGAAGCAGAGTTAATTACCAGCAAACGGGTCGGTCATCAGAAAGTTTCTTCATTAAAGGTCGATACCATCGACGTGAAGTTTCCCCATCAGATCTACCCGAAATTCAAAGTTCACAAGAATGCGATTCCGGTGGGCCACTACACGGAGTACAGCGTGGAGCCCTCTTGCGGGTTGGCGGGGCCGGACGGGTATATCGGGAAGGTCGATAACCCCAAGTACTTTATGTTTGCTGACCGGATGACGGCTGGGATGATCTGGTTTAACAACGGGTTCGTGGAGTACCAGACGCCGAACTTCGTGGGGCCGGACGAACAACTGGAGATGCTGGACCTGTCCATGGAACTGGGCTCAGAGTTTCCCTTTTCCAACAACACCTGGCCGTCGGACATTACCTTCTTCATTAACGGTAAGGAAATCGGCACTTGGCGTAGCCCGGGAGACTTTTCGGATATCCGGGGGAAGTACACGCCAGATTGGGTCCCCGATAACGTCAACCAATACGGTATCTTAAAGATTCTACGGGTCACGGACCACGGGACCTACCTGGACGGTCAACCCTTTACAGACGTTTGTTTAAAGGACTTACCAGCGGATGAGGACTTGTGGACCATTCGGTTTGAGATCAAGCCGGATGCTAAGAAGTCCGGGGGATGTACGATCTTTGGCAAGGGCTTTGGGAACTATGACCAGAATATTGAGCTGTCAGCCTACTATAGTTAGACCAATGAATTATGCGATAAATTTAGAGTAACGGTGAATTTATTTGAAATGTACGCCTAAAACCGGTAAACTTAAAAGCATTAACGAGGTGCGCTATGGAGAATAAATATCAAAAAGTCAAAGACGGCTTAAAAGAAGACATCATTTCGGGGAAGTTTAAGGTCAACGACAAGCTTCCCACGGAATCAGAACTGATGAAGCAATACGCGGTCAGTCGTTACACCGTGCGACGGGCCGTGGGCGACTTGGAAAGTGACCACTTTATCTACCGGATTCAGGGTGGGGGCATGTTCGTCCAGGATTGGCATAAGGATTGGTCGACCCCAGCGGACACCAAGCTGATTGGGGTCATTACCACCCACATCGCCGACTACATCTTCCCCAACATTATTTCGGGCATCGACCAGGTCTTGTCGCAGGCGGGCTACTCAATCTTACTGAGTAACACCCACAACACCCACGAGAAGGAGCGGAAGAGTCTGATCAACATGTTGGACAGTAAGGTCGCGGGGCTGATCATCGAACCCACGCAGAGTGCCTTGCCCAACCCCAATCAAGATTTGTACCAGGAGATTAAGGACGACGAGCTACCCACGCTGTTTATTAACGCCCACTATCCCAAGTACGATTTCCCGTACGTGGATACGAACGATTTAGAGGCGGAGCAGCAGTTGGTCAATTACCTCTTTGACCTGGGGCACCAAAGCATCCTGGGAATCTTCCAAGTGGACGATATTCAGGGGGTCAACCGGATGAACGGGTTCGTGCGGGCCTACCAACAGCGGCCAGAACTTTCCTATATGAGTAACATCATCATGTACCAATCCGGGGAAGACTCTCAGAAGTTGTTTGAGCGCATCATGAACTACTTGCGGCAAGCGGACGCTCCAACGGCGATTGCGTGCTACAACGACCAACTGGCGATCGAAGTGATTGATTTCCTGAAGTCCCAAGACTTACAGGTTCCCGACCAACTTTCGGTGGTGGGTTTTGATAACTACCAGATGGGGGAATACTTTACGCCTAGTCTGACCACGGTCAACCACGAGAAGGAACAGATGGGGGCCGATGCGGCGCACATGCTGGTCAAGTTACTGAATCGGGAGTCGGTAGACTCAATTACCTACGAGCCCGAATTGGTTAAACGGCATTCGGCGATTCATCACGAGTCAAAATAAGTAAACATAAAAGGGACTGCTTTTCCGGCTAACGGAAGGGCAGTCCCTTTTACGTTGGGCTATTGATCCACCTTGTGTCGTCAAACACATACTAGAAAAATGACACGCATCAGCCAGTGTGAGATATTATAAACAACTGGTGAACAATCGGATTGTTAGCGCTACCAATATAGGTTAAATTATAGGCAGATAGAAGCGTGAGTCAGTAAGAGTTGACCTATCCCAGGGTTTTCGCTATCTTTAATGTAACCGTTATCAAAAAATGTGGTGGGAGACTCTTTTTGCAGTGCGTTTTTATAAATACGCTTTTCTAAGGAGGAAACTATTGTGAAAAGTCAAGTTGCAGAAGCCATGAAGACGGACGCTAAAGTCCCGTTTCACCGGATGCTCGCGTTTGCCAGTACGGATATGGCGGGGAATTTACTCTACACGACGGTCACCACGTTTATTCTGTATTACTACACCGACGTCTTTGGATTGAGCGTCGCTGCCGCCGGGACCATCTTACTGGCCGCCCGGGTCTTAGACGCCTTCGACGCACCAGTCTGGGGCTTCATCATCGACCATACCCATACCCGGTGGGGCCAGAGTCGACCGTACTTCTTATGGATGGCCTTTCCGTTCGCTATCTTCTTCGTCCTGATGTTCATGAGTCCGGACCTAAGTGCCACCGGGAAGTTCTGGTGGGCCATGATCACGTACTTACTCTTCGGGATTTCGTATACCGGGGTCGGGACACCGATCAGTTCCATCCTGCCGAACTTGAGTAACGATTCGGACGAACGGATTAAGTTGAACAGTACCCGGATGATCGGGGGGAACATTGGGTTCTTCATCACCGCGAGCTTTACCCTGACCTTCGTGGCCGTCTTAGGTGGCGGCAACGAAACCGCTGGTTGGCGGAATACGGCGATTGCCTTAGCAATCGTTGGTTTTGCACTCTTGATGTTTGCGTTCTTTGACACCAAGGAAATCAACACGGAACGTCAAAAGTCCTTACCAATCATAGATAGTATTCGGGCCGCTAAGAGCAACTGGCCGTGGTTCATCTTGGTCATTGCCTTTATCTTCTACTGGTTAGGGAACGCTTCCCGGTCCGCCGTGGTCGTTTACTACACGCAGTACAACTTAGGCGTTAAGGGGTTCGCTTCCGTCTTGAACGGGTTAGTGATGTTCCAAATCATTGGGATGCTGCTGATTCCATTCTTAGTTAAGAAGTTCAGTAAGACGCGGGTCCTGATGTTCGGTTTAATTTTAGCCGCCTTTGGTCAAGTCCTGATTGCTTTCACGGGGAAGTCCCTGATCGCGTTAGGTGTTGCTTGGGCGATTGCCTCCGTCGGAACTGGGATTTCCGTCTCCATGCCGTTCGCGATGTTATCTGACACCGTTGATTACGGGGAATGGAAGAACGGTATCCGGGCCAGTGGGTTCTTAACGGCCATCGGGAGTTCCTTCGCCATCAAGATGGGGTCCGGCTTTGGTGGCTGGGCACCGTCCGTGATTTTGAGTAAGGCCGGGTACCAGGCCGGCGCTACCCAGACCGATGCGGCCTTAAGCGCCATTCGGTTCTGTATCAGTTACTTACCAGCCATCTTCTTCGTCATTGGGGCGTTGATCATGATCTTCTACGGCCGGTTTGAAAAGCAAGAAACTAGTATTCGGGAGACCTTAGCCGCTAAGCGGGGGACGGTCGAAGACTAGCGCGTTACATTAAGAATAGAGGGGTGATTGCATGGCACAACCAGCCTACATTTCCATTTCGTGTTTGCCGCTACCAACCTTTATTGAAGGGGGGTATGCGACCTTTCACGCGGGTGACCGGCATCCCAACCGGCATCATTTACAGTTCTTTATCCTGATGCTGATGGAAAAGGGGGAACTGTACATTGCTGAAGACGGGGTGAACTATACGGTCAAGGCCGGCGAGATGTTCATCTTGCGGCCCCTGCATCACCACTATTCTTGGCACGTGGTAACGGAAGACACCGCGTATTATTGGTTGCACTTTTACGTGACCGGTCGTTGGGAGCAACAGACCAGTCTGGTCCCCATGGGCTCGGTGATCAACGTTCCGACGTTGCACCACTACACCCCGGTCGAGACGCTGTATCTGGCGAAACACGTCAAGATGCGCCATCCCCACCGGCTGGCCGAGATGACCCGGCAGATCTTTAAGAACAGTGAGGCCACCGAATCGTACGGGTTCTGGCAAGCCCAGCAGCTCTTTATCGATGTTTTGCAGGAGATTCAGGTTCAGTCGCAACAGGAGTCGGCCATGGTCCAGCTCTCCGATCAGTTGCAACGCTACCTACGGGACCACTTCAATGAAAAGATCACCAGTGCCACGCTGAGTCGGGAGTTTCATTTCCACCCGAACCACCTGATTCGGACGTTGAAGGCCACTACGGGCTTGACCCCGACAGAGTATCTCCGGCAGTACCGGATGGAAGAGGCGGAGAAGTGTCTGTTGAACACCACCATGTCGGAGACGGAAATCGCCCAAGACGTGGGGTTCCAAAATATCTATTATTTCTCAACAGTGTTCAAGCAGTACACGGGGATGGCCCCGACGCAGTACCGGCGGGCGCAGACCAACCTGACTGTGGTCCCGAATGATCGGCAAGTTCCCGAGTGTAACCCTTAAAGAGGAGTTGAAGAGTTTGAAATCAGCAGCATTTAAGTTAGCGGTCAACGCACGTGGTGACGTGGTCAACTTACAGAACCGTGCGGACGACCACCAGATGAACTGGGTGATTGACCCAGCTTATCTCGAACAGATCGGCTATCCGGACCAGGATAAGCTCTTTGGTGAGTTCACCCTGACCATCGGGGGACGGGTCTATCGCAGTTACGATTACCAGCCCCAAGTGACCACGGAAGACCAACAGGTGACCGTGACCTACCTAGTCGCAGATTTGGTTTTGACGGAGCGTTATCGTCTGGAGGACCAACGGGTGGTCTGGGCGATCGACCTGCAGAACCCGACCGAAGAGCCCGTGACGTTGACTAACCTGGGTGTTTGGGCGTCATTAGCTTACGTGATGTTCCGGGACAAGAACGTTCACCGGAACATGTCCGATTCGGCGGCCGTCTTTCCCAGCATCTCCGCGAACTTCACGAAGTTGGCGGGCGTCCGCCGGGATAACCAGGGACCGAACCTGGGCCTGTACCAGACGGCCGGTGAGATGCGGTCGGTCGGCACCTATAATGAATGGACCAACCGGTTCTTCGAGAACGTTTCGCCGTCGCTGGATGGGCTGTTGTTCCATCAACTGGTCTTGGCTGGCGGTTACGCAGCCGGCCAGGCGCCCAAGAACGACTGGATCTATAGTTCAGATTGGGTAACCTTAGCACCACAAATGACGCAACAATGGGAGTTTGTCCTCCAGCCGTTTACCACACCGGATGATTTCCAACGGGTGGCGGGGCTGAACGGACACCCCCAGATCACCTACGACCCACTCCTGTTTACCGGGCAAATGACCAATATCCACATCACCGTCCCAGCGGGTCACCACCTCGAACGCTTGACGCTGGTGCACCAAGCCGCCGGTCAGATGGTGGAACGGGACGTAACGGATGATTACCGGGATGGCTGGTTACGGACCCTGATCAGTGGGATGGGCGAGCACTGCCTCCACGTGACCTTAACGGATGGTCGGGAAGACTTAGTGGTCTTCAACGTGATGGATTCGGTCAGAGACCTGGTCGAGACTCGGGTAGCCTGGTTAACGGACCACGCCTATAACGGGAAGTCCGCGGAACCTCAAGATGCCTTTACCCCAATCTCGAATCAGGGGGAATCGTTAGGGAAGCTCAGCCTGATTCTACAGGCGAACCTCTTACACCGGACGGATCAGACCGTCGAACAGGTCCGCAAGGTCGAGGCCAGTGCGGTGAACTATGTGAAGAACAAGTGGTTTACCGATGGCGACTTTTTGAAGCCCGTCAACTTGTACGGGGACTTTTACCGGGACATGGACTTCGAGTACATCGGCCACGTGTACTACCTCTTAGCTCAGTTTGACCAATCGACCCTGGCGTTGCATTCAGCAGCGACTTACCTGAAGTGGGCGGCCCAGGTCTTTAACCTGCGGGTCAATGCCGACCTGCACACCTCCGTTCGTGCCAAGGAAGAGGCCCACATGCTGGGCGTCTACTTCCTCTACATTAACGATCTATTGGCGGACCTGAAGACGCATGGCTTGACCGCCGAATACCAGCAGATCAAACAATGTTGGGAAGAGGCCACGCAACGGGTCGCAGCCCATAGTCAGGACTACCAGGCGGCGATCACGGAACACTTCTACGACAATGCGGGCTTTGGTCCGGCGACCGGGGCTTTAGCGAACGCGGGTTACCTGAAGGAAGCCCGGCGGTATGCGGAGCTCTTGAAGGCCAACATCGGCTACAGTAATGATTTTCGGAGCCAAGCCCCGGACCGTTGGTGGGAAGCTCAGTCCTACATGATTCATTCACTGTGGGGCGGGATTACCGCAGCCTCAGCCCTGGACGCGTATGAGGTCCTCGATGACGACGCGCTTTTGCTAGGCGCGTACCGGGCGTTTGTGGGCGTTCTGTACATGTACGACAGTCACGCGACCACAATTGCCAACCCGTTAGCTGCGGGGGAAGCGGCGTCGACCTACAGTATCGCGGGTCCTAACATCAACCGACCGGACCTTTCCCGTAACCGGTTCGGTCAATCGACCTTTGCCCAAGATGGCGGCATCTATAGCCGACTCTTCCCGGATGGGGATACGGGCCAGGCCGATTGGGACATGGGGGAAGAATTGGCGGCCTACCTGAAGGGCTTTGGGCAGACGGCTTACCTGTACCAGCGGGCGAATGGCGACTTAGCCGTGGTCAATGGCCGGTTGAATCAGCTGTCACCGACCCAGTACGAAGTCACCAACCTGGCACCGTACCCCCGTCAGGTGAAGTTCGTGCACCGGCACCAATCTTGTCAGTCTACGGCGCCAACGGTGATCTATGACACGATGCAGGGATTTATCACGAAAGATTAGCATAGTTGAAATCGTCTCCGAAATTTTGGGAGACGATTTTTATTTATACGGATAAGTGGGTCTCGGCGACAATTCAACGAATTTAGGTGTAAGCGGTATAAACGGGATGAAATCTCAGAAAAATTTATGCTACGTTTCCCGAAATGACGCGGATAATAGCGGGACCAAATGGTTAGAGATACCGGATACACGAGTTATAAATTAGCAGAAATCCCCATAAATAATCCGTACAAATATAAAAATATCTTGATTTATGCGAATAAAAATGTGATACTAAAGTCACTGAGAGATAAATAACGAATTCACGATATGTGTTCGGGAGGGTTAAGCAGATGAGTGCGGAAGAAATTGCTCAAGCCGTTGAAAGCGGTAACATATCCCTGGGAATCGAATTAGGTTCTACGCGGATCAAAGCAGTCTTAGTAACACCTGATTTTAAGACCATCGCAGCCGGCAGCTACGTATGGGAAAACGAATTAAAGGATGGCGTGTGGACTTACTCCTTAGAGAAGGTCTGGACGGGCATCCAAGCCAGTTACCAAGCTATGGCTACGGAAGTACACGACCGATACGGCGTGACCTTGACTAAGATTGGTTCGATTGGGGTCAGTGCGATGATGCACGGCTACATGGCCTTCAACCAAGACGACCAGTTACTGGTTCCATTCCGAACTTGGCGGAACAACATCACGGAACAGGCCGCTGATGACCTGACCAAGTTGTTCGATTTCAACATCCCACAACGCTGGAGTATTGCGCACTTATACCAAGCCATCTTGAATCAAGAAGATCACGTGAAGGACGTTTCCTTCATGACCACGTTAGCGGGTTACGTTCACTGGCAATTATCCGGCGAAAAGGTCGTCGGTATCGGGGACGCCTCCGGGATCTTCCCAATTGACAGCGAGACCAAGACTTACCGGCACGACTTTTTAGAACAGTTCCGGGGCTTGAAGGCGGTTCGCCAATACCTCTGGGACATCCAAGATATCTTACCTGCCGTTAAGGTGGCGGGCGAAGCTGCTGGTCAGTTGACCACTGATGGGGCCAAGTTATTGGACCCTAAGGGCAACTTGACGGCCGGTAGTGTGATGGCCCCACCTGAAGGGGACGCTGGAACTGGAATGGTCGGGACCAACGCGGTGCGGGAACGGACCGGGAACATCTCGGCTGGGACCTCAGCCTTCTCCATGGTGGTCTTGGACCAACCGATGAAGGCGGTTCACCGCGATATCGACCTAGTGACTACGCCAACGGGGTTACCCGTTGCCATGGTCCACACCAACAACTGTTCATCAGACATCAATGCGTGGGTCAACCTCTTTAAGGAATTCGCTCAGAGTATTGGTGTTGAGTTGAAGCCGGATGAACTCTACGGTGCCCTGTTCAACAAGTCAACGGAAGGGGATGCCGACGCCGGTGGGTTGCTGAACTACAGTTACTTATCTGGTGAGAACATCACCAAGATGACGGCGGGCCGGCCACTCTTTGTCCGCACGCCGAACAGCCACTTTAACTTGGCCAACTTCGTGAAGACCCAGTTGTACGCGGCCTTTGCCCCTCTGAAGATTGGGATGGACATCTTGGCTAACGAAGAACACATCCACCTAGATTCCTTGATCGCTCAAGGTGGGTTGTTCCGGACGCCTAAGGTGGGGCAACAGGTCTTAGCCGATTCCCTGAACACGCCGATCACGGTCATGAGTACCGCTAGTGAGGGTGGTCCATGGGGGATGGCGGTTCTGGGCTTCTACGTTCAGAACAAAGCCGCCGGTGAGACGCTGGAAGACTACTTGGATAAGCAAGTCTTTGCGGATCCTGAGAGTACGACGCTAGCGCCGGACCCAGCGGGTGTTAAGGGGTCTAACGCCTTTATCGCCAACTACAAGCAAGGATTAGCCATCGAAGGACAAGCGGTTGACCGCTTAGCCGATTAATCAGCAAAGGAGATTTCGAAAGAATGTTAGAGAAATTAAAGGCAGAGGTTTACGATGCCAACATGCAATTACCGAAATTAGATCTGGTTACGTTCACTTGGGGGAACGTTTCCGGTATCGACCGTGACCGGGGCTTGTTCGTTATCAAGCCTTCCGGGGTCGACTACGACGACTTGAAGCCTAGCGACATGGTCGTGGTGAACTTGAAGGGTGAAGTCGTTGAAGGGGACATGAACCCTTCCAGCGATACGCCAACCCACACGGTGCTGTACAATGCCTTCCCGAATATCGGGGGTATCGTTCACACCCACTCACCTTGGGCCGTATCCTTTGCGGCGGCTAAGATGGACATCCCAGCCATGAACACCACGCACGCGGACACGTTCTTCACAGACGTTCCCGCTGCGGATGCGTTGACTAAGGAAGAAATCGAATCCGACTACGAAGGGAACACGGGGAAGACCATCGTGAAGACCTTCAAGGAACGGGGCTTGGATTACGAAGCCACGCCAGCAGCGCTAGTCAGCCAACACGGTCCCTTCGCTTGGGGTCCGACGCCAGCCAAGGCGGTCTACAACGCTAAGGTGTTGGAAGTCGTTGCGGGTGAGGATTACCACACCCTCCAGTTGACTCGGGCAAACTCCGAGTTGCCACAGTACCTCTTGGATAAGCACTACTACCGGAAGCATGGGGCCAACGCCTACTACGGTCAAAACAATGCGAAGTCTAAGGATCACGCTGCGCGCGAGTAGTTTCAATTCAATCAATCTAACAACTTTTTAAAAGGAGTGTTTCTGTTATGTTATCAGTTCCAGATTACGAGTTTTGGTTTGTTACCGGTTCACAACACCTGTATGGTGAAGAACAATTAAAGTCCGTTGCTAAGGATGCCCAGGACATTGCCGACAAGTTAAACGCTAGCGGCAAGTTGCCTTACAAGGTGGTCTTCAAAGACGTCATGACCACGGCCGATGGCATTACCAAGTTCATGAAGGAAGTTAACTACAACGACAAGGTTGCCGGTGTGATTACTTGGATGCACACGTTCTCCCCAGCTAAGAACTGGATCCGGGGGACCGAACTGTTGCAGAAGCCATTGTTGCACTTAGCAACGCAATACTTAAACAACATCCCTTACGACACCATTGACTTTGATTACATGAACTTGAACCAAAGTGCCCATGGTGACCGCGAATACGCCTACATCAACGCCCGGTTGAAGAAGAACAACAAGATCGTTTACGGCTACTGGGGTGACGAAGACGTGCAAGAACAGATTGCACGTTGGGAAGACGTTGCCGTTGCTTACAACGAAAGCTTCAAGGTTAAGGTTGCCCGCTTTGGTGACACCATGCGGAACGTGGCCGTTACGGAAGGCGACAAGGTCCAAGCACAGATTCAAATGGGCTGGACGGTCGACTACTACGGAATTGGTGACCTGGTTAAGGAAATCAACGCGGTCTCCGATGCCGACGTGGACAAGGAATACGCTGACTTGGAATCCCGTTATGAAATGGTTCAAGGCGACAACGATGCGGAAACTTACAAGCACTCCGTTCGCGTTCAATTAGCCCAATACTTAGGGATCAAGCGGTTCTTGGAAAAGGGCGGTTACACGGCCTTCACCACCAACTTCGAAGACCTCTACGGTATGGAACAATTACCTGGCTTAGCTGCCCAACTCTTGATTCGCGACGGCTACGGCTTCGGTGCTGAAGGTGACTGGAAGACGGCTGCCTTGGGTCGGGTCATGAAGATCATGTCCCACAACAAGCAAACGGCCTTCATGGAAGACTACACGCTGGACCTTCGGAAGGGCCACGAAGCCATCTTAGGGTCACACATGTTGGAAGTTGACCCATCGATTGCCAGTGACAAGCCACGGGTTGAAGTTCACCCATTGGACATTGGTGGTAAGGCGGACCCAGCACGGTTGGTCTTCACGGGTTCTGAAGGTGACGCTATTGATGTGACGGTTTCAGACTTCCGGGACAACTTTAAGATGATCGGTTACGCCGTTGACGCCCACAAGCCAGAAGCTGAAACGCCTAAGCTGCCAGTTGCTAAGCAACTCTGGACGCCAAAGGTTGGTTTGAAGCAAGGCGCCTTAGCTTGGATGCAGGCCGGTGGTGGTCACCACACCATGCTGTCCTTCTCCTTGACGGAAGAACAAATGGAAGACTTTGCGACGATGATGAACATGAACAAGGCGTTCATCAAGTAGCTTTAGTTGCCAGCAGTGGCCGTCCGGGTCGCCGATAAAACGCTAATCAAACAGGCAGGAAACTCTCGTGTGGGGAGCTTCCTGCCTGTTTTGCGTAGTGCGTTAGGTGACTGAAAAATGAGGATATAATATGTAGAAAACGGTTACGACTGACGACGGTGAAAGATGGTCCCATCGACGGCTAAGTTGAGCAGCAGCAAGACGACCACCGACCAGAGATGCCAACCGTAGATGATTAGGATCCCGTACGTGGAGAAGGCTAGGAAAATCCCGGGAGTGATCCAAGCGTGAGCGAAGAAGTGGGGATAGTCGACCCGAAAGTCGTCAATTAGCGTTTGTAATAGGGCGTAAGCCATTAAAAGGAGTAGAATCAAGAGAAATTGGGGCATAGGGTGACCCACCTTTCTAAGTAAAATGAATTATCTTCATCATACGAGGACGGAGAAAGGAATACCAGAGTTTCATCCTAGCCGTTGCAAAAGGGAAAGCAAAGCTGGTCATATTCTGCGTTGGGGGCATAAAGGAATTAATGACCGGATGAATGGTTAAAAAAAGAGCCCGGACAAAGTGTCCAGACTTCTTCGATGCTGTCACGATATCGGGTTGACTAGCTACCTTGGTTTCAAACTCGATACAAGTGTTACGCCATAAAAATCCAGCCGCCCATTGCGACGATTCCTAAGGCCACCACTGAATAGATCAGGGTCAAGACGTGTCCGTCATGATCCGTCTTGGTCTTAGGTAGGACTTGAACCAACATAAAAATTAACAAGCAGATGCCGATAACCGCGATGAGTGTCCCCGTCATCATGTTCTTGGCTAACATCATAACTCCCCCTTTATTTCTTCTATTATAACCAGTTTTGCCGGGAAAGTGGGGGATGTGACCCTGGGTTTAAACAATATGTTAAAATAAAACTCATATAGGGAGCGCTGGGTAACGGAACGTCATCGTCGCGATTGCCCGGCGTCCAGATGACGGAAGAAAGGAAGCAACTACCATGGACTTAACTTGGTCGGTCACGACACCGGTGACCAGCTTGAAGCGATTTTTAGCACAACAGGGGGTCAGCCACCGGGTCTTTAATGACCTCAAACGACAGGGTATTATTCGCGTCAACGGACAAGTCGAGACGCCGGCTGTGGCACTCCACGTGGGTGATCAGGTCATGGTGTCCCTTCCCGCTGAAACAGCTGACCCGGCAGTGGCCGTGAGTTCTGAGCCTATTACGGTTCTTTTCCAGAACCGGGATTGGTTGGTGATCGATAAGCCGGCCGGACTGAACGTGGTTCCGGGACCGGCGAACCGGACGGATACCTTGGTCAATCGCATCAAGGGCTACTTGATTGCTGAGGGGGCGGAGAATCAAGTGCCCCACATTGTGACCCGGCTGGACCGCTTCACCAGTGGACTGGTCTGGGTCGCCCGGCACCGGTTGGCCAATAGTCTGGCCAGCCAGCTTCAAGCGCAACACGCCGTGCAGAAGCGATACTTGGCGGTGGTCAGTGGGCAGTTGCCCGCCGACCATGGCCTGATCGACCAACCCTTAGCCTCGGATCCTACCGGGTATAACCAGATGGTCTCACCAGCGGGAAAGCCCGCTAAGACGGAGTATTGGGTGCAACAACGGTTTCCTCAGGCCACGGTCGTGAAGGTTCAACTGCACACGGGACGGACGCACCAGATTCGGGCGCACTTCGCGTGGTTAGGGTATCCGCTGATTGGTGACGCCCTTTACGATGGTCCGGAAGTTGCGGGGATGCAACGACAGGCGCTCCACGCAGCCAGCCTGCAATTTACGGATCCCTTTGGCGGCCAAGAGCGGCACTTTACCAGTCCCGTTCCGACCGATTGGCAGCAGTTGGTCACTAAGCTAGAGCAGACGACAGGAGGGCAACAGGCATGACAGAAACCATGAGTGACGTGACGTGTTTGGTAGATGGGGAAACCATCTCTTTGGAATCCGCCTTACAGCTCGCAGAGTTGGAGACGGACTTGCGGAATCGCATCAAGCGGGACCATCCGCGGGCGAAGACCACGGACTATATCTGTGGACACCACCTCTTGAAGTACCGCTTGGAGCGGGTGGATGCGATGATCAATGCGGATCTCAAACAAACTAAGAAAATCAACCAGAAGTTGACGCGGGCCTTGCAGAGCGATGATTACGATATTATTGATGTGAACGAAGTCTTATCGGATAACCTGACGTTTGGTCAGAAGGTTTCCGACGATGTAGCCCGCTTTGGCGGTTCTTGGGGCTTTATCTTCATTTTTATGTTCGTGCTACTAGGGTGGATGCTGGTCAACGGGTTGCACCTCTTTGGGGTGAACTTTGACAACTACCCCTACATTCTGTTAAATTTAGTACTTAGCTGTGTGGCCGCGATTCAGGCGCCCATCATTATGATGAGCCAGAACCGCTCGGCGGACCGGGACCGGATGATGGCCGAAAACGACTATCACGTGAACCTGAAGTCCGAACACGAACTACGATTACTCCATGCGAAAGTGGACCATCTGGCGCAGAACCAGGTGCCCCACACCATGGAAGTTGAACGCTTCCAATTGGAAATTCTAGGTGAGATTCGCCAAGAACTTGCGGAATTACGAGAGGCGGCGCAGAAGACGCCACCAGCACGGTAACACGAAGGGAGTCCCACGATGCGTACTTGGATTACAGCGAGCACCCTGTTCTTAGTTGGCCTACTCTGCGGTCACCGAGCAGCTGGTAGATTAGGGCACTAAGCGTGACTTGGCAAATCCGTTGACAATTCTTTAATCCTCCGTTAATCTAGTGATGGAACTAGAGAAATGGAGGATTTTTTGTGATAATTCGTGAAGCTCAACCGGTGGACGCCCCTCAGATAGCGCCACTGATGAACTTGATCTATGATGAAATGGCTCTGACCGACCTGGAAGACGTTCCGGGCCCCGACTTACTGAAGGTCATCACGGCGGCGTACCGCAACCCGACATACCTGTCCGGTGCGGCAACCACGGTGGTGGCCGAGGCCGATGGCCAAGTCGTGGGGGTGGCCTTTGGCTATCCTGGAGAACGAGAAGAGATCGTAGATGATGTGATGGCAGATCTGACCGCGCAGAGTGCGGCTTTTGACGAACCGTACGAAGCGGAATCCGAAACCAGCGCAGGTGAGTGGTACTTGGACTCCCTGGCAGTGGATCCGAACTATCAAGGTCACGGGATTGGTCGGCAGTTGTTACAAGCTCTGCCGTACTACGCCCGGCGTGATCGTCAAGCGGTCATTGGGTTGAACGTCGACCGGGAGAACCCGGGCGCTTTTCGCCTGTATGACCGGATGGGTTACCAGGTTACGGGGACCCAGATGATTGGGGACCACGTCTATGACCATATGCAACTCGAGATTGGTAAGCCAATCAGTGTGATGAACTAACTTTAAACGTGAAGGCGCTCGGCGACTGACCGTGGCGCCTTTTTAGCTGTCATCTGATGGACGCCTGGAGCGTCATAAGGAGGAAAAACGACCATGAAAGACCAGTTACAATTAGGCGATGATGAATTTGCCAAGATGATGTTGGTGCTGAAGCAACCGGTAACGCAAGCGAACCACAAGGAGTTTAAGTTCCTAGACGGGGAGATGCAGGAGATTGCGCCGGATATCTGGGCCATGCCAGCTTACATGACGGCAGACGATGACTTTACCATGTTCTTCTTGACCACGCAGATCGAGTCGGGAGAGACCGTGGTGGCGTTTGCGACCGGTGAACAGGATGAACAGAACTTCCGCTTGAGTGCGCCCATGATTACGGGGGAAGGCTTGAACGTGTTGAACGCCCAACAACCGGACCGGGCCAAGCGGGTTCTGAAGTTCTTGAACGATATCTCGCGGGCCGATGAAGGCAACTGGCGGATGGTCGACAGCGAAGACTAGTCCGTTAAAACATGCTAACCAAAGTAGTCGTGACGGTCATCTGCCTTGTCTGGCCGTCCGCTCGGCTTACAGTCGTGTAACCATATCGGAACACGATTTACCAACAGGCCGTGGTCCCCAAGCGTATTGTTGATTCGAAACCTAATGGGGCTTGCCTGATTATTGGGTTTTAGCAGGCACACATGTTGTTCAAACATTAGGAAACACTGTTTGGGGGGACTGCTACAGTCTGCTCCTTGGCTAAACGTAGGAAAGGCGTCTGGACAAACGTCCAGACGCCTTTTGCATGCTTAACGATAACGCTACGGTGCTGAAATCTGCGACCAAAGGCAGCCAGCTCCGCTTTTTGTGCCACTCCAAACGATCAGTTAAGCGATTCAACGGTCAGTGGGCCAGGTGACTAACCAATCTGGAAGTATCGCAAGACCGCCATGGCCATGATGCCCACGACCACCACGGCCAATAAGCTCTTGGTAAGGATGCCGGCTAACGTTGCGGGAATCGCGGCGTAGCAGTTGGCGAGGTTGAGGGTCGCCCAGTGTCCCGGATGGGCGACGAAGAGGTTCTGACAGCACAGCGCGGTCATGATGGCGATGGGGACAAAAGTCAGAAAATCGATCACGCCGGCGGGGAGCTTAAATTTTTTCAAAAGGGCGAAAGGGAGGACCCGGGACAGTAACGTGACGGCGCCACATCCCAAGACGACCCAGAGTTCCGTTAAGGTCAATGACATCGCTTCATCTCCATTCCGAACAAACAGCCCACAATCGTGGCCCCCAAGAGCGATAAGTTGGCGTCGAGAACCCGAATCATGAGATAATAACTTAAGGCCACACAAGCCATCACCAGGAGTTGGCGGGTCATTCCCAGGTGGCGGTCACTGATCAATTGGAGGTAGACCAGGCCGATGAACATGGCGGTCAGGGCGAAGTCAAAGCCGAACTGGTCGGGGTTGGGAATCAAACCACCTAGGATGGCCCCGATGATGGTCGAACCGCCCCAGACTAAGTAGGCGACCCAGTTCGCCGCGTTCTGCCAAGCGTAGCTTAACCGCCCCTGAGTGTGGTTCTGCTTGTTCATGGCTAAAGCGAAGGTCTCGTCGGTGACCAGCGCACCCAGCATCAGGTTCTTGCCTAAGGATTCGTGGCGGAAGTAGCGCGCGAGGCTGGTGCTCATAAGGATCATCCGGGAATTAACCAAAAACGTGGAAAAAATAATGGCGGATAGCGGATTCCCGGCCAGGAGCATACTAGTGATGATGAACTGAGCCGACCCGGCGTAGACGATAAAGGACAGCGCGGCCACCATCAGAAGGCTGAGGTGGCTGGTGTGGGCAACGATCCCGAAGGCTAGGCCCACACCGATGTAACCGAAGACGGTGGGCAGGACGTCTTTCAGGACAGCCCGAAACGTGAGGTCTGGGGTCATAGGCAGGACTCCTTTCGTAAAGAAATGGTCAATTTAGTCCATTACTAATGGGTTAAAAACTAGTCTACGCTTACCCTAAATGGGGGTAAAGACTCCTGCCAAAATTAGTGTAAAAAATTGGTAAAAAAAGTTAGCGTGGAAGGGTTGCTTTTTCAAAATAGCGGTTGTATGATACTCTCATTGATAAAAAAGCAGTAAAGAAAGTGGGGTAGTGACGATGAAGATGAACTTAACTGAATTGGCGCAATCAGCGCACGTTGACAAGCAGCGCGTAGAGGAGTACGTCAAGAACGGATTATTGGGGACCGACCACTCGGCAACGGAATTCGATGACTCCGATCTGTATTGGATCGATATGATTCAATGCTTTCAGGATAACGGCACGTCTTTGAGTGACTTATCCGGCTTAATGCCGCGTTGTCGGCAAGCCCAGGCCAAGATGACTCAGGTCTAGCTGACTCAAACCAAGAAGATGATTAGCGGCAGGCGATAGGCCTCCGCTATTTTTTTGGCTTCTAAGCCGCATGCATTGCGGTCGATCACTAAGGATACAGGAAAAGGCGGGTCCCCCAGAAGTTGATGGGGGACCCGCCTTTTCGTCGTTAACCCGTTAAATGCTGGGTTAGCCTTGTTTAATTTGGGTAATCAGTTGTTGCATGGCTTGCGCTTGGTACGCGGCCGTGGCTTGTTGGATGACCTTTTGCCGTTGAGCGGCACTCATGGTCGGATCCTTAGTCATGGCAGCCATCACTTGCTTTTGAACATAGGCTTTGGCGGCCTTCTTTTGTTGGGCCTGGTAGGTCTTAGACTGCGCCTTCTTTTGCAGTTGCTTGGCCTGTTGGGTACTGAGGACCGTCCAATTCCGGTTCAGGTAGATCGTATTGTGTTCCTTGACGTATTGGTGACCGTTATCGGCCAGGCCGAACCAGAACTTGTAGGCTTTCGACTGGTATTCCCGGTAAGTCTTTTGGGTCACAATCCGGTTCTTACCCGTGGTCCGTTTGACCGTGTTGGTCGTGGTGACCTTAGCCGTCGTGTGGTGCGTCTTTTTCGCGTTGGCGCTGGTCTTGTAGACGTAGACCCGGTGCTTATCAGCAGTTCCCAGTGATTGGTAGATCATCATGGGCATCTGCTTGGAAGGAGAGGCCGAGTAGATGGTCTGAGTCGTAGTGGTGGTGACGTTATGCAGGCCATAGTGGTCGCGGTCATTCTTCACGATGAAGACGCCACTGACACCCATGACCAGAATCAAGCCTAGGGTGATCAGGTTACTGAGTACGCGGTTGGACATGTAGACGTAGCAGACGAAAGCTCCGATGACCGCTAAGATTAAAAGAATCACAATCATTCTGCGGCACCTCCTTTAGCCATTGCCGGTTCACTATCAGCAACGTGAGTGGAGTGGTTGCTGCCCTTTAAGAACATCGCCACAATTAAAGCGACGACACTGAAGCCGATGGCGATCCAGAAAGCAGCGTGGTACCCCGACAGAGTCGCGTTGATTGCGTGATCGGCGTAAGCCAATGGATTCGTGGTCAAGAGGTGCTTAGCTGGCATCTGGTTCTTAGTCACGTTAGTCAAGACACTGACCAGCAGCGCCGTCCCCACGGAACTGGCGACTTGCCGTTGGGTGTTGTTGACCGCCGTCCCGTGGCTGATTAAGTTCATGGGTAAGGCGTTCATCCCGGCAGTGGTTGCAGGCATCATGACCATGGCAATCCCGAACATCCGAATGGCGTAGAGGACCACGATGTACATGGTGGCTGAATCCTTAGTCAGCCAGGCAAACGGTAACGTCCCGGCCGTTAAGAGGAACATCCCCATTAAAGCCAGACGCTTGGCGCCGAAGCGGTCAAATGCGCGTCCGGTAATGGGACTCATAATCCCCATCATTAGGGCTCCCGCTAAGAGGGTCAACCCGGAGTGGAAGGCCGACATTCCCTTGACCATTTGTAGGTACAGCGGAATAACCATTTCGACCCCGACCATGGCCATCATGACCACGGAACTCAGGATGGCAGAGACCGTGAACTCCTTAGACTTGTAGACCCGGAAGTTCAGGAATGGGTCGTCCATCTTGAGTTGCCGCCAGATAAACAGGGCAACGAAGATGACCCCGACAATCAGCGTCGAGAGGACCTTGGTGCTGCCCCAGCCGTTGTCCCCGACGGAGGAGAAGCCGTACAGCATGCTCCCGAACCCAATCGTAGAGAGTAAGACGGACAGGAAGTCTAACGGTGACTTTTCAGTTTCCAGAACACTACGCATGATCCAGAAGCTGGCAATGATCACGACGGCGACGATGGGGATGATCATCCCGAATAAGTCCCGCCAAGTTGCGTTATCGATGACCCACCCAGACAGGGTCGGGCCAATCGCTGGGGCTAAACCGACAACGATTCCGGCTAGTCCCATGGCCGTTCCCCGTTTGTTGGCGGGGAAGATCGTTAGCATCATGGTTTGCAGGAGCGGCATCGAGATTCCGACCCCCACGGCCTGAATCAACCGCCCGATTAACATCATCGGGAAGTTGATGGCGGACCAGCAGATGATGGTCCCGGCTAAGAAGATGGTCATGGCCCCGATATAAAGCCACTTAGAACTGATACTGTTGATCAGCCAAGCGCTGATGGGGATCATGATCCCGTTGACCAACAAGAACCCCGTGGTCAACCATTGAACAGTAGATGTCGAAACGTCGAAAGCCTTCATTAAGGTTGGAAAGGCGGTCGACAGAATCGTTTGGTTTAAGACGGTACAAAAACTTCCAATCAATAGAAGCGCCACCAGTAAGCCCCGGTTATAGGACTTACCGTTGGTATCAATTGCTTTTCCCAAATTAATTCCCTCTTTATCCTAAAAATTATTTCTGGAACAAATATACGCAGATTGAGCTCCTTTGTCAACTAGCTTGACAACCGTTTTAGAAAATATATACTGTTTGGAGAAAAGTAAACAATAAGATGAAATAATTTTACAAGATTCACAAGTGCTTTCATCCGGATAAGCTGGGTGTTGGCCAATTAAAGGACTAAGGTGGTCGCCGTGTTAGAAAACGATGTTGCTAATTTTTTAAAAAAAGTGCCAATTGATGAAATGATCCTGGGAATCGGGGATGTTGCCCGGGTCACGGGGGTCTCGACCAGTCAGCTGCGGTACTGGGAACGTAAGGGGTATATCCAAAGTTCAGAATTAACGGAGGGGGGCAACCGCAAGTTCTCCTATAAAACTGTGATTCAGGTCAAGCAGATCAAACAGTTTCTCGACCAAGGGTATACGTTGAGCAGTGCCGTTGCCCGGGCCCGTAAGCGCGGTGTTTACGCGGAGGTCTTACACTCCTTCTTCGAACAGCGGTTCATTCGGCTGACGGCCGATGACCACCAGGAGACAATCGATCTGGGAATCTTTGACCCGGAACCGGCTTATCACCTGGTAGCGTATCGCCAGGATAACAGTTGGCGATTTCGCTTGGATCCGGCTAAATAGGGGCCCTTTTCGTTGTGCAACGGCGACGAGAATGGTAGGCTAAAGTTATGGCGGAGTTCAGTCGGTGGCAGTAAAGACCTTCGATGCTGATCGATCTTCTGGCTGGATTAGCAGTCAATCATGTTGTTTAACGTGTTGTAACTAGGCGAATAACCATATGTAATAGCGCGTATACTTGCGCTTGGACTACGCTAGTCATAGGCTAACGTAAGCGATCGTAACTGAAATGACGTGTTTTTGAAAATTAACTTGCTTTGATTTTCGACTCGCCATCGGTTGCCGCCATAGGCTCCTCTCGAAGTTTAGAAGGTTCTTCGGGAGGGGCTTTTTCTATGGCGGGATGGCCCGTTAAATGAAAAATAACCCATAAAATGAGAAAAGCATGTGAACCGCTATCCCTTGATATTCCTTACTTTTGGTTAGTTTGAACGATTAGCCCGAAAAAAGTTGATTTCAATGGCTTGTTTTTTCAATCGAACGTGTTAAGATTGCTAAATCGTTTAAATCAATCACATGAAGGATGGTGTTACACATGCTGTTACGACAAGCTACGATGGCGGATTTGCCACAAATTGAAGCAATTATTCGGGACGGCCGGCAACTCTTGGCGGCTCAGGAAATCGACCAATGGCAGGGAACTTATCCCAACACGGCGGTCTTAGTCGACGACATTCACCAGGGGTGGACGGTCGTGCTGGAGGAAGACCAGGAGATCTTAGGCACTGCCGCGATCATTCCTGGCGTTGATCCAACGTACCAACAAATTGAAGGTCAGTGGTTGACCAAACAGGCGCCGTACTTAGCGATTCATCGCGTAGCAGTATCGGCCCACCATCACGGTCGCGGGTTAGCTGGGGAATTATTCCAGCGGTTATTTGCGCAGATTGATCAGGCCGAAACCATCGAAAGTATTCGGATCGACACGCATCCGCAAAATATGGCCATGCAACACATTATTAAGAAGAACGGCTTTACGCCGACGGGAAAGATTGACTTGTCTGGGATGGGGCCAGAGATGTCTGGGGTTAAAGACTTTGCCTATGAACGGGTAACGGCACACGTGAAGCCAGAACACCTGATCCAACCAACTTGGGCCTAGTTGGGACGAAGCGCTTCCAACTAACCGGACTTATAATGAAGTGATTCAATTCAAAAGACAGCCTGCTAAGCGGAATTTTCTGTGAGCAGGCTGTCTTTTTTAGCTTGTGCGAGCTGACTGGGTGGGCTGAAGCGTAGTGATTTTCCTCCTAAACGTTAGGGGAGAAGTGGGGCTGGTTTCCCGCCTCCACCGTCATTTTTTATGATTTACGGGGAACGGGTTCAGGGAACCCCAACACTGACTTTTCTTTCGCCCTAAACTCTGTCATAATAGAGGCATGTTTGGTAACGGAGGCGAGACTAGTGGAGAATAAAAGTTTGGCAGGTGGCCGCTTCCTATTAGTGACGGTACTGAATGTCGTGATTACGGTATTCGAGTTGCTAGGTGGCTTACTATCGGGGAGCCTTTCCTTATTATCCGACGCTTTTCATAACTTGGGGGATGCCGTTTCGGTCGTCTTGAGTTACGTGGCCCACCGCATTGGTCGGCGGCGCCAGACACGGCAGAATACGTTTGGGTATCGCCGGGTCGAGATTTTGACGGCGCTCTTGAATGCCGGCGTTTTGATTCTGATTTCGGTGATCTTGGCGGTTGAGGCGGTTCGCCGACTATTAGCGCCGGAACCGGTCAAGGGTGACGTGATGTTGCTGGTGGCAATCGTCAGTTTTGCAGCGAACTTGCTGTCGACGATTCTCTTGAATCACGGAGCGAAGCATAACTTGAACATTCGGGCGACTTACTTGCACCTCTTGAGCGATGCATTGGCTTCCATCGGGGTCATCATTGGGGCGATTCTGATCACCGTTTGGCAGATCAGCTGGGTCGACCCAACGATTACGATTTTGGTGGCCGGCTACATCGTCTATGAATCGTGGCCCATCGTGAAGCAGACCTTTGCCATCTTGATGGAAGGGGCGCCCAAGCTGGATTATGACGCCATTGCTCATGATATTTGTGCGCTGCCGGAGATCAAAGGCGTTCATCATTTGCACGCTTGGCAGATCGACGAGAACAACTTGGTTTTTTCGGTCCACGTGAACATGCAAGACCTGCCGTTAAGCCAGATTGAACCGGTCTACCGGCAGATTGAGGCCCTGTTGTGTCATAAGTACAACGTAAATCACGTCACGATTCAGGCGGAGTGCTACCGGGGGAAGGACGAATCCCTCTTTTATAAGCAAAATGATTGGCGGCACGACTAGTCCTTGGTTACCAACACGTTGATGGTAAGAAACACGATTTAGATGAGGTGAACGACGAATGACTCCGATGAAGGAGGACTATTTAAAGATTATTTTCGAACTAGGCGGTCGGCAAAAGAAGGTTTCTAATAAGCAAATCGCCATTAGTTTGAATATTGCGGCGGGCTCCGTGACCGAAATGGTCAACAAGATGGCCGCCGAAGGACTCGCGGAACACACCCCGTACGCGGGTATCTCGTTAACTAGCAAGGGTATTCGATTAGCGGAAGATCTGGTGCGCAAACACCGAATCTGGGAAGACTTCTTGATTGAGAAGCTAGGCTACGCGTTGCCCGACGTTCACGATGAGGCTGAAGTGTTGGAACATGTGACCAGTCCCAAGTTGATCGATGCGCTGGATGACATGCTAGGTCATCCCACGCATTGCCCGCATGGTGGCGTTATTCCGGACCGTTCCGGACACTACCACGAGGACAGTCACACGGTGTTGAACGATGCCAAGGATGGTGACGTGGTCACGGTCGACCGGTTTATCGATAACCACGACCTATTGACCTACTTAGGCGACTTGAAGCTCGACATTGGGGACCAATTAAAGGTCTTGAAGCACGACCCATTCGAGGGCCCCGTGACGGTGCAGAACCTCACGGACGATGCGCAGTTGATTGTGAGTTACAAGGCTGCCCACTATATTTTTGTGAAGTAAATGATCAGCTAACCCGCGTTCGAGAGGCCTTCTCGGACGCTTTTTTGGGTTCTACGGGGCAGATTTTAACGGATTCGTTATTTTCCCCGTAGCGGTCCCGGCGTATAATAAATTAAAAACTTTATGAAAACAGGAGGCGGTCGCATGCAGTCGTCGAAGGACCGCGATCAATTGATTTTACATACGGCGTTGACAGCCGGACGCATCATGATCGAGAATGGCTCGGAGATCGAACGGGTGGAAGATACCATGGCACGGATCGCGAAGAATGCCGGAGCACGGACCAGTCAACTCTTCGTGATGATTACCGGGATCCTGATGGCCATCAACGGGGAAGTGGGCGCGCAGATTGAACCCGTTAAGCGGCGGACCTTTGACTTGGAAAAGATTTCGGTGGTCAATGACCTCTCACGTAAGTTTGCGACGCACGACATCACGTTACAGGAATTCGCAGATCATTTGGACCATCTAGATGCCACCAGTAAGTACTTCCCGTTCTGGGTTCAGGTTATTGCAGCGGCCCTGGTCAGTGGACCGTTGGAAGTGGTCTTTCGGCATAACCTGCCAGACTTTTGGATTACCTGCGTTGTGGGGACGTTGGGCTGGATCGTGTATTACCTGTTAAGTAAGTACGTTCGGATTCGCTTCCTGTCCGAATTTGCGGCGGCGGTGGTCATTGGCCTGCTAGCGGTCTTGGGGACCCAACTGGGATTGGGGAACAATGCCGACGACATCATTATCGGTAGTGTGATGCCACTGGTTCCGGGCGTGCCCATTACCAACTCGGTCCGGGACATCTTGGCGGGGAACCTAGTGAGTGGTCCCGCGCGTGGCGTGGAGGCGCTAGTCAGTGCCGCCGCCATCGGGTTTGGCATCGCCATGGTTCTACAATTCTGGTAAGGGGGTCTCAGCATGACCGTGATTGAATTTGTGATTGAAGTAATAGGGACCTACGTGGCCACGATTGCCTTCGGGGTCCTCCTGAACATCCCCCGCCGGGCCCTGAATATGGGCGGGTTGATTGGGGTCCTGGGCTATCTGGTCTACCGGTTCATCGTTCTGTGGGGCGGCGGCTACGTGATTGGCAACCTGTTAGGGGCCGTGGTGATTGGCGTGGCGTCCTTGCAGGCGGCTCGCTGGAAGAAGATGCCGATGATTCTTTTTAACATTCCGGCGTTGGTCCCGTTAGTGCCCGGGGGTCAAGCCTACGAGATGATCAAGAACTTTGCATTGGGGCAGAATAATCAGGCCCTGGTCTTCTTGTTGCAAGTGGTGATGATTTCTGGTGCCATTGCGTTTGGCTTTTTGTTGTCTGAATTGGTTAATCGCTTGCGGCAACGGGTTTGGCGGCAACATAAGCGTTTTTAAACAATTGTTAACCTGACTTCCGTTTAGAAAAATGGGGTTGGGGTGGTATACTCAATTGCGAGGGATTTTAGACTTAGAGACGACGAAAGGAATCTATTATTATGATGCTTTTTAATCGGGATCGGGACCGGCCCTGGAAATTTGGTCTCACCACGATTCTTTTTTTGATTCTGGCTTTTTACGTAAAGGCGCAAAATGCTTACGTGGCTTTTTTGGACTCATCGGTAATCGATGTGGTGCAAAAGGACCAGTCTAACGGGAGAATGTTGTTCTGGCGAGGTGTGGCCACGTTGATGGAGCCCAAGATGATCATCGTGTGGACAGTGATCTTGGCGTTCCTGTTGTGGGGATTCAAGTTCAAGATTCCGGCAGTCTGGTGCCTGGCGACTTTAGCCGGCGGTGACGTGGTGGCCTACGTGGTCAAGGACCTGGTGCAACGGGCCCGGCCAGCCGGTCATTTGGCCATCGATAACGGGTACAGTTTCCCCAGCGGGCACGTCTTTGGGACCTTCTTGTTGATGGCGATGATTTGGCTGATTTTGATTCCCATGATTGCAACGCCGTGGCGGGCCTGGTTGGTGCGCCTGATTGTGATCGTCTGGATCATCATGGTCATGATTTCGCGGATCTACGTGGGTGCACATTTCCCAACGGATACGATTGGTGCCTTATTATTGGCTTA
The DNA here is from genome assembly GCF_001434785.1 of Levilactobacillus namurensis DSM 19117. Lineage (GTDB taxonomy): Bacteria > Bacillota > Bacilli > Lactobacillales > Lactobacillaceae > Levilactobacillus > Levilactobacillus namurensis. The sequence goes on along the minus strand of NZ_AZDT01000062.1, from coordinate 24,097 downwards.
CCTGTGGTTGCAAGTTGCCCAGGGGCTGTACATCCGACTCGCGCCGGTGATGAAGCGCTGGCCGTTATTGACCCATTCAGAACTTTAGCAAAAAAATCGCTCGTGGTTGTCGGTGGACAATCACGAGCGATTTTTGCCTTAGTGAAGCTTTAGTTGAGGTCGGCCAGCCATTCGGTCGCGAGGTCGATCCAGTGAGCAACGTGAGGCAGGTTGCTTCCCGGCTTCCACGCGGTCACTTGGTTGGCTAAGGCCAAACCGTGAGGACCGTTGTGGAAGATGTGCAATTCAGTGTCCACGCCATGAGCCAGCGAGGCCTGCACGTAGGCTAGCGTGTTTTGCACGGGGACCAGTGGGTCGTTGGCGGTGACCCAGGCAAAGGTCGGCGCGTTTTGTGCGGTAACGCGTTGATCTGCGGCAATCTGAGCGGGGTCATCCGTCCACTGGGCTAGCGTGGCGGCGTCGTTAGGGAAGCCAGCTTGTGGGGTAATCACGGGGTAACCCAGAAGAATTGCGTGGGGGTGAATCTGCGTGGGGGTGGTCCCGGCCAGTTGGTTCAAGTGGTCGGTTGCCCAGAGATCGTTGAAGAGGGCCACGATATGTCCCCCTACGGAGAAGCCGGCGACGTTGATGTGGGCGGCATCGATCTGCCAATCCGCCGCATGTTCGCGCAGATTAGCCACGCTCCGAGCCAGCTCGACGACTGGTGCGGGAAGCAGCGGCTTTTTTTCGCCAGCAAAACTGTACCGTAAGAAGAAGGCTTGGTAGCCCCGCGCAAACCAGGCCATGGCGAGATCTTCAGCTTGCTGTTCCGGAATGTGCGTGTAAGAACCGCCGGGAACAATGATCATCGCCGGATAGGTGGCTTGAGGTGCGTCTTGACGCAGATAACCGCGTAGGTAGGCTTGAGTATCAGCGCCTAAGGATTGCGTAATGATTTGCATGGAAAAACCTCCTGATTTTAATTAAAGTGAACCAGTACTATGGTATCATTGTACCGCATCTAAAGCGGAACGAAAGGGACGGTGAGAGAATGCATCCAGAATTGACGACGCCGCGGTTGCGTCTGAGTCCGTTAACGGAAAGTCAGTTAACGGACTACCGGGAACTACTGACGGATCCCGCTGTGGCCGGTCCGGCCGGGCTGAGTCTGCCGGTCTCTACGCGACGCGTGACGGCAAGTTTAGCGGCTGATCGGCAACAGCCCGTGCATTACGGCATCGTTTGGCCGGCGACAAATCGACTGATTGGGACCTTGATTGGTTATCCGCACGTGGAAGCAACGGGGGCTCCCAGCCCGCGGGCCTTAGATGTCGGGTACCTGTTAGCACCGGAGTTTTGGGGCCGTGGGTTGATGCCCGAGGCCCTAACGGCTTGGCTAACGGCACTGCCCCGGCAATTCCCCCAGGTCACCACGGTCTGGGCGACGACCTTGGCCACCAATACGCGTTCACAGCGGGTTTTAATTAAGTCAGCGTTCGAATTGATTGACGACCAAATGATGGCGCCTAATGCCGTTACTTGGGGCTTAGTCCGGCATTGCTTGTACCGCTATCAGTTAACTGAATGAGAAAACCATGAGGAAATCTAAGATTTGGGCTTGCAATGCAATTAGGGGATGGGTATACTACAAGTATCGAATAGAAGAGGCGCGGTCAACAAGAGTCGCATTTTGGAGGTGGGTACCACCGATGAAAAAATGTTAAAGGGGCGATCGCCGAAACTCACGGTGAGCTATCTAAGCTGTGGGTTGGGGCCTGATTCAACAAATCAGGGACTGTCGTAGCCGATAGGGTTACGGGGCGCTTTCAACGATATTGACTTGGATCTGTGACTTCCAAATCTCTTTCGCAAAGCAATTTGTGGAAGAGATTTTTTAGTACCCCTGGTCGTTTCGAGAAGGTCCTTCTATACACAGAAGGAGGAAGTTTTTATGGAACAAAGCATGGTGAATGCAACAACGAGCAAGGCGTCGGATTCAGTTAAGCGGGGTCTCAAGACGCGACATGTCTCGATGATTGCGTTAGGTGGTTGTATCGGTACTGGATTATTCGTTGCCAGTGGGTCGGCGATTTCGACGGCCGGACCTGGTGGGGCGTTAGTCGCCTATACGGCGATGGGCCTGATGGTGTACTTCCTGATGACCAGTTTAGGAGAAATGGCGACCAACATGCCGATCTCCGGATCATTCGCCGCTTATTCAGCTAAGTACGTTGACCCGGCTTTAGGGTTTGCGATGGGCTGGAACTACTGGTTTAACTGGGCAATTACGGTCGCCGTGGATATTTCGACGGCAGCGTTGGTCATGAAGTTTTGGCTTCCCGGGGTCCCAGGGTGGATCTGGAGTTTACTGGCGTTAGTGATTATTGTGACCATTAACGCGTTATCCGTTCAGGCGTTCGGGGAAACCGAATTCTGGATGTCGCTGATTAAGGTGGTCACGATCTTCGTCTTCTTAGCCGTTGGGTTAATGACCATCGTGGGTATCATGGGCGGCAAGGGTCCTGGCTTGAGCAACTTCACGTACAAGCAAGCCCCATTCGTGGGTGGCTTCCCAGCCATCTTGAGTGTCTTCGTGGTCGCCGGGTTCTCGTTCCAAGGAACGGAACTGGTCGGAATCACTGCGGGAGAATCCAAGGATCCACAACACAGTGTGCCTAAGGCCATCAACCAAGTCTTCTGGCGGATTATTTTATTCTACATTTTAGCTATCTTTGTCATCGCCGCTGTTTTACCTTACACCAGTCATGATCTGTTAGGGTCTTCTGCTAGTGATGTGGCCATCAGTCCCTTCACGTTGGTCTTCCGGCGTGCCGGGTTGGCTGCTGCGGCTAGTGTGATGAACGCCGTTATCTTGACGTCCGTCATCTCCGCGGCCAACTCTGGGATGTATGCCTCAACGCGGATGCTGTACTCCCTGTCTAAGGAAGGGTACGCACCACACTTCTTGGAACGGACGGGTAAGAACGGGATTCCTTACTTTGCTTTGATTGCAACGACCATCGTGGCTGCCTTGACGTTTATTAGTAGTATCGCGGGACCTCAGATCTACCTGTGGTTAGTGGCTGCTAGTGGGTTGACTGGATTCATTGCTTGGTTCGGGATTGCGTTGTCTCACTTCCGGTTCCGTCGGGCATTCATCAAGCAAGGTCACCAATTATCTGAATTGAAGTACCATGCAAAGTGGTTCCCATTCGGACCAATCCTGGCATTGGTTCTGTGTGTGGCTGTGATCGTGGGTCAAGATCCACAATCCTTCTTCACTGGGAACTGGGAACAAGTTCTGGTCACTTACATCAGTGTACCGTTAGTCTTAATCCTGTTCATTGGGTACAAGCTGAAGAAGCACACTAAGCTGATTCCGTTGGACAAGGTCGACGTTTCCCCCGTACACAAGGACGGGACGTTGAAGGACGACGCTGCGGCTGAACAAGACCAAGGCTAGATAAAACAAAATGAAGCATGAGCGGTTGCCCGGGAAGCCGGTGCGACCGCTTTTTAGTCTGCTGGTTAGCCAATGCTTGTGATGTGACGGCCGGAAAATTTCTACGATATATTGTCTTTTAGGCGTCCGGTTGGTACAATATGTGGTGTTGCTTTTTGGCAGTGCACAAAGGCACTGTATCGGGATAGAATTAAAGGAGAGATCGCATGCTTGTATTATCGGGAACTATCGGGGCTGGAAAGACGAGTCTAACCAGTTTATTGGCAGAACACTTACACAAACCAGCATTTTATGAATCGGTGGATGACAACAAAATTTTGCCACTATTCTACAAGGATCCCCAGAAGTATGCTTTCTTACTGCAGATCTACTTTTTAAACAAACGACTGGACAGCATCAAGGCGGCGAATGCTGACCGGGAAAGCGTGATGGATCGCTCGATCTTTGAAGATTCCTTACTCTTCCACTTGAACGCCGATCTGGGACGGGCCACCAACACGGAAGTGGACATTTACGATTCCCTGTTGCGGAACATGATGCAGGAATTGCCAGAAGCTACTTACCGGAAGAACCCGGACCTGTTGATCCACATCAACATCTCGTTTGAGACCATGTTGGAACGGATCAAGAAGCGGGGTCGTTCTTACGAGCAGATTGCCAATGACCCGAGCCTCTACGATTACTACAAGGAATTGGATCAACGGTATACGGATTGGTACGCCAACTACGACAAGTCGCCGAAGATGCAGATCAACGGGGATGCACTTGACTTTGTCGAAGATTCCGCTGCCCGGCAACAAGTTTTACAATTAATTGATGAAAAGATTGCAACGCTCTAGTGTTGTCACGCCGGGGAAAATGCGGTATGATGAGCGTAACTTATTAAACACGGGTGCCTATTAAGTAGACGGTCAGAGAAGTGGGGAAGCTGTGAACCACGACGTCGAAGATTCCAGCACTAAAATAGTGGGCAGGTAATGCTGCACGGTGCAAACCGTTATCATGTTCAAGGGTATCACTGGGCGACCAGTGGTGAACTTGGGTGGTACCGCGAAGGTCTTCGTCCCATGTGACGAGGGCCTTTTTTGGTCTCACCGACTACCAGAAGGGAGTAACACACATGCTAGATTTAAAGTTGATTCGCCAAGAACCGGATTTTATTAAGGAAAAGTTGGCTACCCGGGGCGTTGACCCGGCCGATATTGATGATTTGTTAGCCATGGACGCTCAGCGGCGGGAATTGATCGTGAAGAGTGAGACCATGAAGGCGCAACGGAACAAGGTTTCCGACGAAATCTCCCAGTTAAAGCGGAATAAGCAGGATGCTGACGACAAGATTACGGAGATGCGGCAGGTCAGTGGGGACATTAAGAAGATCGATGCCCAATTGGATGACTTGAAGGCCCAGGTTCACGACGCTGCAGCGCACTTGCCTAACATTCCTAATGACAACGTTCCAGTTGGTCTGACGGAAGACGGTAGTGTTGAAATCCGTAAGTGGGGGGAGAAGCCTAACCTGGACTTCACGCCAAAGCCTCACTGGGAAATTGGGGAAAATCTGGGGATCTTGGACTTTGAACGGGGGGCGAAGGTCTCTGGGAGTCGTTACCTGTACTACATGGGCTTAGGGGCTCGGTTAGAGCGAGCAGTCTATAACTTCTTCTTGGACCAAAACACGGCCGCTGGCTTTAAGGAAGTTCTGCCACCTTACATTGTGAATGACGATTCGATGTACGGAACGGGCCAATTCCCGAAGTTTAAGCAAGACGTTTACCAATTAAAGAACGAAGAAATGACGCTGATTCCTACGGCCGAAGTGCCATTGGTCAACTACTACCGGGATGAAGTGATTCCTGAAGAGGACTTGCCAGTCTGGTTTACGGCGTTGACGCCCGCTTTCCGTTCTGAAGCCGGGAGTGCCGGCCGGGATACCCGGGGGTTGATTCGGTTACACCAGTTCAACAAGGTTGAAATGGTGAAGTTCTGTAAGCCAGAAGATTCCTGGAATGAATTGGAGTCCCTGACTAAGCACGCTGAGGACCTCTTACAGAAGTTAGGGTTGGCCTACCATGTAATTACCCTGACGACTAGTGACATGAGCTTTACGGCGGCGATGACCCATGATTTGGAAGTCTGGTTCCCAGAACAAGACACGTACCGGGAAATCTCGAGTTGCTCGAACACGACGGACTTCCAGGCACGTCGGGCACATATCCAGTACCGGGACGATAAGGGCAAGTTGCAGTACGTTCACGCGTTGAACGGATCAGGACTGGCTGTGGGTCGGACGGTTGCAGCGATTTTGGAAAACTACCAAAACGCCGATGGTTCCGTCACGATTCCAGAAGTTCTGGTTCCTTACATGGGTGGCGTCACCAAGATTACCAAGTAAAAATACGTTATGCACGGTCGGAAATTCGTTTCCGGCCGTTTTTTTGGCCTTTTTTGCAAAAAAATGCAAAAAAGGGGTAGCTTTTTATTCAGGGTTACGCTAGAATAATAAATGTTGTTGAGGGAGTAGTTATTCAACTAGCGGATATTTATTCAAAAAAGATATTCAAAAAGTTGTTGACAGCTTCTAGATGGCATGGTAAATTAGAATAGTTGTTGTGAGCGAGTTCCATTACATCAAAACATTTGAAAGTCTTCCGAATATTTATTCAAAAAGATTTCAAAAAAGCTGTTGACAAGCTTCACACGACATGGTAAATTATAATAGTTGTTTCAAACGAGTTATTGATTAATTCGATTGAACGTTATGGAGGATTAGCTCAGTTGGGAGAGCGTCTGCCTTACAAGCAGAGGGTCACAGGTTCGAGCCCTGTATCCTCCATCGGGACTCCGGTTCCTGTGGAACCATCGTCACTACGCAGGTGTGGCGGAACTGGCAGACGCGCTAGATTTAGGTTCTAGTGTCTTATGACGTGGGGGTTCGAGTCCCTTCACCTGCATTAGGATTACAGCAAAATATGTTCCTTAATATTTTGCCGACTTAGCTCAGTTGGCAGAGCATCTCACTAGTAATGAGGAGGTCGGAGGTTCGAATCCTCTAGTCGGCATGGCACCATTAATTTAATAGCCAATGCGGAAGTAGTTCAGTGGTAGAACATCACCTTGCCATGGTGGGGGTCGCGGGTTCGAATCCCGTCTTCCGCTTTAACACCCTTTGCCGGGGTGGCGGAATTGGCAGACGCACAGGACTTAAAATCCTGCGGTCAGTGATGACCGTACCGGTTCGATCCCGGTCCTCGGCATTTAACTGAATAGTTATTATTTGCACCCATAGCGCAATTGGATAGAGTGTCTGACTACGAATCAGAAGGTTGTAGGTTCGACTCCTACTGGGTGCATTTTTGTTGCTTAGGTTTTACCTAAGGACTTATCGGGAAGTAGCTCAGCTTGGTAGAGCACCTGGTTTGGGACCAGGGGGTCGCAGGTTCGAATCCTGTCTTCCCGATTGACTCGTCAGAGTCGTTGCATTATGATAAATACAGGTTTTGTTATCGGGAAGTAGCTCAGCTTGGTAGAGCACCACGTTCGGGACGTGGGGGTCGCAAGTTCAAATCTTGTCTTCCCGATTTTTTAGACCTTAAACCAACATAAACTTAAGTGGGTCCTGGCTTTCCATCGAATCGTTTGGAAGCCGGGGCCTTTTTTGGTATCATGGATTACCAGAGCTTTCAGTTGCTACTTTGCTGCCGTCTCCGCTGAACGTTAGGCTGATAGGCGGGACTAGCCCTTGCAAAATAGGCGCTTTCCTATCATCTTGGCCCAAAAGAAGCTACTATATAAGTAGGGCTTTAGAAGCAAGAAGCTCGGCGAACGACTGCTGGAAAGACGAATCAATTGCTTTTCTACTGGAAGTTCGTATAATATTAGTCAATATTAGTCAAGAAAACTGCGCAAAGGGGTGACGATAATGGAGAATCAAAATATTTCGGATATTATTGAAGCTTACCTCAAGCAGATCCTGGCTGATTCCCAGGAGGTTGAGATTCGGCGCTCAGAAATTGCGAACCAATTTAACGTGGTTCCCTCCCAGATCAACTACGTGATTAAGACGCGCTTTACGATCCAGGATGGGTACGTGGTACGTAGTAAACGGGGCGGCGGTGGCTACATTCGAATCGAAAAGGTGAAATTACTAGATAACCTAGATTTCATTGATTCACTAGTGACGGCCGTGGGTGATCAGATTACGCGCCATGACGGGTTAGCAATTGTCCGGAGCTTGTTTGAAGCGGGCTCAATCAATCGGCGAGAGGCCAACATTATGTTGGCGGCGATTGATAAAAGCGCCATTAATACTGGGAGCCGCGAGGTGGATGAACGCATCCGCGCTCGGGTATTAATCTCAATCCTCGACCACCTACGTTACGAGAGTTAAGAAAGTGAGGAGTTGCAATGGATAACCTATTTACACCCAGTGCTAAGAGCGTACTCGTTCTCGCACAGGAACAGGCCAAGTATTTTAAGCATCAGGCGGTGGGTACTGAACACCTGCTGCTAGCCCTCACCATTGAAAAGAACGGGATCGCCAACAAGGTCTTACAGCAGTTTTCAGTGACGGACGACGATGTTCGTGAAGAAATTGAACGCTTTACGGGGTATGGCACCTTAGCCAGCACGGACCAAGACAGTTACTTGCCATATTCGCCCAAGGCAAAAGCCATGTTGGCGATGGCCGGGGACGAAGCTAAGCGTTTGGGCGCCACTAAGATTGGGACGGAACACTTGTTGTTAGCTTTGCTGAGTGACGAGACGATTCTGTCATCCCGGATTTTAAAGAACTTAAACGTTGATTTGACCAGTGCCCGCAAAGTCGTTTTGCGGAAGCTGGGGATTGCCGATACGCCTAAGCGGCGGAACGATAGCCGTTCTCGGCGGGCGGCCGCTCAAGGCGGGACGCCGACCTTGGACTCCTTAGCCCGGGACTTGACCCAGGCTGCTAAGGAAGGTCGGATGGACCCCACGGTTGGGCGCGATAAGGAAGTTAAGCGGGTCATTCAGATTCTGAGTCGCCGGACCAAGAACAACCCCGTTTTGATTGGGGAACCCGGTGTCGGGAAGACGGCGATTGCCGAGGGCTTGGCCCAACGAATCGTTGCGGGAGACGTGCCGGAAGATATGCAACAGAAGCGGCTGATGATGCTCGATATGGGGTCGTTAGTTGCCGGAACCAAGTACCGTGGTGAATTCGAAGACCGCCTGAAAAAGGTGATTGAAGAAATCTATAACGATGGTCACGTCATTCTCTTTATTGATGAATTGCACACCCTGATTGGAGCTGGTGGTGCCGAAGGGGCAATTGATGCCTCGAACATTTTGAAACCAGCTTTGGCTCGAGGGGAACTGCAAACGATCGGGGCGACGACGTTAGACGAATATCAGAAGTATATTGAATCTGACGCAGCGTTGGAACGGCGGTTTGCAACGGTCCAAGTTGACGAACCAACGTCAGCCGAAGCCTTACAGATCTTGAAGGGCTTACGACCACGGTACCAGGACCACCATCACGTGAACATCACGGATGAGGCCTTGGATCAAGCCGTGAAATTGTCCGTACGCTACATTAGCGACCGGTTCTTACCTGACAAGGCCATCGATTTGATGGACGAAGCGGCGGCTAAGGTCCGCATTGACCAGATGGACAAGCCAACGACGGCGTCAAAACAAGCCGCAGAGTTGACCCAACTGGCGAGTGATAAGGACGCGGCCATCGAACAACAAGACTTTGAGAAGGCCGCTCAGTTGCGGACGCAAGAAATCGCGTTGCGTGAGAAGATTGCGGCTAGAGAAGCCAAGGCAGCGGCGCAACCAGATGAGCCTAAGCATTATACCCTGGATGTAACGGGGGAAGATGTGGCACAGGTCGTGGCTGAATGGACCGGTGTGCCGTTGACGCAGCTCAAGCAAACCGATGCCGACCGATTGGTCAACTTGGAAAAGATCTTACACCAGCGGGTCGTTGGTCAGGATGAAGCCGTTTCGGCGGTGGCACGAGCAATTCGGCGTGCTCGTTCTGGCTTGAAGGATCCGAACCGGCCGATTGGGTCGTTTATGTTCTTAGGCCCGACCGGGGTCGGGAAGACGGAACTGGCCAAGGCGTTAGCCGCGGCGATGTTTGGTTCCGAAGACAACATGATCCGGGTCGACATGAGTGAGTACATGGAAAAGTATTCAACCAGTCGTTTGATTGGGTCGGCGCCAGGCTACGTGGGCTACGACGAAGGCGGACAGTTAACGGAAAAGGTACGGCAGAAGCCATACTCCGTGGTCCTGTTCGATGAAGTTGAAAAGGCCCACCCGGATGTCTTCAACCTCTTGTTGCAGGTCTTAGACGACGGGTACCTGACGGACTCCAAGGGTCGGCGGATCGATTTCCGCAACACGATTTTGATCATGACGTCGAACTTGGGGGCTACCAAGCTACGGGATGAGAAGACCGTTGGATTCGGGGCCACCGATATGGCCGATAATTACCACGCGATGGCGGATACCATTCGGCAGACGTTAAAGCAATCCTTCCGGCCAGAATTCTTGAACCGGATCGACGAAACGGTCATCTTCCATGCCTTGAAGAAGCCGGAACTGCATCAAATCGTCAAGTTGATGGCCCAGAAGATCGTACAGCGGGTCGCGGAACAAGATATCAAGTTGAAGTTCACGCCGGCAGCTATCGATGCCATCGCTAAGGATGGATATGACCCAGAGTATGGGGCCCGGCCATTACGGCGTGCGCTCCAGACCCAGGTCGAAGATCAATTGAGTGAGTCACTCCTGTCGGGGGACATCAAGACCAATGATCAAGTGACCATTGGGGCCACCCGGGGAAAGATCACGGTCAACGTAAAGCCGACCGCGACGCCTAAACCAGTGACGAATCACTAAACGATAACTAGCGGTATAGAGAATACCACGCGTCGATCTCGAGTTAGCGGGATTGGCGCGTGGTTTTGCGTTGAGAGGGGTCCTAAACTGTGGTACACTAGCAACAGTTTTCATAGGAAAGGACTCAAACAGGATGAAGAGAAAAGAGCAGCTGACCCAGACCCATACGGCGATTCTTGCGGCAGCCCGGCAACAGTTCTTGACGTTGGGGTATCAAGCGACCTCAACGCGTGAGATCGCACGTCAGGTGGGCATCACGCAACCCGCTTTGTACCATCATTTTAGTGATAAGGAAGCCATTTTCTTGGCCGTGGTAGCGGAAGTTGGTGCCGAAGCCCAGCAGGGAATTAATCAGGTGACTGCTCAGGTCAAGGCCGGTGAACAGACTGATCCGGTCGAAGCGCTGGCAGCTGTAACGGAAGTCCTACTGACGGTGCATCCGCGAGACGTCTTCACGGTCCTCCACGGGAGCTTCCGGTTCTTGCAGCCGGATAACCGGCACCAACTTGGTGGCTTGTTTATGACCGATTATATGCGACCCTTAGCGGCGTTCTTTGACCAGGGACTGGTGACCCTGCGACCAGAATTGGATGCCCAAGAGGCAGCGTCGTTCTATTTGACCAGTCTGAGTCCACTGTTTAACAACTTTCACCATGTCGGCCCGGCAGACGCTTCGCAACATCAACAAGTCGTGACCCTCTTACAGTTAATTTTGTACGGGATTGCGGTTAAAAAGTAAGCGTTAGTCATTGACAAGCCGAGGTATTTTTAGTACTATATCATTTGTATGCAACTGTGAACTGAAATTGGTTGAGCCGATCTATTGTCCGGCATCATCCATTATAAGAAGCCAAAAGCAAATAATGATTTGTTTTTGGATTTTTTTTGCCAAAAAACCAAGTCAAAAAGCATTTGTAATCAAAATGTAACATTTGGTTAGGCCAGTCACAGAATAAATAGGAGAGGTGAACAACTTGGCAGGACACTTAGTGAAATACGGGAAACACCGTACACGTCGTAGCTATTCACGGATCAAGGAAGTTCTAGACTTACCGAACTTGATCGAGATTCAAACCAATTCCTATAATTGGTTCCTCGATGAAGGGTTACGTGATATGTTCGATGACATCATGCCAATCGAGGATTTTCAAGGAAACCTTTCGTTAGAGTTTGTTGATTATCAATTATTAGAACCTAAATATACGGTGGATGAAGCGCGGGAACATGACGCCAACTATTCAGCACCGTTACACGTCACATTACGTCTAACGAACCACGAAACAGGCGAAATCAAGTCACAAGATGTCTTCTTCGGCGACTTCCCATTAATGACGCACCAAGGTACGTTCATTATTAATGGGGCGGAACGGGTAATTGTTTCCCAATTAGTTCGTTCGCCAGGGGTTTACTTCAATGAAGATACCGATAAGAACGGCCGGACCATTTTTGGTGCAACGGTCATTCCTAACCGGGGTGCTTGGTTGGAATTTGAAACCGACGCGAAGAACATTTCCTACGTGCGGATTGACCGGACGCGGAAGATTCCAATGACTGAATTGGTTCGGGCCTTAGGGTTCGGTTCTGATGATGAGATCTTGGACATCTTAGGAGACAACGAAAGCCTGATGGCGACGTTGGAAAAGGATATCCACAAGAATACCGACGACTCACGGGTCGAGGAATCCTTGAAGGACATCTACGAACGGTTGCGTCCAGGTGAACCTAAGACGGCGGACTCTTCACGGAGCTTACTGACGGCACGGTTCTTTGAACCTAAGCGTTACGACATGGCTCCGGTTGGTCGCTACAAGACCAACAAGAAGTTGAGCTTAAAGACGCGTTTATTGGGTCTGACCTTAGCTGAAACGTTAGCTGACCCTGATACGGGTGAAGTGATCGTTCAAAAGGGGACTACGGTCGATAAGGATGTCATGAAGAACTTGGCACCTTACCTGGACCGCGACGACTTTAAGATGGTAACTTTCCAACCATCTGATGAAGCGGTCGTTACGGAACCACTGAAATTACAAATCATTAAGGTTCAATCACCAGATGATCCTGAACAAGAAGTTCCGGTTATCGGGAACGGTAATATCGATTTGAAGTTGAAGCACATTCGTCCAGCAGATATCATTGCTTCGATGAACTACTTCTTCGACTTACAGATTGGTATTGGGACCACGGATGACATTGACCACTTGGGTAACCGGCGGATTCGTTCCGTGGGTGAACTCCTGCAAAACCAATTCCGGATCGGGTTATCCCGGATGGAACGGGTCGTTCGGGAACGGATGTCGATTCAAGATGCTGCGACGGTAACGCCACAACAATTGATCAACATTCGGCCAGTGGTCGCTTCGATCAAGGAATTCTTTGGGTCTTCACAACTGTCTCAATTCATGGACCAAACCAACCCATTGGGTGAATTGACGCATAAGCGTCGTTTGTCCGCCTTGGGACCTGGTGGGTTAACGCGTGACCGGGCCGGTTATGAAGTCCGGGACGTGCACTACACCCACTACGGTCGGATGTGCCCAATTGAAACGCCTGAAGGTCCTAACATCGGGCTGATCAACAGTCTGTCCAGTTATGCGCGGGTCAACAAGTACGGGTTCATCGAAACGCCATACCGGCGGGTCTCATGGGACACGCACAAGGTTACCGATAAGATCGATTACCTGACGGCTGACGAAGAAGATAACTACGTGGTGGCTCAAGCCAACACGCCGCTGAACGACGATGGCTCCTTCGCAACTGACACGATTATGGCCCGTGCGAAGTCTGAAAACATCGAAACGTCAGCAGAACGCATCGACTACATGGACGTTTCGCCTAAGCAAGTTGTTGCGGTGGCGACGGCATGTATTCCATTCTTGGAAAACGATGACTCCAACCGGGCGCTGATGGGGGCCAACATGCAACGGCAAGCTGTGCCATTGCTGAACCCACACGCACCTTTGATTGGGACTGGGATTGAATACAAGGCTGCCCATGACTCTGGGGTCGCTTTGATCAGTCAACATGACGGGACTGTCGAATACGTCGATGCGCGTGAGATTCGCGTTCGGCGGGACGACGGTGCCCTGGACACTTACAAGTTAATGAAGTTCCGCCGGTCTAACGGTGGGAAGAACTACAACCAACGGCCAATCGTTAAAGTCGGCGACAAAGTTGACAACGATGAAGTCTTAGCTGATGGTCCTTCCATGGAAAATGGGGAATTAGCCTTAGGGCAAAACCCATTAGTCGCCTTCATGACTTGGCAAGGGTACAACTTCGAAGATGCCATCGCCATCAACGAGCGGTTGGTTCGCGATGATGTCTACACGTCAATTCATATTGAAGAATACGAATCCGAAGCCCGAGACACCAAGCTTGGACCGGAAGAAATGACGCGTGAAATTCCTAACGTTGGTGAAGACGCCTTGAAGAACTTGGACGAAGACGGGATTATCCGGGTCGGTGCCGAAGTTCAAGACGGCGACATCTTAGTTGGGAAGGTAACGCCTAAGGGTGTTACGGAACTTTCAGCCGAAGAACGGCTATTGCACGCCATCTTTGGTGAAAAAGCGCGTGAAGTTCGGGATACGTCCTTAAAGGTTCCCCACGGTGGTGGCGGGATCATCCAAGACGTTAAAATCTTCACCCGTGAAAACGGTGATGAATTATCACCAGGTGTCAACATGATGGTTCGGGTCTACATCGCGCAAAAGCGGAAGATCCAAGTTGGGGACAAGATGTCCGGTCGTCATGGGAACAAAGGGACGGTTTCCGTCGTGATTCCTGAAGAAGACATGCCGTACATGCCAGATGGCACCCCAATCGATATTATGTTGAGTCCAATGGGTGTGCCATCCCGGATGAACATCGGGCAAGTGCTCGAACTTCACTTGGGGATGGCCGCACGGAAGTTAGGCATTCACATGGCAACGCCAGTCTTTGATGGGGCCCAAGATTCTGATATCTGGGACGCCGTTAAGGAAGCTGGGATGGCTTCTGATGCCAAGACGGTCTTATACGATGGCCGGACCGGTGAACCGTTTGATAAGCGGGTCGCTGTGGGTGTCATGAACTACTTGAAGTTGGCCCACATGGTCGACGACAAGATGCACGCCCGTTCCATTGGACCTTACTCCTTAGTTACGCAACAACCACTTGGTGGGAAAGCGCAATTTGGGGGCCAACGGTTTGGTGAAATGGAAGTTTGGGCCTTGGAAGCTTACGGGGCTGCTTACACGTTGCAAGAAATCTTAACGTACAAGTCCGATGACGTTGTTGGACGGGTTAAGACGTACGAAGCTATCGTGAAGGGCGATCCAATTCCAAAGCCTGGTGTTCCTGAATCCTTCCGTGTGTTGGTCAAGGAATTACAATCCTTAGGACTGGACATGAAGGTCTTGAACGGTAATAACGAAGAAATCGAATTACGTGACATGGATGATGACGACGATGACGTGGTCAACGTTGATGCGTTGAGCAAGTATGCGCAACAGCAAGAAGAACAACGGAAGGCCCAAGCACAGGCAACTGATGCGAAGGATTCTAAGACTGCGCCGACTGCCAGTCACAATGAAAGTCAACCGAATACGCAAGATTAATTCATAAGGGAGGTCGCTTCTTTGGTCGATGTCAATAAGTTCGAAAGTATGCAAATCGGACTCGCCTCACCAGACAAGATCCGCAGCTGGTCTTACGGTGAAGTTAAAAAGCCAGAAACCATCAACTACCGGACGTTGAAGCCGGAAAAAGACGGTCTATTCGACGAACGCATCTTCGGTCCTACCAAGGACTGGGAATGTGCTTGTGGGAAGTACAAACGGATCCGTTACAAGGGTGTCGTTTGTGACCGTTGTGGGGTTGAAGTTACCCGTTCGAAGGTCCGCCGTGAGCGGATGGGCCACATCGAACTGGCTGCCCCAGTTACCCACATCTGGTACTTCAAGGGGATTCCAAGTCGGATGGGCTTGGTCCTCGACATGAGTCCACGGGCGTTGGAAGAAATCATTTACTTTGCTTCCTACGTTGTCTTGGACCCAGGTGATACTGCGTTGGAACGTAAGCAATTACTGTCCGAACGGGATTACCGGGACAAGGTTGCCGAATACGGCTCCAAGGCCTTCAAGGCTGAGATGGGTGCCGAAGCTATCAAGAAGTTGTTGATGGCGGTTGATTTGGATAAGGAAGTTAAGGAATTAAAGGAAGAGCTGAAGGAAGCCACTGGCCAAAAGCGGACGCGTGCCGTTCGGCGTTTGGACATCTTGGAAGCCTTCGTCACATCGGGTAACCGTCCGGAATGGATGGTCATGGATGCGATTCCGGTTATTCCGCCTGACTTGCGGCCGATGGTCCAGTTGGAAGGGGGACGTTTTGCAACGTCCGACTTAAACGACCTGTATCGACGGGTCATCAACCGGAACAGCCGGCTCAAGCGATTACTTGATTTAAATGCACCTGGTATCATTGTGCAAAACGAAAAGCGGATGCTCCAAGAAGCCGTTGATGCGTTGATCGATAATGGGCGGCGGGGTCGTCCAGTTGCTGGTCCTGGTAACCGGCCACTGAAGTCCCTGTCACACATGCTGAAAGGTAAGCAAGGACGGTTCCGTCAAAACTTACTGGGTAAGCGGGTTGACTACTCTGGACGTTCCGTTATCGATGTTGGTCCATCACTGAAGTTCAACCAGATGGGTCTACCAGTTCCAATGGCACTGGAATTATTCCGGCCATTCA
The DNA here is from genome assembly GCF_001434785.1 of Levilactobacillus namurensis DSM 19117. Classification (GTDB taxonomy): domain Bacteria; phylum Bacillota; class Bacilli; order Lactobacillales; family Lactobacillaceae; genus Levilactobacillus; species Levilactobacillus namurensis. The sequence goes on along the minus strand of NZ_AZDT01000062.1, from coordinate 8,034 downwards.
TTATGAAGGAATTGGTTGCTCGGGGATTGGCTTCTAACATCAAGAACGCTAAGCGCCAAATCGACCGTGAGGAAGATGACGTGTTTAACGTCTTGGAAGATGTGATCAAGGAACACCCTGTTCTGTTGAACCGGGCACCTACGCTGCACCGTTTAGGGATTCAAGCGTTTGAACCTGTATTGGTTAGTGGGAAGGCCATGCGGTTGCACCCACTGGCATGTGAAGCGTACAACGCCGATTTCGATGGGGACCAAATGGCCATCCACGTGCCGTTATCCGATGAAGCCCAAGCTGAAGCACGGTTGCTGATGCTGGCGGCTCACCATATCCTGGCACCAGCTTCTGGGAAACCAGTTGTTGCGCCTTCTCAAGATATGGTTATCGGGAACTACTACCTGACGATGGAAGAATCCGGTCGTGAAGGTGAAGGCATGATCTTCACTGATTTGAACGAAGCGACGCTGGCTTACCGGAATGGGTTAGTTCACTGGCACACGCGGGTTGGGGTCCAAGTTGCCTCAATGCCGGACAAGCCATTTACCGACGAACAACGGCACAAGATTATGGTTACGACGGTCGGGAAGTTGATCTTTAACAACATCCTGCCAAAGTCGTTCCCATACTTGAACGAACCAACGAACACGAACTTGAACGGCTACGTGCCGGATAAGTACTTCCTGGAACCAGGGGAAGACATTCATGACTACCTGCAAAATGCTGACTTGATTGGGCCGTTCAAGAAGGGCTTCTTGAGTGACATTATTGCGGCAGTCTACCAACAATACAAAGTGACGGCAACGTCTAAGTTGTTGGACCGGATCAAGGACTTAGGGTATGACGAATCCACCAAGTCTGGGTTAACGGTCGGAATTTCCGACGTTACCGACTTGAAGGAAAAGCCAGTGATCATCGACGAGGCCCACAAGAAGGTCAAGACGGTCACCAAGCAATTCCGGCGTGGGTTGATTACCGACCATGAACGTTACGAACGGGTCATCGGAATTTGGAACGATGCCAAGGACGATATTCAAAACGCCTTGATTCACAGTTTCGAGCAACAGAACCCTATCTTTATGATGAGTGATTCTGGTGCCCGGGGGAACATTTCTAACTTTACGCAATTAGCCGGGATGCGTGGTTTGATGGCTGCTCCTAACGGGGAAATCATGGAACTGCCAATCACGTCGAACTTCCGTGAAGGCCTGACGGTTATGGAAATGTTCATTTCGACCCACGGTGCTCGTAAAGGGATGACCGATACGGCCCTGAAGACTGCCAACTCAGGTTACCTGACTCGGCGGCTGGTCGATGTTGCGCAAGATGTGATTATTCGTGAAAAGGACTGTGGCACTGACCGTGGTCTGAAGATTCGGGCCATCACTGATGGTAATGAAATGATCGAACCACTGTACGACCGGATTTTGGGTCGTTACACGCAAAAGTCCGTTTACGATCCTAAGACTGGCGAAGTCATTGTGCCGAAGAACCAAATGATCGTTGAAGATACTGCCCAAAAGATCGTCGATGCCGGCGTTCAAGAAGTGACGATTCGTTCAGCTTTCACTTGCAACACGGAACATGGGGTTTGTGAACGTTGTTACGGCCGGAACATGGCTACTGGTGACGAAGTTGAAGTTGGGGAAGCTGTCGGAACGGTTGCCGCGCAATCTATCGGTGAACCCGGGACGCAACTGACCATGCGGAACTTCCATACCGGTGGTGTTGCCGGGAACGAAGATATCACCCAAGGGCTTCCCCGGGTTCAAGAATTATTTGAATCTCGGAACCCTAAAGGTAAAGCTGAGATTACCGAAGTTACGGGTACGGTTGAATCCATTGAGGAGAACCCTGCTGAACGGACTAAGGAAATCACCATCAAGGGTGAAGCAGATACGCGGAGTTACACGTTGCCAATCACGGCACGGATGCGGGTCACTGAAGGTGACTTCATTCACCGTGGGGCTGCGTTGAACTACGGGTCTGTTGATCCTAAGGAATTGCTCCGGGTTCGTGACGTGTTGTCTACGGAAACCTATATCTTAGGTGAAGTGCAACGGGTCTACCGGATGCAAGGTGTGGCTATCAGTGATAAGCACGTGGAAATCATGGTTCGGCAGATGCTTCGTAAGGTCCGGATCATGGATCCAGGTGACACCGATGTCTTACCAGGTACCCTGATGGATATCCAAGACTTCCGGCGCGCTAACTACCAGACGTTGATTTCTGGTGGAATTGCTGCGACCGCTCGTCCGGTGATCTTAGGGATTACCAAGGCGGCTTTGGAAACCAACAGTTTCTTATCCGCCGCTTCCTTCCAAGAAACGACTCGGGTTCTGACCGACGCGGCTATCCGCGGCAAGAACGACCCATTAGTTGGTCTGAAGGAAAATGTTATCATTGGGAAGATTATTCCTGCCGGAACTGGGATGCCAGATTACCGACAGATCAAACCCAAGGAAGTCGGCAGTGCTTCTACCGAGGGCGTTTACTCAATCAGCGATCTCGAAAAGCAAATGCAAGAAGACTCCCAAGCTTAATCAGGTAACACTGATGATAGCAAAAAAGCAGGTTCGTCCTTAACGGGATGGACCTGCTTTTTTAGTTGTCAGAGACTCGTGATGTGACCGAACGGGCAAGCGGCTTAAGCTTGGTGGTGACGCCAGCGGTGTAGTAGGGCGCCCAGCAAGTAGACGGTAGCCCCGATGGCCATGGCGGCTAACAAAATGGTGTGCCAGGGGTCAGGGATGAGGAAGGTCCAGCCCACGGTAACCCACGAATTCAAGATGACGATCAGGCTGATGGTGATCGTGACAATGAGACCGGTTAGCAGGTAGGGCCACCATTGATGATGGTTGTTAGGATAGATACTGGTGTGAAGGATACGGATAATCAGGATAATTGCACAGATCTCGAGGATGGGGACCAGGATAAAAGCCACCAGGTTCAGCGACAGGCCACCAGCTGTTTGGGGACTAGAGAGGATCTGAAATACCCAGGAGATGCCCAACAATAGGCTGAATAGGCCAAGTTGATCCCGAAGCTTAGGTTGCGGAAACTGTTGAATGAGGTGGTTGCCCATGGTTTGTGGGTCGTTGCCAAAGAAGGCTCGGGCACTTTGACCATGCTGGTTAGCTTCCCGTAAGTCTAGGAGCATGTTAAGTAATTGGTCGTTAAGTTGGGCTTCATCGTAAAATAATCCCGCAGTCGACAAGTAGAGCTGTAAGTCAGTGAAATAGGCTTGGTCGGCGGGAGCCAATTGTTCGGTTAAGCGGTTGATTTCATCCAGGGTGGCCTGGGTTTTCGTCATTGGAATGCACCTCGTCTATGAGTTGATTAACGTGACCGCTGAGTTGCGACCACTGATGTTGAAAGTTCTGGAACGTCTCCTTGCCCTGCGGCGTTAACATGTAGTATTTACGAGCCGGACCGTCTGGCGACGGCTTCTTGATACTTACGATGTCGCCGCCCTTTTCGAGCTTGGCGAGTAACGGGTAAAGGGTCCCGCCAACTAGGGAGGGGAACCCATGATGGTGCAAGGCTTGCATCAACCCGTAGGTTTCGCCTTGAGAAATGATGGCTAAGACGCAGCCCTCAAGAACGCCTTTGATGAGTTGACTCTGTTTCACGCGTCGGACCGCCTTTGCACTGCTAATTAGGGCTTATCCTGAGTGTAATAAAGATTAACTATGTTGTAAAACTACCTAGCTCGTAACAAGCCCCAAATCTGGGTCAAGGAACAGTTATCAAAGTGGACCATAGCCACCAAAGGAGAGCACTACCGGTTAAGTAGGGGACGAACGCGATGGGCTGGTGCGGTGCCCGCGAGGCTGTGACGAGGGCCGCTGCACAGGCGGTCAGTAACCAGGCGGCGCTGGCGTTAAGTGAGTGACTGAGGCCGTAACACCAGAGGAGTTCCGCGTCGCCGTTTCCTAGGGGAAGGGATGGCCAGTGGTGATAGAGCTGCTGAATTAACCAAAATCCAAGGAGGCCTAATAGTTGTAAGGGGAGGGCTAAGTGCCAGCCACTTAGGAGTAAACTGGTCCAACTGATCCAGCCGGGAAACGTCAGGGTCGCTTGGTCGCACCCAGCAGCAGCGAGCCACAGGGTGACTAAGAGGTAGGTGCTGACTTGAGAACCATCGGTCACGATCATCGTCAGTAGTCCGCAGCCGATTTCCATCAAGAAGGTCTCCGGGGGAATGTTGGCGGTACATTTGATGCAGCGACCACGAACCAGTAGATAACTTAGGATGGGGATGAGTTGCCAGTAGCGGAGCGGGGTGTGACAGGTATCACAGTGGGAAGCGGGCCATAGGATGGACTCGGCGTGACGGTGACGACTGGTCACCACTGCCAGGAAGGACCCCCAGCAACTTCCGTAGAGAAAGAGTAAGATTTGCAATTTGATCACCTCAAGGGTTAATTCCGGAAATGGTGGGGGAAATATTCTGGAAAAGACCCGGGCCGTGAGTTGACACGTTGCGGGGACCATGGTATTCTATTCAAGGTGCTTTTCGCAGACAGGTCTCGGGTATTCTTACCAGACATGCTGACTGGACGGCGGGGAGGACACTTCAATTGACACCCATCTCGGTGGCTTTTTTCTTTAAGAAAAAATGAACCACCTGGATGTGTGGACTTAAATTCTAGAAAGTAAAAGGAAGGAGGACTAGTTAGATGCCTACTATCAACCAATTGGTGCGTAAAGGTCGTAAATCTAATAGTTCAAAATCAGATGCCCCAGCTTTAAACTACGGGTATAACAGTTTCAAGAAGGTCCAAGTTAAGAATCCAGCTCCTCAAAAGCGGGGCGTGGCTACTCGTGTTGGTACGATGACGCCAAAGAAGCCTAACTCAGCCTTACGGAAATACGCGCGTGTACGTTTGTCCAACTTAATTGAAGTGACTGCTTACATCCCAGGGATTGGCCACAACTTGCAAGAGCATAGTGTTGTCTTAATCCGTGGGGGCCGGGTAAAGGATTTACCTGGGGTTCGTTACCACATCATCCGTGGTGCGCTTGATACTGCCGGTGTTACCGACCGTCGTCAAGGCCGTTCCAAGTACGGTACTAAGAAGCCTAAGGACTAAAAAAGAAACGAACGAATAGCCGCACGGTTTCCGTCAGCTATTCAGCATAAGTAACTTCAAGGAGGATATTTGAACTATGCCTAGAAAAGGAAACGTACAAAAGCGTGAAGTCCTTCCTGATCCAATCTACAACTCAAAGCTGGTTACTCGTTTGATTAACCACACGATGATGGATGGGAAACGTGGAACTTCTACGAAGATCATTTATGGTGCATTTGACATCATTAAGAACGAAACTGGTAACGATCCAGTTGAAACGTTTGAAGAAGCAATGAAGAACGTTATGCCAGTCTTGGAAGTTAAGGCACGCCGTGTTGGTGGGTCTAACTACCAAGTTCCTATCGAAGTTCGGCCAGACCGTCGGACCACGTTAGGTTTACGTTGGATCGTGCAATACTCACGTTTACGTGGGGAACACACTATGGTTGAACGGCTTGCTCGTGAAATCATGGATGCTGCTAACAACACTGGTGCGGCAGTTAAGAAGCGTGAAGATACGCACCGGATGGCAGATGCCAACCGTGCCTTCGCACACTACCGCTGGTAATCAGGCAGTTTTTAAGCTGCTGGTTGCCCAGTGTGCTAAAATACTAGGGCGGAACACTGTTGCAGCGTTCACGTCTCTAGTTTAAAGGAGCAATCCTTTAATTAGAGGTGGCTACTTAATCCGCGTGATGATGGTAGTCACCTTTTGTTAAATCGACGATCAAATTGAGAGGAGTTACACATTAATCATGGCTAATACTCGTGAATTTCCGCTTGAGAAGACGCGTAACATTGGTATCATGGCCCACATCGATGCCGGTAAGACGACGACTACTGAGCGTATCCTGTATTATACTGGTAAGATCCACAAGATTGGTGAAACCCATGATGGGGCTTCACAAATGGACTGGATGGAACAAGAACAAGAACGGGGAATTACGATTACTTCCGCCGCAACTACTGCGGAATGGAAGGAACACCGGATTAACATCATCGATACCCCAGGACACGTTGACTTCACTGTCGAAGTTGAACGTTCCCTGCGTGTCCTTGATGGTGCCGTAGCCGTTCTGGATGCCCAAGCCGGGGTTGAACCTCAAACCGAAACGGTTTGGCGTCAAGCTTCCGACTTCGACGTTCCACGTATCGTGTTCGTTAACAAGATGGATAAGTTGGGTGCCAACTTTGATTTCTCTGTTAAGTCATTACACGAACGTTTGGACGCTAACGCGGTTGCTTTACAAATGCCAATCGGTGCCGAAGATGACTTCAGTGGTGTCGTTGACTTAATCGAAATGAAGGCTTACGTCTACGACATGGATGACCTGGGTTCCAAGTGGGACACGGTCGACATTCCTGCCGACATGAAGGACGAAGCTGAAAAGCGCCATGAAGGGATCATCGAAGCCGTTGCTGACGTCGATGACGAAATCATGGAAAAGTACCTTGAAGGTGAAGAAATCTCCAAGGAAGAATTAAAGGCTGCTATCCGTCGGGCAACGTTGAAGCTGGAAATGTTCCCAGTCTTCGCCGGTTCTGCCTTCAAGGATAAGGGTGTTCAAATGTTAATGGACGCCGTTGTGGACTACTTACCATCTCCATTGGATGTTAAGCCATACAACGCGACTGTTCCGGATACCGATGAAGCGGTTGAATTACGTGCCGATGATGACGCACCGTTCGCTGCTTTGGCCTTCAAGGTGGCTACTGACCCATTCGTTGGTCGTTTGACTTACATCCGGGTTTACTCTGGTACTTTGGAAGCCGGTTCTTACGTCTTGAACGCAACTAAGGACAAGCGTGAACGGGTTGGACGTCTGCTGCAAATGCACTCCAATCACCGTCAAGAAATCCCAGAAGTCTTCTCCGGGGATATTGCCGGTGCCATTGGTTTGAAGAACACCACGACTGGTGACTCTTTGACGGCTACGGATCACCCACTGCACTTGGAATCCATGGACTTCCCAGATCCAGTTATCCAAGTTGCCGTTGAACCTAAGACTAAGGCTGACCAAGATAAGATGAACACGGCCCTTCAAAAGCTTTCTGAAGAAGACCCAACTTTCAAGGCGGAAACTAACCCTGAAACTGGTGAAACTCTGATTGCCGGAATGGGTGAACTTCACTTGGACATCATCATTGACCGGATGAAGCGTGAATTTAAGGTCGAAGCCAACATTGGTGCTCCTCAAGTTGCCTACCGTGAAGCCTTCACGAAGTCAACTAAGGTCCAAGGTAAGTTCGTTCGTCAATCCGGTGGTAAAGGTCAATATGGTGACGTATGGATCGAATTTACCCCTAACGAACGTGGTAAGGGTTACGAATTCGAAGACGCCATCGTTGGTGGGGTCGTTCCTCGTGAATTCATTCCTTCAGTTGACCAAGGGTTACAAGAAGCGATGGCCAATGGTGTCTTAGCTGGTTACCCATTAGTTGACGTTAAGGCTAAGCTCTACGATGGTAGTTACCACGAAGTCGATTCTAGTGAAGCAGCCTTCAAGGTTGCCGCTTCCTTGGCTTTACGGAACGCCGTTAAGAGTGCCGGCCCAGTGATCTTGGAACCAATCATGAAGGTTGATATCCAAGTTCCTGAAGAATACATGGGTGATATCATGGGCCAAGTTACCGCACGTCGTGGTAAGGTCGAAGGTATGGAAGCTCGTGGGAACGCACAAATGATTCACTCATTCGTGCCACTTGCCGAAATGTTCGGTTACGCGACGACTTTACGGTCTGCTTCGCAAGGTCGTGGGACGTTTACGATGACGTTCGACCACTACGAACCAACGCCTAAGAGTGTTCAAGCTGACATTATCAAGAAGAACGGTGGGACTCCAGTCGAAGACTAGTCTGATCGAAAACTTCAAAGAACGCGTTGCTAGCGATAGCAGCGCGTTTTTTTGGGTTCTATGATATTTGGTGTTGATGGATGAAATCCATCAACACCATTTTTATGTAC
>NZ_AZDT01000011.1 GCF_001434785.1 Levilactobacillus namurensis DSM 19117 | reverse complement strand
GTTTTTGAAAAACATGAAAACTGACGACTTTTTTGAAAGGTATGAATAATTCAGGACAATTAAATTAGATTAAGGTTAGAAAATTGGACATTGAAAATTTTGCAAATCGGGAGGCCAAGTATGAAAGATATCTTTAAAAAGGAGTCAGTCAGCACCTATTTAAAAGCTGATTCACGGTTAACCAAAACCTTACGGGCCCGGGATTTGGTGGCGTTAGGAATCGGTGCGGTCATTGGAACTGGGATTTTCATTCTGCCCGGACATGAAGCTGCGTTGCACGCGGGTCCCGCGGTGGCCATCGCGTTTCTGTTAGCGGCCTTGGTGTCTGGAATCGTGGGCATGGCCTACGCGGAGTTCTCATCAGCGATGCCGGTGGCGGGGTCGGCCTATTCATTCGGGTCAGTCATCTACGGTGAAGTGGTAGGCTGGATCCTGGGCTGGGCCTTGATTCTCGAGTACTTCCTAGCGGTTTCTGCGGAAGCGACCGGATTTGCGGCGTACTTCAATAACAACATCCTGGCAGCCATGGGTATTAACCTCCCCAAGACCCTGCAAGCGGGTCCCATGGAGGGCGGGGTAATCAACCTGTCCGCTACGTTAATTGTGTTGGTCATTGCGTTGATTATCGCGCAAGGGGCGAATTTGTCGAAGAAGGTCGAGAACTTCGCGGTCGTGGTGAAAGTAGCCATTATTATTTTATTTATTGTGGTTGGGGCATTTTATATTAAGACCGAAAACTACGTGCCGTTTTACCCTAAGCAGTTCCGGACCACACCGTTTGGTTTAGGGGGCATTTCGACCGCTGCGGCGACCGTATTCTTTGCCTTTATTGGGTTTGATGCCCTCGCAGCCAATTCCGCAGAAACCATCGAGCCCGAAAAAAACGTGGTTCGGGGAATCTTGGGCACGGTCTTGGTTTCGGTGATCCTGTACGTCGCGTTCTCGTTTGTTTTGACCGGAATCGTTAACTATAAGCAATTGAACGTGGACGATCCTGCGGCTTACGCGCTACAGCTGATTCACTTGAACACCTGGAATAAGCTGATTACTATCGGGGCTTTGATTGGGATTTTTACGGCTATGATTACCATGTTCTTCGGGGGATCACGCTTGGTCTACGCTTTAGGGCGAGATGGATTGTTACCCGCTAAGATGGGAAAGATCAGTTATAAACATGTCGTTCCGTTAAACGCCATCATTGTTGCGACCATTGTGCAAGCCTTCTTTGCGGGATTGGTCCCCTTGACCCAGTTGGCTTCCCTGATTAATGCCGGAACTTTACTGGCCTTTGCCTTTATTTCCTTTGGCGTTATTCCGTTACGGCGACGGCATGATTTGCCGAATAAGGGCTTTAAAATGCCATGGTATCCCTTCTTGCCTATTTTGGCTGGTCTCTCCAGTCTATACTTTATTGTGATGCTGCCGAACATCACGAAGGTCTCAGTGGGACTGTGGTTACTGTTAGGTCTCGTGATTTATTTTGTTTATGGCTTGAAACACTCCAAGCTGCAACAGAGTGCTTAATTGTGTTAAGCGTCATTGTTACCAAAATTATCGGTGACGCTGGCGCTTTTTTAGGAATGTTGGACATCGTAAGCAAGAGATCGAAGGTATTGGTGATTAATGATGTGGTATCCAGGATGCGTTCGGGTTAAGCTACCATCCTTAACTAGTTGGGAAAAGACATAGAGTAAATGCCGATAAGAAACGCCTAGGTATTCAGCCACCTGGGTGTTTTTTTCGGTATATTGGTCATTATGCGCCGTCAACAAGATAAAAGCCGCTAGTCGTTGGACTAAGGGAAAACTTTGATTTCGGGTAGCTGTTTGGATATTTCGATAATTTTTATGTACAAAGTATTGGCAAAGTTGTTGAAGAAAGTGTGAGTCCTGAAGGAGTCTTTGGCGATAGGGCGCTACAGGTAATCGAAAGCACCAGCAGTCGCTCAGAGCAGTGACCGTAAAGGTGTAAGTAGGTTGGTGATCAATAAATTCCATCTCACCAATGAAACAAGGTGTTGTAAAGAAATCAATTAGCGCGATTTTGCCATTGGCTAGGGTGGTTGTTAGTTTAGTACGCCCCCGGGCTAAGTACCATAAAGTATCGGCTGCTTTGCCTTGTGTCACGACTTGGTCCCCTGCAGAAATCAGGACTAGGTCCGCTTTAGTCGCTAGATTTGTTGAGAATTGATGATTGAATTGGCTAGTGGTTGCTAGTTGCTGAATTAATGTGGTGTTTTTTAATTGGTGCATCATTTTAGCCTCCTAGGTGAGAAATCTCATACTTAGTATAGCAAACGGTTTCATATAATAGATGTTGTTAAAGTTAGTTGTGAATTTTATAGGAGGTTAGGCAGATGACACCACGAAAAATTATTTTGGACTGTGATCCTGGACATGATGATGCGATTGCTTTATTGATGGCGGCGGCTCACCCAGCAATTGAGCTATTAGGCGTGACGATTGTGGCGGGAAATCAGACGTTAGAAAAAACAGTTCGTAATGGGTTGAATGTTGCACAGTTACTGGGGATTTCAACTAAATTTTATGCAGGAATGCCTCAGCCATTGGTTCGACAACAGGTGGTAGCTGGAAACGTTCATGGTGAGACGGGGTTAGACGGTCCAACTTTTGATCCGTTACAGCGACAGGTGGAGTCCAAAAATGCGATTCAGTTTATTATTGAGACTTTAATGGCAAGTGATGGTGACATTACATTAGTGCCTACAGGGCCGTTAACGAATATTGCTGTAGCGATGCGGTTAGAACCCCGCATTATTCCTAAAGTTAAAGAAATTGTGTTAATGGGTGGTGCTTATGGTACAGGAAACTTTACCCCGTCTGCAGAATTTAATATCTTTGCTGATCCTGAAGCGGCGTATGATGTCTTTAAATCGGGTGCTCCAATAACCATGATGGGACTTGATTTAACGAATCAAACAATCTGTACAGAAGATATTATTAAACGAATGGCCGCTGTCGGGAACGTTGCAGGAACCCTATTCAGCGATTTGATGAGTTTTACGTTAAAAACTCAGTTTGAGGCCTTTGGCTTAAAGGCTGGTCCGGTGCATGATGCAACTACGATTGGTTACCTTATTAATCCAAAAATGTTTCAAGTTAAGCCCATGTACGTTACGGTTGATATTAATCGGGGACCATCGTATGGACGAACGGTGTGTGATGAACATCATGTGCTGGAACATCAGCCGAATGCAAATGTTGGTATTTCCATTGATACGAATCGGTTTTGGGATTTAGTTGAATTCTGCCTACGAAAGTATTGAGTAAGATGGTCAGGGAATTTTTCCCTGACCATTTTTGGCATAGACCAGTTTATTTGAACCAGTGAGCTATGGTATAGTGGAACTATTCAGATGAGAAGGGACGGATGACGGTGTATAAAATCATCACCAGCGACTTAGACGAAACGCTTTTACGACAGGACGGGAGTATTTCACCGGCTAACGTTGAGGCGATTAAGCGGGCAACCCAGCGTGGGGTCAAGTTCGTTCCTAACACGGGGCGGAGCTTTCTCAGTGTGCAGAACCTTTTAAAGCAATTGCACTTGTATCAGCAACCTAATCAATACGTGGTGTCCTATAACGGTGGCGTGGTGGTCGAGAACCAGGGGAACCAAGTCGTGGTGAGCAATGCGATGCCGTATGATGAGGCAGCGCAAGTCTTCGCCATTATGCGTCAGTTCGATGTCGATATTCACGTTTATACGTTAGATCATCTCTATATTGATCGCTTAAGAGCGGATGACCAAGCTTACTTGGCGACTCGCGGTGTGCAGTTCACCGAAATGGTTGGCGATTTCACGCAGTTCAAGAATCAGCAGATTATGAAGGTCATCTGCATGAACCCTGATTTGAAAGTCCGGCAGGCAGTCTATCAGGCCGTGACCCAAGCGTTTACCCAGATCAACTGCACTTATTCGTCGGGCATCTACATGGAAGTGAATCATGCGGGGGTCGATAAGGGCAATGCCATCTTAGCGTTAGGACGTAAATTAGGGGTGACTGCCGCGGAGATCATCGCCATCGGGGACAATGCCAATGACCTGGGGATGTTGACCAAGGTGGGGATGCCTGTCTCGGTAGCTAATGGCATCCCGGAAGTTCAACGGGTGGCCAAGTTGGTGACGCCACACGACTATGAACGTGGTGTGGCAGATGCGATTGAACAGTTGGTATTGAGCGACTAGTGAGAAAGATTTCCCATTGCTGGGGAATCTTTTTTAGTTCATGGCGAAGAGGTTCTACCGAATATTAATGGCCATCGAAATTACGACAAAAAAATACCGTTCTCTAGGAGAACGGCGGGAAAATGATTTGAATTAAGCATTAGTACCAGTGGTGGCTCTGCCAGAACTTCTTAGCCTTGGTCCAGGAACCATACCGACCAGCAACGTACTTGTTGGCCATCTTTTCTTGGTTAACGGGGGAATAGTTCCCGTGTAGGTAGGCCTTTAAAAGTTGGTAACGGCCGTAACAGGAACCGTTGGATGCCGTGTAGCTGTAACGAGATTCACGATAGGCAATCCACTTTTTAGCAGCCTTTTGTTTCTTAGATAATGAAGCATTGATTTTAGCGATTTGTTTTTTCTGACGCGCGGATACTTTACTCGACGCTTGCGCCGTGGTTTCGACTTGAGGCATTACGCTGGTCGCCACGTCGGTGACCATTCCGAATGAAAAGCCAAACAGTAGTAACGCCGCAGCGATTTTCAGTTTAAGTTTTGACATCTTTTTAAATAACTCCCTTTGGTTTATCATCAGTGAGTAGCATACTAGATGAGTATGACAAAGAGATTACTAACTAATTACTAGGGTATTAAATAGCTGTCACACGCCGTAAAATTAGGCTAAACGGGGGATAAATTCAAGGAAATCCCGAAAAAGCGAACAATAGTTTTAGACAAATGTCCTTAATTGGCTAAATGATACGTTAGGGTTAAGGACCTAAGCTAAAAGGAGATGGGCATCAGTGTTTCAAGATATTCAACCAAAATTTTTGGATAATCACTATTCACGGCGCCGTCAGCCAACCCAAGATGACGTTGTCGTACTGTACCGGAACCACCAGGTCGTGACCTGTTCGGGTCAGTTGCCGACCTATCAGAAGATTGCGGCGGACTGGGAGTTTCCCCTAGCGGCCTACACGTACCTGCTGACCATCGATCAGACGGCCTTTTACCTGTTGACGGCGCCGGCGACGCTGCCTGTGGGGTACAGCTTTACACCGGTTAAACGCTTGGAGCATCTGGTTCCCCAGTGGCTGGGGTTTGGCGCAGCGACCGCGGCTCAGTTGGGGGAATGGTATGCGAATAACCGGTTCTGTGGCCACTGCGGTCACGGAATGGTCGCGGATAAGCAGGAACGGGCCTTACGGTGTCCGAATTGCCACCGAATCGTATTCCCGACCATTGCGCCGGCCATCATTGTAGGCGTGACGCAGGGTAACCGTATCCTGATGACCAAGTTCTTGCGAGGCTACCAGAAGTACGCCTTGATTTCAGGTTACGCGGAGATTGGGGAGACGTTGGAGGACACGGTTCGACGTGAAGTCCAAGAAGAAGTAGGCTTGACCGTACATCACTTACAGTACTTTGGGAGCCAGCCCTGGGCATTCTCGGGGTCGTTATTGGTCGGCTACTTCGCGGAGCTGGACCAAGACTTACCGATCCACTTGGAAAAAGACGAGTTGTCGCAGGCCAAGTGGTTCTCCCGGGAGAAGATTCCCCACGATGATAGTACGTCGAGTCTCACGTGGTCGATGATTGAGGCTTTCCGCAACCACCAAGTTTAAGCGTACGTGAATTTAAGTAAACGGCCACCTTTCCTGGTACGGAGAGGTGGCCGTTTAAACGTGAGTGCGTAAAAGCTCTAGGGCAGTGTAGCGACTAACCGATGACTTGGCGGCCGCGAACGAATACAGTGGCGATTTCCGCGGGGGTGGTTTGGTACATCAGGCGTTCGAAGACACTGTGAGCGTCGTTGGGCATTAGAGTTCCCAAGCGATCCGTGACAATCTGCAAGTCGGCAGCGAAGCCGGCGCGTAGTTGTCCGGTCTGGAGGTTTAGTCCCTTAGCCCCGCCCTTAGTGGCCAGGTAGAAAGCCGTGGTCGCAGAGATACGGCCCGTTCCCCGTCCCCGTTGTGCCGGTGCTACTTGAGCGTCAACACCATCTTGTAACTGTTGCGAAGACATCACGGCTTGTTGCAGGTTACGGTAGAGACTGGGGGTGAAGCCACCGGACAAATCACTACCTAAGCCCACGTTGACCTGGTGGTTGAGGGCTTGTTGGACGGGGAATACGGCGTTACCGAAGTAGCAATTTGAGATGGGGCAATGGGCCACAGTCGTTTGTCGGTCGGCGAAGAGGGTCAAGTCGTCGGCATTCAGCTGAGTACCATGGGCCATCACGGAGCGTGGCGTCAGGAGTTGGAACTGGTCTAAAACGGCCGCATCGCGCTGATGATAGGTCAATTCCGCGTACTGTTCTTCCCAGTTGCTTTCACTGCAGTGCGATTGAATCGGCAGATCATTACGGTGGGCTAAGCCCCCTAACCCACGTAGAGTTTCGACCGTACAGCTAGGGACGAACCGGGGCGTGATGACGGGGGTCAGTGCGGCGCCAGTGGTTTTAGCCAGGCACTGTAGCTGAACGATGAAACGCTCCGTGGTTTGCAGGGCTTCTTGGGAGGAGGTTTGGCGGTAAGTGGCGGGGGTTTGGTCAGGATTGTCCATCGCTAATTGGCCGATGAAGCCCCGTTGTCCCTGTTGGGCACATTGGCGGGCCAGGGCTAAGTTGGCGTCGAGATGGAGGGTACCGAAGTACATGGCGGTTGTGGTGCCATTACGGAGTAGTTCATGAACCAGATGGTGGTAGACCTTGGTCGCGTAGGTAGTGTCCGCAAACTTGGCTTCTAAGGGAAACGTATAGGTGTTGAGCCACTGGTCTAATGGTCGATCCAGCGCTAATCCGGCTTGGGGCCACTGAGGCGCGTGGACATGGAGGTCGATAAAGCCCGGGAGAATGTACTGATTATGGGGCAGCTGCCAGAGGTGATCTAAGCGTTGAGCAGTCTGCTGAACGTCCGAATAGTCGGTATCCGTTGCGCGAACGATACGGGCAATCGTTCCCGTCGAGTCAATACAGACTAAGGCTTGGCGGAGAAATGTGAATTCGGTGGGCGAGACGGGCGTAAACAGAGAACCTTGGATAACCAGTTCGGAAGACATGGACTGGACCACCTTTCAGAAAAATTGTTTAGGCTTAACCTAGCATGTTCCCTAGAGCCTGTAAACGGACTCTGAGGAAGAACCAAGTTAAAACGATTTAACGTGCACTTTTAAAGAAAAATTGCTGTAGAAATTGCGTGTTGTGGGGAGATGCCGACGACGTAACCAGTGGGCATTCACGAGCAGTTGTGGTACGCTAATTGAGCGATTAAAGAACGGGGGTCGTAAGATGCAGATTAGAGAGATTCAGGCAACTGATAATGCCGCCATAAAGAAAATTTTACAAGATGACTTGCGAGCGGCGGATTTAGCGATTCCGGGAGCCGCATATTTTGATAAGAATCTTGACCACTTGAGCGACTATTACGCTGCCGCTCCAGACCGAAAATATTGGGTGGTGGTGAATGCGCAAGGAGAAGTAGTCGGCGGTGCCGGTTGTGCCGCGTACGATGCGTCACAACGAATCGCTGAGTTACAGAAGCTCTACCTGCGTCGTGATGCTCAGGGGTATGGTCTCAGTTACCAGCTCATTGCGCGGGTCGAGGCGTTTGCGCGACAGGCTGGTTATCGCACGCTTTACCTTGAAACGCACCATCGATTGGCCGCTGCGGTCCACGTCTACCAGAAACTAGGATTTACACGGTTACCGGGTCCCCTGAAGACGGCGGTGCATACCGCCATGGATCAGTTTTATCAAAAGACCTTAATCTAGAAGCGTGTAGGGCGGGTGAACGGAACGGGTTTAACCGCCTTTTTGGTGCGGTGAGTTGGAGTCACTGGAGATAGCTTAATGAAAAAGGATGGCATGCTCCTCAGATGGGCTGACAACCTAGTTAAGATTTTGCCACCAAGGGGTGAGGGTAGGTTGAGTGGGCGAGATAAACGGCCGTTAGTAGCATTCGGTTAATCGGAGATTAAAAAGAAGTAAACGCATAAAAATTACTTTAACTTAACGCACACAAAACAACCACCACTACCACTACTCACACCTAAACTGGCCTCACACCAAACTAGTCACTAGCAGGTCAGCCCCGGGTTCAGGGGCCACCGGAGCACGCAAAAAAGATGCCCATCGCCGGTTTCCCGAGTTGGGCATCTTTTTAAGACTAAGCTTTAACTGTTGGTATCGTTGGAAACAGTATGATTATTATCACTGTCTGTAGTGGAACTAGCCGCGGACGAAGAAGCCTCCGTCGTACTGGTAGCGGATGAGTCATCATTACCATCACCACCGGCTGGTTTCTGTTCCGTACTTGAAGATTCCTTTGACGTGCTGTTCTCCGTGGTTGACGTATTGTTCCGGGAACTGCTATTGGTTGTGACTTGACCGTTGCTGCTATAGGCAGAAGAGCTCGTGGTATTGGTTGAGCTGTACTGACTGGTCGTGGTCCCATCGGTAACCGTTCCGGGATGGCCCGTGACGTAGTATTCCGTCTTCCCGTTTTGCCGGGTCTCGGTGACGTCGCTAGGGACTGTCCAGTCGGAGTTGGTACTCTTAGAGGCCAAGTAGCTCATTTCGTACTTATAGATCTCTTGTGCAATGGTCGTCTGGGTCTCACTGACATAGTGGCCCGTTTCAAATTGTTTATCGTACCCGGTCCAAACGGAAACGGAATAGTTCTTGGTGTATCCCGTAAACCAGGAATCCATGGTAGCGCCATCCGGAACCTTGTTCACGTAATCGTCAGGGTAGGAGTCCGTCCCGGTCTTTCCGGCTTGGTACAACCCAGAAATCGCAGCTGAACGTCCAGAACCGCTTGATTCCGTCATAACGTCTTTCATCATATCCGTCAGCATGAACGCCGTTGCTGTCGACATAGCACGTTTCCCAGTCGACGCGTAGTTGTGGGCTTTTCCGTCCTGAGTGACGACCTTAGATACCAGGTAAGGCTTGTAGTAGGTTCCACCGTTGGCAAAAGCCCCGTATGCGGCAGCTTCCTGCTCGGAGGAGATGTACAACCCAATCCCATTTTGCAGGGTCAACTTCTTGTCAAACGTCATACCCAAGCCCTTTAGGAAGGTCGTCGCTTTACTGATTCCTACGTTTTGTAAAGTCCGTACCGCTGGGATGTTCCGTGATTCATAAAGGGCCTTCCGCATGGTGATGGTCCCTTGATACTTTTTATCCCAGTCGTATAGGCTCTTATCCGTGCCGGGGTAGGTAAAGGCCGTATCCTTCACGGGTTCGTAAGTGGGGTAGTTGAGGTATTGAATGGCTGGACCGTAGTCCATCAAGGGCTTAGCCGTCGATGCGCTAGACCGATCCGTTTGAACGGCCCGGTTCAATCCGAAGGTAACCTTGCCCGTCTTCCGACCACCAATCATCGCGACCACTTTCCCGTTGTTGGGGTTAACAATGGTTGACCCGACTTGGAACTTGTTAGACGGAAAGGCCACGTAATTATTGGTGTTTACGATATCGTACAACTTCCTTTGGGCACCCATATCTAAGTTGGTGTAAACTTTTAGTCCGCCACGGGTCGTGTTATACCCCTTAGACCGTAGTTCCTGGTAGACCTGTTTCAAATAAGCATCTACGACTTTAGTGGTCTTCGCGTTCACGTTAGTTGTGGCGGCGTGATTCTTAACCAAACCAGTCGAAACGCTGGTCGCCTCAGCTTCTTGAGCTTGCGCGGACGTAATCACATCGTTTTTAGCCATGGCTTGTAAGACCAGGTCCCGCCGTTGCTTAGCGTATTGTGGATAGTGGATTGGATCGTAATTGCTTGGTGATTGGGGCATCCCAGCTAACTGGGCCAGTTGCGCCAAGTTTAACTGACTTAACTTCTTCCCATAGTAGTATTGGGCGGCCGTTTGCATACCGTAAACCCCGTTCCCCATGTAGACCTTGTTAATGTAATATTCTAGAATCTGGTCCTTGGAATAGTTGTGATCAACCTTCAAAGCCAACCAGGCTTCTTGCGCCTTACGCTTCAAAGTCCGGTCAGAGGCCGCTGTTGAAAAGACCGACAACTTGACCAACTGCTGCGTTAGCGTACTCCCACCTTGCATACCCAGTGAAGAACCACTGATGTTGGCAAAGGCGGCTCCAACGATCCGCACTGGATCGATTCCGCTATTCTTATAGAACCGGCGATCTTCGGTCGAGACCACAGCCTTCTTGAGCAAGACTGGGATTTGATCGGATTTAACGTAAGTCCGGTTTTGAGCGCCTAGTCGAGAAATGACTTTACCGTTGGCATCGTAGACCCGAGTCGAAGCATCACTTGAGAGGGCGCTTTGAGTAATCTTAGGCGCGCTTTGGGCATAGTAGAAGAACAGCCCTGCACCGGCCAAGATTCCCAGTACGATCACCGCAACGATGACGTAAAGGATTCGGCGAAAAGTTCGCCAGCCATTGTGCGGTCTTTGGGGACCCGTTGAACGGTCGGCATTGCGACTCATGCGGGTTTCCCGCGTGTTATTGTTACTAGACATGGTAATCTCCTTTGCAATTTAAACGTGATCAGCTCAATGATTAGGCTAGTAGCTGATCCACGGCCGTTAGATAAGGAACTAGCGGCTGAATTTGCGGGGGCAACAGGTACCCGTGGTCGACGATTTCTTGATAGGGAATCGACTTACGACCACCGGATACTTGTGCGTCCCAAAAGGTGAACAACTCGGCGGCGGGGTAGAGATAAATCTCGTCGTGAGCAACAAATTTAATGATGGCAAAACAAATACCACCCTGAGCGGTACAGGCCCGTAAGTGGTCGATCTGATGTTGATGGAAGTTCTTCAGGGGAAACGACGTTTTATTGCGCGTTTCCTTCGCATCAAAATCAAGATAATGTCCCCGATAGACGCCATTATAGTCGGTCGTAGATGCCGTACTAAAGTAAGCTTCTTTAATCACTGCGGCGCTACGCTTAGGATAATCGACTTTAACGATCTTGATCGGGGTAGGTTTCTTATGAACGACCGCGAGACCCTGAGTTTCGTAGTATACATTACTTTCATTGAGTGCCTCTTCCAAGGACATTCCCCGTTTACCGTAGTTAGTATAGGTACTCGAGAAGTGGGGGTGTTGCTTGGTCGCAGGCGCTCGGTAGGCATGCCCATTGGGATACCGGATGGTCATGGTGCCTCACACTCCTTCAGGCTGGTCGGCCCAGTTAAAATCATTATACCAAGGTCACCCCAAAATAAAAACTCCTAAACCCAATCGATACGCGCTCAACGAATAAAAAAGTTGGCATATCGATTGCCCGGCCACTTCTTTTTCGCTACACTAAAGGTAGCGTTTCTACATTAGAGGAGGGTGATGTGGTGAGTCGGTTATGGCTTACGGGGTACCGTAGTTACGAACTAGGTGTCTTTGGTGATCAAGATCCTAAGTTGCTCGTGATCAAGGAGACACTGAAGAAGCTGCTGATCGATAAAATTGAAAATGGCACGGACTGGTTAATTACTGGTGGCCAACTAGGGGTTGAGCAATGGGCAGCCGAAGTGGGGGTGTCCCTTAAAGCGGATTATCCTGAGCTTAACGTGGCCATGATGACGCCTTTCGCGGATTTCGGTCATAACTGGAACGAAACCAATCAGGCCAAGTATCTGCAAATTGCCAGTCGGGTTGATTTTCATCAGTCGGTTAGTGCACAACCCTATCACGGGCCCCAACAATTAAGAAACTATCAAGAATTTATGTTAAGTCACACGGACGAGGCCGTCTTGGTTTATGATTTAGAAGTACCGGGCAAGCCTAAGTATGATTATCAAGCCATTGACCGGTTTCAGGAGCGCCACTCGTACCCCCTTACATTGATTGACATGGATTGGTTACAAGAGAGCGCCAACGAATATCAAGAAAATTTGAAAAATAGTTCCCAATTTGATTAAAAACTGGTATTATATTAATTGCCGGTTCGATAAGACAACGAGGTGTAGAGATCAATGGAAAACGTTAATTTTACTCCTAAGGAGATTTTACAAAAGCAATTCCGCCAAAAGATGCGGGGTTACGATCCAGACGACGTTGACAGCTTCTTAGACAACGTTATCAAGGATTACGACACTTTTGTTAAAGAGAATCAACGGCTTCAAGACGAAAACGAACGGTTATTGGCAAAAGTCGACGAATTAACCAAGCAGGTTCAAGTCGGCGGGAGTCAACCGCAAGCCGCAGCAGCCAATCCGGCATCTTCAAATGTCACCAATATGGATATTTTGAAGCGGCTCTCCAACTTGGAACGGCACGTTTTCGGTTCACAACTAGATAATGATCCAAACGAGTCACATCGTTTGTAAAATTATATTTTGACGGTGTAGATCCTGGGTAATTGCGGTCGGCTTATGTCGGCTGAGGAAAGTCCATTCTCGCACAGGCTGCGATGCCTGTAGTGTTCGTGGTCGGTGAAAAAATAAGCCGGCGGACGTGCTTGCACGTTACGGCGGAGGAAAACGGCTAAGGCTTCGGCTATGTCCGAGTACTCCTGAAAGTGCCACAGTGACGATACGGTTAGGGAAACCTAATCGGTGGAACGCGGTAAACCCCTCGAGCGGGAAACCCAAACTTTGGTAGGGGAGCTTCACGTATGGAATTGAACGACGCGTGGGGCAGACAGAGATGTCTGAGATAGATGATTACCGCCACAACATGGTTGCCTGAATGATGTTGTGGTACAAAACATGGCTTACAGGGATCTGCACTTAGTCAGGTGGTGAGGGCTTCGGCTCTCACTTTTTTTATGCATTAAAACGCGTCTTTTAACCTTTTCGCCGTTAGCAGATGTTATGATAGACTACAGATAGTGCTCCTCGAAATAGCCCAAAGTTATGGCTTCGTGAATGACTATGCGATAACTAGTCAGGCATGCATCGAGAGTTTCCGAACTAAATCAACAGGAGGACAACATGGAAAAATTTCATTTATACGCAGCAACTGCCGCCGGGGTCGAGGCCTTAGCGGGTCGCGAACTTCGCGAGATGGGCTACCAGACCCAAGTTGAAAATGGTCGTATCCGCTTCGACGGCACCATTGAAGACATCTTGAAAACCAACCTTTGGTTACGGACGGCTGATCGTATTCGAATTATCGTGGCCGAATTTGACGCCCGGACCTTCGATGAGTTATTTAACGCAACTCAAGCGGTCGCATGGGACCAATTTCTCCCCATGGACGCAGTCTTCCCCGTTGAAGGGCGCTCACAAAAGTCCCAGTTGCATAGTGTTCCCGACGCACAAGCAATCGTTAAAAAAGCGGTCGCGACTAAGCTGGCGGCCATTTATCACCGACGGACGCGGTTACCAGAAACCGGAGCCACGTACCCGTTGGAAGTCATCATTAATAAGAATCACGTTCTCTTAACCTTAGACACAACGGGCCCTAGTCTCTTCAAACGGGGCTACCGGGTCGGTAAGGGGGGCGCGCCTATCAAGGAAAACATGGCTGCGGCCCTGATTGCGCTGACCAGCTGGCACACCGATATGCCGTTCGTTGACCCAGTCTGCGGATCCGGTACGATTCCGATCGAAGCGGCCATGATTGGACGTAACTTGGCTCCCGGTTATAACCGCGACTTCCTTTGCGAGACTTGGGACTGGATCCCTAACGAACTCAGTCGGCAGGTGCGCGCGGAAGCTGATGCCCAGGCAGACTATGACACGCCCCTCCAAATCTTCGGTAGTGACATTGATGGCCACATGATTGCCATTGCCAAGCGAAACGCCGAGGAGGCGGGCCTTTCACAGGATATCACGTTCAAGCAATTGGCGGTTCAGGACTTCACCACGGAACTGCATCACGGTGTCATCGTTGCGAACCCGCCTTACGGAGAACGGTTAAGTGACCAAGCCGGGGTACGCGAACTCTACCGACAGATGGGACAGGTCTTCAAGCCCCTCACGGATTGGTCGAAGTACATCTTAACGGCTGACCTTGAATTCGAACACTTCTACGGCCAAAAAGCCACTAAGAAGCGGAAACTCTATAACGGGGCGTTGCGGACAGACTACTTCCAATTCTGGGCACAACGGCGGCCTCGTACCAAGGCGGCGAGTCAACGTGATTAAGTCAGATTGCGTCTTTTGCCAAAAAGACGATCTTATCATGGAAAACGACTTGGCCAAAGCGTTCTGGGATTTACATCCAGTGCGACGGGGGCACCTATTAATTGTCCCCAAGCAACACTACGCCACTTTTTTTGAGATTCCGGGCGACACCCTGGCGGCCATGAATGACTTGTTAGATCAGGCCAAAACCTACTTAGACCGGACTTACCATCCGGCTGGGTATAACATTGGCGTTAATACTGGGGCGGCGGCTGGTCAGACTGTCATGCACGCCCACGTTCATTTGATTCCACGGTACCCTGGAGACGTTAAGGATCCCCGGGGCGGTATCCGCAAGATGATTCCAGCAGCGGTGCGGCGGCATCGTTAAGCTCAAGTTTACTAAAATCCTCCTCATCGACTTCGCGTTGAAGCCGGTGGGAAGGATTTATTTAGTGCCGTATAAGAATGGCGTGAGTGACTAGTTCTGGGCGTTCCTCGGGGAGCCAATGCCCGCCGTTGACCACCATGAAATGATAGGGTGCCGCGATGAAGTCTGCCGTCTTCTTAGCTGCGGCTGCGCCTAGAAAAGCGTCGTGTTGCCCCCAAATGAAAACTGTTGGGACGTGAATCTGGTCGTCCGGTGTCGCGGGTTGATCTCGTAAAAATAACGCGCGGTACCAGTTTAGTGGCCCCGTTAACTTGGCTGGCCGCTGGAACTTTTGGCTGAGTCGGTCGGCTTCGGTAGCGTTTAGCCCCGAGCGCAGCAAGAATCGTCGCAGGTACTGTGCCACCACGCGCTCCGGGAGCTGAGGGACTTGAAAAAGACCCACGTATGCACTACGGAAAAGTTGGTTGCTGTGCCGGTAAGCCCACAACATCGCCTTAGGGTGCGGGGTGGCAATGACGGTCAGCTGCTTAATACGTTGCGGATACCATTGAGCAATCTTCCAAGCCAGTTGTCCGCCCCAGTCGTGGCCGACCAGGTGGACACGTTGGAGCTGTAACGTATCTAACAAGCCAATGATATCAGCGGCCAGATGATCGGTCCGGTAGGCGGTACGCGCTACAGGACTAGCCTGTGGGGTGTAGCCACGCATTTCTGGAATAATGGTTCGGTATCCCGCCGCTACTAACCGCTGACTTACGGCGTGCCAGCTTTGGCCATCTTCGGGAAAACCGTGTAAAAGCACGATGGGGTCTCCCGTCCCGAACTCATGGTAGGTGAGGCGCAAGCCAACGCGTTGATAGGTCTTTAACATCTTTGAATCTCCCTCCTAGTGTCCTTTCCATTTTACACGTTTCCATAACGTGAGTCAGTTTACGAATGGAGGACGCTCAACTTTTGGTTTTGAATTGCCGTTAGTGCAGGGACTTGCTATGATAAGTCTTGTCCAGAAGACATTGGCCACTCCCTTTAACCAGGAGTGGCTGTTTTAATTTCTGCTGGATGGATGTGGTCTGGGATTTAGTTCGGTTATTAGCGTAAGCAACGTCTGAGAGGCCGCCAAGTTAACTTCGATTGCTAAACTATGTTAGGATTTCTAACATAAAAGAGCGGAGAGGGCGGTTGCATGAATTTAGCAAATACGGCGTTTGTACTCATTGCCAGTATTTTGGTGCTCTTTATGACACCGGGATTGGCATTCTTCTACGGTGGTCTGGTCACGGCTAAAAACGTGGTCAATACGATGTTGTCGGTCTTTATCATGACGGGAGTCGCCATCCTCTTATGGATTAGTCTAGGCTACACGATGGCCTTTTCTGGTGACATCCTGGGTGTCGTGGGAAATCTCAAGCATGTCTTTATGGCCGGAATTAACCTGGCCAGTCTGACACCCACTAAGATTCCGGTGGGGGTCTACTCGTTATTTCAAATGATGTTTGCGATTATCACACCAGCCCTGTTTGTGGGGGCCATCGTCGGTCGGATTCGCTTCAAGTTCTTACTGGCGTTTCTGGCGGCGTGGTCCATCTTGATCTATTATCCGATGGTCCACTTGGTCTGGAGTCCCACTGGTTGGCTAGCGAAACTGGGAGTCCTAGACTTCGCCGGTGGAACGGTCGTACACATTAACGCGGGGGTAACGGCGTTGGTTCTGTCAGTCTGGCTGGGTCGGCGGTTAAAAGTCGATAGCCAGCATCACTATAACCTGCCTTGGGTCCTGCTAGGAACCGCTATTTTGTGGATTGGCTGGTACGGATTTAATGCGGGTAGTGCGTTAGCCATTAACAGCGTTGCCGTTCAGGCGGCATTGACCAGTACCATCGCAACGGGGACCGCGATGGTGGTCTGGATGGGACTCGATATCTGGACCACAGGCAAACCAACCCTGGTCGGTGTCTGCACTGGGACCCTTTGCGGGTTGGTGGGCATCACACCAGCGGCCGGTTACGTCACCCTATTAGGGTCCATCGCGATTGGTGGCCTCGCTGCTATCACCAGCTTTTGCTTCGTCAACGTCTTGAAGCCGAAGTTGGGCGTCGATGATGCCCTAGATGCCTTCGGGTGTCATGGGGTCAGCGGGATCGTCGGCAGTATCCTCACCGGTGTCTTTGCGACTAAGAGCGTGAACTCGGCGGTAACCACCAACGGGTTGGCCTACGGTGGCGGGTTCCACTTACTAGGTATCCAGTTACTGGCCACGGCATTCACCATCATTTTCGTTGCGGCCATGGGGTGCCTGCTGATCTATCTCTTACGACTCGTAATGCCAATGCGGGTCAATGCGACCGAGGAGAAGCTGGGACTGGATCAGGGCGAACATGGCGAACGGGCCGACTACACGATTGGGCTCAGTGAACGGCTGAGCACCTACACGGCCGACCAAGAACGCTACGCCAACGAGTTCAAAGGTCAACTCCAGCACTTACAGCATCACTCGTCAACTCATTCGGTCTAGACCCGAAAAGTTAGTCGATTTGCTTAAGATTCTCTCATGGGTTTGCGTTGACCGTGAATCCTTGCTATCCTATAAAACGTGGTAGGGGCCACATGATCTTAATTTGAAATTCTGGGGGAATAATAATGACAAAAGATGGGTTAACGTTAATCATACTTGTCGTTTTGGCGGTCTGCCTGCTGAGCTTAGTTCTGATGAAGTCCCTCTTATGGGCCATCGGCTTTCCAGCAGCGTTTGCCTTACTGGGGATCGCCTGCTATGGCGTTGAAGCGATGATAACGAAAAATAAACAACACCAAACTAACGCTTAGAGCAGCGTTGGGCAGACTAAAGGCGGCCAGTGAGCCGTCTTTTTGTGTTCACTGGTTACTAGGTGCGGTACAATAAACCTTAATACCTAATCGTAAGGAGGAACCGCTATGCACGCCCCACAACCCATTGAATTAGTGACCATGATGCTCATCGAAGAGCCGACCACGCACCAGGTCTTGGTCGAAAATAAACGCAACGTTCCTTGGAAGGCTGGTCACAGTTTTCCGGGAGGACACGTTAAAGTTGGTGAAAGTAGCTTAACGGCTGCGATTCGAGAGGTCCGTGAAGAAACGGGGATTATGGTTCACACTGCGCAGTTCTGCGGTACTTGTGAATGGTTCGATCCCGATAGCGATCGCCGAAAGTTGGGGTTGCTCTATCGCAGTGCGGACTTTGATGGGACTCCCCGTGACAGTAACGAGGGGCGCGTTTATTGGCTGGACCGTTCAGTGTTAACGGTTGCGAATAGTGCCGAGAGTCTGTTCACCTTGCTGAAAGTCTTTGACGGCGAAGCTACGGCCGTGGTCAGTCCTGTCTGGGATGGGCCTCTGAAAGTAGACACCGGTCATGATCAGCAGTAATGCGTCAGTCGCTGTTCACCGCGGATAACGGTGTGCTTAATCCGGCTACCCAGCAGGGTTAAGCCTATTTTATTATTGAAAGCGGTTACAAATTGGCGTAAACTAAACGTAAGGGAGAGAGATCTAAGGAGTGATAATCGTGAAATCAACGGTCCAAACCCAACGCTGGTACGGTTACTTCTTTATGGGCATTAGTGGTGTCGCGGCACTGCTGGCTCTGGGGTTAACGATGCCAGTTATGGAACACGCATTGTTGTTGACCACTGCTTTAGCACTTTTAGTTTATGGCTTCACGTACCAACCTCATGTTAGTCGTGGTTGGTGGCGCGTCTTACTCGGTATTAGTTTAGTCGTTATGGCGGTTGACCTGATTATGGTCCTGACCGTTGCGGCAGAATTTGTTCCGGCTCTCTTTAGTTTCGCCTTACCGTTTGCCTTTTTAAGCGTCTTGTTAGGCTTCTTGCGTCGGCGAGTTGCTTAAGATCCAACGATAAAAAACATTCACCTCTTTTAAGTGAGAGGTGAATGTTTTTTTCGCATAAATTCTTTTGCGATTAAACCACTACGCAAAGAGGGTCACAAGAATATCCCAGGTCATGTGCACGGCGATGCCCGGCCATAGGGAACGGCTCTTGGCGTACAACCAGCCGAAGATGGCACCCAAGATGGCCACAGAAACCAGGTTGCTGATCCAAGTTAAAGGACTCATCGGGGGAACCGTCGTCAGGTAACGGGGAATGTGCATCGCCGCAAAAGCAATGGCTTGTAAAGCATTTGCCCACGCAAACGAGAAGTGTTTCAGTAGGGCGTTAAAGACATAGCCGCGAAACATCATCTCTTCTGTGATCCCGACAACCAGGAAGTACCGTCCCCAGTATTCCGGCAAAAAGGTGTGGGCAACGCGAAGCCCGTGGTGGACTAGCCAGAATTGGGCTAGTAGGTAAACCACCATAACCGCCCAAATGACGTAACCCGCCGTAAAGGACCAGTTAGGATGCCACTGTTTTTGCGGATCGACTGCCAGAGATTGGGGACCGGCCTGGCGAATCAGCCACCAGGCACACCCGCACCAAACGAACAACTTGATGCCATCAAGAACGATTTCTTGGGGCCAGCCCGTTAAGTGGTGTTCAATCGGGACGTTGATCAGCGATTGAACCCCTAACCAGATCACCCAAAAGATGATGACCTGGATAAATAATCGACGTTTTGAAAGTGTATTTGCCATGAATCATACTCTTTTCTCAGTTATTTTAAGTCTAATTCCATTGTAAGCCTAAGAACTGGCGTGGCGTGTAAAAAAAGCGTAAAGTCGTTTAATTTAAACACTATGTTATCATCGTTTACATTCAATGTATACAATGATAACATAAGGGCTGAAATAGCTTTAAATAACGCATTCTCAAGGAGGGATTAGCGATGCGTCGTCAGCCCTATCACCGTAAAAATTTAGCCGCCGCCATCCGGCAACATGGCCGGGAAGTCCTCGAGACTCAGGGGGCCGCACAGCTTTCTTTACGCCAATTAGCAAAGTTTTTGGACGTGACGCCCGCCGCCATCTACCGGCACTACCCGGACAAGGCCGCGTTACTCGCGCAACTGCATCAAGATATCTTAGCCGACGTTACGGATCAGTTAGCCCAGGGAATCTTAACGTCACCCGATGCCCAGACCATGCTTACGCGTTTCGTCACCAATTTACTGACTTACGCGAAGGCTCATCCCCAAGCCATTGCATTTGCCCTGACGGCGTCGTGGCCGGTTCCCCAGAGCCTACAGACGGTGCTGGCACTATACGCCACTCAGCATCACCTGACCGGTGTGTCTCCCCAAGCCGTTGCCGCCGTGTGGACCTTCTTGTTAGGCGTCTTAGTACAACCTCAACAACCGCTGACCGTTGACTGGACGGTTAGCGCTTTAAAAAAATTAGTCGCGATTCCTACATTAAAGGCGTCTGATTCGAACGAAACCACCGACAACTTTTAATGAAAATCGCTTTACTTTCTAAAAGTAAGTGATAAACTAGGACTCAGCGTTAATTAGTCGCAACTTAGCCAGACAAACTTTACAAGTGAGGTAAATTATCTATGAAAACCCAATTAATCGATTTAATGAAACAACGTCGCAGCATTTACGCATTAGGCCGGAACGTCACGGCAACTCAAGCTGAACTGATCGACTTGATCGAAGACGCCATCAAGCAGGCCCCAACGCCGTTTAATAACCAGACCACGCGTGCTGTGATCTTGTTCGGCGACTCCCACGAAAAGCTCTGGGACATCGTGATCAACCGGTTGAAGCAAGAAGTTCCTGACGAAGCTGCCTTCGCCAAGACGACCGCTAAGATCAACGCCTTCAAGTCCGCCTTCGGAACCGTCTTATTCTTCACGGAATCCAAGACGGTCAAGGAATTTGAAGACAACTTCCCACTCTACGCGGACAACTTCCAAGACTGGTCCGAACAAGCGCAAGGGAACGCCCAATTTGCGGTTTGGACGGCCTTAGCTGAAAACGAGATTGGTGCTAATCTCCAACACTACAACCCACTGATCGATGACCAAGTTCGCGAAGCCTTCAACTTACCAGCTAGCTGGAAGCTCCGGGCCGAAATGGACTTTGGGTCCATCGAATCCCCAGCCGGCGACAAGGACTTCATGGCTGATGATGACCGGTTCTTAGTCTTCAAATAAAACTTAACTTAAGAAATAGCCCCCGACGCCCGTAAATCCACGGTGTCGGGGGCTATTTGCGTCTTAAATACTAAGTCTGGGGCCAGAAGATATGCTAGAATGAAAGCGAAGCATGCACCTGATAACTTAGGGGGTCAGCATCTCATGGAAAAACGAATTGCAATTATCGGTGGCGGTATCGTGGGCGCCACCGCAGCTTATTATCTCAGCACGTTACCCGGTCATCCCAACGTTCAAGTGACGCTGTTCGATTCTGGTACGGGACAAGCCTCGAAAGCCGCAGCGGGCATCATTTCCCCGTGGCTATCCAAACGGCGGAACCAGCAGTGGTATCGGCTGGCTAAAGATGGCGCAGACTTGTATCCTCAGTTGATTCACGATGCCCACTTAGGCACCGACGTGTATCAGCAGACGGGGACCATCGTCACGCGTGAAGTCCCAACCGACCTTGAGGCCTTAGCCGACTTAGCCGTTAAACGCCAAGCAACCGCCGCAGGGATGGGGCGGATTACCACACTGTCGGCGCAAGAGGTCCAACAACGGGTGCCACTCTTAACCGCACCACAACCCGGCGTCTTCCTAAGTGGCGGCGCCCGGGTTGACGGGGCTGCGTTGGTCAACGCGCTGTTAACCCGAGCCAGTGAGCAAAATCTCACCGTTCGCCACGAAGCCGTAACGCTGACGCCTGACGAACGGGTCGTCTCCTCACTAGGCGCCCGGCAATTCGACCGGGTGATCGTAGCCGCCGGAGCTTGGACCAAAGACCTGCTGGCCACCTTAGGCGTTACCGCCCGGGTTCGACCG
This sequence comes from Levilactobacillus namurensis DSM 19117, assembly GCF_001434785.1. GTDB lineage: Bacteria > Bacillota > Bacilli > Lactobacillales > Lactobacillaceae > Levilactobacillus > Levilactobacillus namurensis. The sequence goes on along the minus strand of NZ_AZDT01000011.1, from coordinate 24,067 downwards.
CAAAAGGGTCAGCTGATTGAACTGGCGGTTAAGGACTACCCATTACAAGAAAACATGCCAGTCGTGATGCCGGAAGGTGAACGCGACTTTATTCCGTTTGGTCACGGCCACCTGATTGTGGGGGCCACGCATGAAGACGATAAAGGCTTTGATTTAACGCCCGATGCGGACGTCACGGAAGACCTCCTGGCGAGTGCCCAACGGTTGGTCGCGAACGTGACAGCTGCCAATATTACGACTGTGCGGGTAGGGACCCGGGCTTACACCGATGATTTTGCGCCGTTCTTTGGCCCGATTCCCGACCACGAGCGCTTCCTAGTTGCTTCGGGACTGGGCTCCTCGGGGCTGACCACCGGACCACAGATTGGTCGCTTACTAGCCGGATCTGCTTTATATGGTGGAACACCGGACTGGAGCGAATACGAAAAGCCGTTAACCACTTACTTAACCTCTTCTCTCGCATGAAGGGCTTGATTTGCCAAGGTATGGGCTCCTCGATTCTGCTTTTCCGGGACCCATTCCGTTAAGACCAATTGAAAGGAGGCTTGGGCCGCCAATAACCGATCGAGTTCAACTTGATAATGCTTGGCATACCGTTTGGCGAGACTCTGGCTGACGATTTGACTGTCCGTGTGAAAGAGCACGCTGGCCGTTGCGACCGCGTCCCCCAAGTGGGTGCGTAGCCGTTGAAAGGCTAGGGTCGCCACTTCAAACTCAGCGGTATGATTATCAGTGGCGGCCAACGCCACTTTTTGTTGGGTCTGCTGATGATCATGCACGATTAGGATGCCACCGGCGCTAAGCCCCGTCTGGGGTTGGGTCGCTGCATCCGTATATAATGAATACACTAGAAATCACTCCAATTTTTAACGAGGTGTTTACGATAATGATAACCCAGGAACGTCGCTTTTTGTACCAACCCAATCCCGTTAGCAGCATTATCAACTGGAGTTGGACGTTCATGTTCTTGTTCATGGGCGCCATCTTCTGGCTGGAAGTGACCCATTTCAACTGGATCACCCTCAGCTTCTTCATTGCCTTTGCCTTTCTGTGCTGGCTCGAGATTCACTTCCGCAACATCACCATGGCGAACCAAGTCTTGACGGTCAGCACCGTCCTGAATCACCGCAACCTGGTGATTCCACTTCACCAGATCAGCCACGTTTCCCTATCCCGTTACCGGTTAGGAATCGTTGCTCAGGGCCGCATCTATCAATTCCTGTTACCTAAGAACTCGGCCATCGAGTTGGCCAGTCTGATTACCGAAGCCATTAGCACCACTGACACCAAGGGGGAGAACCGTTAATGAGTACTGATATTGAGATTTCACAAGCGACACCACTAGAACCCATCGAAAAAATTGCGGGGAAGGTGGGGTTAACCCCCGACCAGATCGAGCCGTACGGCCACACTAAGGCAAAAATTACCCTGCCGCTCAAGGGAACGCACCAAGCCGGGAAGCTGATCCTGGTCACGTCAATCAATCCCACTCCCGCGGGTGAGGGAAAATCAACGGTCCTGATTGGTCTGGGGGATGGCCTGAACCGACTGGGCCACAAGACTGTCTTGGCTCTGCGGGAACCCTCACTAGGCCCCGTCATGGGCTTAAAGGGCGGCGCGACTGGCGGCGGTCACGCACAAGTCGTTCCGATGGAAGACATTAACCTGCACTTCACCGGGGACATGCACGCGTTGACCGAAGCGCACGACACGCTTGCGGCTTTGATCGATAACCACATCCAACAGGGAAACGCACTGCACCTAGACCCCCGGCAAATCGTTTGGAAGCGGGTCTTAGATATCAACGACCGGGCCCTACGTCAAACGGTGATTGGCTTGGGTGGTCGGACCTCTGGTGTACCACGTCAGGACGGCTTCGATATCACCGTAGCGAGCGAACTGATGGCGGTCCTTTGCTTGAGCGAAGACTTAACCGACCTCAAGCGACGGGTCAACCGTATCCTTATCGGCTATAACACCGATAAGGAACCCGTGACGGTCGGTGATTTAAAGGTCGGCGGGGCCATCACGTTACTGTTAAAGGACGCCATCAAGCCGAACTTGGTTCAAACGTTAGAGCACAACCCCGCGATCATTCACGGGGGACCGTTTGCCAACATCGCTCATGGCTGTAACTCCGTGTTAGCGACCCAGACTGCTTTGCAGTTGGGCGACTACGCGGTCACCGAAGCCGGTTTCGGAGCCGACCTAGGGGGCGAGAAGTTCATGGACATCAACGTGCCTGCCGTGGGTCAGGCACCGGACGCGGTGGTCATCGTGGCCACGGTCCGGGCGTTGAAGTACAACGGCGGCGTTAAGCGGGCCGACTTGGAGACCGAAAACTTAGCGGCACTCCAAAAGGGTAGCGCTAACCTGATTCGCCACATTCACAGTATGCAGCAATACGGCATCCCCGCCGTGGTGGCCATCAACCGGTTCACCAGTGATACCGACGCCGAAGTGGCCTTGCTGACGAAAATCGTGCAAGACTTAGGCGTTGCGGTCGCCACCACGACCGAATGGGCCGACGGGGGCGCCGGTGCCGAAGAGCTGGCTCGCCAAGTTGTCACCGCGGCTAACCAACCCAGTACCTTCAAGCCATTGGTTCCCGCTGGCTCCGACCTGATGACTCAGATGACGGCGATTACGCAGAAGATTTACGGGGGCGCTAAGGTTGAATTATCCGGAAAAGCCCAACGTCAGCTGAAGAAATTCCACGAACGCGGCTGGGATACGTTACCGGTCTGCATGGCGAAGACGCAATATTCACTGACCGACGACGCTAAGCAACTGGGGGCCCCTAAAGACTTTACGATCCACGTCCGGGAGTTCTCACCACGTTTAGGCGCTGGCTTCGTGGTGGCCTTGACAGGTAACGTCTTGACCATGCCGGGGTTACCAAAGCATCCCGCTGCTTTGGATATGGACATCGCTGCCGATGGGACGATTACCGGCTTGTTCTAAGCTGATAACCGTACATTAAGACAAAACAAAGACCCCCTAAGACTGGTTACCAAGTCCAATCTTAGGGGGGTCTTTCTTGCAGAAGACTGCTTTAGTGTTCCTTCTTAACGGCATGGTGATAATCCCATAGGGTCTCACAAATCGACACAAAATCGTCCTTGGTCAGCGCGTGGCCTTCTTGGTGTTCCATCAGGCCTAGGGCGGCCAAAATCATCGCACTCGGGGTCTGCCCGGCCGCCATGTTCGAGTCGACGTGGGTCTCACCAGCGGTGTCACTGTAAATTTTAATCTGGGTTTCTGCGGAATTTTCTGCTGCCATCCTTTTTCCCTCCTGAGTCAAGACTGTTTTCATTATAGCATGTCCCATCTAAGGGCGTTTTGCGTAAAATCCGTCGGCAATTAACCGTCAGCGCGGGTTTTCTGGTATACTTTTCTCCAAGTGAACTTTATAGGAAAGGTGTTTTTAAATACAATGCTGATTGCAGATTCAATTCTCATCATCATTCTGGTGCTACTCGACCAATGGATCAAGCACGCCGTCGTGGCCAATATCGCACTAGGGGGGCAGCATCCCGTCATCAACGGGGTCTTCTCGTTGACCCACCTGCAAAACGATGGGGCCGCCTGGAGCATTCTCCAGGGGCAGATGTGGCTCTTTACTGTGATTGCCCTAGTCGCCTTAGTGGTGATGGGGGTCTTCTTCTGGCGTTACCGGAACCAACGCGAACATTGGATCGAAGAATTAGGACTGGCGTTGATGATGGGCGGGACGATCGGAAACTTTATCGACCGGGCCTTCCAGGGATACGTCGTGGATATGTTCCAATTAGACTTTATCAATTTTCCCATCTTCAACTTTGCGGATAGTTGCTTGACGGTCGGCGTCATTTTAATCATGATCGGCGTCTTTCTAGCTGATCAACGGGAGGCACACCATGGAAATTAAGGAATTTACGGTCGATCAAAAATTACGCCTCGATAAACTGGTTGCGGTCGAGGAACCCACCATTTCGCGCTCACAGGCCAAAGCAGGGATCGAAGCGGGAAACATTACAGTGGACGGTAACGTCGTTAAGCCTAAGGATATCGCCGAATTAGGGGCTACGGTACACATTGCCCTACCAGATCCCGAACCGTTAGATTTGACCCCAGAAAACATCCCCTTAGATATCGTCTATGAGGACGACGACGTGATAGTGGTCAACAAGCCTCAAGGCATGGTGGTCCATCCCGCACCGGGGCACCCCAACCATACGCTGGTCAACGCGCTGCTGTACCACAGCCCACTCTCAACGATCAACGGTAAGTTCCGGCCGGGCATTGTCCACCGGATCGACAAAGATACGTCGGGCCTGCTAATGGTGGCCAAGAACGACCACGCCCACCAAAGTCTGTCTGCGCAGCTACAAGCCAAGACGAACCTCCGCGAATACGTGGCCATCGTTCACGGAAACTTTAAGGAAGATCAAGGTATCGTCCGGGCACCACTGGGCCGGTCACCTAAGGACCGTAAGAAGCAGGCGGTCGTCGCCGATGGCCGTCCCGCCGTGACACACTTTAGGGTCCTGGAACGGTACGGCGACTACACGCTGATTGCTTGCCGGTTAGAGACCGGCCGAACGCACCAGATTCGGGTGCACCTGGCCTACATTGGTCATCCCGTAGCGGGCGATCCGCTGTACGGGCCCAAGAAGACGCTCAAGGGCGCCGGCCAGTTCTTACACGCACGTGAATTGGGCTTTAAGCAACCCACCACGGGGAAAGAACTGGTCTTTACGGCGCCGGTGCCGCCCATCTTCGCAGCGACGATCGAGAAACTGCGGAAACAAGCGGGGTTGCCGGTTGACAAAGCAATTTAGTTTTTTTATGCTAAACGTAATCATTAAACGGGTTTGCCAGTAATCAGGCGGGCGGGTTTCTTCACCATGTTGCCGAAGAAATCTGCCCGTTTTGACTAACCCCAGCTGATATAAACTTCGAGGAGGAAATGAACATGCCAAAGGTAGTTGTCGACGCAATGGCGATGCAACGGGCACTGACCCGAATTACATACGAAATCATTGAACGTAATAAAGGGGTCGACGATTTGGTCATCCTAGGAATCAAAACCCGGGGCGTCTACTTGGCTCAGCGCATCGCGAGTCGCTTGCAGCAACTGGAAAACGTCACCGTTCCCGTTGGCGCGCTGGACGTGACCCCGTTCCGCGACGATATCGACCATGATTCTGAAAATGATGATCCGAAGGTTTCAGCCGCGGATATCGATTTTAGTGTGGAACAAAAAAAGGTGATTCTGGTCGATGACGTGCTATACACGGGCCGGACGATCCGAGCCGCTATGAGTGCCATCATGGCCCTGGGGCGGCCCAAGAGCATCAACCTGGCTGTATTAGTGGACCGTGGTCATCGGGAATTACCGATTCGTGCGGACTTTGTCGGAAAAAACATCCCCAGTTCTCAACGTGAGCGTATCAAGGTTTCCGTGACGGAAATCGATGATCGTGACGCCGTTGAGATTATCAAAGCCTAAAACACTGCGAACTGATAAAGGGGCCGATTTTGCATGGCAAAACGTTATTTGATTCTAGAAGACGGCTCTGCGTACGCTGGTGAAGGATTTGGGGCCGGCGCAACCACGAGCGGTGAAGTCATATTTAATTTAAACTTACTCGGCTATCAAGAAACGATTACCGACCAAATCTATCACAACCAGATCATTATTTTTGCCCAACCGGCCATTGGCAACGTGGGCATCAACCACGATAGTTACGAATCGATTCTTCCGACCGCTAAGGGAATGGTGGTCCGGGACCTCACGAACATCTCGACGAACCGGTTATCTAAGCTGTCCTTAGATGAATTCTTACGTCAACACAACATTCCCGGAATCAGTGGGATCGATACCCGTCACTTGATTCGCAAACTCCGAACGGCCGGGCCCATGAAGGGCAGTATCGTCGATGTCGCGGACGCGCACGCGTTCGACCAATTGAACGCGACCGTGTTAACGAACCGTCAGGTGGACCAAGTCGCCACCCCCAAGCCGTATCCCAACCCGGATACGGGGAAAAACGTGGTGGTCATCGACTTTGGCTTGAAGCACGGAATCTTGCGGCAGCTTTCCGAGCGACGCTGCAACGTCACCGTGTTGCCTTGGACGGCGAGTGCCCAAGACGTCTTGAACCTGGACCCGGATGGCGTCTTACTCTCCACGGGACCCGGGTCGCCGTTAGACTTAGGGACAGGGGTTCTGGACATGATTCGCGAAGTACAAGCGGAGATTCCGCTCTTTGCAATTGGCCTGGGCCACGAACTCTTTGCGCTGGCCAACGGCGCAAAATTAACACCGTTGCCCGTCGAATATCACGGTAGTGGTCATCCCATTCGCCGAATCATTACCAACGATATTCTATACGCGACTCAGGGGCAGGGGTATGCGGTCGTGGCGAAGTCCATTGACCGGGACCGGTTGATCACGACCTACGTCGATTTGATCAACGGGACCGTGCAAGGGCTGCGGCACCGAGATTTTCCCGCCTTTTCGGTCCAATTCTTTGCGGACGGCGCACCAGGCCCCCACGAAAGCCGGGACCTATTCGATGAATTCATGGAAGCGATGACGTCACGGGAGGGATAAGACTTGCAGAGCTTGACTAATTTACAGAAGGTCTTAATCATCGGCAGTGGGCCCACTGAGATCGGTCATGAGACCGAATTGGACAGCGCCACTGTTCAGATTCTGACCCAATTTAAGAAGCACGGCGTCCGAACGCTGGTCATCGACAACAACCCGTTTTCGGTCGCCTTAGAAGAGATTCAACCCACCAATATGTATATCCAAGCCGTCACGACGCCTAACGTGCGGCACATTTTAGAAAAGGATCATCCCGACGCCTTGATTGCGACGTTAGGGGGCTTGCAGGGAATTCGAATCGCCCAAGAGCTCCTCGAAAACGGCGATCTGGGGCGCTACGGGGTGACCCTGTTAGGCATGCCAACGTCAACGTTACGCCAGATCAATAATCCGGCGGACCTCAACGCGACACTCAAGGAAATCCACGAACCTGTGATCGAAGCCCAGGTCGTCCAGACCACGGACGAAGCGCTGGGGTTAGTCGAAAATATCGGGTTCCCGTTGATCGTTAAGCCCGTGGCCCCCCGGGTAGATACCAACCGGACGATCTGCGAAAACGTCGACGACATGCTGACGGCGCTTAACCAGGGGTTCCAACAATCCCGTTTTGACCAATGCACCTTGGAACGAAGTGTCGTGGGGTACAAGGAAGTCGAGATGGTGGCGATTCGGGACGCCGCCGACACCGAGCTTCTGATCAGTGGTCTGGAGAACGTTGACCCCATCGGAATCCACTCAGGGGATTCCATCGTGGTTACACCACCACAGACCCTCACAGACCGGGAGTACCAGGACCTACGCGACGCCACGTTTAGAATTGCGACGGAGTTTGGCATCATTGGCGTTTTACACGTCAGTTTTGCGTTAAACCCCGCTAACCAACACTTCTACGTGACCAAACTCGCACCGTACTTTACGCGAGGCGTTTCCCTGGCCGCCCGGACCGTGGGTTACCCCGTGTCACTCGTGACCGGCGCCTTAATGCTAGGGCAACGACTGGTCGACGTGAAGCTCCCCAGCCAATTTACCAAGCAAACGGCCGTGATGGAGCCGACTAGCGACCACGTGACGGTCCGCATTCCCCTGTGGCCGTTTCAGGAAGTGCCCGACGCTGACCAGCACTTGGATACGGCCATGAAAGCCGTGGGATCAACGATTGGTATCGGCCGTTCCGTCGAAGAGGCCATGTTGAAGTCCGTCCGGAGTTCGCAATTTTCACCCCGGGACGTCCTGCCCTCCGTCAGCAATCTGACCGACGGGGAACTGATCAGTCAGCTGATTCATCCCTTAGCTAACCGCATCTTGGTGCTGATCGAAGCCCTACGGCGGGGGTACTCGCCGGATGAACTGAGCGAATTGACCAAGATCGATGCCTTTTACTTCGTTAAGTTGCAGCATCTCTTGACCATCGAACGGCAGATTCAAGAGCATCCCCGTGACGTAGAAGTCCTTCAACGGGCCCGGTACTACGGCTTTGGGGACGGGATGATCGCCCGTATCTGGGATACCGACACCGCGACGATTCGTCAACTGTCGGCAGAAGCCCACATCCAACCAACCTATAAAATGATCGAGCCTACCGCCGGCGAGTTCCCGGAAGCGCTTAGCGGCTACTACAGTACGTTTGAGTACGAAAACGAGAGTCGCGCGTTAGGGGACCGGACCGCCTTAGTCCTTGGACGGGGCGGTAACCAGTTGGGCCCGAATTCCGCGGCTGAATACTTTACCACGGAAATGCTCAAACAACTCAAGCGGGCGGGGTACCATACGATTCTGATGAATACCAACCCTAACGCTATCGGTATCGCTCCGGAATTCTCGGACAAGCAATACGTGGATCCCATTCAATTGGGGGACGTCCTCAACGTGATTCAGGTCGAGCATCCCGATATCGTAATCGTGCCAGGGAACCGACATTACCTAACGCGGGAGTTGAAGAAACTCGACTTGAACCTGCACGTTTTACCGCCGGATCAAGAAACGGGGGAGCCGGCGCCCAAGATGGCTACGATTGGTGTAAGCCTATTCGTACATCAGCAGCAAAAGGTGGCCGTCGGGGTCATGGATATGATTGCCCCCGGCATGAACAAGGCACTCTCCCAAGTCACGGCTTTCCGGATGCCCGCCGAATTGCCTAAGGCCAAACGCAACAATCTGGTCGAGCAGGCCAAGCAAGCCGTTAGCGAACGGCAGTTAACGGGGATGGTCCAAGTCCTCTTCGCGCCGAAGGGGGATACCAAGCAGCTGGAAGTCGTGGGGGTCCGCCCAACCCGGTTGACCGAAATGGCCTTCTTGAGCAAGGTCACGGGGATCAACTGGGTCCGCATGTTGACCCGGCAGCACATCCAAACACTGGATGCGGCCGAGTTGGCTAAGATTACGGTCGACATTAACAGTACGCGGGTCGCTCTGATGAACGCAGCCTTCCCGTTCCGTCAATTACACGTCTTGAACCGGCCGGGATCGACCGACCAAGAAGTGGGGGCGACGATTGCGTTTGGGTCCAGCGAAGCGTTGACCTTAAGCAACTTGAGCGATACAGAAGAGTTAGATCAAATTATTAACCGTACGATTTAACATATCTCCGCAACTTCGGAGCTTTTAAATTAGTTGTGCTTACCAAAAAGGGCACCATCAATCTTCCTGATGGTGCCCTTTTTAAACTTGTATCTGCCAATTAAGGGTTGTTCGCCGCTAATTGATCAACGATTTTAGCTTCCGGCGTGACGAAAACGGTCTTTTGCCCTGTAAAGATGACAAATCCTGGCTTAGCGCCATTGGGTTTGTGGATCCGCTTAACGGGCACATAATCGACCGGTACCGTACTTGAGTCCCGTGCCTTGGAGAAGTAGGCTGCCAGGTTCGCTGCCTCTAAAATCGTGTCTTCACTAGGATCAGCAGCGTGAATAATCACGTGTGACCCCGGCATATCTTTAACGTGCAACCAGATGTCCGTCCGCTTGGCCGTGTGTAACGTGAGCTTATCGTTCTGCAGGTTATTCTTCCCCACAGAAATCTTGGTTCCATCGCTAGCGGTAAAGCGGTCTGGTTGACTGATCTTCTGTTTTCGCTGCTTCTTGGCCTTCTTCATATGGTCATGGTCGCGCAGGTAGCCACCTTGCTTCAGCTCCAACTTAATGTCGATGAGGTCCTTAGGGGCGGCCAGCTCGATTTGGGCCATAATGTTTTCGAAGTAGTCAATGTTCGCCTTGGTTTGGGCCAGTTGTTCCGTCACGTAAACCACCGCGTTCTTCGCCTTCTGGTACCGCTTGAAGTACTTCTGAGCGTTTTGGTTAGGAGACAGCTGGTTGGACAACGCAATCTTTAAGGGTTTTTCGTTATCGTAGAAGTTCGGCAGGCTCACAGACGTTTCGCCTCGCTTGACCTGGTAGAGGTACGTGGTCAGAACTTCCCCCTTAATCCGGTATTCGTCCGCATTCTCCGTCTCCGCCATGGTCCGTTGTAGCTTCTTGTACTTGTTGCGGTTCTTTTTCAGCTCGTTGCGAACGACGCGAATCAAGACGCTTCCCTGCTGTTGGACCCGGTCACGCTCAGCTTTATCCTGATAATACGTGTCCAAGAGGCTGCTAAGGGTGGTCGCGGACTGATTCTGTCCATCCGTGGGGTAAGGGAAGGCGGTGAAGCTAGTCTTGCCCTTCGCCGAGATAGCTAAACTGGGTTGCGGGGTGTCGAACTTGGCAAAGAAGGCCGTGAAGTGGGCCGCGACGTCGCCCGGCTCATGCAAATCCGTGGCGAGGGCCGCCGCCGTATCTTTGCCCAGCCCTTGATACTGATGCTGTAACGTCGTAGCCAAGACATCGCGATTAGGATAGTCTCGAACCGTTTTCGCCAGGTCGGGACGCGGACCCACAAAGGGGTTATCCAGGTCTTGTTTTGGCGGAGTGATGTACAACGCTCCTGGTAAGAGGAGGCGGTAGCGGTTCTGGTCGGACCCCACGTGTTTAATGGCGTCGAGAATCTTACCACTACCTTGATCCACCAAGATGACGTTACTGTGCCGCGCCATGATTTCAATAATCAGGTGGAGTTCTTGCTGGTCTCCCAGTTCGTTACGGGAGGTGAAGTGGAGGTGGACCACCCGGTCATTGGCCGCTTGGGTCACGTCCTTCAGGATGGCCCCTTGCAGGTACTTCCGTAGAATCATGGTAAAGTTCGTGGGTACTGGCGGATTAACGTACGGAATGGTCGTAATTTGAATTCGCGCATAGGTTGGGTTCGCAGATAACAGAACGGGATAGTTATGCCCGTTAGCCCGAATCGTCAGAACGATTTCGTTGGCGTAGGGCTGATTGATCTTGCTGACCCGACCCGTCGCCACCGTTTGACTGAGCTCGTGGACCATTGCATGGGTGAAAGAACCGTCAAAGGACATGGAATCACACCTTTCAATTTAAAATTTATCTTCGTTAAAAAAAGACAACACAATTTAAATTATAACGATTGCCCCGGTGATGTGCAAAGAAGTTTTCTCACGACTTAGGCAACTTCAAATTGCGACCGAATCCCGCAATTCGCGCTTGTGACCAGCAAGCATGTCGTTGTATAATGCAACTAAAGGAGTGAGGCCCGTTGAAATCAAGTTTAGCAGCGTTAATGACGGTCACTAAAGCCGAACAGACCCTCTTACGCCGACTGACCAAAGCCCACCATTTAACGGTCGCCGAATGGCAACTGTTGGACCATATTGGTGGGGGTGCCAACACCCAAGAGAGTCTAGCCGAAGCGACTCGGCTGGACACCTCTACTTTAAGTCGGCAACTAAAAGGATTGGTGACCAAGGAATTGATTAGCAAGAAAGCCGTTGGTCGGGATAAACGGCAGTTGATTTATACCGTGACGGATCAGGGGGCCGTCACCGCTTCGGCGATGAATCGCGACTTTGAAGACTTAGCCGATCAGATTTTTGAACATTGGTCAGACGATGAACGCAATCTTTTACAGATCCTGTTGAACCGACTTGCTAAAAGCATGGATCGTCAACGCACCTTTTCAGAACATTCTTAGTAAGGAGTGACTCACCATTCAATCACGTTTAATTGTTATCTCGCTAGACGCTCTAGGGAGTCGAGACCTCGATGAACACCTGGACGATTTGCCGAATTTACGCCGACTGCTGGCCACCGGAACTCGGGTCAAGCGGGTGCGGGGTATCTATCCCACACTAACTTATCCCTCCCATACCACCATTATCACGGGGCAGTATCCGCGAGAACACGGAATCGTGAACAACACCAAACGACAACCCCAACGCCAGTCTCCCGATTGGTATTGGTACCAGCGCGACGTTAAAGTCCCAACGCTGTACGACTTAGTTCGGCAGCAGCACCAAAAGACGGCTGCCTTTCTATGGCCCGTCACGGCGGGAAGCAAGATCACCTATAACTTAGCCGAGATTTTCCCCAACCGCATCTGGACAAACCAGGTTCTGGTATCCCTTAAGGCTAGCAGTCCGGCGTTTCTGTTACGCATGAATCAAAAGTACGGCCACCTACGCCGTGGGATTCAACAGCCGGAATTAGACGACTTCATCACAGCGTGTGCGGTTGACACGATTACCCATAAAAAGCCGCAATTAACCCTTGTCCACCTGGTTGACATGGACAGCATGCGCCACCGGTACGGTGTACGGTCACCGCAAGCCATGGCTGCCTTACGCCGTTTGGATAAGCGGGTGGGTCAATTAATCGATGCTACGATTGAAGCGGGGACCTTTGCGGCGACCAACTTTGCGATTCTGGGCGACCACTACCAGATCAACGTGGACCACATGATTCACTTGAACCAAGCCTTCGCCCAACGGGGATGGTTAACCGCCACGAAAGAGGGCACGGTGAAGAACGACTGGCACGTCTGGGCCAAGACCTGTGACGGGTGTACCTACGTTTACACGCGCAACTTCGCGGACAACCAGGCGCTTAAGACCTTACTGGAACAGACCGAAGGGGTCGAACGGGTCATTTCCGGTGACGCGGCAGCTAGTCGGGGCGCCGACCCGCAGTGTCAGTGGCTGGTCGAAGCCCAAGCGGGATATTACTTTACGGATGAGACCCGCCGACCAGCGGTGGTGGAAGCCGTCGACCCCGAGGCCCTGGGGCAACCCGACCGGTACCACGGCGTTCACGGATATGATCCCGATAAGCCGGATTATTTCACCACGCTGGTACTTTCGGGACCAGCGATTAAGTCGGGGCACGTTATCGATACCGCTGAGTTGGTCGATGAAGCGCCAACGTTTGCACACTTGTTAGGTGTTCATTTCCCTGAACCCTTACCAGGGCACGCGTTAACGGATGCCTTTAAGGATTAGGAGTGTGCACATGAAGTTAAACAAAGAACAGTGGAGTTGGGTCTTCTATGATTGGGCGAATTCCGGCTACGGCATTATCGTCACCACGGCGGTATTACCCATCTACTTTAAAACCATCGCGCAAGCTAACGGGGTCACCGCCGCCAACGCCACGGCCTTTTGGGGCTATGCCAACAGTATCGGGACACTACTGGTCGCTTTACTGGCGCCGTTTCTGGGGGCACTGGCAGATTACCAAGGATTCAAGAAACGTCTCCTAGTGGGCTTCACCACGCTGGGGATGCTGATGACGTTAGGTCTAGCGGTACTGCCGACAACCCAATGGCGCTGGCTACTAGTGATCTACGTGTTATCCGTTTTAGGCTATTCTGGCGGGAACCTCTTCTACGATAGTTTCTTGACCGACGTAAGTACCGACAGCCAGATGGATAAGATTTCTAGTACGGGGTATGGTTTTGGCTACCTGGGCGGGGTCATCGCGTTTATCCTGTTCATGGTCCTCGAATTCACCCACGGCTTTGGTCACCTGTCTAGTCTTGCTGTGGCTCGGTGGGGCTTTGCACTAGCCGCTATCTGGTGGGTCATCTTCTTCATCCCGTTAGTCCGTAACGTTCGGCAACGTCACGCGCTGACCACCACGACCCGGCCACTGCGTCAAAGCTGGTCTCGTGTCTGGCAAACGATTCGACATTTACGGCAACACAAGTACTTAGCCTGGTTTTTGGTCGCCTACTTCTGCTACATCGACGGGGTCGACACCATCTTCACCATGGCGACGTCGATTGGCCTCGACATTGGGATTACCAGTACGACCCTAATCATGGTGCTTCTGGTGGTTCAACTGGTGGCCTTTCCGTGCTCACTGTTTTACGGGTGGTTAGCCGCAAAGACCAGTACGCGTACGGGGATTCTAGTGGCCATCGTGGTCTACCTCTTGATCTGCTTGGACGCGTTACGCCTCCACACCGCCGCGGACTTTTGGCTGTTGGCCGTATTGGTCGGAACCAGTCAGGGTGGTATTCAGGATCTTTCGCGATCCTACTTCGGTCGAATCGTCCCAAAGGAACGTTCCAGTGAATTCTTTGGGTTCTACAATATCCTAGGTAAATTTTCGGCCGTGCTGGGTCCCGTCCTAGTTGGCGTGGTCACCCAGATCACCGGACAATCCCGAATTGGGGCAGCTTCATTGTCCATTCTCTTTATTCTCGGGTTAGTTATTTTTGGGACGCTTCCGCACGATGCCACAGACAATTCCTAGTGGTTTCTAGGTTTTTATGGTATTCTGGTTGTTACAATGAATGAAAGAAGTAGGTGTAAGAACATGAAGATTGCTGTGGTCACCGATAGTACCAGCTATTTGTCCGCAGAAGAGGTCGAGCGGTATCATATCCATGTCGTGCCCATTCCAGTGATCATCGATGGGCGCTCTTATGACGAAGGCGTTGATATCTCCACGGGTGAATTCTACGATTGGTTGCGTAACTCCAAGTCTTTTCCAAGTACGTCGCAACCGCCATTGGGTGAGATGATCAATCTCTACAACCAATTGGCCGACGAAGGTTACGATACGGTTATCAGTATCCACCTTGCCAGCACCATCTCGGGGTTTGTCAATCAACTTAAAAATATCGCACCCACGATTGAAAATATCCGGGTCATCCCGTACGATTCTCAGATTACGGTCAAGCTAATGGGGTATCTGGCCATTGAAGCTTCGCGGATGGCGGACAAGGGGGCGACCCCCGAAGAGATCATTGCGCGTCTGGACGACTTACGGTCCACGATCGGTGAATACTTCGTGGTGGACGACCTCCAAAATCTGGTGCGTGGGGGACGCTTATCCAACGCTTCAGCCTTCATTGGCAGTGTTCTGCGAATCAAGCCGCTGTTGACGTTTGATGATGACACCCACGAAATCGTGGCCTTTGAAAAAGTCCGGTCACGCAAGAAAGCCTTAGCCCGAGTGGAACAGCTCTTTGTGGAAGCCCAGGCCAAGGTCGATTACCCGCTGCTGGCGTTAGTGATCGATGCCAACGATCCCGAGGGTGGGCAGAACTGGGCAGATAAGATTTCCGCGCAGTATCCTGATCTGCCGATTGAACGATCCTACTTTGGTCCCGTTATCGGGGCCCATCTAGGGGAAAAAGCGTTAGCGCTAGCCTGGCTGAAAGACTACGAACGCGCTTAGTTCCGGTGATCAATGCTATTATCTTATGAAAATTATTCAATCAGTCGACGTATCGGAGATTTCCGGTACATCGGCTTTTTTCGTTAGCTTGAACCCCATCCAGGCAGTGGCTCAACCGGAACTTAAGTTGAATTTTTGTGTCGGCAAGCGTCATCGGTTGCCTGTCGTTTCCTGGTGACCGCTTTTTATGGTCAATTCTTAACTTTTGGTCCCCAGTCTTCAGGCGTATAATTGAGTACGCGGTCGCGTCCTGGACGACAGGGATACGTGGGGGGACCGACTGATTGACCCAAAGATTCAGTTCTGCCGACCAGTAAACCTACCCACTTTCATTTTTTTCAACAACGGGGAATCAAACTTGCCTTTTGGTCCGGGGTTCGCTATAACTGCTAATAAGGACGATTAGAGGTCGGGATTTTTAACTCAGGGGGATACACACGCAATGAAACGACTCATACAACTTTTTGATCACTATAAAGACGTCATTGCTTATCTGTTTTTCGGGGGGATGACGACCCTGGTCAACATGGTGGTCTTCTTCATCACCAACGATTTATGGCACTGGAATTACCAGGTGGGGAACGCCATGGCCTGGTTCCTCTCGGTGCTCTTTGCTTACTTGACTAACCGGGTGTGGGTCTTCCATTCCCACTTTACAACGTTTCGAGCCTTAGAACAGGAAACCGTTAAGTTCTTTGGCGCCCGGGCGGCCACGTTGGTGATTGACGCCGGCATCATGTGGATTGGAATCTCTTTGCTTCAGCAAAACGCCATGTTGACCAAGTTGGTCGACCAAGTCGTGGTGGTCGTTGCCAACTACTTCTTAAGCAAATGGTTCGTCTTCCGTAAAGCGAAAGCCATGGTTAAGGATTAATGCTCACCAAAATGGCGCCTTCCTAGGGAGGCGCCATTTTTGATGAACATTTTTTTAACCGTCGCCGGTTCGATTATGGTCCTACCCGCAAATTTTTTAGACACGTGCCGAACCCCGCTGGCCGGGGCATCCCGGCAACTGATCATCCGCTAGATCAAGGGACCAACTTTTCAGAATGACTTGCAAGATGTTAAAAGATGTTGTAGGGTAAAACCTGTTAACTGAATAGATTTCTTCGGGGCAGGGTGCAATTCCCGACCGACGGTGACAACGGCAACGACCGTTGAAGTCCGTGACCCGCTTCACGCGGTGGACCCAGTGAGAGTCTGGGACCGACAGTATAGTCTGGATGGGAGAAGAAACAACTGGTTTATTTCACACCGTTAGTGGCGGCTTTTTTGGCAACCACTCACTCGATGGGATCTTATTTAGCTTTCAAATTTTTGCCCCGCAAATCATTTTGCGGGGCTTTTTTTGTGGGGTGAGTTTGATCAACGATTCAGTTTATTTAGCCATGGCAGCCGACCAAGCCCGGTTAGGTCAGGGACATACCTGGACGAACCCGGTCGTCGGTGCCGTCATTGTCAAGCACCATCAAGTCTTAGCACGGGGGTACCATCACCGTTTTGGAGAACCCCATGCGGAAATTGACGCTTTGAACCACCTGGCCGACCTTGACCAGGCCCGAGGCGCCACCATCTATGTCACGTTAGAACCCTGCAGCCACTATGGTAAGACCCCGCCGTGCGCGGATCGCTTGATTCAGGTGGGGATTCAGCGCGTGGTCATTGGCCAACTGGACCCTAATCCGTTAGTGGCCGGCCGCGGCGTCGCTAAACTCAAGGCTGCGGGCGTCCAAGTCACCGTTCTGGGGACCACCAGTGCACTGAATAAGGCGTACAACTTCTTTTACCAGCACCACCGACCGTTCGTCACGGTCAAGTACGCGATGAGCATTGACGGCAAATTAAACGCCACCGGTCCTCAACGGACACACCTGACCAGTCAAGCCGCCTACCATGATAGCCAGGCTCTGCGCGCCACACAACAGGCCATCTTGATTGGCGAGCATACCGTTCAACAGGATAATCCCCAGCTAACGGTGCGCACGCAACCTGTAGATTTTGCACCTTGGCGGATCGTCCTGATGCAAGACGCCGACCAACTGGCGGAGACAGCGGCCATCTTACAGACGCCGTCCCCGGTATACCTCTTGGTCCGCCAGCCCAGTCAGCGGCAATGGCCAGATTTCGTTCACGTCGTGGTCCAACCGGAGTGGACGCCGCAACAGATCTTAGACTGGCTGACCACGCAGGGCATCCAATCCTTGTTGATCGAGGGGGGCAGCCAGGTCCAAGCCACTTGGTTGGCTTCCGGCGCCGTGGATCAGCTGATCACGTACCTAGCGCCTTTGACTTTAGGTGGCACTGGCTTACCCGTCGCCCAAGGCGTTCCCGGAGCCGTTCAACGGTCATGGGAACTGGTCCAAACCCAAGCTTTACAGCCGGACATTAAGCTCACGTATAGGAGGTCTGCGGATTATGTTTACCGGAATCATTAAGGGACAGGGGACCGTTGCTCGAAGCGTTCGTACCGCTACCCAGCAACGGTTGACCATCCATACCCCGTTAGCGCACCGCTGGCACAGCCAGATTGGCGATAGCCTCGCCATCAACGGCGTCTGCTTAACCATTATTGCCATGACCGACCAAGACTTCACGGTAGACGTTATGCCCGAAACCTATCACCGAACGACGCTGGGCGACCAAGCCATCGGTGATGCAGTCAACTTAGAACCGGCACTGCGCGTCGGGGATCGGTTAGGCGGTCACCTGGTCTTAGGGCACGTCGATACGGTTGCCCAGCTGGTCGACCGAACACCGGACACCAACGCCGAGATCCTCACCTTCGAGTACCCGACGACCTACTACGCCGAATTAGCGGAGAAGGGGTCCGTCACACTCGATGGCGTCAGTCTGACCCTGGTGACGGTCTCTCCAACCCAGTTCAGTGTCAGTCTAATCCCCCAGACCCTCCACGAGACCAGCCTGGGACGGCGTCAACTGGGTGACAACGTGAACTTAGAAACCGATGTTTTAGCTAAATATTTATTGCATCAACGGGAGGCAAAATCATGAAAAATCTAGATACACCCATCGAAACGGCGCTGAAGCAGCTTAAAGCTGGCGGATTAGTCGTGGTCATGGACGATGAAGACCGCGAAGCCGAAGGGGACTTAGTCGGCCTCGCCGAGTTCGCGACCCCCGAGACCGTCAATACCATGGTCACCCATGCGCGGGGACTCTTATGTGCGCCCATGGCACCTGCCGTGGCCACTCGGCTAGGGTTACACCCCATGGTCGCCCACGGGACCGACGCGTTCGGCACGGCCTTTACCGTGAGTGCAGATGCCACCACGACCAGTACGGGAATCTCCGCCTTTGACCGGGCGGATACCCTCCAGCAATTAGCGGATCCTCAATCTCAGCCGGCGGCCTTTTACCATCCCGGCCACGTCTTTCCCCTGATTGCCCAGGAGCACGGTGTTCTCGCACGGGGCGGTCATACGGAAGCCGCCGTTGATCTTGCACGCCTGGCGGGCGCGCAACCCGTAGCTTACATCTGCGAGGTCCTTCAAAAATCCGGAAAGATGGCGCGGCGGCCCCAGCTGAAGGCCTTGGCTGAGGGGATGCAGCTTCCCTTGATCTCAATCCAACAGATTCGGGATTACCGGTACCGGCACGCCATTGACGTGGTCACACCAATCCCGGCCGTAGCACTGCCTACGCAGCACGGTGACTTCCAGTTAGAGGCTTTCACCACGCATGACGGGGCCCAACCAGCACTCCTGTTGTCTAAGGGGCCCATCACGCCCAACCAGCCACTCCTGTTACGGGTCCACTCGGAGTGCTTGACCGGTGACGTCTTCGGTTCCAAGCGATGCGACTGTGGCGAACAGCTCAGCATGGCTATGGACCGGATCCAGCAAAATGGTTCTGGCGCCGTACTCTACCTGCGCCAAGAGGGGCGGGGAATCGGCCTGATCAACAAGCTCAAGGCCTACCACCTTCAGGAAAACGGCTTGGACACCGTCGAAGCCAATCAAGAATTAGGCTTCCAACCCGACGAACGCCATTATGGCCTGGTTGCGGCGATTCTGCACTTAAAGCACATCACACAGGTCCGGTTATTGACCAACAACCCGGACAAGGTCGACCAACTGACCAATTTGGGACTGGACGTGCTCCAGCGTGTTCCCCTCGAAACGCAACCTTTACCGGAAAATCGCCGGTATTTAGCCACTAAAAAAGCAAAGTTCCATCACCAACTCAAGGAGGTTTAATTCAAATGACGCAAACAAACACATCCCTTAAAACCCGTCGAATCGGTATCGTAGTCGCCCAATTCAACCAGGTCGTGACCGACCGTCTTCTGGCGGGTGCACAAGAGGCCTTAGAACAGGCGGGCATCTCCCGGGACCGGCAACTCGTAGTCAGTGTCCCCGGTGCCTTCGAGCTCGCTCGGACGGCCAAGCTCATGGCTGACCAACACCAGGTCGACGGCATCATCGCTTTAGGCGCGGTCATTCGCGGTGCGACCAGCCATTACGACTATGTCTGTGCCGAAACGGCCCACGGGTTAGCCGAAGTGTCCCTAAATGGTCCGGTCCCCGTGATGTTCGGGGTCTTGACCACCGATGACCTTTACCAAGCCTTAGATCGTGCTGGTGGTAAGGTCGGTAACAAGGGTCGCGACTGTGCGGCTGGCGTGTTGACCATGCTGGACGTCCAAGACCAGTTAACCGCTGCTAAATAAAAAACACCCACAACTGTCGGTCATCAGTCGTGAGTGTTCAGCCAGGGTTAACTCATGGAAACGCGAGTTAGTTTCTGCTGGTGCGTTGTTTGTAAGTGCTGTAGGGCCAAGGCCACTAAACCGCCCACCAGGACGCCCAACGCGTTGGCCAGGACGTCGTTGATATCACTGCTCCGGTTGATCAACCAGTGGTGGGACAAGATGTACTGCGCGATTTCAATAAAACTCCCAACACTCAGTCCCAGGAAGCCGACGCCCCAAAGTGACAGGGAAGGCCAGAAGTGTTTAAACAGAAAGCCCAACGGTAGGGTCATCAAAATATTTTCAAAAAAGCCGAGGTTCCAGACATCGAGTTGCGTCAGATTCACTCGCCCGATACCAGCGGGCATGATATAAACGGCAGTACCAGAGAAGGACAGTGGGGTGAAGACGATGGCCCCAAGTCCGGTCAGATAGGCCAAAGTCCCGAGGGCTATCCAACGATGTCGCCGGTTAGTCATTGTTAACAATATCATGAGTCCAACTAAACTCGCCGTCAATGCAATCAGTACTAAGGGTTCCCAACGCATTCAACCACCTCCATCATTATTTTTGGTTCAGCGGGTAACTTGGTGCTAGCTTACCGCGAAATCGGGACTAGTGGGGGATTATCCGCGGAGCTTAACGTTTTCTTCGGGGCCTTAGGAAAATCATAAGGGTATCCTCATACTCTGGTCACATTCATCGACTGAAGAAGCCATTTGCATCGTCAAAAGCAGCTCCTCAATCTCAACTGGATTGGGGAGCTGCTTTTTCTTAATGACCGTTAGACTGTGTAACTCGGGGATGTCCCGTTTTTAGGTTTACGTCAAAGACTTGCAGGAAGAAAGCGACTAATGGTACGCCGACGATCAAGCCCCAAGCCCCAAAAATCTGTTCACTAACAATTAACGTGATAAAGGTGACAAAGATGGGCAGGTTGGTGGCGTTGGCCATTAACCGGGGATGCAGGAAGTAGGATTCGAACATGTGAATCAAGGCCACCAGCACCAGGACCGCCAGGAGCCGCCAGAGACCGCCCGTCATAAAGGCGATGATCGATAAGGGAATCAGGGAAATCAATACCCCGGCCACCGGAATCAGTCCTAAGAAGAAGACCATGATGCCTAAGATGAGTAGACTCGGCATATGCAGGATCCAGAGTCCCAGGACCATTAAGGCGGTATTGATCGTGCAAATGATCAATTGGGTCTCGATAACGGTGCCGAAGATCTGAACGAAGCTAGCGATGAGGTTCCCCATGGGTACGAAGAGTCGCGCAAAGCGGCTTTGGGTAAACGCATGGACGAACCGTTGTAACTGCGCCTTAGTCAAGTTAAAGATGAAGCTAAAGAAGAAGGCTAACACGATGGTCTCTACGCCGGAACTAAAGCGGGACAATTTCCCGATTCCCGACGTGAGGAGGGTTTTCCCATTGCTGATAACGGAAGCGTTTTGCGATAAGTCTTCCATCAACTTCTTAGCCGAACTTTCTAGTTGTGGATAGGTTTGAATCAGTTGGTCTAGCGCGCGGGGCAGATTCGACGCCTCGCTGACCAGCGGCGGAATGATCTGGGCGAAAGCCGCCACTAGAATTCCTAAGAACAATAAGTACACCAGAATCGTAATCAGCCAGTGATGCAAGGGCGTGTGGCGCTCGATTCCCATAATGGCAGCGTTGCCTAAGTAGATAAAGATGATGGTGAACAGGGCCAGGGAAAGAAAGCCCCGGGCAAACCAGGCAATCAAAATTAACAGCACCAAAGCTAAGTAGTAAGCTGTCAATGGATTTTGCCAAAGTCGTTTAACACTTGTGAACATGAAACGCCTCCTTAAAAGGTTATGACATTAGTCTACGCTAGGGAGACAACGTTGTAAATTAAGTCTCAATCAGGCTGAGCTCGTAACTGGCTTAACAGTCCTTAGATGAGTTCACGAATTATCCCCGTTTGATACGCTCGTTAATCTTAGCAATCTGGTGACGGTCTCTCACAACGTTTATCAGCCACATGAGCAAGTAGATGAGTAGAAACGTGATGGTGAACGTGCTGAGAGACTTGAGGGTCATTGGAACCCAGCCCGCCAACATGGCTAACGGCGTAAATCCTAGATAGTAGATCCAAAAATTAACAATGGTGCATTTGAGAAGCGACCAGTTCTTGATTTTAAAAATAAGCGCCCCTAGGCTGAACACCACCCCAATAGCGGCCCATAAGATTAGCGAAATGAGGACCGCGTTTAAAGGATGGGTGAAGTGTGCCATGAATTGCGGCGATGACGGGTAGTATTGAACGGTCCCATACCCGTAATTAAACATCAGGGAAATCACTAGGCCCAAGACGATACCCAACGCCATCCCCCGAACAACATTTTTTAAGGCCTTTTTCATATGCCTAATTTCTCCTTTAAGTTTTTGATTTTTCGCCGAGACATCTGAACCCGTTGTTGATTGGTCATGAGGACGTCGATTTTCCCGTTGCCTAACAACTCCAAGTGATCAATCTTTTGGTAATTGATCACCGTTCCCCGCGAAGCTTCAATGAATTCGGCCGGCAATTGATCGATAACGTGAGCCAGTCGGGCATGGTAAGCGTAAGTTTTGTCCGCCGTATCGACCTGAATCCGGTTACCAACCGCTTGCAAGACAACGATATCGGCGCAAGCGACCGGATTAATTTCATTATCTTGATAGCACCATAAGACTTCATTTTTCTGATTCAATTGCGTGATGATAGTCGCTAAGTGGTCGGTCAGTTCTCGTAACCAAAAGTCGGCATGGTCAGCTTTTAGCTTCGGATCAATGTGAAAATTAATTTTCATTAGCCGACAACCTCCCTCCGCATTAGAAATAGTACCACGTCCCTTGAACAGAAACGTTCAGTAAGCGTCTAATGGTCCTTTTTGAACGTTGAGTGGCTCAAGTTAGACGATGAATGGGCCCGAATAATCACTAAAATCAAATCGGATGCAGGTGGATATCAACCAGTAGCGCCTAGCTTTCACTAAGAAGTTTTGCGCTAAGTTTGTCGTCGTGGCTTTAGGGGCAACCCCGGTGACCTATAAGCCGCAATTCCTAGCCATGAATGAACTTAGTTTTCTGGGCTCTGCTATCTATACCGCTGCGGACATCAAGAAAGCTATTCACAATATTACGAATCTCGATAATCACTTTCCGGAAATCGTTTCGGTTCATTACCCGTTGGAACAGACACAAGCCGCCTTTGAAAGAGCGAATACTGATAAAGAAGCGGTTAAGGTCGTCATTGACGTTAATGACTAATTCGAACAGCAAAAGACTTAACAAACACTAACCCCCTAAGACTGACTATCCAATCTTAGGGGGTTAGGTTTATCTGCGAGTGATTTTAGGCCAAATGTTGGTCCAAATAGCATTTAAGCTGTTGGCGTAAAGCGGCATGTTTTGCTGGTTGGTAAGCCGTTTCGGGATCATGCCAATTTTCTGCGGGATACTGCCAAACGGGCATTTTTTGTCGTTCAGGCGGTTCCCAAGCGTACCTAGGGAAAATGTGCGCATGTAAAAACTCATCCGTGTTGCCTAAAATATCATAATTAATTCGTTGGGGATGACAGACTGCTAACAGGGCATCCCCAACGTAAGCCATGCTGGTTAAAAAGTCGGCGCGTTCAGACCATGACAGTTCATTTAATGAGCCGACTTGCCGTTTGGGTAACAAGACACAGTACCCCGGTAAGAATTGCACATCCCCCAGGGCGACAAAGCCGCCTGGTAACGCAGTCAGCACCATCGGGTTCGTTCCGGCTAGGGCGCTTTCGATTCGGTGAGTTTGCCAAAATGGGGTGGCTCTTTCCTTAGGCATCCGTCTTCACGCTGCCCCACCAATTGGGGAAAATCTCGCCTAGAGTCACCGTCTGGCGATGTGCATAGTCGACCATGATTTCCGTTTGCGCGTTTTTTTCGGAGAACTCCATTAACGTTTCCCGGCAGACACCGCACGGCATGCCACTCATGCCCGTTGGGGCGGCGTCGCGAAAGGCAATGATGCGCTGAACCTCGGTTTCACCACTAGTCGTGTACATGTTTAATAGCGCAACCCGTTCGGCACATAGGTTCATGGTGCCACAGAGGCCCTCAATGCAAAATCCCGTAAAGATTTTGCCAGACTTACTTTGTAAAGCACAGACCACGTTATGCGCGTAAAGAAAGTCGTTCCTGAATTATTCACCAGAAACTCCAAAATCCCCATCAAACACATGATTCAAGTG
>NZ_AZDT01000061.1 GCF_001434785.1 Levilactobacillus namurensis DSM 19117 | reverse complement strand
AGCACTTGAATCATGTGTTTGATGGGGATTTTGGAGTTTCTGGTGAATAATTCAGGCTTATTAATATTGTATAAATAATGCGTTTGACACCATAAATAGTTGTTAACCTATGTTATGATAATAGGACAAGAATTTAACTAGCTTGAAGGGGGCGTTGGCCGTGCGACAGCAGCGAAAGTTTTGGAAGTGGGTTGTTTTAGGCACCATGCTGGTCATGGGCGTTTACTACCTGAGTGGATTACCGGTCACGCAGCGTGAGGCGTTGCTCCAACCGGATGAGCCGGTCACTCAGACCACGCCGGTGAAGAACCCAGCGCACCGGCCTAAGGCGACACCGACCGCCGCCATCGTACGCGATGTCTCGCTCTCCCAAACTTACTATTACCACTTTAAACGAAACCTGCCGTTACCGGGGCGTCGAGCCTTTCGCGCGGCGATTGCCACCTATAACCAGACTGGTAGCGTACACCTGATTCAGGGGAAAGCCCCGGCGCAGGCTAATCGGATCACCTTGCGGGCCTACCACAAGCGGATGCCGAAGCGGGCGAATTACCGCGAACTAGGTGAAGGGGGTCCGGCCATTATCCGCGAAACCAGTTTCTGGCACGTGGCGACTTGGAACCACGGCACGGCCAGCATGAACGCAGACTATCCGGTCTCGATGACCCGGGCAGTCGCCGTCCACGAACTGGGGCACGCGTTAGGGTTGGCCCACAGTCGGTCGCCCCGTTCCGTGATGTACCCGTACAAGCAACACCGGGTTCATCTGACTCACCGCGATCGGGCGGGGTTGGAGAATATCTACCAATAGGTATCGTGGTTTTTAAAAGAGCCGGAGATCCAAACGGTATGACGTAAAATGATGCAAAAAAAATCCGCGAAATCATTCGCGGATTTTTTAGTGCGCTCATTTATTTTGTGGCGTCGAATTGGTAAGCGGAATCGTAGAACGGTACCCGATAAGCCCGGTAGGCGTAAGCCTTAGAACCAGCGTTCTTCATGGTCAAGTTGAAGACCTGCTTGCCACTCTTCGTGACTTCGATGACGTTACTTTCGTTTCCACCATTCTTGTACCCGAAGTCGATCAGGACGTTGCCGTTAGGTTGCTTCTCGGCGTACCCGATGACACTGGTAAAGTTGGTCTTACCCAAGGACTTCCCATAAGCCCAAGTCTGCTTGATGGTCATGTTCTTGGTATTGACATGGTACTGAACGGCTTGTGAGTACTTGCCGGACGTCTTCTTGTTCCCGTTAGTGACGGCAATGTTGTTGTCGTACAACATGAAGTCTTCGCTGGAAGCCTTAGCACCGTTCCCGTTGTTCAACAGGTAAAGGCCGTGTTGACCCCCGGTGATGGTGGTGCCCTTGGTTGGCGTCAAGACGTACTTGCGGTAAGCCTTTGGCCAGGAGGACTTCTTCTTCCCACTGTAGATCCACTTGATGTGCTTAGTCTTGTAGTCCAGCTTCATGATCATATCCTGATTCCGCGTGGAAATCACGATACTCTTATCGTTCTTGTCGTAGTCGATGGCGTTTTGGTGCAGCCAGTCGATCTTACCATCGGCACCCTTCTTGTAATCCTTGTACATGGACTTCGGCAGGATCTTCTTCATATCGATGACCTTAACGATCTTCCCAGTATTGTGGTCGACTTCGATCATGGTGTCTTCCTTATACTTGGAACCGTCGGAGACCGTGGCTAGCAAGTTATGGTTAGGTAATTCGACCAAGTCATGGTGAATGACCGTGGTTTCAGGGTTAGCCTTAGCGGCGGCTTTACTGATACTGCCGGCATCGGAGCTACTGGTCTTTGCGGAGAAACTGTATTCCTTGTAGACCCGACCCAAGTAGTCGGTCTCCAGTAAGTCGTTGTACACATCGGAATTCACGTCCTTCTTCGACAGAATCATGATGTGCCCGTTCGACCATTGTTCAACCATGTGTTGGGAGTAGTTGGTGTCGTACCACCGAACAGCCCCGTCGGCGTCGACGGCCATTGGTTGCTTAGTGGTCCGGTTCAAGATGGTCAGCTTGTTCTTGCCGATGCTCATCTTGTCCTTATCCTTATTAGTCACCGTAATCGTGGCGTTCTTAACGTATTTAGGTAAGGCCCCCGTCTGCATCCGCAGCGTCTTGGTCGTGGTCTTACCATTCTTAGTGGTTTCAGTGATTTTAACCGTGTTATTAGTATCGGCGTACAGGCCCACCACGGGAACTTGGTGACTGGTGGTGTAGCCGCCCTTAACTGTGTTGGTGATGGAGGTGTGGTCCGTCTTCCCGACCACCGTGTAGCTGACCTTCACCGCATCATCCGTGGTGAAAGTTACTAAGGCAGACAATGGTGAAGAGCCATAAGGATTGATTTTAACGTAAGGGTTGTCGAACGTGTAATCCTTATTCTCCGCAGCGGCCTTGTAGGTCGCGGTCAGGGATTTTTGTTTATCCTGCCGGGTCGATAAGATGCTGACATCCAGATTCTTCTTGATCTGATCCGTGGTCAGGCCGACCTTGTTTTCCTTAATCTTGTAGCTCGCCGTGGTTTTGGTCTTGGTTGAGCAACCAGCCAGGCCGACCGTTAAAATTGCGAGTGAGGCGACTGCCAAGGTCCACAGTCGTTTGTGAGTACGTTGCACGTGCGCCATCTCCTTAAAATTAGATAAAAAGGGGGCGTCTGGACAGAACTGTCCCAACATCCCCCAATGTATGTAACACACTTAATATAGCACAGATGTGAAACAGGGGTGTTACATAAGTCTAATGAATCTATGAATTAAATGTGATGAAAATGTGAAGATGACGTGATGACCCCGGTGTGACGGGGATGGTCACCCTTTCTAAGAAAAGCTTAGACAATCCTTACCGCCGTGTTAGGACGCTGAAGACGGCCCCATGCTATAACTAGGGTACGCTATTGGTTCAGCCGATGGCCATCACCGGTGACGGTGATTCCAGAGAATTCATCGCGGCTTGCCGCGTTAGTCTTTCCGTCCGTGAGCGGAACTAGCGCGATCTTGAAAGGAGTGCTTCACCATGTCTAAACTTACCTTAACTTTAACGCAACACTTACAGCGCAATAGCACGCAACCAGTCTTAAAGGATGCGGCGACCCAGGAATGGTACACCGGGGGCGAACTCGCCGCCGACGTTGATCAATTGAAGGACCAGCTCCGGGGCCTCAAAGTGGGGCACGGGGATCACGTATTGGTGGCGCTGCCTAACGTCCCCGTCTATCCCGTTTTGATCCAGGCCATCTGGGAATTGGGCGCGGTGGTGGTCCCCGTGGCGGGTACGACCACCGTAGAAGACTTACACCGCCGGATGCAGGAACGCGTCTTTGCGGCCTATGTGGTCACCCCGGAGTTGCTGAACGCGGCCGTGACGGCGGTCAGTACGGTGACCCGACTCCAATTGAATACCGCCCCAGAATTGACGTTGGTCCGGGACCTGGCCGTCACCGGCCACGTGGCGGCGACGCCCACTGAAGCGGATCCGGCTTTGCGCCTGACGGTCGCCCAAGCTCCAGTCACGCTGACCTACGCCCAACTTCAACGGGACGTGGCGGCGACCGTGGCGACCTACCAGCTAACGGCTACGGACCGTACCTTGCTGGTGACCACGCTGACGCAACAGGAAGCCCAACTGGCGCTACTGGCGACCCGGTACGTGGGCGGTCGGGTAGTGGTGACCCAGCAATTCACCGCGTCACAATTCTGGCCCCAGGTCACGGCCAATCAGATCACCCACGTGTCCCTACGACCCTTGCGTTTGGCGGCGTTGTTGCGACTCGCCGACCCCAGCGGCCTGTCGGCTTTACGCTTCATGCCCGAACCCGCGTCGGTTCCTGCCTGGGACCGGGCGTTACGTTATCGGGTCAGTCAGGCTGACCGCCGTGATTCGCGGTTTATTAATCCCCAGAAGAAGGCTATCATGAGAGGTAATGTACCCCGGACCGCGGGGATGACTCCCGGTGCGGGCTAACTTCTAGGTAAGGGAATGTGAGAAATGACACGGATCGTGATTGCGGCGGATTCATTCAAAGGGAGTGCCACCTCCCAACAAGTGGGCGAGTACTTAACCAACGGGATCTATCAAGTCGACCCGGAAGCGTCGGTGGTCACGGTCCCCATGGCTGACGGCGGTGAAGGAACCGTTGCCAGTGTCTTGGCGGCGTTGGGCGGCGAACGCCGGATCACTAGGGTGACGGGACCGGTGGGCCAACCGGTCGACGCGACTTGGGGCTGGTTGCCGGATCAACACATGGCCGTGATTGAAATGGCCGCGGCGGCCGGATTGAACTTGGTTCAGCCCGACTATGCGCCCCGCACGGCCAGTACTTATGGCGTGGGTCAGTTGATTGACGCGGCGCTGACGGCCGGGGCGACCACCATTTACGTGGGTCTGGGCGGTAGCGGCACCACCGATGGCGGCGCCGGCATGTTGCAGGCCCTAGGCGCCCGCTTACTGACGGCTACGGGCGACCCGATTCCGCGGGGCGGCGCAGGGTTACGTGAGCTAGCCTTAGTGGACCTCAGCGGGTTAGATGACCGTTTAGCCAGGGTTAACTTAGTTGCCCTGACCGACGTGGAGAACGTTTTAACGGGACCCTACGGTGCGGCGGCCGTCTTCGGCCCACAGAAGGGGGCGACTCCGGAAATGGTGCAAGAACTCGATGCCAATCTGACCCATTATCAGGCAGCCCTGGCCGCACAAAATGCCTTTTCACTGAGCTGTCCGGGTGACGGCGCCGCGGGTGGTACCGGGTTTGGCTTGCGGTTATTAGGTGCGACACTGGCACCGGGAACCGCGACCATGCTAAAGCTCACGCAATTGGCAGCCAAGCTGCAAGTGGCTGACCTGGTCCTGACCGGCGAAGGCCGGGTGGACGGCCAGTCCCTGATGGGCAAGGCCCCGATTGGCGTGGCTAAGCTAGCACACGCCGCCCAGGTCCCGGTGATTCTGATTGCCGGGAGTGTCGGCGACGATTTAGCGGCGGTTTACGCGGCGGGCGTCGACCTGGTCTTGTCGTCCACGGTAGCCCCCATGACCGTGAATCAGGCCATTGCCCAGACAGAATCGCTCCTGATGAATGCTGGTGCTACGGCGATGCGGGCTTATCAGTTAGGACACTAGACAGAACTTAAATGATGAAGATAACCCGGGAAATGCTGACATTTCCCGGGTTATTTTTGCGTTGGCGGGCTGGGTTTAGGGACTAATGGAACTTACGGCGCCAACCAACCAGTCCCAGTAAGCTACCGCCGCCCAGAAGGATTGCGAGCCAAGGGGTGTGGTCGTCAGTCTGGGGGAGCGTCTGGTTGTCCGTGGTGTACGGCGTGGTCGGTCGTGACTTTGAAACTTGAGCCGGATGCCAAGGGGCCGGGTGCTTGGTTGGGAGGTCCAGGAGATGGCTAGTCAAGGGGTGTAACAGGCTGGGGGATGTTACGTTGGTCGAACTACCGCTCAACTGTGGCTTGACTGGGGGCTGGGGCGTTGGTGTTGGGTCCGGTGTCATGGGTGTGGTGGGTTGAGGAAGCTCCGGCTGGGGTTCTGGTGCGGGTTGGGGCTTCGGCGCTGGTGTGGGTAGTGGGGGCACCACCGCGGGCGTAGTTTTGGTTAAGTGGAAGATGATGTTCGCCGAGTATGGCGCTTGTGGCTCGTCACTGGGAAGCCCCGTGATCCAGTACGCCCCAGCTGGCGTGGTGGCCGTTGGCGTGGCCAGAGTGTCACCGGCGGCGTTTTGGGTCAATTTAAAGAACGCGGTGGCATCCGCGTCATGGTCCGCATCCGGGTGGTCACCCTTCATCTGGAGAATGACGGGTGGAATATTGGTAATCAGTTTAAGCCGGGTTGGGATGGCTTGACCGGTGGTGGCGTCTTGGACCTGCCACTGGAATTTTTGGACTAACGCCGACAGATTAATGGGCTGGGCGGGCGTCGTTGACGGGTCTCCCAGTGAGCCGACGTCGAAGGATTGGTCGTACCCGGCGGAATGATTGTCATTATAATTGGGGTGCTGGGGTAAGTTGGTGAGACTGGTTAACAGGTGATTTTGGTCATAAGCAAAGGTACCGTTTAGGGACCGTAGATCCGGCAGGTATCCGGAGAGGTCATTTTGACCAACGGAGAGTAGGGGGGATTGGTCGGATTGGTCGCTTGGTTGTTCATGTAATCGAGGTAACGCCGTGATTTTTCCCGAGAGGTGGTTCGCATTTAGCCGAACGTTGCTGATCATTGGGAAGTGGTCTAAGTGGGGGATGCTCCCCGTCAGGCCTAAGCCGCTTAATTCTAGGGTGGTCAAGTGGGGATTGTTGGGCAGCAGCTGATCAATAAACGTTTGCGCAGGAATCTTGAGGTCGAGTTGCCGGTTCCACAGGCGTTGGCTGTTGTCTGGCGCTTGAGTGTCGCCCCCGTATTGGAGTTGGAGAACCTTCAGTTGGGGGGCGAAGCTAAAGGACAACTGATGGAGACCGGTTAGGTTCAAGCGGTCGGCCTCCACGACCGTGAATTCGGTGAGGTTCGTAAACTTGTCCAGGCCCGTCCAATCGGCGATTTTGCCTGGTTGGGGTAGGTCTGTGGTGGACGCGCGTGGTTGGGTAATGGGAATGTTGGCATCTGAAAGGCTGGTCAGTTGGGGAAGGTACTGGGCCAGATTCGCGTCGGTGATGGTGGGCGTGGGGACACCGGCTTCTGCGGGCGCCACTTGGCCTTGCAGGTTCTTTTCGATCCAGTTGCGGAGCGTCTTATCGGGGAGCCAGGCCTGGGCGTTCCCTAGGTCCGTGGTGGTTGTCCGCGGCGCCGCAGTGGGGTGTGTCGCGGCCGGCGGATTACTTACCGTAGCAGCGTTTGCCGGAAGGGCACCTGCAGATAGCGCGAGACTCAAGCCTAGTAGTAAGGTCGTTTGCAGAATCACGTGGTTTGCAGAATTAGTGTGAAACATGCACTGGTGATCAGAGAATTTAGTGGACAAAGGGGGTCCCTCCTGAATGGTGTGGGGTGAACGGTTACGATAACTCCAGTATAGTAACTCGGACGATAATGACAACCTAATCGTCTTATAAATAATTTTATCAAGAGTGCTGTCCCCGGTACAGCGCTAAGCGCGGGACGTTGAGGAAGTCGTGATTTGTTACCACCAGCGGCAAACGGATTGACCGAACGACAAAAACGACTACCCCTTACCTCGGCTGAAGTAAGAAGTAGTCGCGTTTAAATTCTGATACTCAAACGGTCCCGCGTGGTCGACCTAATGGAACACCCGCGCAATCCCAGCAATGTTCGACCGTTGGCCGTTCTTGATGGGTTGGACCATGATTCGTGGTGGCCAACTTTCGATGACCTTGTTGTGGCCTAAGTAGAGCGCCACGTGCCAGATGGTGTGGGTTCCTGGTTGGTAATAGAAGACCAGATCGCCGCGTTGCCGGTTTCGGTACGCCACGTGTTGGAACTTCTTGCTGGCCCAGAGGTTCCGAGAATTCCACTCGTTACCCGGGTAGGCGTGGTGGATGGCACTAATTGGCGCGGGGTTGATTCCCCCAGCGTAGAGGGCCTGCATCACCAATCCGGAGCAGTCCGTACCGTAGATGGGCTTGGAGGATGAGCCGACTAAGTATGGCTTACCCAAGTACTTGTAGGCTTGGTGAATCATGGCTTCGATGTGGGCGGACCGGCCGTTCCAGGCGTGGGCGCCTAGTGGTGCCACGTAACTGTCGATGCTCTTGAAGCTCGACTTGGAGAAGCCCAACTTGACCCAGGTCTTCTGGTTCACGTTCCCCGTGACCTTCAATCCGTGCTTCCGTTGAAAGGCCTTAACGGCGTTGTAGGTCGCCTGATTGTATTGGTTATACCCGTTGGCGGTGCCTAGACGACGCATGATTTTCCAGGTCTTGATGCCTTCGTAGTGCCGCTTGACCGTGTAGCCGACCTTCCCGTAAGGCTTGATCTGGGTGTAGTTGACTTGATAGTACTTCTTAGGGTTCTGGTACCCAGCTGTCTTGGCAACGAAGGCCTTGTTAGCCGTCACGTATTTCCCGGTGTTGGTCTTTAAGACCGGATGCTTGCCTGTAGTGACCACTTTGCTGATTTTAGCGTAGTGCCCCTTTTTGATGGCCTTGATCTTTTGGGTTCGGGCGGCATTCTTGTAGTAGATGACGGTCTTCTTGACCCGGATGATGCCCGGGTTGGTGGTGTAGTAAGTGCTGGCGGCCTGTGCCGGAACGCTTAGGCTGGCCGTTACCCCAGCGACCAGTAATAGGCTGGTCAGTAACTTCTTATGTAACACGATAATCTAGCTCCCCTTCGTTAATAGCTTAACGCCCGGTAGGCGTCTTGTTTGCGGTGCTTCGCCAGCGTGGTGAGTTTCATACTGGTCTTCTTATGGGTCCAGGGGTCGTTGTAGTACGCCCGGGTCTTACTGTAGCCGCTAAGCGTAATGGCGTGGTTGACGAAGCCGTCCACGTTAGCGACCCAGATGACCACCGGGTGGCCCTGGTTGATCTGCTTCTTAAAGGTGGCAAATGAGGCGCCCGTCAGGTTCTTGGCGTGGCCAACGTGCTTGCGCACCACGCCCATTAGGCCCTTAGGATAAATCCACCAGCCCGTTGGCGAGTAGGGACTGCCCACAAACCCCTTGTTGGGATTGTGACTGCGGGGCGTCTCCTTGGCCAGTTGCATCTTGGTGACCTTGGCACCGGCGTATTGCAACATCATGGTCGTTGCCGTGATTTCGCACCCCGTCGGCAGTTCTGGCCGTTGGGCAATCAGCGGGACCTTGAGTTTCCGCAGGGATTTTACGGTCCCGTTGCGGTGAATCCAGCCGGTCCGGCCCTTGCCGGCGGAAAACTTGAGCCAGATACCTTTAGGCAATTTTTCCTCCTGCGTGACGTGGACTGACCGGTGTGCGTAGGCTTGGCCGGTCGCAATCGGCTTGAGGTTTTCTTCGCTGGATTTGGCGCCGCCCGTCGCGTAGACCTTGTAGTTGTGCGGCCGGTTCGCGCTAATCTTGGTGTAATAATTCACCTTTTTGCGGCTTAAGATGGGCGCGTAGGTGGCGGTGTCGGCGTGGGCCGGCACGGTCGCCCCGAATGTCATCAGGGCGGCTAAGGTGACCATACCCGCCCAGAAATGGTGAAACATACTCGAATTCCTCCCTTGAAACTAGTTTATGAGTCCCGTATTCAGTATAGTCTTGCGAATAACTAACGGCAA
This sequence comes from Levilactobacillus namurensis DSM 19117, assembly GCF_001434785.1. Classification (GTDB taxonomy): domain Bacteria; phylum Bacillota; class Bacilli; order Lactobacillales; family Lactobacillaceae; genus Levilactobacillus; species Levilactobacillus namurensis. The sequence goes on along the minus strand of NZ_AZDT01000061.1, from coordinate 19,492 downwards.
TCATCATTTTGTGAAACAACCATTTTGATTCCAAAATAAAGCCACTGAAATCGCCCCGTGGAAGCCAACATTGGTTTCCACGGGGCGATTGAGTGGTTATCAGGTTAGACGATTTGGGCGCCTAAAGCGGTCTGGAAGTGCCGCAGGGCCCAGTCATGGCCGGCCTGGTCGAAGCTGGCGACGGCGTCACGGTGAATCACCAACTGGTAGCCCAGGTTATACGCGTCGACGGCGGTGTGCAGGACGCAGATGTCGGTGCAGACGCCCACCAGATGCAGGGTGGTCACGTGGCGCTCCCGCAGCCGCAGATCTAGGTCGGTCCCGGCGAAGCTGCTGTAGCGGGTCTTGTCGAATTGCCAGACGTTAGGGGCCTTACGGTGCTGGTCGTACCAGTCTTGCAAGGGGCCGTAGAGTTGCCGTCCCCAGGTACCACGGACGTTATGCGGCGGAAAGAGCTTGCTTTCGGGATGGTAGGGGTCGTGGGGTGTGTGAACGTCGGTGGGTAAGAGGACCCAGTCACCAGCCGTGACCATCTGGTCGGCTAAGGCCACGATGGGTTGGGCCAGGGCCTGGCCCGGTTGCCCACAGGTCAGAGCTCCTTGGTCGGCCACGAAGTCGTTAGTGTAGTCAATGATGAGTAATGCTTGCGTGCTTGTCATCAGAATCTCCTCCTCAAGGTGGTACTGTCGGTTTTTGGCGCCAACTCAGCGTCGGGGCAGACTTGAGTTCAGTATGCCCAATTGGTCTCGCGGTCGTCAACGACTTAGCTCATTGAAATCATAATAATCCCCCGTGTGTCGCGCTTGACAGGCGCATGGGGATTTCCTATACTATAACTAGATTAATATTATATCGCATATAGTATGGGGGGAGCAAAAATGGCCATTCAGGTCCCAACGGAATTGTTAGACGGCTGTGTCTTGGGCGCGTTGAGTCGGCAGGATTTTTACGGCTACGCGCTGACCCAGGAAGTCCGTCAACATTTACCCATCTCAGAATCGACTCTGTATCCGGTCTTGCGCCGGCTGAAGAAGGACGGGTGGTTGACCACCTACGATGAAGCCTATCAGGGGCGGAACCGCCGGTACTATAAATTAACGCGGACCGGGCAGCAACAGTTGACCAAGATTCAGGGTGAATGGGGCGACTTCAAGCAAGCCATGTCCGAACTATTGGAGGGGAAACAAAATGGATGAGTATATTCAGGCCTTGCAGCGGCTCTTGATGCAGCTGACAACGGCGGAGCAACAGGACGTCGTGGAATACTACCGGGAGTACCTACAAGACGCCGGCATCACCAGCTATCAGGGGGCCGTGGACGCGTTAGGGACGCCCCAGTCGGTCGCCCGGAAAGCCCTAGCGGATTATTCAATTAAGATGAACACCCAGGCGGATCAGAAGAGTGCTACCGCAGCTCAGGAACGACCGGGGACTAAGGCCAACGTGCGGATGATCTGGTTGATTGTCTTGGCGTTATTATCCACGCCCGTGACCATCCCCATCGTGCTGGTCTTAGGTGCCCTGATTGTGGCCGTGGGCGCGGTCATCTTCGGCATCGTAGCGGCCGGTTTTGGCCTGTTATTTGCCGGCCTGGCCAGTGGGGTCGTGAGTGTGGTCGTGGGCATCATGATGCTCTTCACGGCGCCGGCCACGGGGGCCTTTTACCTGGGGCTAGGCTTAGTCGTCCTAGGCGCTAGTTGGTTGATTACCGAAGGCGTGGTCTGGTGCGGGATCCAATTGATTCGTTGGCTCGCGAACCTGAGTCGGTGGGTCTATAATCGCTGGATGCCTAAGCACCCGAAGAAACGGGGGGGACAATCATGAAAAAACGCTATATTGCTTGTGTGGCAGCCATTGTGGTGGGCATCATCTTAGTCAGTTGGGGAACGGCGCATAAGGGAATCAAGCCGGTAACCTGGGACCGAACCACAAACCGACTAGTGGTCCTCAAGAAGGTCCGGCACACCACCAAACTCGCTGATTTTGACCGGTTGGTGGTCAATACCAAGTTACCAGTCGTGGTCAAGCCGGGGAGCGTGAACCGGGTAACGGTCCAGCAACAGGCGGCCAATCGCCGGCGTCATCCCGTGACCACTAAGGTCCACGACGGAACGTTAACGGTCAGCGGCGGTGACCAGCGCCAACGCGGCGTCACGCTCAACGGGTTATCGATTACCGGTGACGATGAGGCCTTCGACACCGATGGCGCCATTACCATTACAGTCCCACAATCGGATCAGCTCAAGACCTTGACGCTCCAGAAGAGTTGGAAGGTGCGGTTGGAAGACTTGACGGTCCAGCGGGTGACTGGCCGGACGGGAGGCAACTTCCAGGCCAAGAACGTCACGTTCAAGCAAGCTCTGGATCTTTCCCAAGGGGATGCGGATATCTACTTGACCAACGTGACGGCACCCAAGGTCACGGCCAAGACATCTTACGGGGATATCCAAGTCCGTCAGAGTCAGTTTAAGAGTACGGCCAACGTTTTGAATTCGCTAGACGGCGACATCACCTTAGAAATGACCGAGTTAGGCGGCGGGGACCTTCGCACGTCCGATGGCGATATCACGGTCCGTGATAATCAGGTGGCGAAGACGTTAACGGTTCAAAGTTACGAGGGGGATCTGTCGGGCATGGTTCCCGCCACGGCCGGGGTTTCCGTTCAAGGCTCCACGGATAGCGACATCGAACTCTTCGGGCGTTCGCGGGGGGCCACTGCTCAGGTCCGTCCGCACGCCAAGGTCCAGTACCGCTTCATCACGGGCGACGATGGGGACATTACGGTGCGTTAGTTTTCACAGGACTTGACGGAGATGGTAGAATAGAGGAACTTGTGTCGCAGTAGCCAGCACCGTGACACGTGATCTGAATGAGATAAGGAGATTTTTAATCGTGTCTGAATTAACTTACTGGCAAAAAATTGCCGCCCACGCCCAGGCCGAACACCGGCCGTTCTTCTCGTTGGCACCCATGGAAGCCGTGACCAACGCCATCTTCCGCCGGGTCGTCGCTCGGGCTGCTGCCCCCGACGTCTTCTTCACGGAATTCACCAACGCCATTAGCGTGACCCATCCTAAGGCCAAGTTCACGGTCCAGGGTCGGCTCTACGTGGCGCCCGAAGAGGCCCACATGCCCGTGGTCCAGCTCTGGGGCAATCAACCGGAGGCGTTCGAAGCGGCAGCGGCCAACGTCAAGGAACGGGGCTACGAAGCCATTGACCTGAACATGGGGTGTCCGGATGCCACCGTCATCAAGAACCACGGGGGCAGCGACTTGATTCGCAACCCCGAGGACGCCGCAGCGGTCATCGCAGCGGCGAAGACGGCCGGCCTTCCCGTCAGTGTCAAGACGCGCCTGGGCTATAGCCGGGTCGACGAGTGGCACGATTGGCTTCAGTTCTTATTAGAACAGGACATTCCGCTGTTAACGGTCCACTTGCGGACTAAGAAGGAAATGAGCCGGGTCGGTGCGCATTATGAGCTGATCGACGATATCGTGGCTTTACGGGACCAAGTTGCCCCGCACACGTTACTGCAGATTAACGGGGACATTGAAAACTACCAGGATGGGTGTGCCTTGGCGGCCGCTCATCCAGGTGTCGACGGCATCATGATTGGCCGGGGCATCTTCACCAGCCCCTTCGCCTTCGAAAAGACGCCGCAGGACCACGACGTGAAGGAATTGTTAGGCCTGTTGAATTATCAACTGGACCTCTACGATGACTTCTCCGAGCGGTTCGATACTCAACGGTTTGCGTCCCTGAAGCGTTTCTTCAAGATCTACGTCCGGAGCCAACCGCACGCCGCGGAGCTCCGCAACGCCATGATGGAGACGCGGACCACGGACCAGGTCCGGGAACTCTTGCGAGAGTCGCCATTAACTAAATGAAAATTGTCGGCATGATTGCCGCGGGGAGGAGCCTAGGATTAAACGTCCGGGCTCCTTTTTTAGGTTTAGCCAGGGGGAGTGGCATTCATCCGCCTTACCGGTTGGGCCTGAAGAGGCTGGAACGTGGTGGGCACGACTTGGAGCCCTGAAAACCCCAGGTCTTCAAGCTCGGCCTTTGGGTAAGCCAGCTGAAGAGACTGAAATGTGTGGCCGGAGATGGCCAGCTTCGCTCCCTTTTTGGCGCTGGGCAGGTGTGTTGAGTTGCTGGAGGCGCAAAGAAACGTTACGCTATAGGAGAAACCTAAAATGGGGAGAGATGAGCATGACTAAAAAGTCACGGACTTGGGGCCAGTTGGTCAAACGGGTCCTCTGGGTGGATGCCTGGATGTTGGCAGCGACCGTAGTGACGGAGTGGCTGTCGACGGGTCGGCCGTTTAACGGGTCCGCTTTGGGCGGCATCTTGGTGGGGTCGGGGCTGGTCCTAGTGGGGAAAGTCCTCACGGATTGGCAGCGTCGGCGAGTTCAACGATTGCCGCAGCACAGCTACTCGGATGCTGAGATCAAGGCCTATTTCCGGCAGCATCGGTCATCCAAATAAGTATCAAATGACGCGTCTGGGCGAACAGGTCCAGGCGCTTTTTTATCCAGTTCCGGGACTATCCGCTCGAGGTTCTGATCACCGGCTTGGGGTGGTCCGACCAGTTTTGACCCCGCCAAGCAAAATTTGGGGCCTGAGACGGTAAAAGTGGTAAGTTTAGGTTGGAAGTTGATGAGAAACTGGTCATGGCGTGACGACCAATCAAAAACCGATGAGAACGGGATTGTGAGCGGAATCATCGATTTGTGAAATAAGTTCACTTCTATATTATCGATAATTTTTTTGAAAAGTTAAGCAATATGACTAGGGGTTTTTCCGCAAATAGGTTATAATCAAAAATCGGAAATTCGATTGTCAATCTAACCGCGCCCGGATACCGGGGTGGACACGTACAAGGAGTTCAAACTTATGACACCTACGATTCAAATTATCTCCGCCAGCCAATCTGGCCGTAATCAGGCCCTGGCAATGCATCTACAGTCCGACTTAGCCGCTCACGCTCAGACCGTGGTCACGGAAGTCTCTCAGGCCGACGCGTATGAGTTGGCGCAAAACGACGCCGTCATCGTGGTCAGCTACACCTATCATGATGGGGACCTACCGGACGAGATGCAGGACTTCTTTGAAGACCTGAAGGACGTTGATTTGAATCGGACCAAGTTTGCCGTTTGCGGCTCCAGCTCCAAGACCCACGTGCACTTCGGCCGGGCAGTCGACTACCTGACGATTCAGCTAAATTCCAGTAATGGGGAACAGGTCGCGGATTCCGTGAAAATTGACCGCGACCCCGACCAAGCGGATTTAGCCCGGGTCGATCAGTTGGCGCAACAGGTATTGAATCGTTTAGAATCAGGAAATTAAGATGAGGTGACGTAAGTATGTATTTACGGAAAGCAAAACCAGATGAATTAGAACTTGTATTGGACATCATTGAAGACGGTAAGAAGCAACTCGCTGATGCCGGGATCGACCAATGGCAGAACGATTATCCGAACCGTGAGACCATCATGGACGACATCAATGCTGGCCGGGCAGTCATCTACAATAGTGACGACCATGAGACCTTAGGCGTCGCATCCGTGGTACAAGCCCCAGACCATTCTTACGACACGTTAGACGGTGGTTGGTTGGTCAACACGGACCATTACGTAGCGGTCCACCGGGTCGCCATCTTCTCCCACCACCAAGGGAAGGGCTACGCATCGAAGTTATTCCAAGACCTCTTCGCCTACATCGCGAAGAACCATCCGGAAAGCCAAAGCATCCGGATCGACACGCACCAGGATAACGCGAAGATGCAACACCTGATCGTGAAGAACGGCTTCACCAAGGTCGGTGCCATCAACGGGGTCTACCAACCCGATGATGCTTGCTTCGTTTACGAAAAGGACCTGCGTCAAGCCCACATTACGGCTGACGCCAGCTAAGCTAACCCAAGATTAAAGGCATCCCCCAGTCGTTCGCTTGAACGGCTAAGGGATGCCTTTTTGTGTTGCCGGTCGTTAGACTTGCGAGAATGCAATGGCGAGGTGCTTACCACTCAAAGTTGGATTGCTTGCGGGTCCGGTGGAGGTATTCAGCGCCCTTGAAGGACTTGCTGAAGGTGAAGCGAATCCGGTGGTGTCGGTAGGACCGTAGCAGCATCTTAGTGGCGCCACCGTTATTCTTGTATTCGCCGACCAGCCGGTAGGTGTGCTTGCCGATCTTCTTGTACTTATGAGTCACGGCCATCCCCATCATTGACGAGTTCGTTGAATACTTATGATTATAGTAGGAAAAACTATAAAACGGTGCGCCCTTAGGCTGGATGTACATCTTGTCGAAGCTGTAGTCGCCGTGTTTGAGGCCACGGTTGTACCCTGTCTTTTTGGACACGTAGGTGCCGCGAAGACTAGCGGGGGTGCCCTTGTGCCATTTAGCGGCTTGGGCGGTCAGGGCTTGACCACCCAGCAGAACAGCTAGGGTGGTGGCGGTGGTTAGTAGAATCTTGGTGGTGTGCATGGTGGTGCCTCCTATGTAGTTGTTTAGACTAATGATGATTGAATAGTAAAACCATCTGATTCTAGTATACGCTAAGACCGGTGCTTAGGCTAAAAAATGGTGAGGAGGACCGTCAATCTTTGGTGGACTGGGGCTGCGGTGCGGGGGGCGGTTTGAATCAAGCCTAGTTGAAGCGCATAATAACAAGGTGGTTTCTCGATTTGGGACGAAAAAAGCTTGCGCGAACAGGTCAAACCAAGTAGCATATGTGAATATACACTATTTTCATCTTGAATCACCGAGTGTGGCCCGTTCGATGAAAGATCGACGGGTAACGGGGCCAGTTCACAATGCCATGTGAGGTTGCTGGGCCAGAGCCGAATGTCAACGGCCGGCCCGGCCCGAGGGTCAGACTCACCATATTTCTATAGAAAGAAGGAATTAGATTGCAGAGAAGACTAAGCTCGCGCCAAATGCAGATGATTGCATTGGGCGGTACTATCGGCGTTGGATTATTTATGGGGTCTGGTTCCACCATTAAGTGGACGGGCCCATCCGTCCTCATTGCCTACATCATTTCCGGGGTATTCCTGTACTTGATCATGCGGGCATTGGGGGAGATGTTGTACGTTCACCCAACGACCGGTTCATTTGCAACCTTCGCTTCCCAATACATGCACCCGGTATTTGGATACCTCACGGCTTGGAGCAATGTGTTCCAATTCATTGTGGTGGGGATGAGTGAAATGATCGCGTTAGGCGGCTATTTCCGCTTTTGGTGGCCCAACCTGCCGGATTGGATTCCCGGCCTGATCGCCATTACCTTCCTGTGTATCGCGAACCTGATCTCCGTAAAAATGTTCGGGGAATTGGAATTCTGGTTCGCGTTGATCAAGGTGGTCACGATCATCTTGATGATTATCGCCGGTTTAGGCGTGATTTTGTTTGGCTTCGGGAACGGGGGCCACGCGGTCGGCATCAGTAACCTCTGGGCCAACGGCGGGTTCTTCACCGGTGGGGCCAAAGGGTTCATCTACGCGTTAGCCATCGTGCTGGCGTCGTATCAAGGCATCGAGTTGATTGGGGTCACGGCCGGAGAAGCCGAGAACCCGCAACACACCTTAGTGGCGGCGATTCAATCGACCGTTGCCCGGATCCTGATTTTCTACGTGGGGGCGATCTTCGTGATCGTCAGCATCTACCCGTGGGATAAGCTGAACCAATTAGGCTCACCGTTCGTACAGACGTTCGCCAAGATTGGGATCACCGCCGCGGCCTCCATCATCAACTTCGTGGTGATCACCGCCGCGCTGTCCGGGTCCAATTCCGGGATCTACAGTGCCAGCCGGATGACTTTCACCTTGGCTGAGAACGGTCAACTCCCCAAGAAGATGACCCTGTTGAACCGCCACGGTGTTCCGTTTTATTCCGTACTCGCGATTTCTTTAGGGATCGCGATCGGGGTGGTCTTGAACGTGGTCTTACCCATGTACTTCAAGGATGCCAGTCAGATCTTCGTGATGGTCTACAGTTCCAGTGTCTTACCAGGGATGGTGCCCTGGTTCGTGATTCTGGTCAGTGAGATCGAGTTCCGGAAGCAGAATGCGGCGAAGATGGCGGACCATCCGTTCACCATGCCGTTCTCGCCGTGGTCCAACTACATTACGTTGGCCTTCTTGTGTGTCACGCTCTTATTCATGTTCTTGAATCCCGAGACGCGGATCTCGATCATTGTTGGAGTGGTCTTCTTGGCGGTGATGACGGTGATTTACTTCCGGAAGTACCAGCCACGCGAGGCTACTAAGGACTAAGGCATCTTGCAGGTTTAGAAATAGGGGGCAGATACTGTGAGTCGTCCAGGAAAATTTGCAAAATCAAGTCGGATCAAGCAGTTGCGGCAGTTCAACCGGCGCAAGCAGCAACAGGGGGGCAACACGATTCCCTGGGAGCAGGTTCCTGACTTCCTCTTGGGGCGTTACCACCTGACGCAGGGAGCACAGGTCACGCCCTTGGTGGATGCCACCATGCAACGCTTCTTTAGTGAATGGTTGACCACCGCGCAGGCCGCTGGTCCGCAACAGGTGCAGTGGTCGTTGACGGCGTTGACCCCACCAACGTTGAAGCGGATTGGTAATCAAGTCCCGTGGCAATTTTACGCGGTTCTCGCCACGCAGTTTGTCCAGTGGCAGCACTTCTTCCGCAAGGAGGGACCAGCCGTGCCGGTCACGCCTAGACGGCAAATCATTGACCCACTGGCGGCTCCGGCCATTACCCAGATGATTGCCCAGCAATTGGCGGTCAACTTACTAACGGTGATGGCAACCCCCATCACTAATCAACAGCTTATGCAACTGGTTGCTAGTTTCTTATCCAACCAGCAAATTAAGTGGTCGGCGGTGGCCACCCTCTTCGGCCCCTTGGGGTTTGCCGTAACGGCGCCTGAGGGCAGTCCGGCCTATCGCTGGTTAAACGACCTGCAGGCCTTAACCGTCAGCGACTTTGAAGATTGAGCAACTCGATACGAAAGACCAGCCATTGGCTGGTCTTTTGGCGTCTTATGATTACTATTTAAGTTGAACCACCGGTTAGCGCAAGAGGGCGGTGACCTGGTGGGACGCTCAAGCAACAGTGACTGGCAATTACGTGAATGGCGACTGGTTGCGGCTACTTGATCCTAAATGATATAAAGGAGTGAACTTCTATGAAGCGTCGTTTACGTACAATTTTATTGACCGGAGCAGCGGCTCTAGTTTTAGGTCTTAGTGGTCTGGCAGTGCCTGCTTTGGCGGACACCACGACGACAACGAGTTCGTCGTCGACACCAACGACCAGTCAAAGCACCACGGCGAGTGAAACCTTCACGAACCCAACTGATGCCTCGATTTCTTTGGATTCAGCACCAAGTATTGGCTTTGCTGGGGCAATCACCCCAAACACCAAGTCGAATGAAAGCTACACGGCAACTAGTGCAGATAACCCGGTAGAAGTCTCGAACCAAGGGCTCGGCAGCGGGTATAACGTCCAAGTTGCTAACTCCGCCTTCACCAATGCGGCAGGGAACACACTGGGCGGTGCCGTCTTATCGCTGGGTGCGCCAGAGGTCGCTGCGGCGAACACTGGTAACCCTTCGGCAGCACCAGTGGCCAGTGCGGTAACCTTAAAGGGTGATGGCACCAACTCGCTGTTACTGGATGCACCAGTTAATGGTGGTCTAGGGGTCTTTGATGCCGACTTAGATCTGGCGGATGTCACATTAGCCGTACCTGCTGGGCAATTGCCCGGGACTTACACGTCTAACTTGACCTTTACGTTGGGTGACACGGCTCAATAATAGGTAGTTGTGGAATACGGATGCGCTTCGTCGACCGGTCAACGGTGCGAAGGCATCATGAGTCGGTGTCGCTACGGTGACACCGGCTTTTTTTAGACAATGGTCATATTTAGTTTGGGGGAAACTTAATATGCGAAAATTTTGGCAAGGACTCTTGGTACTGGGCGCACTACTCGTCGGTGGGCTCGTAACGGAGGTGCCCGCGCACGCCGCGGCCGTTGGGTATACGGTGCAAGTGGTCAAGCCGAAGAACCAAGACGATAAGACTGTGGGGTACTTTGCGTTACGGACGCACCCCAACGCGCAACAAATGTTGGAAGTCATCGTGCATAACCAGACTGATCGGCCCCAGAAGTTTAACGTACATGTGACTCAGGCGGTGACTAATTCTAACGGGATCATTGATTACAGTCAGTACGATCCCCAACTGGACCCATCGCTGAAGGTCAAGATGCGGGACCTGTTCGCTAAGCGACAACAGACCATTACGGTGCCAGCTAATGGTCGTGTGCCCGTTAAGGTGACTTACCAGATGCCGGCACAACGCCTACGGGGCTGTGTGCTGGGAGGCATCTATGTGATTCAAGCCCAGCCGCAACAGGTCAAGCAGACCAAGGCTAAGATTCGTCTGCGGGACATCTTCGCCTACGCCGTCAGTATTCGGTTGCGGGAAAGCCCGCATAACGTCACGCCTAATCTGCGAATGAATCGGGTCGGCGTGGCTCAGGTCGACCGGCAGAACTTGGTTACGGCCAACCTGCAGAACTTTGAACCTGGTATTCTATCGGGGATGTCCGTTCAGGCTAGTGTCAAGGCCCGTAACGGCTTACGGCCCATCTTGCAACAGAATCAGAAGCCCTTGGGAATGGCGCCCAACAGTAACTTCAACTTCGGGTTACCTTGGGGCAATCACAATCTAAAGGCGGGGCCCTATACTTTGGAGTTGACGGCCCACGGTGATGGTCAGACCTGGCACTTCGTCCGGAACTTCACGATTACGTCGCGGGAGTTGCGGAAGCTAGGACCGACCAATCCGACCAAGCCGAACAACTGGTTATACCTCTTGTTGGCCGCTATCATCGCCTTGTTGTTGGCTTTGATTGCTTACCTGCTGTACCGCAATCACCAAGCACGGACGCAACGGCAGTAACCACAAAGGGGGAGATTCTGTGAGCAAACGATGGTTGAGCATGAGTGTCATCACGTTGATGATGGGGCTGGGGTTAGGTGCCGGTACCGCAGCCCAGGCGGCTGATCAGGCGCCTGTGACGACTGCGCCAACGGGTATTTCTCTAGCCCGGTCATCGGCGGCGATTGCCCCCGCACCGGAGACCATGAGTCACGCGCGAATTGTGACCACGCCAGATGGTTCGGCCATTGCGCTGACCACGGGACCGTCGCAATTCGGCGCGGCGTGGTCAACGCCATCAGCGGCCTTGGACCTGCGGCGGAATCAGACGATTGGGGTCTGGGTCAACTTAGGTACCCGGCACCAGGCGGGCAGTGACGGCCTGGCGGTGGTCTTACAGAACGACCGCCGAGGAACGGCCGCGATGCCGGCCATGGGGTCGCAGGTGGTCGGTGAGACCCTGGGTGTCTTGGCAACGGATACCAATCCTAACCAGGCTTCCGCGCAGAAGTTAAGTCAAACGGCGATTCAGCGGAGTTGGGCGTTCGGTGTGATCCCGGCCAGCGTAGCAACGACTGCTCAGCCAGGAGCCGCCAACGCCTTTACCGCATTAACGGGTACTGGCCAGCATTTGGCGACCCTGTATCCCGCTCTGGCTAGCACCTACCGGCGGTTGCGCGCCGGTGGCCTCTTGAGTGGCTGGCTGACGCCGGAACGTAACGCCTATGCGCTGGTCCCCAAGACCCTGAATGCAGTCAACGACCTAGCGGATGGGCGGTGGCACCACCTCACGTTGACCTGGAACGCGCAAGCGGGGACCATGACCACTACCTATGATGATCGCAATCCCGCCACGGCAGCGTCCCAACCAGGTGTGAGCCGGACGGTACCGCTTGATCGCCAAGCCATCGATCCGCACCACACGGGGCACGTCCGTTGGGGATTGACGGCTACTACGAACCGGCAAGATACCACGACGCTGGTGGTCGTGGACCAGACCCCAGCGGCGGCACAGACCAGTGCGGTGACGCGATTGACGGACCTGACGCAACAACGCGCAGTGACCACCGGCAGTTCGGTCAACGCGGGTGACCGGGTCAGCTTAACTCTGCGGCTGGCGAACCGGAACCCGCGGGCGACCTGGGCCGCCATTGCCGGCCAGTTGCAGTTACCGGCTGACTTGCGGCTAACACGCGGTCAGTGGGTCGCTGCGAACGGCCAGACTAGCGCGCTGAGTTCCCAAGAACTTCGACAAGCGGCCCTCCCCGTGGCGCTTAAACGGAGACTGGATCCGCACCAGACGCCGGTCGAGTTGCGCTTGACCGGACGAATTGCCGCAGTCCCCACCACCCAGAAGGTGGCCGCAACCACTAGTCGTTTGACCTCGAATCTGGGCGTCACCAGGGTCACCACACCTGATTTCACGGTTGCGGCGAAGCACGCGTTGACCCTGGCCGTGACCAGCGGCCAGCAGGTCCAGTTGCCTAGTCGCCAGGGGACCATGGTGACGGGGCGGGTCCGTGATTGGGCGGACGCGTCCCACCCCGCAGTAGTGCTTCGGACGACACTGAACGGCTTGACCCGCCCAGCAGTCACGGTAGCGCCCACGGGGACGTTCAAAGTCCGTCTCCAAGCGGATCAGTTGCGTATCGGCCCCAACCGGTTGCAGCTGACCGCGACCACGGCTAAGGGAACCCGCCGGTCGGCGCCGGTCACCGTGACCGTCACGGTACCGGGGAGCCTGCAGTTCCTGATGCTCAACACGGCTAGCGGGTTTGAGCCCGGACGATTTTCCGGCCAGAATCAGCTGGTCCAGCGCCGAGCTGGCTGGCAGATCGTGGTCCAAGATACCCGGGGAACCGGGAAACAGTGGACTTTGGATGCCCAGGCCACGCCGTTTACCGACGCTGCGGGGCACCGATTAGCTGGCGGACCGGTCAACGTGACGGCCACTGGTACGACCCCCCTGAATACCAGTCCAACGCCAATCCTGACCCATCGAACCGATGACCAGGTGGCTGACGGGGTCACCAACGTCGTCGCGGGATGGACCGACCGTACCGGTGTGTTGCTAGAAGTAGATGGTGGCACCCCAACCGGCACCTACCGCGGCACCATTACCTGGACGTTGACCGATGCGCCGAGTTGACCGCCAAAAATCCCCAGCAAGTTCAGCGACTTGCTGGGGATTTTTCGTGGTTAAGTGGTGTTTAGTTTAAGCCGCAGGCGTTTCAGAATCGTTGGTTGCGGGCTTCTTGAAGACGAAGAGCTTCGACAAGATGTAGTTGACGGCAATCGCGATTCCGTGGCCTAAGACCTTGGTGATGGTCCCGTTGGCGCCCAGTAAGGAGATTCCGATCCATAAGATTACGAATTCGATCAGGTAGGTCGCCACCCGGGTGCCGTAGAAGGTGGTCAGTTCCTTGAAGAGGCTCTCGGTCTTGTGTTTGAAGACGAAGAACTTGTTTACGATGAAGGCGAACAGGACGCTGAAGAACCAGTCAATCAGGTTGGCAATCTGGTATTCCACGCCGAACGTGTGGTACAGCAGGTAGAACAAGACCACGTTGAAGACCACGGTGATCACACCCCAGACGGCGTAAAGCTGGAGTTCGTTGTTGGCCTTGGTCTCCACGGCGTCGAGTTCTTCTTCGAACTCATCCTCCGTGGTGGGGTGATTATGTTGGTGTAAGTCAGAATTTGGTTTCAAGAGTTTATAAGGTCCTTTCTACGACTAGGAAAGCAGCCGCGTAATCATGCGTTCGTAGATTTTGATGAAGCGGTGGTACATGTCGAGGTCCAGGTATTCGTTGACCTGGTGAGCCGTAATGTTACCGGGTCCGAAGACCACCACGTCGATGTCGGGATTGACCGCCAAGAAGGAGGAGGCGTCGGTCCCGCCGGAGACCCCAATCTTAGGAAGGGCTTGTTCCAGTACGGCGCGGCCGATAACGTCGGCGGCCTGAATCAGGGGTCGGTCTTCGGCGGTGTGCATCGGCGTAAAGTCACTGATCAGTTCGAAGGACAGTTCGGCACCTTGAGCGTTTAGGTCCGCAATGATTTGTTGGACAGCTTGGGTGATGGTGGCGTTCGACAGTTCGGGGATGGTCCGAATCTTGACGGCTAATTCCGCACTAGCGGGAACTGTGTTGATCTGCTCGCCCCCCTTGATCATGGTGACCACCGGCGTGATGGGCCCTAAGACCGGGTTACGGTACTTGGTCAGCGTCGCGAAGTAGGCTTCTTGCTTCTGGTAGAAGGCAACCAGCGGGCCGATGGCGTTCTTCCCGATTTCGGGCATAGAACTGTGCGCGGCGACCCCGCGGGAGTGGATCATGTAGGTCAACGAGCCCTTATGCGCCAGCTCGATGAAGTGTTGTTCGTCGGTGTGGTTGGCGTCCGCTAACTTTTGGGCACCGGCCGCGTCGATTTGGAGCATCTGCTGAATCTGCGGTTGGGCTAACAGGCGTTTGTCTGCGCCGCTGGGTTCCCCCACAATCAACGCATCTAGGTCCTTAGCGTAGCCGGCTTCGGCGAGTTGCCGAGCACCGTATTGGCCCAGTTCTTCACCGACTGTGGCCATTAGCCGCAGGGTTCCCCGGAGTGGCACCCCGGATTCCTTCAAGTGAATCATGGCCCAGACACCGGCCATCAGTCCCGACTTCATGTCGGCCGCGCCCCGACCGAACAGCTTACCATCTTTAACGGCGGCTGATAGGGCGTCGACTTGCCACTTACTGCTGTCGCCCAGCGCGACGATGTCTTCGTGACCGTCAAAACCGATCACGGGACCGTTACCGTCACCGATTTCGGCCACCAGACTGACCCGTTCGGGCGTGTACGCGATTTGTTTGCTAGCAATGCCGTGTTCTTGTAATAAGTTCGCGATGTAATCGGCCACTACTTTTTCGTTGCCATTGACGGTATCAAGTTTGATGATATCACGCAACGTTTCAACGACTTCATCCATTATTCTTCGTCCACCTCGTTTTTGATGTCCCCGGAGGCGTGAAAACGCCTCAAACGACTTAACTCGATTACAGCACTTTTCTTTTTGAGGGTCAAGGTACAGACTTCGTAATTTTAATAGATGACGATTATTCATGCTGTTAACGGTGTGAAGAGTTCCGAAATAAGTTTTCAGAAAACGCTGAAAAGGGTATCTTTCCTTTCTTATGCGCAGATTAAAATGAAAGGAGATAATTTTTCACAAACTTTTTTAAATTCTTGAAAACTTGGTATTGACGTGTTGTAAGCGCTTACATATACTGTGAGTATACCTGCTAGCACAGGAAGAGAAACCACGAAAAGGGAGTTTTTATCATGAAAGCAGCAGTTGTTCGGGATTCTTTAGATGGCTACGTTGACATTAAGGATGTTCAGTTACGGGACATTAAGGCGAACGAAGCGTTAGTGGACGTTGAGTATTGTGGGTTATGTCACACGGACCTGCACGTCGCACAAGGCGACTTCGGGAACACTGCTGGCCGGATCATCGGTCATGAAGGGGTCGGTCGGGTCAAGGAAATTGGCGCCGACGTCACGAACTTAAAAGTCGGTGACCGGGTCTCCATCGCCTGGTTCTTCGCGGGCTGTGGCCACTGTGAATACTGCCTGACTGGGCGGGAAACGCTATGCCGCAACGTGGAAAATGCTGGATTTAACGTAGATGGTGCCATGGCCGAACAGGTCATCGTGAAAGCCAACTACGCGGTCAAGGTCCCCGATGACCTGGACCCAGTCGAAGCCAGCTCCATCACCTGTGCCGGCGTTACCACTTACAAGGCCTTAAAGACCGCCAACCTGCACCCCGGCGAATGGGTCACGATTTACGGTTGCGGTGGCTTAGGGAACTTAGCCGTGCAGTGGGCAAAGAACGTCTTCAAAGCCCACGTGATCGCCATCGACATCAACGATGACAAGCTGGAAACGGCTAAGAAGTTGGGGGCCGACCTGACCTTTAACTCCAAGACGGCCGATTCGGGTGCCTGGGTTCAAGAACAAATCGGGGGCGCCCACGCTTCCGTGGTCACGGCAGTCTCTCAAATTGCCTTCGACCAAGCCATCGACTCCGTTCGGGCCGGGGCGCGTGTGGTTGCTGTAGGGTTGCCTAAAGGGGCCATGGAAGTCTCCATCGTGAAAGTGGTCTTGGACGGCATCCAAATCGCCGGGTCATTAGTTGGCACGCGGCAAGACTTAGCCGAAGCCTTTCAGTTAACGGCGGAAGGTGACGTGAAACCAATCGTGGCGACCCGCAAACTGGAAGACCTAAACGACATCATCGACGAAATGAAGGCTGGCAAGATCGAAGGCCGAATGGTGGTTGATTTCACCAAATAACGGCCGGGTGTTATGGTCCGGTCCCGCCAGCCGATTGGCAGGGCCGTGACGCCAGTGGGCACGACTTTGAGCTTCGCCAAGATCGCGAATCTCAAAGCTCGGCCTTAGCCTAAGGCCAGAGAACCACTGGCCTAACGCTAATGTCACTGGCTGGGCCCTATCGGCTGGCGAGACCTCCTGGTGGTGCGCGACAATTAATGATGCAGTTGACCAGGCTAGTGCTACTGTGGGGCCGTGAAGCCTGATTTAGGTAGCGTTTCTCAGTTGCTCTAGGGTACTGTCCGAAAACTAATTGAAAGGTTAGCCATAACTAGAAACTCAAGGCCTTCGGAGCGGCCAACTATTGTTGGGCTGGCGCTACCGTAAGCCGAGAGGACGGCCAGACGAGGCTCAGCCGTGACATTTTCCTTGGTGAGCGTTCCTTAGCTCGCCTAGGAAAAGGCCAAGCTTGAAGACCTGCTTTCTGGGCTTCAAGTTGTGCCCACGGCGTTCCAGCCTTGTCTGGCCGTCCGGTAAGGCGAATGATCGTCACATGTTGCCCCCTCCCGGGCAGAAAAATGCGCGGGCGACTTGACAATTCCGTGAATCACGCCTAACATTACCCTTAATTTCTAAGTGATCTGTCATAAATGGCTAGGAGAAGAGTAGTGTTTGCCCGTCCGTTAAGCGAGCCCCCATGGTGGAACCGGGTCGGTAACGGTAACATGAAGATGACCTCTTAAATGCTATCAAGCGGTTAACGCTGCTTGGTCGGTAGGAACCGTTACTTTCCCAGGTATCGCTTTGCGGTACTGTTGAGGCTACCGGTCACCTGACGGTAGTGAATTAGGGTGGTACAACGACGCGCTCGTCCCTAGAACGATATTTTCGTTCTGGGACGGGCGCGTTTTTTTCTGGGCCCGACCATGATAGACCCTTAGGGGATGACTTTTGAGGAGGAATTTGAACGATGACGAATACCAAGACAGAATCAGTGACCTATCCTTACCGTTATGACGTGGTCGGCAGCTTACTGCGGCCCCAAGCACTGAAACAGGCCCGGGCCCGTTTCGCAAAGGGCTTAATCGATGCCGATGAACTGGCGGCGATTCAACACGATGAAACCAAGCGCGTAGTCAACGAAGAACTGAACTTAGGCTTGAAAGCGGTGACTGACGGAGAGTTCAACCGCAGTTGGTGGCACCTGGACTTCCTCTGGGGCCTGAACGGTGTGGGACATTACGATTACCATCAAAGCTACAAGTTCCACGGGAGCAAGACCCGGACCGACAACGCAGACCTGGTGGGTAAAATTGCCTACAACCCGGACCACCCGTTCTTCGCGACCTTCAGCTACCTTCAAACGTTGGTACCAGCCGGCATCGCCGTTAAGCAAACAATCCCGTCTCCGACCATGTTGTTCCGGGACAACCGGAGTGATAACTGGCACCAGTTCTACGAGACCTGGGACGCATACTTAGATGATTTAGCCCAAGCTTACCACCAGACCATCCAGCACTTCTACGACTTGGGCTGCCGCTACCTCCAACTGGATGACACCACCTGGGCCTTTCTGATCAGTCAGCTCAACGCGACCGCCGACCAGCCCGACCAACACGCCAAGTACGTGAAGTTGGCCCAGGACGCTGTACGGGTTATCAACCAGGTCTTAGCTGGGTTACCGGATGACCTGACCGTGACCACCCACGTCTGCCGGGGGAACTTCAAGTCCACTTACCTGTTCTCCGGGAGCTACGACGATATCGCCGATTACCTGGGACAACTGCATTATGACGGCCTGTTCTTGGAATACGATAGCGACCGGGCCGGTGACTTTACACCACTGAAGCGCATCTGGAATCACGACACCCACAAGCGCATCGTTCTGGGGTTGATTACGTCGAAGTTCCCCGAACTGGAGAATTCGGACGACATCAAGGCCCGAATCAAGCAGGCCAGCGAGTTCGTACCGCTGGAGAACCTGGCCCTCTCCACGCAATGCGGCTTCGCGTCGACCGAAGAAGGCAATCAGTTAACGGAAGACCAGCAATGGGCCAAGTTGAAGCTGGTCAAGCAGATTGCCACCGACGTGTGGGGCAAGTAATTTTTACAGAAGATTTACCCAATCATAAGGGTTCCCGTACCATGCCGGCGTATTCTGGAAGGTAGCGTGATGAAATACTCGGCATTTCTGCCCGAGAAGCGCTACACTAGGCGTAAATAACCGACAAGATGTCGGGAAGGGGACATAACATGGTCAAGCAAACGATGGTTTTTGGGCACCGCGGGTATCCGGCAAAATTCCCGGAGAACTCTTTGGCCGGCTTCACCTACGCGGTCGAGCACCAGATTGAAGGCTTAGAGTTCGATGTGCACCTGACCAAGGACAGCGTACCGGTCATCATGCACGACGAAAAGATCAACCGCACCACTGATGGCAAGGGGTACATCCAGGATTACACGTTAGCGGAGCTTCGGCAATTCAAGCTGGCAAACGGGGATCCCGTGCCCACACTAGCGGAGTTTTTGAAGTTAGTGGCGAACCAAGAGGTGCAGTTGAACTTGGAGTTCAAGACGGATAAGATTCAGTATCCCAATATCGAGCGCATCGTGATGGGGATGGTGCACGCGACGCCGTTACGGCATCCGGTCATCTTCTCGTCGTTCCACCTGCCGACCATTAAGCGTTGTCAGGCCTTAGCACCGGATGAGTTGTATTGTTGGTTGACGGATAAACGGGTCAAGGACCCCGTCGATTTTGTCCGGCAGGAACACTTGGCGGGCCTACACCTGAGTCATTACCAAGATGGCGTTCCCGTGGTGGAACGGATCTGGACCGTCGATAGTGTGCGGCAAGCCAAGCGACTCTTCCAGGACCACGTGGCCGGCATCTTCACCGATGACTTTGTGACCATGATGGCGTTGAAGCGCGAGCTGTTGGACGCACCGACCCAAAATTAAGATAGCACGAAAAAAGCCTGGGCGTTTTGCCTAGGCTTTTTGAATTGCCGTGACGTGTGTGGCTCTGGAAATCGGACAGCCCCCGCTGGACTTCGAGTCTGTCATGATAAAGCAATTATCGCCGTGATGGTCGTCCGCCTTACCGGACGGCCAGACAAGGCTGGAACGCCGTGGGCACCACTTCGAGCCACAAAGCGGTCTCGAAGCTGGGCCTTTTCCTAAGTGAGCTGAGGAACGCTCACCAAGGAAAATTTCACGGCTGAGCCTTGTCTGGCCGTCCTCTCGG
>NZ_AZDT01000060.1 GCF_001434785.1 Levilactobacillus namurensis DSM 19117 | reverse complement strand
CACACTTGGTTAGGTTCAGTAACTTGATCAAACTGTTGGTTTAAAAGATTGTCTCGTAATTCTTGCTCCGCCTGTTTGGTGCGCCGATGTTTCTTAACGCGACTCTGACACTTTAAGTGCAGGACGCTCATTAACCGTTTGACTCGCTTGAAAGGTGCCTCAAAGTCAATTTCGACATCATGGTTTAGATAAATAGTCATTTTGCCGGCACCG